>NZ_JBFTLN010000019.1:0-162849 GCF_056396465.1 Chitinophaga sp. 05T412
GTAAAGAAGTTTTGATACTGACTAATTTCTCTCGAAATCAATCGGATCATTTTAATTATGTATAGCTGTACATTACCTGTTTGATTCAAAATATCACTATTTCAAATCGTGCTGTTGTTTCCAATCTTTCAAAGAACTTATCGGTTATTACTAACCGGTAGATGATGTATGAGATCCGATCTCTGTGACTCTTCAGTCAAACATCTTATTTCAATTTCGCAACTTTCGCTTTCCATTTGTTGCCCCGTTGTTGTTGGGGTTGCAAAGGTAATAAACTTTTCATTTCTACCAAATCTTTTTAAAGATTTTTTCAAATTTCTTTTTTTGTTTTCGCTGACCGCAGCGTCACTGCTACCAGTGGTTAGCGGCTATGCAGCCTTCCCAAAAAGTGTGTAGAAATATCGTGTCGAAAAGAGCTTTTGTATGCGTGCTTTCTATCAAAGCGGAGCGCAAAGGTAGGCGGATTTTTAACACTTCCAACTTTTTCGCACAACTATTTTACAACTTTCTCTGTAACCCTTTGTGACAAAGGGTTACAGAAGCAAAATTTTTATAGACGATCGAAGCTAATTGGCTGTAAAAGTCCTTCCGGGTAGTTTACTTTCATCAAAAACAATCCCTGTGGCGGTACGGCGAAGTCGGCATTTGTACAATCCTTACTCTCAATAGCTGCTCTGAACTGATCCATGGAAAGCTTACCACGCCCCACTCTCAGCATGGTACCCACCAGGCCGCGCACCATTCCCCGCAGGAAACGATTACCCGTAACGTTATAGACTATACGCTCCCCATCTTCCCTCCATATAGATTCGGTGATCTTACATATATATGTCTTCACCTGGGTATTGCGTTTTGAAAATGTAGTGAAGTCGCTATACTCTTTAATCACTGCTGCCGCTTCCTGTAACATCCCTATATCTATCTTATAAGGGTAGAAGTATCCCCGATCCCGCATAAAGGGATCTTTACGGGTATATAAGGTATACTCATAAGAGCGACTGAGTGCGGCGAAACGGCTGTTAGCATCTTCCGGTACCTGGTAAATGCCTCTCAACACCAGATCATCCGGCAGTATAGCATTTATCTTATACATAAACTGCGGGTGCAATGGCAATGCGGTATCAAAATGGAGGAAATTCTGCCGGGCATTAACGCCAGCATCTGTTCTGCTGGAACCTGTGCTAACAATGGTATCTCTCAGTAACAAACTCAATGCACGGTCTATTTCTGCCTGCACCGTATGCGAGTTATCCTGTATCTGGAACCCGCTATACTGCGCTCCGTTATATCCCACTTCTATAAAGTACCTGTTCATAATGGGGGCGAAATTAAAGAATTACGAATTACCGATAATGAATTACGGAGTTATAAACAGCTGCCCGAGTGGTACATCTGCCTATAACTCCGTAATTAATAAGGTGATAAATATTACTTATGCAGCATAGCCTTGAACCGGCCCCTGTAATAATCATCGATTAGCAGGGTTTCCAGAGAGCCATATTTTTCTGTATCGTATGTTTTGGAATAAGCGGCATCCAGTAAGCGATAGCGGGTATCATCTGCTGTGAGCAACTGCACCAGCGTTTTTATCTGGGCTGTTTCCAGGCAATAGTTACGCGTTTGCTTCTGAAATACGTCTATCATGCTGTTATCCGTTCTGGCGGCCACAAATTTGCGTAACACTTTACGGAAAGTGGCGTCATCCATGATATTAGCGCAATCTGAATTAACTAAACGGGTATCGCCTTTCTTCCTGGTTACCGGCGCATCAGGTGTTACTTCCGCACCTACTGCTGCTCCTACCGGCGCTCCTGCAGCATCCACGGCTACTTCTGCATCACTGTGCTTTTTCTTCTTTTTACTCTTTACCGGCTCTTCGTCTGTTACCGGACGGGTAGCAGCCACGCCATAACCACTGGAATCTGTGATGATGTTGGGTGGATTCTCCGTATCATCGAACAGCTTACTGCGTTTCTTCTTCTTATGAACAGGCGCTTCTTCCGGCGTAGTTACCGGTACTTCCACCACCACAGGGGCAGCTGTTGCTGCTACTGCAGCACCCGCGGCGACTGGCTGGGATTTATCGTCCTGGAATTCGATGAAGTCAGGATCTCCCTCTCTCGCTTTATGTTTCTTGTGTTTCTTTACAGGTTCTTCTGCAGGGGCAGCTTTGGCTACATCTTCCGTAGCAGCCTCGCTGGCGGCAGTTTTTCCTTCTTCTGCCAGTACATCGCTGAGGATGGCCTTTTCTTCATCCGTAAGTGGTTCCCTATCGTCTTTATGCTTTTTACCTTTGGGCTTCTTCACTTCTGCATCGGCCACTACTGGCTGTTCTGCGGGTGCTACTACTGGCTTGGCTTCCGGTACTGGCTCATTCCGGTCATCTCCCGTCACTACTACTTTATCTAATGCGGAAGAAAACGGATTGGAGGATTTTGCGGGAGTAGATGGTTTGTTAGGCCCGGTTACAACGGCCTTATCAGCGAAAGTTGTTTCCAGGTCTTTCTGCAGATTGCTCATCATTTCCTTCTTAGCTGTGTCCAGCACGGGAACCAGCGTATCTGCCGGCACCAGTGTTTCAGTGGCAGCGGTTGCAGGTGCACCTGCCTCAGACTTAAGCTCACGGAAGGTTTGGAGGTTATAGAGCGCATAACCATTTTCACCGGACTGCTTTAATAAAAAGCCCTGGTCATTCTTTGCCACCTTCAGATAAAACTGCGCTTCGTTGGCTTCATTCTTCGGAAAACCAACCGTAATGGGTATGGTACCGTTGTCCAACTGGGGCAGGATGATATATCCCCGCTCCGTAGAACTCAGTACTTTACCATCGTGTTTTACATAAAATGGTTGCCCTTTCTCGCTCTGAATATATACGTAATGACGCTGTTCCTGCGCCCAAAGACGGCCGCATAATAACAAGCATGCCCAAACGAATATTACTGTCCTGTATTTGAGATGCATACTATAGATTGGTATAAAAAACTGTTCCTGTGCAAATATTATTCCAGCACGATTAACACCTCGCCTTTCTCCACGGCGGTGCGCTCTGCCACTTTAATTTCTTTTACAATCGCGTCTGAAGTGGCTTTAAATACATTCTCCATCTTCATGGCCTCCAGGATCAACACCGGATCGCCTTTATGGATGGCTTGTCCGGGGGTTACCAACACTTTCAGTACCAGTCCCGGCATAGGTGCTTTGATATCGTTCACCTTGCGGGCCATGGCGTCTTTAATACCCATAGACGACAATAACTGGTCGATTGGTTCTTCTATGGCTACTTCAAATTGCTGTTGATTTACCTGTAGTACCACTGTTTTGGTGTCCCGGTCGATCCGTAACACCTGTGCCTGATAGCTATGCCCATCCATTATGATACTGTAATCGCCGGAAGGCAGTGTTGCTGCGGACCAATCTACCTCCTGGTTATCGCAGGTAAGCTTTGTGTCTTGATTCACGGCAAATGTAGATTTGCCATTCACTATTGCTTTGATCATAATACTGTTTTACAAGCCTGTAACGGTAACAAAAATAGCATTTTTAACCACTTACCTCATATTTGGCCCATTTGTTTAAATTTGGCTCTTTTTAATATCGCAAGCCGATACATTTGTTTAAAACCGCATTATACATGAATCTACATCTGAAGCAATCCCTGATGGGGATGCTCATCGGAGGAATTGCTGGTCTGGGAATGAGTAATTCCCTGATGGCCCAATCCGACAAAGCTGCCCAGGAAGACCCCGCGTTAAAAATTTACCGTGCAGCTGCCACTAAAGTAAATGATTTGGTGCACACCAAACTGGACGTACGTTTTGACTATGCCAAGCGTTATCTCTATGGTAAGGCCTGGATTACCCTGAAACCACACTTCTACGCTACTGACTCCCTCACACTCGATGCCAAAGGGATGGACATTAAAGAAGTAGCTATTGTAAAAGCCGGCAAAAATACCCCGCTGAAATACAGCTACGACAGCCTTCAATTACATATTGCGCTCGATAAACAATACAAGTCTACCGAATCTTACATCATTTATATCAGCTATACGGCTAAACCCGATGAGCTGAAAGTAAAAGGCAGTGCGGCTATCTCCGATGCCAAGGGCTTATATTTCATTAACCCCGACGGTAAAGATCCTAATAAACCTATCCAGATATGGACACAGGGCGAAACAGAAGGTTCTTCCTGCTGGTTTCCTACTATCGATAAAACCAACCAGAAATGCACAGAAGAAATTAGCATGACGGTGGAAAAGAAATATGTAACCCTCTCCAATGGTAAGCTGGTAAGCCAGAAAAGCAATGCTGATGGCACCCGTACCGATACCTGGAAGATGGATCTCCCCCACTCTCCTTACCTTTTCATGATGGCCGTAGGCGACTATGCCATTGTAAAAGACACCTGGCGTGGTAAAGAGGTAAACTACTATGTAGAAAAAGCCTACGAGAAATATGCAAAGAACATTTTCGGCAATACCCCGGAAATGCTCACCTTCTACTCTAAAATACTGGGTTACGACTATCCATGGGTAAAATATTCACAGATTACCGGCCGTGACTACGTATCCGGCGCCATGGAAAACACCACCGCCACCCTGCACGGTGAATTCATGCAGAAAACAGATCGTGAACTGCTGGATAACAACAATTACAACGAAAGCGTAATTGCCCACGAATTGTTCCACCACTGGTTTGGCGACCTGGCTACTGCTGAGTCCTGGAGCAACCTCACCGTGAATGAATCTTTCGCTGATTACAGCGAATACCTCTGGTTAGAGCATAAATACGGTAAAGACGCGGCAGACGAGCACAATTACGAAGCTATGCAATCGTACATGTCGATGGTGCAATACTCCGGAGATAAAGACCTGGTGCGTTTCCACTATCGCGACAGAGAAGATATGTTTGATCAGATCACTTATCAGAAAGGTGGCCGCATATTGAACATGTTGCGCAATGCCGTAGGCGATTCTGCCTTCTTCAAATCGCTGAATGTCTACCTGAAAACCAACGCTTTCAAGGCTACCGAAGCGCATCAGCTGCGCCTGGCATTTGAAGAAGTAACTGGTCGTGATATGAACTGGTTCTTTAACGAATGGTATTTCGGCAAAGGCTTCCCTCAGCTGGATATCAGCTATAAGTATAACGAAAACGCCAAAACCGTTACCGTTGTCTTACAACAGATACAGAAAGAAGCTAAAGTATGGCAAATCCCGATGGCCATTGATATTTATGAAGGTGGAAAAGTTATCAGACATAACATTTTCATGGAAAACAGGGTGGATTCCTTCACCTACGGCTACACTACCCGCCCGGATCTCGTGAATGTAGATGCAGATAAAGTAGTATTAGCTAAAGTAGATGACCACCGTGCCTTCAGCACTTATGCCTATCAATATGCACACGCACCTAACTACATGGATCGTCGTATAGCCATTGACGAAGCTGCAGATGCACAGGCTACCAATCCTGAAGCGGTGAAACTGCTGCAACTGGCGCTGAAAGATAAATACCATGGCTTAAGAGTATATACTATTGGTAAGCTGAGCATGGCTAACAGTGCGGTGAAAGCCGTTGCCCTGCCTATTTTACAGGAACTGGCCAAAGGAGATCCAAGCTCGCTGGTACGTGCCGCCGCTATACAACAGCTGGGTGAGCTGAAAGATGCACAGTATGCTTCCTTATTTGAAGCTGCCACCAAAGATAAATCCTATGCTGTAGAAGCAGCTGGTCTGGAAGGCCTGGCTGCACTGGATCTGGATAAGGCTTATGCGATTGCGAAGCAACTGGAAGGTGATACCAAAGGCAAACTGGTGAATGCTATTGCTGGTGTGTATGCGCGTAAAGGTAATGCTGCCGATGTGAATTTTGTAGCCACCAAGTTTGATGAAACCAGCGGCCAGGACAAGCTGAACGCAGCATTTGATTACCTGGGCTTCCTTTCTAAAATAAACAGCACCCCTGCAGTGACCAAAGGCGTGGATCAGGTGAAAGCCATGACTGCGCAATTTAACAACTCACAGGTAAGCACTTATATCAGCAACTGGATGCAGGAAATCAGCAAAAGCAAATCTCAGGAAGCAACCGCTGTTACTGGTACTAACCGGGATGAACTATTGAAACAGGCTGATTACATGCGTAAAGCATCTGAAGAAATCAAGAAGTCTATTAAAGAATAGTTTGTTTTAGGGAGATGATTTTCCCGGGGATATTTTAAAGAGATGAGCAAAAATGGATGCGAATAATACATCTGTTTTTGCTCATCTCTTTTATATTACTTCTACCAATGCCTTAATAGCAGGGTCCCAACGCCAGGGTGTGCCTTCCAGTCGCACACCACCCAACCAACGATGTGCCTGGGAGACATAGTCCAGGTAATTTTCTTCTTCTTCCAATATCTCCTTTCCTAAACTGGTAATCTTCAACATCTGGTCTTCCTCCTCTATCACGCCGGCGCGCACCATCCGGTGTATGAGAATATCCAGCTGAAAGTTACCGAAGCCATATATTTCCAGCTCATCCCAAAACAGCATATAGAGATCGTACCAGCGATAGCTGCCTAATGCCAGTCGTAGCAGAAAATACTGTTCAATCGTACTCAGTCCGGTATTTACATCGGGGAATCGTTGCAGATGGGCTATAATGGCTGCTGGCAGGAAAGTAAGATTTCCGGGAGATAGTTTACTGATAGTTTCCAGCACCTGCGGCGTACGAAGGCACCAGGCATCCCATACGTCGGCTGCCCAAGTGAGATCGGCGGGCTGCAGGCGTATGCGTTGTTCAAATACTTTAGGGAGTTCCTGTGGTAATGCGTGATGGGGCAGATTGGCAATACTAATAGGAGGATGAGATGGGAGTTGACTGGCGATGTAATGCAGGATAAACAGCATATTTATCTGACAAAACAGGTCATATTCAAACCAGAGGATGATTTCATCAGCAGAGGAGCCGGAGAGATCTAACTTCTCCAGCTCCTGTACAACATTAGTATAATAGGTTTGTTTGTCGATTCCGTAATGATATTCCAGG
This sequence comes from Chitinophaga sp. 05T412, assembly GCF_056396465.1. Taxonomy (NCBI): domain Bacteria; kingdom Pseudomonadati; phylum Bacteroidota; class Chitinophagia; order Chitinophagales; family Chitinophagaceae; genus Chitinophaga; species Chitinophaga sp. 05T412. Next base: position 7,032 of record NZ_JBFTLN010000019.1, read on the forward strand.
TGTTTGGCGCGGCTGGCGAAGAATTCAGTCAGGTCTTTGGTATACTTTACCTTTCCTTCGCACATCATTTCTCTGCATATCACCACTTCTCCCGGCACCTCACTTTGCCGGAACAAGGTAAGGGTTGCATCTCCGTTTAACACATGTACGTATGACATAAAATAGTTTTCAACTATTACCAGCTACCACTGGCGCCGCCGCCACCGCCGGAACCTCCACCGAAGCCGCCGAAGCCGCCTCCTCCACCGCCTCCGGACCAACCGCCGCCACTGCTGCCGCTGCCGAAGCCGCTCATACCGCCTAATACCGGCCATATCCAACCGCCACGTCTGTTGTAAGTGGTACCACCACCGCCGCCACCACCGCCGCCACCGCGACTAATCAGCGAAGCCACAATCACTATGATCATGATGATGATGAAAATTCCTCCCGGACTTATACCTGGCTTACTTTTTCTTGGGTCTGCCTGGTATTCGCCGGCTGCTGCTTTTGTGATGGCATCCACGGCGCCGTCGAGACCTTCATAATAACGGCCCTCCCGGAAGTTGGGCTTAATAATATTGTTGATGATATCATTGGCAATGGCATCCGGCACGGCACCTTCCATGCCATAGCCCGTTTCTATTCGTATCTTCCTGTCTTCAACTGAAACAAGAATAAGTATTCCATTGTTCTTGCCTTTGGTACCAATTCCCCAGTCACGTAATATTTTTAACGACACCTCGCTGATATCGTAGTCGCCGATAGATTTCAGCGTAACGATGGCAATTTGGGTGGAAGTGCTATCGAAATAAGCCACCACTTTATGCTCCAGGGCATCGTCTTCGTTCTTCAACAATACGCCGGCAAAATCATTTACTAAAGTTGGAGGATTAGGCCGGGGCGGAATGTTCTGGGCTTTCGCCAGCAGACCCGCCATCATTAACAATCCAGGTAAAATCCAGCGTAATATCCTCATTGTTTCTAAGGTAAAATCGTTTAAAAAGAGTGGCCGCTATTTACCGAACACGATATCATCCGGTAGCTCATTTACGTCGCTGCCGGCTTCATGGGGGAAGAATGTGCGGAGAGAAGTGCCTATTTCTTCAATGCAAGCTTCTATTCCTTCTATGATGCGATTATCCTGGAAGTGGTCAATCAGCATTCCTGCTTCTTTCACCCAGAAGTCGTCACCTACTTTCTCATGAATACCCTGATCGCCGAGAATGGCGAACTGACGGTCTTTGATGGCCACATATACCAACACGCCATTGCGTAGTTTCGTTTTGCCCATTTCCAGGGAAACAAAGGCTTCCTTGGCTCTGTCCATGGGATTTACATAAGCGCAACGACTTTCAACAAATAACCTGATTTCTCCGGATGTTAATCGTTCTGCTACCCGGATAGCCTGCACTAGTCTGTTCTTCTCCGTTTCCGAAAAAATCTCTTTTCTTTTAAAGGGGAAAATGCGCATGCCTATAATATTTTTAAAAATTCCGGTTCTCTGGCGCCGGGATAAATTTGCAGAGAAAGTAGCTCTCTCTGCGTTTCTATCTCCCGCAACAAAAAACCGGAAATACGAAAGTGGTTATATTAGAATTTTACCTGTGGTGCATTTTCAGCGCCAGCAGTTGCTTCGAAGTAACCTTTAGCTTTGAAACCAGTAATACCGGCTACAATGTTGTTCGGGAACGTACGTACGGCACTGTTATAACCATTTACTGCTTCGTTGAAGTCGTTTCTGGCAACGTTGATGCGGTTCTCGGTACCTTCCAGCTGCGCTTGCAGGTTCTGGAAGTTAGCATTTGCTTTCAGGTCGGGATAATTTTCAGACACAGCGAGTAAACGGCCCAATGCCTGGCTCAGTTGACCTTGTGCAGCCTGGTATTGTTGAATTTTTTCAGGGCTCAGGTCATTTACGTCTACTTTAATCTGGGTAGCGCTGGCGCGAGCCTGGATTACTTTTTCCAGTGTTTCAGTTTCGAAATTAGCAGCACCTTTTACGGTAGCCACCAGGTTAGGAATCAGGTCAGCGCGGCGTTGATAGCTACTCTGTACCACACCCCATTTATTCTTCACGGCTTCATCTTTAGTCACAAGGCCGTTGTACTTACCACAACCCAACATGGCTAACAAAGCGACTACTACAATTACAATAATTCCTGTTTTCATCTGAATTAAATTTAAGTTTTAGGTGCCGGCAATGATGCAAAACGTATTCCTGTTTTGAGGCTTGCCGGTATACGTAATGTTTTTACCGGTGAATGCTATAAAAAAAGCGGTAAACGCACGCTTTTGATAACTACACGAAAATATGGAAACTCCCCCACTAAATCGCTATTGGATAAGGAAACGGCTATTTTTCAAAAAAGTTCATTCATCCTTGAAATATTCGTCATAAAACAGTATGTTTATATGTACCTTTGCAGTGAAGAAAACGTTGAACGTTTTACTATATGATTTTAAGGTGAATGGGGCAGAATGGATAACAACATCGACATTGATAGTCACATTGTTTCTAACTCATTTATTATCAATAATTTGGAACTAAGTCTGCTAAATGAGTGCACAACACATCCATATACTCTATATTGATGATGAAATCCACAACCTGAATGCCTTTAAAGCTTCTTTCAGACGGTTGTACAATGTAGTTACCGCCGGTTCAGCTGAAGACGCAGAAAAGCTCCTGGCAGAACAGGAATTTCACATCATTATCTCGGATCAGCGTATGCCCAAAACTACCGGGATAGAGTTTTTTGAATCAATATTGGAAAAGTACCCCGAACCTATACGTATGCTACTCACCGGCTATGCCGACATCAACGCAGTAGTAGACGCCATCAACAAAGGACAGGTATATAAGTATTTCTCCAAACCCTGGAATGAAGAAGAATTAAAGCATAACATCGACAAGGCTTATGAGGTATATGCGCTTCGCAAGGAAAATAAAGAACTGACTGCCAAACTGTTGGATGTAAACCAGAAACTGGAATTCCTGGTACGACAGAAGCTGATTTCCTGATATCTTAAGGGTGAACAATGTAATATCGCAGGTGCTTACCATGCGTACTATCCGCTATGCGCCGGATTTTGCGCTTAGCCACTCATCAAAATCCCCCCATCTGCAATTTCTAAATGTTGTTTTTCCTTTAACTTGCACCACATTGTACACTTAATCATACCTGAAACATGCAAGTTTGGAAAGATTACCAGGCAGAGAATAAAGATCGTTTCCTGGAGGAATTATTAGAGCTGTTGCGCATTCCATCAGTGAGTGCAGACTCCCGTTTTAATGGAGATACACAACGCTGTGCAGAAGCTGTAAAAGTACGCCTGCAGGAAGCTGGCGCCGATAATGTTGAAGTGTGTCAGACAGCAGGTCACCCGATTGTTTACGGAGAAAAAATCATAGACCCTTCTTTACCCACCGTACTCGTATACGGCCACTACGATGTACAACCCGCAGATCCGCTGGAACTGTGGCATAGCGGTCCGTTTGAGCCAGTTATCAAAGACGGTAACATATACGCCCGCGGCAGCGCAGACGATAAAGGCCAGTTTTACATGCACGTAAAGGCATTTGAAACGATGAACAAAACCAACACCATTCCCTGCAATATCAAATTTATGATTGAAGGAGAAGAAGAAGTTGGTTCCGCAAACCTGGGCATCTTCCTGAAAGAAAATAAAGAACGCCTGAAAGCAGACGTAGTACTGATTTCAGACACCTCTATGATCAGCCTCGAAAACCCGTCAATCGACACTGGCTTACGTGGTCTGGCTTACATGGAAGTAGAAGTAACCGGCCCTAACCGCGACCTGCACAGTGGTGTATACGGTGGCGCTGTGGCTAACCCGGCTACCATCCTCGCTAAAATGATCGCCTCCCTGCACGATGAAAATAACCACATCACCGTTCCCGGCTTCTACGATAAAGTACAGGAACTGAGTGCAGATGAAAGAGAAGCATTAAACGCTGCTCCATTCGACGAGGAAGAATATAAAGCAGATCTCGGCATCGCAGATGTTTGGGGCGAAAAAGGCTACTCCACCATCGAAAGAACTGGTATCCGTCCTACTTTGGAAGTAAACGGTATCTGGGGGGGCTACACCGGCGAAGGTTCTAAAACCGTTCTGCCATCCAAAGCATTCGCTAAAATATCTATGCGCCTCGTTCCTAACCAGGACTGGCACGAAATATCCGACCTGTTCACTAAACACTTTGAAGCCATTGCGCCTAAGAGCGTGAAAGTGAAAGTAACCAAGCACCATGGTGGCAGCCCATATGTAACACCTACCGACTCTGTTGCATTTAAAGCCGCTCACGACGCCATCAACGCTACTTTCGGTAAAGCACCTATTCCTGTTCGCGGTGGCGGTAGCATTCCTATCGTAGCACTGTTTGAAAAGGAACTGGGACTGAAAACAGTACTGATGGGCTTTGGTCTGGATAGCGATAACCTGCACTCTCCCAACGAGAAATACGGTTTAGCGAACTACTATAAAGGCATTGAAACCATTCCTTATTTCCACAAGTTCTTTGCGGAAATGAGCAAATAAAATAGCTGTTAGCCTTTAGCTATCTGTTGATAGCTAAAGGCTACATTTAAAAGCTTTCTTATGAGCACTACTGAAAAAGTACGCGTAGATAAATATCTCTGGTCTATCCGGGTGTTCAAAACCCGTAGCCAGGCTTCTGATGCCTGCGATGGCGGTAAAGTAAAAATGAACGGCTCTTCTGTAAAAGCCGCTAAACCTGTGTCTGTAGGCGATAAATTTGAAATCAGAAGCGAAGCCCGGAAATGGGTGATTGAAGTGGTAGGCCTGATATCCAATAGGGTAGCCTATAGCGAGGCTATTAAGTACTATATTGATACTACCCCCGATGAGGATAAATTAGCACCGGCGTTTGTACCGTCTGTATTCCAGACTGGTAAGCGTCAGAGCAAGATTGGCCGTCCAACGAAGAAGGATCGGAGAAGTATTGAAGGATTTATGGAGGGGGAAGAAGAGTAAAAAAATAAATGTTAACCCCAAAACGGAGGACGCTTGTCTTCTGATTTATTATTCATTAGCATATGATTTTGCTTTTTTAGAGCCTGTCTTTTAAGTCCTGTTGCACTTCCCAGGCGAGATCTTTAATCTTTTCCATTTCGGCAATGCTGAGCGTTTTAGCGCTACCTACAGCACGCATTTTTTTGTAGAACGTACTTTCACTCCATCCACATTCTTCACAAACTTTTTCACGGAATTTAATGGCACTACAGGCGAAGCCTTCGAAGAGTGAGCGGAGATGGCTGTTGGTGTGGGGTTTGGTTGTTTGCATGGTTATATGGTTATGGTTAAACGAAGTCTAAATTCAATAGCAGTAATAATGACTGCTTTTCTTTTATTATGAGTCAAAGATAATTCTTTTTACAACACTGTGTGTTTATTCGCACACATATTTTCTATTCATTTTGTCCATATTCGATTTGAATATGGATATCAATAAACAAGACGCATTAATATCGTTTGGTAATAAGCTACGCCAGTTGCGGGAGCAAAAAGGCTGGAGCTTGCGCCAGATGGCAACTAATTGCAGTATTGATTTTTCCAATTTAGGTCAAATGGAAAAGGGCAGAGTAGACGTGAGATTCTCTACGATTATTGAACTAGCCAAAGTATTAGAGGTTACTCCTTGTGAGTTATTTGAATGTTAGAAACGGTAATTTATAAAACTCATAAATTAATAATAAATAATATACTTCCCCCTCCCAAACCACATTCCCCCTTTTTTCTACAATTTCTCACTTTTGCGTAGTAATTTTGCCACCTCAATCTTAAACTAAGGATTATCAATGCCTAAACAAAGCGATGTACTTACTGCGGATTTCCTCGTGAAAGTAGCAGAAGAATTTGGTACCCCGGTATATATATACCATGCAGAAAAGATTAAAACTCAGTATGAAAAGCTGCAAAAGGCCTTTCATAAGTCGGACACCCGCTTTTTCTACGCCTGTAAGGCATTGACCAATATCAACATCCTGAAGTACATCAATTCTATTGGTTGCGGACTGGATACCGTATCCATTCAGGAAGTACAATTGGGCCTGAAAGCCGGATTTGATCCTAAAAATATCATCTTTACCCCTAACTGTGTGGACCTGCAGGAAATCATTGCAGCCAAAGACCTGGGGGTAATCATCAATATCGACAACCTCTCCATCCTGGAGCAGTTTGGTAATAAGTTTGGCGGCAGCTACCCGATCTGCATCCGTCTGAATCCGCATATTATGGCGGGTGGTAACTTCAAAATCTCCACCGGACATATTGATAGTAAATTTGGTATTTCTATTCACCAGATGCGCCATATTGAACGTATCATCAACTCTACCAAGTTGAAAGTAACCGGCCTGCACATGCATACCGGCTCTGAAATCAAGGATGTAGACGTATTCCTGCGTGGTGTGGAAGTGATGTTTGAGATGGTACAGCATTTCCCTGACCTGGAATCTATTGACCTGGGCAGCGGCTTTAAAGTAGCTTATCAACAAGGCGATCCGGAAACCGATATTGAACTGCTGGGTAAAAAACTGAGCGAAGCGTTTAACAACTTCGCGAAATCATATGTACGCCCGCTGCAGCTGTGGTTTGAACCAGGAAAGTTCCTGGTAAGCCAGAGTGGCTACTTTGTAGTAAAAGCGAATGTGATCAAACAAACTACCGCTAACGTATTCGTAGGCGTGAACTCAGGCTTCAACCACCTGATCAGACCTATGTTCTACGAGGCATTCCACCTGATCCGTAATATTTCCAATCCTAAGGGCACTGAGCGCATTTATACCGTAGTAGGTAATATTTGTGAAACAGATACCTTCGGATGGGACAGGAAAATAAATGAGGTAAGAGAAGGTGACTACCTGGTGTTTTATAACGCCGGCGCCTATGGTTTTGAAATGTCTTCCAACTTTAACTCCCGTTTGAAACCAGCGGAAGTACTGGTAAAAGAAGGCAAACCGCACCTGATCCGTAAACGCGATACGATAGACGATCTGCTGAGAAACCAGATCGAATTGCAATAAGTGATAGACTGGGATGCAGGTATTTGATTTTCAGGGAGATAGATCCCAATAACCAATACCTGCATTCCCACTGCTATTAATCATACAATATTTCCCCTACCTTTGCGTCTACAATAGTATACTTCCTCTTCTGTTATTCCTGCACTGATTTTACTGTAAATTGTAACACGACATTTTATTACCTGGCACATAAAACTGATGGCCTTTGGATATAATTATACGTAGATATGAAAGTATTAACTGCACACCCCGGTATATTTAACGATGATAAGGTAATTGAGTCCAACATATCATTCGTCCCCTTCCTGAATTATTTAAAGGAAAAGGTGAAGAATGCCGAAGAAGTTCGTTCCTCCTTCTATAAACTGATCATAGATAAATTTGAAAGTAACCCGGAAACACTGAAGCCTATCCCTCCGGATAGTGACCTCACTAAATATAAAGAATACCTGGACCTGCTGATATCAGCTATCTTCCCGGTTACTACAGATTCCGAGAAAGATATTTACGGCATCGGCGTACCTTTTAAATTCGCTATCTTCTATTATTCAGACCTCTTCAAACAACTCTTTACAGAGAATGGACAAGAGCTCACCGCCGTTCCGGATGGTATTTCCCTGGCACAGGTGAAAAAGGATAAGTTGACCTGGCTCTATAAACTGATCCTGGAGAAAGTATATCATTTCCCCATGACCTACAAAAACGAAATCATCCACACGGTAGAAACACCCGATGGAGGAAAGCGTTATGTAAAAGTGAATATAGACCCAAGGTTTGTAGATGTAAAAGTAAATGGGCAACTGCCACCACTGGACTATGGCCAGTTTTGCTCTAAACAGATTACGGAAGAGTCATTACAACAGATATTACCAACGAATATGTTTTCGCTGGAAGGCTTCGTGATATGGACCGTGAAAGATGTTACCCAATCTGAAACGCTCAATAATATCAAAAGTCTGGTGATGAATATGCGCACCAGCAATGAGGTGGACAGCTATCGTACCCTGGAGAAAATGATCCCTACCATTTTGGGTATTCCGGACGTAACCGCTCACCTGGTGCCTTTCCCCAAAGTGAATGGGAAGAATGTACTGGAAGAACAATTCTCTAATACAGATCCCATCCTTGGTGTAGGCAACAAAAAAACACAGCAGCTTTTCTTTACGGCCATGCTGGAACATTTGCAGCAATACCCGGTACCATTGATCATCCCCGATGTCAATGATACTACGATTGCACCATATAGTTTCCTCAAGTACCTGCCACTAAAGAACATTAAAAGCTTCCTGGTATTTCCCATCACCCATAAAAAAGAAATACTAGGGGTACTGGAACTGGCATCTTCTACCGTAAATAGATTGTCTACAGATCCATTGTGGAAGCTGCAAAATACCTATCCCCTGCTGGTACTGATGCTCAACCGAAGCATGAACATCCTGGAAAGCCGGCTGAATGAAGTCATCAAAGATCAGTTCACGGCATTGCAGCCTTCGGTAGAATGGAAATTTGTGGATGCTGCCTGGGACTACCTGCTGACACCCGTAGAAGAAAGAAAAGATATAGAGAATATCAGCTTCGATGAAGTATATCCACTTTACGGCGCTATAGATATCCGCAACTCTTCTATACAACAAGGCAACGCCATCCGGGAAGATTTGCAGGAACAACTGGAATTGATCCGCGATACCCTGGAAACCATCGGCAACACCATACACCTTCCTTTGCTCGAAGAGCTGTTGTTTAAAACAGAAGACCTGCTCAACAACCTCAGTGATAACCTGCAAGCAGGCCAGGATCTGAAAGTAAACGAGTTCATGGAGCAGGAAATACAGCCGGTACTGGAACACCTCTGTGATGGCAACGATGCTTTGAAGCCTTTACTGACCAACTATTTCGCCAAAATAGACAAGTCGGAAGGACATGTATATCATCACCGCAGAGAGTACGAAGAGAGTCTGGCCAAAATCAATACAGCGATTAGTCAGTACCTGGAGAAAGAGCGCCAATACATCCAACACTCTTTCCCTTGCTACTTTGAAAAGTATCGCACTGACGGTGTAGAATATACGATTTACATTGGTCAGTCTATTGCACAGGAGAAGAAATTTGATCAGCTGTATCTCCGCAACCTGCGTCTGTGGCAGCTTTCTTCTATGGCCCATATTGCGCGGCTTACGCATAAAATGGGTCCTAAATTGAGAGTTCCGCTGCAAACCACGCAGATGATCCTGATGCATAGCGCACCTATCACGATCAGTTTCCGCAGCGATGAACGCCGCTTTGATGTGGAAGGCGCTTACAATGTGCGTTATGAGATCATCAAAAAACGTATCGACAAAGTGCACATAAAAGATACCGGCGAACGGTTGACCCAACCGGGCACCATTGCCATGGTATATTCTTATGTGAGAGAAATGGAAGAGTTGAAGAAATATATCACCTTCCTGCAAAGCAAAAAGATATTGCTGCCTGAAATTGAAATGCTCGACCTGGAAGAATTACAAGGTGTGAGCGGGTTAAAAGCCCTTCGGGTAAAGGTAAACCTGGAGCAGGAAATAAACTGATTTTTATTTTTTGATTAAAAAAGAAGGGAGGCTATCTGCAGATAGCCTCCCTTCTTTTTTAAATAGACTTGCTAGAACTTAAATCCAAACGTTACATACGGCACAGTTTCTTCTCTGGAATGCCCTACCACTGCGGTGATAATAAGTGCATTGATAGGCGCAATGAACACTCCCCCGCCATAGCCATCATGCCATACATGCGATGTTTCATTTTCTCTCCACACACGGCCAACATCATTGAAGGCGATTAGGCCAACACCGGCAGGCAATATATATGTTTTCAGGTCAAATAATTTCAGCCTGATTTCTGTGTTGTTGTATACGCTGGCATCGCCGGCGAAGCGATAGTTGCGATATCCACGCAGGTTCTGCACACCACCTACGGTGAGTGCCTGGAAGTATTCATAGTTACCCCATAACTTACCACCACCAAAGCGGCTCACAATCACGAAGTTTGCCGGTATCCGGAAACTCATGTAGATACTCAGATCGGATTGTAATTGTGTGGTATTATAACTGGCGCCATTTAATCCAAAATTACCGGAGTAGGTGGTTGTCCATAAGATACCTCTGGTAGGAATGATCTTATTATTCCGGGTATCGATGGTGGCCATAATTTTACCACCCGCATATGATTTGTTGCTATAAATACTGGCGGAGTCGAGTCCGTTGTCTTTAAAGTTGGTAATAAAGCGGTTGTCGTTTTCTCCTTTGTTGATGGCGTAGTTATTGAATGTGGGTCCGTAAGCAATGCTCAGGTGATTGCTGAATGACGTTTTCAGCAAGGCTTCCGCTGTATAAAAATTATATCTCGCACGATAATAGGTGATGTTCTTCGTCGATTTATCAAACACGGTTTCGTTACCGAAGCCGAAGAAGTTGATGGTATTGTTCGGCGCTTTTGCTCTGGCAAACAGCAACAGGTCTGATTTACCGACGACATCGGTCAGTTCGCCTTCGTAACGGAAGTTCCACGCACGGGTAGCTAACGCATGTGTAGCGGTGAATAAGTGCTTAGCGGAAAAAGGTTCTTTCCGGAAAGCGTGACGGGTAACGGATAAGCCCAGGCCTAATAACAAACCATCATCGCGGTTGTAGCCACCAGCCAGCAGCGGCATCGTTTTTTCATATTGAAATGCACTGCGATTGTACTTAATATTCTCCGGATCATCCGACAAGCGACGTTGCTCATTACGCGAAAGTGCAAAAGTATCTTTACCACTGCGTTGATCGTATATGCGTATGCGTTTGCCCGCCTTTACGGTGGTGCTATCGATATAAGTATCTTCATCTTTTCCACCGATGAGACGTATCCGGATAGGTGTAGCATGATCACCTTTTATTTCGAAGCGGTCGTTGCCGCCCATGCCATATACATTCAGCTCTTTGGTAACAGCAGGATCGAAGGTGCGGGAATAGAAATTTTGTTGGATGGCGCCTTTCTTACTGATCTTATACATATTCAGCGCGACCTCTCCCCCTTTCAGCTTTTCAACGGTGATCAGTTCATTCTTTTCCGTAGCGGGAACGTCTACACCTTTGGCGAGGAAACGATAATACTTCATCGTGTTTTTCTCCAGGATATCACGGCGTACTTTCAGGCGGTGCAGCATCATGGGGCCAACCAATGAGCGGATGGTATCCGGGAAGGCGTTTACCGCTGCTTCGATCACGCTATCGGTCATACGTTTCAGCAGGCGATCCGTTTGTTTCTTCCAGTCTTTCTCATCCATTTCGTTGAGGAAGGAGCGGTCGAAATAGCGGGTGCTGAAGTTGAAGCCATTGATATCGGGGATGTAATCGCGGAAGCCTTGCACACCGGGCAGCAGCCAGGGACGGGAGGCCGCGCGAGGGATGAGTCCTTCATTGATAAAGAACGCCTGGTCTCTGTCGCGGGGTACTGGATAATAGTAGTCCTGTCCTTTATGCGATTCTTTGTACCAGCGCCATTGGTCGTCGTGGCGGTCAAAGTCCATAATGTACATATCAAATAAACGCGCCCGGAGCACTGCTTTCTGATCTATATGTACATCATTATCACCGAATATTTTTGCGAGTACTTTCGGGGTATTGTAAGTTTTACCATTCTTACCGGTCATTGGTTCTCTTTCTTCAAAGAGATATACTTCATTGCCGAAATCCTTTACTAATGCGCCTAGTGAGGTGTCGGCCGGGAGGTATACGAAGGTAGGATTGGTATGTGGTACGCCGGCAGCTTCTGCTAATACACTTACTGCCAGTGGCGCATAGGGGTTGGCGGCGGAGATCTGATCCTGTACTACATCTCTGGCAATGGTTTCTCTTAACATCTCAGGCATGGCTGCCAATGGAAATTTCTTCAGCGAGCGCATGGCCCATTCGGTGCCCGTGCTGTCTTCCAGACGAAGGGAACGGGTTTGCTTACCGCCTCCCCGTTGTAAAATTTTCAGTCCTCCTTTAGCAGTCTGCAGGTTTAATACCGGGAAGTTTAAAGGAGTGCCCCATACTTTGCGGTAGTTCTCTCCCAATAAAAACCGATGAAAGCTGCCTACCCGGTTATAATGCGTATCAGCAGCTGCGGATATAAAAGGCGGCAGCTGCGCAGGCGACGTATACGTCATGGCTTCCTGCTTAATATCCTGCAGGCGGAAAAGATTGTCGCTGAAAACGGGCGCTGCACCGTTGTCTGCATAATAAAACTGCGTACGTACAGTACCATCAGATAACAGCTCAATGGTACTGAAACCATTGGAAGTAGAAGCAAACAGGGATTTCGATCCTTGTTTCACCCGGTTATTTTTGGCACCGCTACCACTCACGATATAGGCATTCGATTTATCTTTTATCAGCTGTAATGTATGATCATGGCCGGATACAAAAACTACCGGCCCATGCGGCTTCAGCGCGTCTTCCACCCCTTTCACCATTTCCTGGTACTTCGGATTAGGCAAATCTTCTGGTGTTCCGAATACGCCACGGGCAAGCGGATAAATAGATCCTATTACCGGCAAGGGTACGTACAGAGAAGGTTTCAGGTCTGTTAACGGGAAAATATGTTGCTTGATGGTATAATAGCCCCCGTGAATACCATAGCTGCGGAACGGGTGATGCGTAGCAAAAATGATCAGTTTATTGCGATTCAATGCTACTATTTCAGATAACTTCGTCAGTATTTCATCTTTGTCCTTACAGTCGCAGGACGACTCTATGCCTGGCTTTTGATAAGGGAACACCCACCACTCGCTATCCATGATGATGAGCGTAATCTGATCTGAGATCTTCACTTCTATAGGACCGGGGCAACCTTCTTTCGGCTCAAACTGCACATTACCCAGGTTTTGTGAGTCAACGTACTGTTGTTGGTTGCGGATAATGTTCCAGCCATCGGGCTTGCTTTTATCCCAGTCGTGGTTACCGGGGATGATATAGCCCTGCGATTGGGTACCTCTTACCAGGTTGATCTGGTAGTCCAGGATTTCTTTGGCCATGGGGAATTTGGGACTACTGGAATCAGGTAACCCTCTGGGATATACGTTATCGCCCAGGAACAAGATGGTGTTCTTATCTTCCTGTAAATTAAAAGTTTTGCGAACAGCGTCTATTACCGGATTTTGACCATTACTGTGTAATTCTCCGGCATCTCCGATGAGGATAATACGCTTCACCACCGCAGGCGTTTGGGCGTATCCGACGTAGTGGCCGAAAATAAGCAATGCTATAAAGATGATGGCTGATCTGATCATTTGGACTTGTAGGTAAATTTGAGAATATTGGCCGCGCCATCATATCCTCCTTCGTTAGAAATATACATATCGCCGTTAGGTGCAAAATCAATCCCTTCCGGCTGCAAAAATAACCGATGTTTTAAATTGTAGACTTCCTGCACATGACCCTGTAAGTCGCAAATCACCAACAAACCATTCACAGACGCCACGATATACAGCCTTTTTTCAATCGGATGGATGGCGGCAGCAGATGGCTTAAAGAACCGCATATCCGAACCTACTAATTTGGCAATTTCCCGATTGTCGAAACGATAAATGGCAGTAGTATCAAATGTTTTGGAAGCCAGATCGAAACGATAGGCGCTGGTCATCCCTACCTTTTTATCATCTTCACAATTCTTACAGACCATGACGATACTGTTTTTTACGCTATCGTAATAAGTGGTTTCAAATTCCTTCTTACCTGTTTTGGGTAATTTGTAATGATCTGAGGAAACGCTGTCGGTGAACAGGCCATGCACATGATACAGGGAGCCGCTGCTTTTCAGCACAAACCAACCACTATCGGTATGACAAATATCTTCATAGTCGCCGTTCTTAGCGAATTTATAATACGGATACGGCTTGGTGGTGGCCACGTCTACTTCATAAACCCGGCCTTCCTCGTCGTTAATGGCCATGATTCTATGTTCATCCGGAAACAATACGATACCGGAAATTTCCTGCATGGACTCCCGCAGACGATAACGTACCGGCTCCTTTAAATCATAACCTGCTGGTGACGCATATACTTTTTGTTCCTTGTCGCTGTAAGCATTACATGACAGGAGGAAGAGAAGAAAGATTAACCCGATCCGGACATCCATAGTGTAACTTTATAGCATAAATTTAACTCAAAAATGCAGTAACTTAGGTTACAATTGCGATTTGTATACGCGAAATGGTGAACTGGTCGTTATATGCACACTGAAAAGCAGGACACATAGATCGCTTTTCACCATTCCTTATTTTAATTTTCATCTTCCATATGCAAAACAATGTTATCATAGATGCAGCCAGGGATTACGTACTAGCCCAGTATCAGCAACATCCCAATCCTAACCTGGTATATCACAATCTCGTTCATACGCAACATGTAGTGCAGATGGCTGCCCAGATTGCCGCCCACTACCGTTTGCAGGACGATGAACTACTGGCGGTATACGTTGCTGCCTGGTTCCATGATGCCGGCTATTTGCTGGGAGAGGGAAAAGTACATGAAGAAAATGGCGCCAAAGAAGCCCTGCAGTTTTTACAGCAACAACAGGTACCGGAAAATGTTCAGACTATGGTACAGGGAGCCATCATGGCTACCAAAATGCCACAGTCGCCACATACCCTGATAGAACAAATCGTTTGTGATGCGGATCTGTCACACCTCGGCTCCAAAGAGTTTCCCGACCGCAACAAATTACTCCGGCAGGAACTGGAACTGACCTATCAAATGGAAATACCCGGCATTAAATGGCTGACCAATAACATCGCCTTCTTAACAGCTCATCATTACTGGACTGATTACGCCCAAACCCTGTTCAAGCAACAAAAAGACGAGAACCTGGCCAAGCTGCAGAAGAAGCTGGAAAAGAAATCTGCTGAAATGACGGAAGAAACTACCGATAACGCGGATACCGCACCTGCGTCTGGAGCTGCCACCACCGTGAAAGAAAAGGTAAAGAAAAAGAAGGCGAAAGAACAAAAGCCAGAGCGCGGCGTGGAAACCATGTTCCGTACTACTTCCACCAACCACATCCGACTCAGTTCCATGGCCGATAGCAAGGCACATATCATGATTTCCGTGAACTCCATTATCATTTCTGTGATATTGAGCGTATTGGTAAGAAGACTGGAAGATTATCCCAACATGATCATCCCTTCTATCATCTTCCTGACCACCGCGGTATTAACCGTGATATTCTCCGTATTGGCTACCCGCCCCAATGTGACCAGCGGTGTATTTACTAAAACGGATATTGAAAAGAAAGATGCCAATCTGTTGTTCTTCGGTAACTTTTATAAAATGCACCTGGAAGAATACCAATGGGGCATGAAGCAGATGATGAATGACGCGGATTTCCTTTACAGCAGCATGACCCGCGACATTTATTTCCTCGGCGTAGTATTGGGACATAAATACAAACTGCTGCGCATTTCCTATAATATTTTCATGTTTGGTTTGATCATTTCTGTACTCGCATTTTTGATTGCTGCCATTTTCTTCCCGGTAAAAGCATAATAACTCATGGGCGTTCCTTTCTATAACCGCGACCTTAGTTGGTTATCTTTTAACTACCGGGTATTGCTGATGGCCGCAGACCAACAGGTACCACTATACGAAAGAATTAAATTTCTGTCTATTTTCTCTTCTAACCTGGATGAGTTTTTCCGGGTAAGAATGCCGGCAGTATTAGCGATCAACAAAGTATTGGAAAATGATCCGGCAGCAGGTGAAAATGAATCTATCAGCACCAATACCCTAACGGAAGTACTGGGAGAAATAAACCGGCAACAGCAGGAATATGGACAAATATTTACCGGCAGTGTGCTGCCGGCATTATTATCTCAGGGAGTACAACTGTACTATAACCAGCCTTTGCTGGAAGCACATCATGCATTTACCCAAAACTATTTCCTGAGCACTATTCTGGCTTATCTGCAGCCCGTATGGCTGACCGGTAAACCGAAGAAGAAGTTATTTCTCGAAAACAATGCGCTGTACCTGGCGGTAACGCTGGTACCTAAAAGCAATCCGGCTGTACAGGAATATGTGGTGGTAAATATTCCGGAATCACTGCCCCGGTTTTTACAGCTCCCTTCGCTGGAAGGCAGGCAATATATCGCGTTCCTGGATGATGTAATCCGCACACACCTTGACTATCTTTTCCCGGAATATAATGTAGAAGCCTGCTACAGCGTGAAACTCACACGCAACGCCGACATTGACATGGATGAAGTGAAAGGCGACATCCTGGAAGAAGTAGAAACGTTGATCCGTAAACGTGAGTTAGGCGTACCTACCCGTTTCCTTTATGACGCACGCACGCCTCTCCCACTGCTCCACTTCCTTGCCCAACAATTTGAGGTGCAGGATGATGAACTGGTACAGGGCGGACGCTATCATAACCTGAAAGACTTATCCAGTCTGCCGGAGCCTCCGGGATTAACCCATGCGGACTATCCAAAAGTGATTCCCGCTGAAAATAAAACAGCCGCCACCACAGATCGCCTGCTGGACCTGGTATTACAACGGGATCTGCTGGTACATCTTCCCTATCAGCGTTACGATTATATTCTGCGCTTTTTCAGCGAAGCCGCCACTGATCCGGATGTAGCAGAGATTTACGTGACCCTGTACCGGATCGCTTCCGGCTCCCAGATAGCACAGGCGCTGATCAGCGCCGCTAAAAACGGGAAAAAGGTAACGGTGTTTGTAGAGCTCAAAGCCCGCTTTGATGAAGCCAATAACATCCGCTGGGCAAAGCGGATGAAAGATGCTGGTGTAAAGCTGATTTATAGTATCCCCGGCATGAAGGTGCACGCCAAAACTGCGCTGGTAAAGCGTAATCGCGGTTACCAATGGGACTATTGCGGCTTAATTGCTACGGGCAACTTTAATGAAAGCACCGCGCGTTTTTATACAGATCATGTATTATTTACCAGCCATATAGGTATTACCCGGGAGATGGAATTGCTGTTCCTCTACCTCCAAAGCAGGGAACAACCAGCCGCCTATCAATTTTTGCAGTTCCAACATTTGCTGGTAGCGCAATTTAACATGACCACGCGCTTTACCGCATTGATAGACCGCGAAATAAAACATGCCCGGGAAGGAAAACCAGCACATATTATCATCAAGATAAATAACCTGCAGGAAAGAGGGATGATCAACAAGCTGTATGAAGCCAGCCTGGCGGGTGTACAAATAGATCTCCTGGTACGCAGTATTAATTGCCTGGTGCCGGATATTCCGGAAAGCCGGCATATCCGCATTATCCGCATCGTAGACCGTTACCTGGAACATGCCCGCGTATTCATCTTCCATAATAATAATCAGGAAGAAGTATACATGGGCTCTGCCGATTGGATGAACCGTAACCTGCATCGCCGCATAGAAGTATGTGTACCGGTGTACGCACCTGCCCTGCAACAGCAGCTGAAAGATATTGTGGGCCTGCAAGTCAGTGACCCGCATACCGCCCAGCAAGCCATTCAAACGTATGTGCAAAATATAATGTAAATTAGATATCCTGATATAATCGATTTTTATGAAGAAGTATGTTTTGTTGTTGCTATTGAGTTTCGCCTTTGCGATTCCTGCTACCCAGGCACAAACCCACGACCTGGAACACATTTATAATCCAACCGCCGACGCCAAAGCTGATATTGCCGCCGCTCAAAAACAAGCTGCCAAAGAAAACAAACATGTGTTATTGCAAATAGGTGGTAACTGGTGCATCTGGTGCAAAAGACTGTATAAGTTTATTGAAGATGACGCGGAGCTGAAAGCTACCATGAACAATAATTACGTGGTATATCACCTGAACTACAGCAAGGAAAACAAAAATCTGCCGATACTAAAAGAACTGGGATTCCCGCAGCGGTTTGGGTTCCCGGTACTGGTAATACTGGATGCCAAAGGCAACCGCTTACATACCCAGAACTCCGGCTTACTGGAATCTGCGGATTCCTACGATAAGAAAAAAGTAGACGAGTTTCTGAAACAATGGTCACCATCAGCATTACAGCCTTCCCACTATATTAACGAATAACATCGTCATGGATAACGGCGCTACCACTTTTAACGCGGATGCGGTACAAGCTTTTCAAAAGTTTGCACTGCATCCGTTTAAGTTTTCGGCCTACCTGTTTTGGAAACTTCCGGCAGCCTGGCTGGCCGGTGTACGGGTACAATCACTGGAAACCAATACCTGTGTTACTTCCGTGCCTTTCCGCTGGTTGTCTCAAAATCCTTTCCGGTCTACTTACTTTGCGTGTTTGTCGATGGCCGCAGAACTCAGCACTGGCCTGCCTGCCATGATGTATGTCCAAAGCGCCCCGCGGCGTGTATCCATGCTCGTTACCGGTATGGAATCCACGTTCGTAAAAAAAGCGACCGGCCTTACCCGGTTTACCTGTTCAGAACTACCACTGCTGAGAGCCGCACTGGAAAGAGCGCTGAACAATAATGCATCTGAAACCGTTACGCTCCATAGCGAAGGACGAGACAAAGACGGCATACTAATTGCCTCTTTCGCCATCACCTGGTCATTTAAAAGCAAATCGTAAAATGGTGAATCCTTTCACCCTAAAACAATGATATGAAAATTGCATTCCATGGCGCTGCGCGCACCGTTACCGGATCAAAACACCTGATCACACTTAAGAATGGCAAAAAGATTTTATTGGATTGCGGTATGTTCCAGGGTATGGGACATGATACCGATTCCATGAACAGAGACTTCGGCTTCGATCCACAGGACGTGACCTACATGGTGTTATCGCATGCACATATCGACCACTCCGGCCTGATTCCCCGTCTCGTGAAAATGGGCTACAAAGGTGATATTTACTGTACAGGCGCTACCCGCGACATGACAGAAATACTGCTGTTGGACTCTGCCGAAATACAACAAGATGATGTAAAATTCACAAACAAGAAAATGGCCAAAGAAGGTCTTCCTTATGTACAACCACTGTACAGTGTGGAAGATGCCAAAATTGCCATCCACTCTTTAAAACCTTCAGGGTACAATACCTGGATCAATATTGATCCGGATGTGCAACTCATGTTTACCGATGCCGGCCACATTGTAGGCGCAGCCTCCGTACACCTGCGTATCACTGAAAACGGTAAAACAGAACAAATCACCTTCAGTGGCGATATAGGCCGGTATAATGATGCCATCCTGAAATCACCGGCTACCTTCCCACAGGCAGATTATATCCTGATAGAATCTACCTACGGCAGCACCCTGCACGCAGATGCCAAACCTGCTGATGATGAGCTGCTGCGTTATATTCACGAAACCTGCGTAGAAAAAAGAGGTAAACTCATCATCCCCGCTTTCAGCGTAGGCCGCACCCAGGAGCTATTATATGCACTTAACAATGCCCAGCTGAAAGGTACCCTTCCGAAAGTAGATATCTTTGTAGACAGCCCGCTATCCACAGAAGCTACCGCTGTTACCAAAGCACACCCCGAAGTATTTAACAAAGAAGTATCTAACCTGCTGAAGAAAGACGATGATCCATTCGACTTCCCCGGCCTGCGTTATATCAAATCAGTAGATGAATCCAAAGCGCTCAACTTCCGTAAAGAACCTTGCGTCATCATCTCTGCCTCCGGCATGGCGGAAGCTGGCCGTGTAAAACACCACATCGCCAATAACATCGACGAGCCACAAAATACCATCCTGATTGTAGGTTATTGCGAACCTCAATCACTCGGTGGACGCCTCATGCGCGGCGCTAAAGAAGTATCTATTTACGGTACCCGCTTCCAGGTAAATGCAGAAGTCGGCGTGATCCGCTCTATGAGTGCTCACGGTGATTATGAAGATTTAAGCCAGTGGCTGGCCTGTCAGGACCCTAAGAAAGTAAAGAAACTGTTCCTGGTACATGGTGAATACGATGTACAACAGATTTTCCAAAAATTTTTATTCAAAAAAGGATTCCTCGATATTGAAATTCCGGAACGTCATTACGAACTGGGATTGAGTTAAGCGATTTTTTGTCTTAGAACAGGATTAAACTGATTACACTGATTATATTTTTGTCAGATACGAAAATCAGTGTAATCAGTTTAATCCTGTTCTAAGACAACCTCCGCTTATTCTTCTATCAATGGCAACCACAGGTTAACCCGCGTTCCAATAGCCTTTCCTTCCTCATCTGTAAGGTCTTCAATATCAAAGCTGGCATCTACATTAAAGCGGCTGTTATACAACGCTAAACGATCCCTGGTTATTTGTAGTCCGCGTGACTGATGCCGGGGCTTATTCACCCGCTTCATAGCGGCAGACTTTTCTCTGCCGATGCCGTTATCTTCTATGCTGCATCGAATACGGTTATCTACTTTATTGAAGATGATGGTGACCTTACCTTTGCTTTTTTCATGCAGCAACCCATGCCAGATGGCGTTTTCCACGAAGGGCTGAATGATCATGGTAGGCACTTCTACCATATGTGGGTCCAGTGAAGGGTCCACGAAAATCTCATACTCAAATTCATCTGTAAAACGCAGCTTTTCCAATTCCATGTAATTCTCCAACACACTCACTTCCTGGGCGATGGTGATATTATTGAGCTGCGAATTGTCCAATACATTCCTAATCAACTTAGCAAAACGACTCAGGTACGATAACGCCTGTTCCGTTTCACTCTTCATCATAAACGTTTGAATAGAATTCAGCGCATTGAAAATAAAGTGTGGATTCATTTGTGCCCGCAGCGCTTTCATTTCCAATTGCGCAATTTGTTGTTGTATAGCTTCGCGTTGTTTGGCTTCTTTCCTGATACTGGCAATGCGTAATCTGAAGTAAAGATACACCAGCGAGGCCGCCAGCAGCACGCATAACAACCTAAACCAACTGGTTTGCCAGAATGCGGGCTTAATATAAATTTTCAGTCTGCTGGTATTTTCAGAAAATGTTCCGGCGGTATTTACCGCGCGTACTTTGAAAACATAGCTTCCCGGAGGGAGGTTGGTGTACTTAGCCACCAGGATGTTATCATTCAGCACCCAGTTTTCATCTACTCCTTCCAGCTGATAATAGTAGCGGATGCGTTCCTGGTGATATTGCAGGCTTTTAAACTCTATGCTGATAAAGTTTTGTTTGTAGTTAAGTACGACGGGGGTGCTGTCGCGCAACGCTGCCTGAACAAGCACAATACTATCCAGTGCTTTCAGGTTGATGATGGTCACATCCGGCGGAGGAGGCGCCACGCGCAGGCTTTCCGGATCAAAAACCACGAAGTGATCAGAAGCGCCTACTACCAGTTCACCATTTGTTAACCTCACAATACGTCGCCGTACTTTGCGGGAGTTGTCGATGATATCATCTCCCTGGATAAATGTTTCCACTTTATTCTGGTCGGGGAAATAGCGATAGAAGCCGTATTGTGTGGTAAACCAGATCTCCCCTTTTGCACCTTTTTCCATGCTCAGCACCCATTGATCAAATAGTTTGTTGTTGATCAGGAGCGGATTGTAAGTATGTTTCCGGGTATTGTAAATCCATAGTCCATGGTCTGTTCCGGCCAGCAGCGTGCTATCGTTATAGCGTAGCAGACTGGTAACATTGCTATATACATGCGTATTATTCCAGGTGAATGTTTCCCGCGTGGAAATTCTCCTTGTTTGCGTATTAAATTTGATGAGACCTGCACTGCTGGTGCCTAACCACAGGATGGAGTCTCCTTCCGGTATAATCTCCATCACTGATACCGGACGTTTCAGGGCATCCGTTAATTCATTAAATGCCTGGAAGGTGTTACGTTCGGGGTTCCAGCTGGCCAGTCCTCTTTTATACAGGCCAATCCACACGGTGGTATCATTTTGCACCTTCAGCTGTAACAGCGTTTGTTCGTATAAAGCAGGCGACGATACATGTTTAATAAATTTTCCGGTAGCGGGATTGAAGAGAGACAAGTTACCGTTCTCCTGTCCTACCAGGATGGTGCCGTCTTTTAACTCTGCGAAAGTCCATACCAGTCCCCGTTCTTCGGGGATGGTCACATTGGGCGGACCATCATTGTGCACATAATTTTTAATGAGGTTCAGGTCGGATGTCAGGCGGGCGAAGCCATGGCCCCAATAGCCTACATATACGTTACCGTTAGCAGCCTGGTAGATACCGGTTACCTCGCTGGCGGGGAGTCGTTCGCGGGTAGGTGCGGGGAAAATAGTATGTTCATCCAGCAGGCGGAATGTTTTGTTATGCAGGCTGAGGATATTCACGCCTCTGTCGGTGCCAATCCAGAGGTGGCCATCACGATCATTCAGGAAGCAGTTGGCTTCATAGGTGAAGTGAAAGCCGTTTTCGTCGGCGTTATTGGCAACAATTTTCAGGTCAAATGCTTGCAGAACGTTATTATAGCGAAAAACACCGCCTTTTTCTGTTGCCATCCAGGTATGTTTTTCCTTATCGGAAATGATATTGAAGATGGCATCACCATATACAGGCTTATCGGGAGACTGTTTCCCTACCGGCTTATCGAAAACATAGTTTTTCAGCTGCCGGGTGGCGGGGTCATAGTGATATAGTTGTGCACTTCTGCCAGCCAGCCATATCTGGTGGAAAGCGTCGGTGTATATTTTTTTGAAGCTATTGTTGATATCCAGTACGGGTAAGCGTTCGGGGTTATTGGCCCTGCTGTATAGATGTTTCCGCTGACGATCGAGTATATAAACGCCTTTTTTACCGCTAATCCAGAGGTTGCCGGTTTCATCTTCCATGATGGCGTCCATCATTTGTAGGCGGTCGGGTTCGGGAATAACGGTGGCTTTCTGGAAGTTAAATGCTTTTTCGTTGAAACGCAGGAGGCCATCGTGGGTGGTGGCCCATATTACACCGTCGTGATCCTGCACAATCTGGCTGCATTGCAGCCCTTCGGGACGAATATCCTTATCTGATATCTTCAGTGCCCTCACCTGGTCGGTAACCGGGTCGTATACACGAATATTGTCCGGGGTACCCATCCAGATGCGTCCTTTCCGGTCTTCACAGAGGCAGATATCATCGTAGTAGATGGAGCCGGGTACCCGGTCGAAGCTGGCTACGGTGACGAGGTTAGTGCCATCATAGCGCTGCAGGGCGGTGCTGGCAATCCAGATAAAACCTTTCCGGTCCTGCATAATGGCGGAAACGTGGTTGCTGGCTAGCCCGTTGTTGATATCAAGATGGGAAAATTCGTACGTTAAACTGCCCGGCTGCTGGGCAAAGGAAGCTGGTATAGTACATGCCATCATCCACAGCAGGTAGTAAAGATACCTGGCTGCATATTGCCATCCTTGGGCAGTAGCCTTGATATACCGTAGACTCATTCTTATTTTTGGGAAGCAGTACTTCGAATAAAAATACTAAATGTTGTTGTGAATATGCTGCATACTAGCGGAATGCTGGCAAACTAATTAGAAATACCATATTTTTTTTCTGTTATCTGTCACAAAATCCGCCTATGTCTCTCTATAGTAGGAAAGGACATATTCATGAAAAAAATCATCATCTCAAAAGCGGCTATTAAGCGGCTGCATTACATTTCTGGTATAACGCTTTCCATCTTTATTGGTGTTCATTTATTCAATCATTTGTTAGCATTGACCGGCCCGGATGCTCATATGGCATTCATGGAAAAGCTCAGAAAAGTGTACCGGCAACCTATCGTTGAAACCATACTGTTGCTGGCCGTGCTGACGCAGGTGATATCAGGGGTAAGATTACTGTTTAACCAGCAAAAGAAAAGCAGGGCAGAAAAAATACAGATCTGGTCGGGCATTTATCTGTCGTTCTTCTTAATAGTTCATGTGTCAGCCGTTCTTGCAGGGCGTTTCATTGAACACTTAGACACCAATTTCTATTTTGCAGGGGCAGGACTAAATCTTTATCCGGCCACCTTATTCTTTATACCCTACTACTTTTTGAGTATTGGCGCCATCAGTCTGCATGTGGCTTCTCTGCACTATCTGCGAACAAGGTCGAAATGGGGCGCCGGCCTGATAAGTACTGTTGGGATAGTAGTTGCGGCACTTATCATCATGGGGTTCACACATGGCTTTAAGTGGTGGGACATCCCTTTGGAGTACCGGACGTTTATCGCCAAATACTTTTAAACAACGAATGTCATCTTATCCGGGTTTCTGATGAGATATACTTCACTGATGCGGTGATGATGATCAAAAGTCAATATCATTACCGTATCTGGTTGTACCGTTAATGTGTTCTCCAGCAAAACACCGGTTTCCATATTCACCTGTTTGATGTGGTAAGACAGGTTACTGCCGAATTTAGTGGCGATACCTATCAAATAAGAAATAACGCTGGCTTGTCCTGCAACAGGCTTCACGGCTGCTACTGCCTTACCCCCGCCATCCGCAAAAATGGTGATTTCTTTCGAGAGATATGTTTCAAACCATTTGGTATCCCCTGTTGCACAGGCAATAAGAAAAGCCTGTGTCATTTCTTCTCTTTCTTTTTGAGAAGGGAGGTATCTGACCTTTCCTGTTTTCAGTTTTTCTTTAGCGCGATGCAGATGCTGTCTGCAATTATCCTGGCTAATACCAAGTAGTGCAGCTATTTCATCATAATCATAGTCAAAACTTTCACGTAGTGAAAAAACGGCTCTTTCTATGGCATTGAGCTTCTGAAGCACTACCAGTAATGCATAGGAAACATCATGTTGCTGTAAATCGGGGAAACGTTCGTAAATGATAGGCTCGGGAAGATTGATGCCGGGATATGTGAAATGCTGTTGCTTATTCAATAGCGCCAGGCATCCATGGATCACCGCACGAACCAGGTACTTTTCAGGTTCCTGGATCTGATCAATGGGTTGCATAGAAAAGGAAAGATACACATCGCTCAAAATATCAGCGGTATCGCTTACGCGTTCTGTCATCTTGTATGCCAATCCATGTAGCCGGGATTTGTGTTCCAGGAAATGCGACAAGTGATCACGATGATGTGGCATCAGGAGCTATCATTTATTTGATGCCAAAGGTAATGCTGATGATTGGTAATGCACGTGGGGAGTATCTTAAAATAGGTGCAATAAAAAAGCCTGCAAATTTTGCAGGCTTCTTGTACCACGTACGGGATTCGAACCCGTGATTCCTCCGTGAAAGGGAGGCGTCTTAACCCCTTGACCAACGCGGCATTTTTCGTTTGGGATTGCAAAGATAGGAAAATGTTTTACAATCCAAAATTTTTTTTCGATTCTTTTGTAAAGGTAAGAAGAATCACACAAAAAACAGGGCTTTTTAAGTTTCTTTCCCTTCAACCTGCCCCATCCTTTTCAGCCACTGTTGCGGATCTAAACAAAAATCAGGCATCTCCCTAAAAAACTATTCCGCTGTTATAATTTTTTTAGGGAGATGGATACCTCCATATAACCCCTATGCATATACGATCTATTGTTTCAATCCAGCTATCAGGTTAATGGTCAATGCCACTACAAACGTATTCAGTGCAAAAGACAATAATCCGTGGGCTAATGCCGTACGCCGGATTACTCTGGCAGAAATTTCCACATCCGATACCTGGAAGGTCATGCCTATCACAAACGAGAAGTAGGCAAAGTCGAGGTAGTCCGGGCATTTTTCATTGGGAAAGTCCAGTCCGCCGGCATGTTTGGTCACGTCTTTTGTATCATCATCATAGTACAAATTGGCGTAATGGAAGGTCAGGGTAGTATGTACCATAGTCCAGGAAGCCAGCATCCCGGTAATAGCCACCGGTAAATACAGATGAGAACCACCTGTAATATCTTTCGACAGCATCAGCAATAACACAATCACTAAACTGGCGAAAGCCGCTATCACCACGGAAAAGGAAACAAAGATCCGGCTGCCGTCGTCTACCCTTGCCCAGGTACGGATTTCATTGACCGACCGGTTATAAAAAACAATCCAACCCGTAGTGATGTAAGACAGGGCAAATACATCCCAAAGCATCACGTAGGTAATCAACGGATGTAAATTAGCCCCACTGAAAAACAGGCCGGCAAAGGTAATCAGGGTTAGCGCCAGACTGACCGACACCCGCTGCATAGGGTGCATGGCGACAAGTAACTTGACAGCTTTCTTCTTTCTCATAAGGATGCTTATTCGTTAAAGATAATCCTGTTTTTCAAAGCTTATTCATCCTCTTCTCAAATTATTATCCTACAAAACAAGTAGACTATTGGTCAGGTCAATCAATTTAGCTACATTAGCAACACAATAATCAAAATCTAAGGCTGCCAACAAACAGCCCATTACTCAACAACAACCCGATTATTATCCAAAACCCATAACTATTGTTCCCTGGTTCTCTAAAGTGATCTCATTTCTTTAGCCATCATCTCAATTAAAAAAAACAAGCGTATGAAATCAAAGCTCTATGCCCTTTTTCTCCTTTTCCTATTCTCTTATACGGCCTACGGGCAATCCATTGAAGGACGCGTAGCTGATAAGAATCAACCCCTGGTAGGTGCTTCCGTTAAAATAACCGGCCAAAACACCGGTGCAGCCACCGACCTGGGAGGTCATTACAAAATAGCCCTGCAACCCGGTACTTATAAAGTAAGTGTGAGTTACATCGGCTATCAAACCACTGTAAAAGACGTGACCCTGGCGGCCGGGCAACATGTTACGCTGGACTTCCTCCTTACCTCCACCGACGACCTCAATGAAGTGGTTGTACTGGGCTCCAGGAGCAAACCCCGCAGCCAGCTCTCTACCGTTGTACCGGTAGACGTAGTTGATGTAAAACAAATTGCCCAATACTCGCCGCAGGTAAGCATTAACCAGATACTTAACTACGTGGCTCCTTCTTTTTCCTCTAATACTCAAACCCTGTCAGACGGAACCGATCATATTGACCCCGCCGCCCTTCGCGGTTTAGGTCCCGACCAGGTACTGGTATTAATCAATGGTAAAAGAAGACATACCACCTCGCTGGTGAACATCAACAGCAGCTTCGGGAAAGGATCTGTAGGTACAGACCTGAACGCCATTCCCACTGCCGCAATCAAAAGAATTGAAATACTGCGCGATGGCGCCGCCGCCCAATACGGCTCCGACGCCATTGCCGGCGTTATCAACATCGTGTTAAACGATGCAGTGAATAAGGTAGACGTTAACGTTACTACCGGCGGATATGTATCCAAACACGCAGAAAATAATCTTGATGGACAAACCGTTCAGACCAATATCAACTTCGGTCTGCCCCTGGGTGATAAAGGCGGATTTGTGAACCTCGCCGGATCTTACGACTACCGCAATTATACCAATCGTACCGGCACCTTCAACGGCACCATCTTCAGCGATTACAACGACCCCTCGCTGGCGACCGTACCAGGCAGCCCAACAGGAAAAGACATCACCGACACAGAACTGGCGAAACGCGGATTAACACGCAACGACTTTAACTCCAGAATAGGTCAGTCGGCCAACCGTGGTGGTAGCCTCTTTCTCAACGCTTCACTCCCTGTGAGTGAACATGCGGAAGTATATGCTTTTGGTGGATTAAATTATCGCCATGCGGAAGCAGCGGCATTTTTTAGAACACCTTCCCAGCTCACACAAAACAATGACACCATTTATCCGAATGGCTTCCTGCCGTTAATCGTAACCGATAACCGCGATAAGTCGCTCGCAGCAGGTATCCGCGGCACATTGCATGAATGGAAAGTAGACTTCAGTAATACCTTTGGTGAAAACGGCGTGGACTTTACGGTAGATCAAACCTTGAATGCTTCCATGTTAAAAGCCTCTCCCACTTCATTTGAAGCAGGCGGCTATCGCTTCCAGCAAAACACCACCAATCTGGATTTCAGCCGCTTCTTTACAGGTCCGTTAAAAGGCATCAACGTGGCATTTGGTGCGGAGCATCGGTATGAAAATTACCGCATCCTGTCCGGCGAAGCCTCCTCTTATACTAACTATGGCAACGCACTGAAAATAGGTACAGATGCCAGCGGAAAACCTATACTGATTCCTGATCCCAAAGGCAACATTCCTACCCGCTTTGCGGCCAATGGCAGTGCTTTTGCCGGCGCAGCCCAAAGCTTTCCCGGATTTAGCCCCGATAATGCTACCAACGCCTCCCGCACTTCTGTGGCCGGTTATGGCGATGTGGAAGTAAACTTTACGGAGAAACTATTGGTAGATGGTGCTCTTCGTTTTGAAAACTACTCCGACTTTGGTTCTACCCTTAACTGGAAGTTAGCGGGCCGTTATCAGTTTAGCCCCAAATTATTGCTTAGAGCTGCCGCCAGTACGGGATTCAGGGCTCCTTCCCTGCATCAGCGTTACTTCAATGCTACCTCCAGCGTATTCGTAGATGGCGCCTTCGTAGAATCAGGCACCTTCACCAACGACAGCCGGATAGCGGCTTTGCTGGGAATACCCAAACTAAAACAGGAAACCTCCCACAACTACAGCGCAGGGTTAACCAGCAACCTGGGACCGCTGAAAATCACCGTGGATGGGTATTACATCCGCATTGACGACCGCATTGTGTATACCGGTCAGTTTTCCGGTAAACAAAATGGCACACCGAAAGAACAGGAGATTTATAATATTCTCCGCTCTGCCAATGCACAAACGGCGCGCTTCTTCGCCAATGCTATTAACACAGAAACAAAAGGAGTGGATGTAGTAATTACCTACACTACACATCCGGGGAAAGGTATTTTAAGAGCAGACCTTTCCGGTACTTTTGCCCAAACATCGCTGGTAGGTCCTATTCACTCGTCCGAACAGTTGGCGGGCCAGGAAAGCACTTATTTCGATGCCGCCAGCCGTATCTACCTCGAATCTGCTGTACCGCGCACCAAAGCGAACCTGTCGCTGAATTACAGCATTCAGAAATGGGGGATCTTCTTACGCAACGTATACTTCGGAAAAGTGACAGAAGCTACCAACATTGTAGCTAATCAGGATACCTATAAGGGGAAAGTAATTACGGATCTTAGTGTGAGTTATAAATTCATTCCGAATTTAGGGCTGACTATTGGCGCCAATAACTTGCTGGATGTATATCCTGATGAGTTATCTGTAGGCAACCAAAGTTCCGGACGGTTCCTTTACTCCCGTGCTTCTCAGCAATTTGGCTTCAATGGCCGGTTCCTGTTTGCGAGATTAAACCTGAACTTTTAATAACATAATAACGGGGTAGCGTTTATGCTACCCCGTTATTATTCTTATGGCTGGCCAGATTCCAGCTGTTGGATAATAGCTTTATACCGATTAATGACATTGGGATCTGAAACATTGTCTGTATCGGCCACATAGGCTTTCAACGCCTGCAAATACTCTTCTTTAAAGGCTTTATTGTACGGACTGGCGTTGTATTGAATCTCCGTTTTTTGCACTTCGATTTGATTCTTCATCATTTTTCTCGCAATACCAAAGTTAGATTCATCACTTAAAATAACGATGTTCTTCTCATAGCCTGGTATGTATTTCACCAAAAACGGATCGTTTACATTAGGAATAAGAATGGCATTCCGGATTGGGTACACCGCGGCAGACATCGTAGAAAAGCCAGTCAGTATATCTCTTCCGTCTGCCGTTTTCAGCAATACATCATAATCATAAATGTACTGGTCGTTAAGTGTAGAGTTGGTTTGCTCTTCTTTGGTAATGATAGCAGTGCCTTTAATACCATACGCATTCAGGAACCAGGCGTTCAGCATATGTGCCAGGAAGATATTCATGATAGGTACTAGCAATGCCAGAATACCAAATATCCATTTCTTTGTCCAGGTCCATAGCAGCAGGCAAAGAATCATCAAAATAGGGAATGACCATCCCGGAGAATGGCTGAGAAAATAAAGAATGGCTGAAATAATTGTCATGGGCTACAACTTTTAAACAATAGGTTCTCTCTGTAATCTCAACAAACCTACTACTAAAAAACTGTAATCAAAAATACGAGCAGCGGACCTGCCTTAACGAGTTACGCCGGGCACTATCCATCTTCTTAAAATAATATCCTACAGATATTTCATGAGTACCATTGTTGTAGGTACGATACTTATTCAGGGCATAATCAAAAGCATAGCCTATTCTCAGCTCGGGCAAAACAAATACTTCTGCCATAGCCACTACAGCACTGGATTTCGTTAACCCGGGTTGTAATGCAGGTTTATTATAGAGATCCACTGCGGTACGATAACCACCACCTACCCATACCACATCCTTCAGTAATACAAACATATTCAGGTCGAGACTGGTAGGCCCGGCTCTATCATCTTTCAGCAAAAAGATGGGTTTTAAGGATACATCATCGTTCAATGCCAGTAAGGCACCGCCACTCAGGTAATAGTGGGGTTTAGGCACCGGGATAAAATGACCTAATGGTTTATTTTTCGCCTGGTACTGTGCTGTAAGATTATCTGCCGAAAAACCAACAAACCAGTTAGCGGTGGAATAGTATACTCCTGCCCTGGTATCGAACAACACCATGTTTTGAGCGGCTCCGTTAATGCCTGGCTCATTAGGGTTGGTGAAGTCAAGTGCATTGGTATTAATTCCCTGTTGTACGATGCCGGCGCCAATACCCAGCGCCAGTCGTCCGGTTTCCCCTCCTAACGGAATGCGGTAAGCATAATTCCCATAGGCTGCCAGCTGGCTTTGCGCCCCAATTTTATCATGCGATACCTGCAGGGCCAGCCCTACCCGGTCGTTGTTAACACTGCCATCTACCGCCAGCGACATCGTTTGCGGTGCACCGGCTATCCCTACCCACTGATCTCTGTAAAAGGCATGAGCATTCAATTCCTGCCGGTAACCGGCATAGGCAGGGTTAATGTAAATCCCGTTGAAAATATATTGACTGAATTGTGCATCCTGCTGTGCATGGGCGTATTGCCAACTCACCAACAACATCACCAGGAATGTCAGATATTTTTTTGTGTGCATAGTTGTTATGGTTTTAACAACGTGATATAACCTTTAAACTCCTGCCAGCGGCCATTTCCATCTTTAACACGTAGCAGGTAGAAATAGGTCCCTTGATTCAATCCTTTACCACTCCAGTTTTGTGTATATCCTTTCTGTTCAAATACATGATTACCCCAACGATTCAGAATCGTTAACTCATTTTCCGGATATTGTTCTAAGCCACTGATCACAAAAACATCATTCACTCCGTCGCCATTGGGCGTAATGGCGTTAGGAATGTGCAAAGGCATTATTAACAGCTGATGGGCGCTGCTATTGTTGGATAGTACATTATCCTGTTCCACGGCAGCCACTGTTGCGGTATTCGTAATTTGTCCGGTTTCCAGCACTTTCACCCGGATGGCCAGCGAAGCCGTTTGTCCTACTGCTAAGCCATTCATTTTCCACAATACCGTATGATCCTGTGGTTGATAGGTAGCAGCACCTATAGTAGGAACAGACAATAGGTCCAGCGCTACCTGCCGGGGTAGTTTGTCGGTGACAGTAATTCCGGTAGCATTAGCAGGACCATTGTTAACAACGGTCAAATAGTAATTGAAGGTGCTATTGAGTTTAAACGAACCATTATCGGCGGTTTTGTTGATCTGCATATCTGCATCTGGTCCCCGGCTGGTGATTTCTGCAATGATGACCGGTTGGGATAAGTCGGAAACACATCCTTCTCCGTTATATACTTCCACGGTATATCTGCCGGGTGTAGCAGTGGTGTAGTCCGGCAAAAACGCACCAGTGATGGCGATGCCATCCCGGTACCATTGGTACCGGGGGGCATTCACCGGATTGGCCGTGAGTTTCACCTGCTGACCGGGCATGATATACCTGACCGGTGGCGACTGCGCCATGGCTACAGCCGTCCACCAGCTCAGGATCAGGATAATGACAGATACTTTCCCCCGCATATGAGTTTATTACTCGATGGTAATAGTTGGTGCACCTGGTTTAGGCGTAACTGTGATAGTAGCATCGGAGCCATTGAACTGAGAGATGGCCGTAAAATTACCACAGTCTTTCACGGTGTAAGCCACCTTTACACTGTATTTGTACTTTTTCTCAACGCCACCGGTGCTGGTAGCTACGTCGTCCAACGTATAGGTGGCAGCGTTAGTACCTACGGTTGTTGTCGCATTGGTAGCCAGATCTGTTTTTGTCCAAACATAAGTAAGATCAAAATTGGCTATGGTCAATGCTTTAAGACCAGTAATCGTTCTCAGTGCATCCTTGAATGCCACGTCGCTCTTCAGGGTAATGGCACTGGTTCCTGTTGGTGCACCATTAGCCGCGCAATACGTCAGCGAAGGAGTAGATGCATCGATGGTAGAAGTAACGGCCAGATCAGGTAATACAAATACCGTAAAGAGCACGGGATCAGCCGGACAGCCTGCCGTACCAGTGGAGGCAGTCACCTGATAGGTATGCCATCCTGGTGTAGCGTTGGTAACTGCCAACTTTTCATTAGTGGGAACCGCTCCTGGAAGCAAAGCGCCTGCCGTTCCAGTGCCATCCAGTTCCTGCCAGTTCCAGGAAGTATAGTTTACTGCAGGTGTAACACTGTTATCAGCAGTAGTTGACTTCAATGTAAAATTGGATGAACTGGCACAAAACAATGTAGTACCCGTACTGGTAGAAGTCCCTTGTTTGGGATCGTTACCAACAGATAAATCTGATGGTAATTTGATGGTTTGTGCATTTACTTGTGTGGTACTCATCGCAAATAATACCATGAGTAAACAGGTAACAGGGATCAGTAAAAAACGGCGCATTCCGAATGTAGCATTTTTCATATGTCAAGGGTTTTATTTTATTGTATTGTTAATAAAGGTGATCCGGGACGAGGCGCCACAGTAACGGTAACGGGCACACGATTACTCACATTTCCGTTGCATCCGCCTCTGATGGCTTCTACATAATAAGTATAGGTACCTGCAGTGGTGATGGTTGGCGTAAACGTCAAACTATTTCCCAGCAGCAGCGTACCATCTGATTTATACCAGTTGTACACTGCACAGGCATCTGGATTTGTTACGGTAAATTTTATTTTGCCTACATCGTTGATGCAGATGGGACCGGGATTAGGGATGCTATTCAGCTGTAGTTGTATAGTAGGTACGGGCGCCACTATTCTTACGTCATACACTCTTAAGGCGCTGAGTGCACCTACCAGTCCGCCGAGTTTTATATCGATGCGATCAAAGGCAACAGGAATGGCTGCTGACAATACATATTTCTGTCCGGGGCCACCCAGCAGCCGCAAATTGAGGAAAGTACCGGTATTGGTGATAGGACTGCCTACAAGCGTATTGCCAAGCATGGGTTGAATAGCAAAGCCGGTGAGGAGGTTTAAATCCAGCAGTGCGGCGCCTGCATCCTGTAATACAATGTATACCGAATCGCCGGGTTTAGCGGTGGTATTGAATACTACTGTTTCAAATACTTCGCTTAATACTTTTACCCCCGTATTCAATTGGGCATAAGTAGAAAGTGTGGGATCGTTATCAATCGCGAGCCATCTATTATCCACACTTCCGGTAGCATTTAATAAGGCGAGTTGTCCCGCACGAATACCTGCCAGCACATCTATGGGTTGATAGCAGTTGATGTTGGAAGGTGCGTTTTGCATGAACCAGGCATCGTAAATACCCATGCTTACGCCAAGAGATAATACACCGGTAAGGGTTACCCATACGCCATCGTAGGCCACGGGGTTTCCGGATGCATCCTTTGGTGTAAGCATCACTTCCATATCACCGGAACCGCTGACAAGCGACAGCAGTGCGCTTGTTGAATAAGCAACACCTACTGCTTTTTCCGCATGATGACTATCATAAATAAAAGGTTGTACGATCACTGCGGTGCCAACTCCCACCAGATTAGTGGGGTAGGAAATTTTCACACTTACCTGGGTCCCTGCTGCCACGGTGGCGTCAAAATTGAGATACTGCCTGGCATAAGAAGCGCCTAGCAGGGCGATCGCACTTAAGGTAGACTGAGTAGCAGGATTGCCGTCTACCGCACTCGCATCATTCGATGTGCTTCCAAGTATGGTTTCTGTTCTTTGTCCGGATGCGTATTTCCTGATTTGAGGAACCGGGCAACCACTTTGTGCAATTGCAGTAGAAGATAAAAAGATAAAAGAAAGTATAGTGAGTAAAATAGCATACCCTGTACCCCTGTTTTGTCTGGGTAATATTCCGATGATAACTGCATTCAAGGCATTCACAGGGAATCGCATAAGGATACTTGGTCACTAATTGGGAAATTCGGTTCGGTATGACTAATGTAGCCGAATAATCAGCACCATGGCAGTGTGCAGGCGGTAATGAACAAAATGAATAAGCCCAAAAAATGAACAAAAAATGCACAGGAGTGAACAGGAATTGGCAATTATTTTATATAAAATAAAATATACATTATTATAAAATATTATTTAATAAAAACACTTATTCAAGGCCCTTTTCCGCAAAAATCTGGCATGATATTAAGCAACGGGATTTACCTAAAGCTGCTTCATCGACAAACGGCATTTATCTCCTCCATAGGTAGAGTACCGATCAAAGCCCTGCGACTATCTACCATCCATTTTTACCTCTGAAAGATGTACTTATTTAGTGCTCTAAATGACTGCATTATGAAAAAGATTTCTCTCATCCATTATGGTTTTTTATTGCTGCTCACAGTTTTTACAGGAGCATGCGAAAAAGATGAACCGGCGAAACCAGCGGTACCTCAGGTTTTTAAAGACGAAAGCTCCATCACCTGGACAGTAGATGGCAACCCTTATACAGCAGGTGGTAATTCTGCCTATACAAACACGGAAAATAAAACAAGTGCTACTTCCGGATACTCGAAAGACAAGTCGGGCATATCAATCATATTTAATGGCAAACAAACCGGCACCTTTAAGATGGGCAATGCCGGCCAGGCTGGCCAGGCTGAAGTTAGCTTCCTTAGTGGCCCTAAGGGTAAAGACTACATCAACACTTATACACCAGATTGCCAGCATGGTACTTTCAAGTACACAGATGGCGAGGTTACTATCGTCAAAATAGGAAAGCCTTTCGACGTATTTAAGGGCACAGGAGGATATGTAGAAGGTACCTTCACGGCAACGTTATATGAGTCTAACAGCTGTGGTCCCTCTGTGGAGCATATACAGGTAAAAGGCGAATTCAGACTGCTGAATGTGAGTTCCCCGGAATAGGGCTTTCCTCAACATTAGGGGCCTTCTCTCTTGTCCATCATTATCCCCAATCATAGAAGGCCCTTTTTTATCTACTGAAATCGTTTAATACTTTCTCCCAGATCAAAAACTTTTACATTACTACCTAGTGCCGCCTGAATAATACTACTTCCAGCGGCACTCCGGTAACCGCCCGCACAATGCACTACTATCGGCTTATCCAGCGGAATTTCCGCTACTCTTTGTCTTAATTCAGGCAACGGAATGGCTAATGCCTGTTCAAAGTACCGATGCTCCTTCACTTCGTTGTTATTCCTTACATCCACAATAGTATAATCGGATAGTGTGGTGGCAAAGTCCTCCACATCTATTGGCGTACTGCTTTCTTTTCCATCTTCAAAAACAAAAGCGTTCGCAATAAAATCCTCATAGCCAATTTTAGCAGTCCGGATAATTAACGCCTCCAATATCTCATTATTGGCAGCTACCAAATAGAAAGGCTCACCCGGCGAAATGATGCTACCCAGCCATGTTTCAAACTTACCACCACTTTGCAGATTCAAAGCACCCGGTAAATGATGCTGCTTGAAAGCCGCTGCTGTTCTGGTATCTATCACTACTATATTTTTACCCAATGCTCCTTGCGGACCACGTGGCACCTTCCCGATGGAGCGCACCATATCCTCCGCACCCCGTTTATTCAGGTCCACATCATAGGGGAAATATGCAGGAATAAATGGCTGCCCTTCGGTTAAGGCACTAACGAACACGTCTACACTCATTTCCTGCAGCGACCAGTTATTTACTTTCTCTATACCAATGGTGCTGTGTTTTTCTTTTCCGAGAGATTTACCACACAAAGTACCTGCCCCATGCGCCGGATACACCAACACGTCGTCTTCTAATAGTAACAGCTTATTATGCAGCGAATCATACATTTGCTTCGCCAGTTCGGTTCGCGCTGCAGTGATGTTACCCACGTTCTCACGAAGATCCGGTCTGCCGCAATCCCCCACGAACAGCGTATCTCCGGTAAATACCGCCTTATTACGCCCATCTTCTTCCAACACAATACTGATACTATCCGGAGAATGTCCCGGTGTATTCACGGCTTTAAGTTTGATATTACCCAACACAATTTCATCACCATCGTCAAACGAGTCATGTGGATAACCAGCGCCTACCAACCGGGAACAATAAATAGTAGCACCAGTCTGTTGATGTAACGCCAGATGACTGCTTACAAAATCTGCATGTGGATGTGTTTCTATCACTCCCACGATAGTGGCCTGTTCTTCCGCTGCATGGGCCAGGTACGGCGCCATGTCTCTGGCAGGATCTATCAATACCATACTGTGTTCACTACTGATAGCATAGCCATACTGTGCCAATCCAATATCTTCAAACTGTTTAATCTTCATACATCATATATTTAATGAGGTAACTTTTCACGTATTAATCCATACACCCAGGTACCGGCAATGGCACTTAATAAAGTAATCCCGACAACAAAGAATCCACTGCCAACCTGCGCCAGTAAAGGGCCGGGGCAAGCGCCGGTAATAGCCCAGCCCACGCCAAAAATTAATCCACCGTATACGTTTCCCCAGTGAAACTTTTTATCAGGTATGGTAATCGCTTCCTTGTTGATCGTTTTTATCTGAAAACGTTTGATCACCTGTATAGAAATCATACCCACTATAATCGCACTCCCGATGACACCGTACATGTGAAACGATTGCAAATGAAACATCTCCTGAATACGGAACCAGGAAGCTACCTGGGACTTAACGAGGATAATACCAAACAACAACCCCGCTATTAAAAATTTTATATTTCTCATAGTTGTAATAAAAAAGGTAAAAGATACCAGCTGGTAATAAAGCCGCCAATCATAAAGCAACAAGTAGCTACCAGCGACGGCCACTGCAAAGAAGAAATACCCATGATAGCATGTCCGGAAGTACATCCGCCCGCATAACGGGTACCGAAACCTACCAGGAAACCGCCCACTACCATCAGCGCAAACCCGCGCAGCGTAAAGAGTTGCCCAAAGTTGAATATATCCTGCGGCAACACGCCGCTGAAATCTTTCACACCGTATTGCTGTAATAAGCTAACCGTTTGCGGATTGATATCCACTGGTCCCGGCACCGATAAAGCATAAGTAGCCATAAAGCCACCGAGTATAATACCCAGCGCAAAAAACAAATTCCAGGTTTCCTTCTTCCAATCGTACCGGAAAAATTTGATATTCGCTGGTATACACGCAGCGCAGGTATGCCGGAGTACCGACGATATCCCGAATGACTTATTTCCCAGTAGTAACAAGGCAGGAACAGTAAGTCCAATAAGTGGCCCCGCAATATACCAGGGCCAAGGTTGTGTAATTACATCCATTGCTATTGATTATATAAAGTGCTGATTAAAATAAAGATGCCCATTACCAGTACAAACCATCCGAAAACCGGCTTCAGCTTGGCATCATTGGCATATTTGGTTAAGTAACTTCCTCCAATAATACCCGCTACGGCAAACAGGGAAAAGTATATTAAAAACAAGTAGTCGAAAGCAACCTGTCTGCTGATATCTCCCAGCATACCTAACAGGGAACTGATGGTCATCACCATCAGCGATGTGCCCACCGCTTTTTTCATAGATAAGCCACCAAATAAAACAAGCGAAGGAATAATGAGAAAACCACCGCCTACACCTACAAACCCGGTAATCAAACCAACGGCTACACTTTGTACGATCAGCCTGGGATAGCTGACCGGAGCAGTAGTAGCGGCAACACTTTTACGCTTACCCATCATGGCTACCGCTGCAAACACCATCAGTATCGCAAATACCAGCATCAGCAAAACAGATTTGGTAAGCACCATATCACCTATCTGCAGCAAATGCTCAGGGATAGCCGGCATCACCCATTTGCGCATTACAAATACAGCTGCCAGTGAAGGCAATCCAAAAATCAACGCGATTTTAAGATCCACATTCCCCTTCCGGAAATGACTACCCGCCCCCACCGCACTGGTGAGACCCACAATAAAAAGAGAATAAGTGGTGGCTATTAATGGGTCAATATGAAAGAAGTATACTAAAATGGGCACCGTTAAAATAGAGCCCCCTCCTCCTACCAGTCCTAACGACAAGCCAATAAATACGGATGCGATGTAGCCAATTACTTCCACGTTGCTGTTTTATAGCACAAAAGTAAAAGCTATGCAGGAGGAGTTCGGTGACTTATGTTACAGAGGGAAATTTAAAACGATCTTATTCCTCGAAAGGCTGATCAGTTGCTGCTTTTCCATTTGTTTGAGCAGCCGGGATACCACTTCCCGCGTAGTGCCCAATTCTTCCGCCAGTTGTTGATGCGTGATATTAAATTCTTTCGATTGATAAACATGCGCTTTCTTCTTCAGCAATTCCACAATGCGATCATCCAGCTTCTGAAAAGCCACGGCATTCACCACATCCAGCAGTTCTTCAAAACGTTTGTGATACAATTTGAAGATGAAATCCGTCCATTCCGGGTATACTTTAATCCATTCGCTGGCCTTTTCTATGGGCAACATCAGCACTTCTGCATCTTCTTCTACAATCAGTCTTACTTTACTGGTATCGTCGTGGATACCGGCCAGAAAAGACATAATGCAGCTTTCACCGGGTTTAATATAGTACAACAGTATTTCTCTGCCATCTTCATCTTCCCGCATCACCCGCATACTACCGGATAGCACCAGCGGTATAGCGCGGATATAGCTATTGGATTGCACCAGCACTGTATCTGCCGCCAGCTTCGTATACTGACTGTTGGCTTGCACAGCTTCTTCTAAAATGGGTCCAAAGAATTTCATACAATAAAGGTAACCCTATTTCCATAACTGCTTTCCGGGTATATATACTTTCGGGAGATGTGGTTCAAACGGCGGTTGCTGTGCTTCATTCCATTCCCCTTAGCATAATTTTAAATCGGCTATCTTTAGCAAAAAAAAATGCTTGATGAACAGGATCTTGCAGCAAAGCTATCATTAGACAAAGTTCGTTTCCACGAATTCCTGTCGATTACGGAAACAAAAGTCTTTAAAAAGAATACCACGATATTCGATGGCCGTACTCCCTGCAATTGGCTGGGCTACATCATCAATGGCGCTGTCAGAACGTATTGCATCAATGACAACGGCGAAGACATCAGCTTTCTGCTACAGGTGAACGGCGACTTTTTCGGCGACTATGAAAGCTTCATTACCGGCCATAAATCCGAATTTATTATAGAAGCATTACTGGACTGTGAAGTATTAATCTTTGAAAAAACAGCACTGGAACATTTGATGGAAAGCGATATTTTCTGGTTGAAATTTGGCAAACAAATGGCGGATATCGTTTTCCTGGAAGCCAAGCGCCGCATCACAGATCTGCTGTTTTACAATCCGGAGCAACGGTATCAAAATCTTTTAATGAGATCGCCTGAAGTCATGCGCAAAATCCCCCAGAAATACATCTCCAGTTATCTGGGCATTACACCGCAATCGCTCAGCCGGATCAGGAAAAGGATCATTAATTAACTTTAGTGAACGTTTTTAAGCCTCCTGAAGTACCAACTTTGCATCATCATCAAAGTTGAACAGATCATGGAAATAGCCATCATTGGCGCCGGAATTGGCGGGCTAACCACAGCCCTGGCGCTTAAAGCAGTTAATATCCCTTTTAAAGTCTACGAATCTGCACCGGAATTGAAAGCAGTGGGTGCAGGTATTATCCTCGCTAATAATGCCATGCAGGTATATCGGCATCTGGGTGTGCACGAAGGTATTGCACAACTGGGCAACAGGATTTCTGTTTTAAACATTACCCGGCCTGATTTGCAGGTACTATCCGCTTCTTCGCTTCTGCCTTTTGAAAACAAGTTTCATCTTCACAATATTGCGGTGCACCGGGCCGATTTACATCACTTCCTTTCCAATGCAATTGGTATGGAAAATATTTCCTTAGGTAAAAAATTAAAACAGATCATTCGCCACCAGAACCGTTTTACGCTTGAATTTGAAGATGGCGCCTTTACTGACACTGAAAATGTAATAGGCGCAGATGGTATTCGCTCTGTGGTACGCCAACAACTGTTTGGTGAAAGTGAAATCCGCGATGGCAAACAGTTCTGCTGGCGGGGAGTAGTAGATTTTGATTTGCCACAACCATATCATCATGAGCTGAATGAATTATGGGGAAAAGGCAAACGATTCGGATTCGTAAAACTCAATGAAAAACAAGTATACTGGTACTTGCTGGCCGATATGGCACTGATACAACCCGGTGTAGATCCTCTCGTTTTTCTACATGACTTCCATCCGTTGGCAAAGCAGCTGGTACAAGCCACTCCCAGGGATAAATGGATTGCGGCCGGCTTATTTGACCTGGCGCCTATCTCCAAATGGGATATGGAAGGTGTATGTCTTGTTGGCGACGCTGCACATGCTACCACTCCGAATTTAGGACAGGGCGCCTGCCAGGCGATTGAAGATGCTTATGTAATCGGTGCATTATTGAAAAAAAATTATTCCATTCGCGAGGCATTCCGGCGCTATCCCGCTATTCGCATGGCAAAGGCCAGATATATAGTAGATACCAGCTGGAAGATAGGCAAGATAGCTCACTGGCATAATCCGTTAGCGATCGCCCTCCGTAATACGCTACTGAAATCAACACCCGCATCCGCGAACAATAAGCGATTAGGGAAGATTTTTGAATTAAACAGGGTATCCTGAGATAACCAGGATTGGGCATAACTATGGTAATAGATTTCAGGAGGAGATAGTAGCGGCTTTTGCCGCAGGCAAAGATTTCACCTGACAATATTCATTTATAATATTTCTTTACCTGTTCAAGAATGTAGCTCCATGTTTTGTTCTCTTCGGCATTCATTCTTGTAATGTTTCCTGCCTTCGTCGTTATGCTGATCCTGGTGTCAATCCCATCCACAGGTTGCCTGCTTGCGCCATCAACAGCCTTTCTAAAATCAGGCAAATCAATTCCTTTCACAACAGCCAGCCAATCTTCGGGGGTATTTTTCATACTATGCGCAGCATTCTTTGTTGAATCTACTGCCACTTGAACGCTATAATAAATTGAATCAGCAGACACGAATAAACGGGAGGTATATCCGAGTTCCCCTCCGGCACTAACAATTTCAATCGACTTAATTTCATGGATATCCATACCAGCATTTTGAACCAGGTGAACGTTTCCTTTTGATTGGCCACTTTGTTCGTTACAGCCGTTACTGCAACACAGCACAATCAGGAGTAGTATATGAATTCTAGTCATCATTTAAAGTTTGCATTTTGCCAGCCATGGTAGCAGGATTTGTTGTCATGGCCGATGAGCGGTGTCAAATAACCATAGGTGATATCCTAATATAAACTATTTAACCCGAATAGTAAACAAGCGTCAGGCTATGATTTCAGCCGCTATCTTCATGAGATTTCCTCTGCTCAGGGGGTGCAAAAGATGAGAAAATTATCCTACATGACCTGTTCACTTAACGGATCAAATTCATATAACCCGTCTTTAGAATCTATTCCATAGGGCTGTTCAGTAGTAATCGTAATGATTTTGCGGTTATCCGCGTCTCTCCATTCTTTCAGTATTTCGCAGGCAATAACGCCTGATTGCGGATAAATACTGTCTTCATAGAGGTCTTGCGTGGTGAAGATGGGGACCTTATCTTCAAATACATGCGTTTTATTCCAGGCATCCACAAAAGAGCATTCCACGAATCCAGGTTGCGATGAATGCGTAAATCGTTCAATAACTACGGGAACGTGTTTCATAAGCGGGGGGTAATCAGTTTGTAAAGGGAGACATTAGATGCATAAAAAAAGGTCGCTGTAATCAGCGACCTTTTTCTTCGTACCACGTACGGGAATCGAACCCGTGACTCCTCCGTGAAAGGGAGGCGTCTTAACCCCTTGACCAACGCGGCATGTATCGTTTTGGGATTGCAAATGTAGGACGTTATTTTATATTTCCAAAATAAATTTTTGATAACCTAAATTTCTATTGATTACTAAAGGTATTGGTTGTAAATTCGCTCTCGATTTTTTCATACTCAAATCACGATGTAAAATGGGAACTACTCTCAAAATTGGTATTAATGGTTTCGGTCGTATTGGCCGT
This sequence comes from Chitinophaga sp. 05T412, assembly GCF_056396465.1. Taxonomy (NCBI): domain Bacteria; kingdom Pseudomonadati; phylum Bacteroidota; class Chitinophagia; order Chitinophagales; family Chitinophagaceae; genus Chitinophaga; species Chitinophaga sp. 05T412. Next base: position 49,403 of record NZ_JBFTLN010000019.1, read on the forward strand.
TTGGTATACCGCCAGATTTACAAAATGCCCGGCATTGATGTGGTAGCTATCAATGACCTCACCAGCCCTAACGTGCTGGCGCATTTGCTGAAATATGATTCAGCTCAGGGTAGATTCGATGCAGACGTTAAGCATTCTGAAAACGCAATCAATGTGAACGGTGAAGATGTGAAGATATATGCACAGAGAGATCCGTCTCAAATTCCATGGAAAGAGCACGACATCGATGTAGTAATCGAATGTACCGGTTTCTTTGCTGACAGGGATAAAGCTGCTGCTCACATTACTGCTGGTGCTAAACGTGTTGTTATCTCCGCTCCTGCTACAGGTGATCTGAAAACGATCGTTTTCAACGTTAACCACCAACTGCTGGATGGTAGCGAAACCGTTATCTCCTGCGCTTCCTGCACCACTAACTGCCTGGCTCCTATGGCAAAAGTGCTGCAAGATACCTACGGTATTGCTTCCGGCTTAATGACCACTGTACACGCTTACACTAACGACCAGAACACCCTGGATGCTCCACATCCAAAAGGTGACCTGCGCCGTGCACGTGCTGCTGCTGCTAACATCGTTCCTAACAGCACCGGTGCTGCAAAAGCAATCGGACTGGTACTGCCTGAACTGAAAGGTAAACTGGACGGTAGCGCACAACGTGTTCCAACCATCACTGGTTCCTTAACTGAACTGACTACCATCCTCAATAAAAAAGTAACTGTTGATGAAGTGAATGCTGCGATGAAAGCTGCGGCTAACGAATCTTTCGGTTATACAGAAGATGAAATCGTAAGCTCCGATGTAATCGGTATCCACTACGGCTCCCTGTTTGATGCTACTCAAACCAAAGTAATCACTGTTGGTGAGCACCAAATGGTTAAAACCGTTTCCTGGTACGATAACGAAATGAGCTATGTATCTCAGCTGGTACGTACTGTAAAGTACTTCGCCGGTCTGATCAGCAAATAATTATATGAAGCACTCCTCCGCAATAGCGGGGGAGTCTTTAAATCTCCGCGGGACTACACCATAACAGCAGTTGGCCAGATTCTTTTTTTGGTTGTACACTCGCTTTGTGCTGTTGGTATCGCGGTTTTTTAATGATGTACCTTTCTCGTTATCTTAAATAGATTCTTATGAGTAAATTCTCCGATTATAACTTCAATGGCCGCAAAGCCCTTGTTCGCGTAGATTTCAATGTTCCCCTGAACGATAATTTCGACATCACCGATGATACCCGCATGCGTGCTGCCGTACCTACCATCAAAAAAATCCTGAAAGATGGCGGCGCCGTTATCCTGATGTCACACCTCGGTCGTCCAAAAGATGGCCCTACTGATAAATACTCTTTAAGACACCTCGTATACCACCTCATTTCCTTACTGGGCGGCACTACCGTGAAATTTGCGGCCGACTGCGTAGGTCCTGTAGCTGAAAAAGCTGCTGCTGACCTGCAAATGGGTGAAGTACTGCTGCTGGAAAACCTGCGTTTCCACAAAGCAGAAGAAAAAGGAGATGCCTCTTTCGCGGAACAACTGTCTAAACTCGGCAATGTTTACTTGAACGATGCATTTGGTACCGCTCACCGTGCACACGCTTCTACTGCGGTAATTGCCCAATACTTTGCGCCTGCAAACCGCATGTTTGGCTTACTGATGGAAGCAGAAGTAAACAGCGCCACCAAAGTACTGAACGAAGCAGCTGCACCTTTCACCGCTATCCTCGGTGGTGCTAAAGTGAGTGATAAAATCCTCATCATCGAAACCCTGATGGACCGCGCCAACAACCTCATTATTGGTGGTGGTATGGCTTATACCTTCCTGAAAGCACAAGGCAAAGAAATAGGTAGCTCCCTCTGTGAAAACGATAAGCTGGACCTGGCCAATGAGCTGGTGGCAAAAGCGAAGGAGAAAAATGTTAAACTGATCCTGCCGGTGGATTCTATTGCTGCAGATAAATTTGCGGCAGATGCTAACACCCAGGAAGTTTCTAACGATAACATCCCTGCCGGATGGATGGGCCTTGACATAGGTCCTAAGTCTGTAGCGCTGTTTGGCGAAACCATTGCCGCTTCCAAAACTATTTTATGGAACGGTCCGATGGGCGTATTTGAAATGGCGAAGTTCCAGGGTGGTACCAAAGGGGTAGCGGATGCCATTGTCACTGCTACTGCAAATGGTGCCTTCTCCCTTGTTGGTGGCGGCGACTCTGTAGCTGCAGTGAACCAATTCGGTATTGCTGACAAAGTAAGTTATGTATCTACGGGTGGTGGCGCACTACTGGAGTTCTTTGAAGGAAAAGTACTTCCAGGTATTGCAGCAATTTCCTAATAGCTGAAAGCAAAAAGCTATTGCAGCGAATGATCATAGCGGGTAATTATCCTCACTGGTCATTCGCTGCAATAGCTTTTTGCTTTCAGCTTTATGCTTTCAGCTCCTTTTTTTGTTTCTTGCATCCAATCATTAACACATTCCTGTCATGAACAAACGCTTTCTCTGGTATCCTGTCATTATCGGTGTTTTCGCTGCGTTGATCTGGGTGATCCTTCAGAAGGGACAATCACTTCCCGTTCACGCGCTCCCGGTTACGCCCAAAGTGCCGGTAGCAGCGGCGCCGGAAGCCAATAGCTGGTTGCGTTACCTCGACAACCTCAAACACCCGTTGGGATTGTTGTTGCTGCAAATCATCGCCATTATGTTCACGGCCAGGCTGTTTGGTATTATTGCCAACAAGTTGAGGCAACCCGCGGTGGTTGGTGAAATTATTGCCGGCGTATTATTAGGTCCCTCTTTGCTGGGTTGGGTAATGCCAGGCTTTTCGGCGTTTCTGTTTCCGGCAGAGTCGTTGAAAAATCTGCAATTCCTCAGCCAGATAGGGCTGGCCTTTTTCATGTTCATTGTGGGCATGGAGCTGGATCTTAATAAAATCAGACATAAAGCCCATGACGCGGTAATGATTAGTCATGCCAGCATTGTAGTGCCCTTTTTCCTGGGCGTTTGGCTGGCCTATTTCCTCTTTACCCGCTTCGCCCCTGCTAACGTTAGCTTCTTATCATTTGCGCTGTTTATGGGCATTGCAATGAGTATTACCGCTTTTCCGGTACTGGCGCGTATTGTTCAGGAAAGAAAATTAACCCATACACCGCTGGGTATTATGGCCATTACCTGCGCAGCGGCCGATGATATCACTGCCTGGTGCATTTTGGCGGTAGTAGTAGCAATTGTAAATGCAGGCGGCTTACTCAGCGCAGTAGTAACCATTGCACTGGCCATTGTATTTGTAGCGGTGATGTTGGTGGTGGTACGTCCCTGGCTCGGTAAAGTAACCAAAAAACAACTGGCCAAAGGCAAAGAGAAAGCAGCTGTTTCGCTGATTCTTTTTGTATTGCTGATATCTGCCTGGATAGCGGAAGTAATAGGCATACACGCCTTATTTGGCGCGTTCCTGTCGGGTGTTATCATGCCCGCCACTCCCATCAAAAAAGTACTGACCGATAAACTGGAAGATGTAAGCGTAATGATATTACTCCCTATTTTCTTTGTTTTCACGGGATTGAGAACACATATCGGGTTACTGAACCAGGGCGATTTGTGGGCGGTATGCGGCATGATCATGCTGGTGGCTGTAGCTGGTAAATTTGGTGGCAGCACGGTAACCGCCAGACTGATGGGCCAAAACTGGCGCCAATCTGTATCCATTGGTGCGCTGATGAACACCCGTGGATTAATGGAGCTGGTAGTGCTCAACATTGGTTTTGATCTTGGTATCCTTTCTCCCGAAATATTCGCGATGCTGGTGCTGATGGCATTGGCTACCACCTTTATGACAGGGCCACTGCTGGACCTGGTAGCTTTCAGCGAAAAGCGTAAAGGGGTAATGATAGCAGAATCGCTGTAAGTATTCCCTGCATAGCATAAAAAAAGAGCGTGTATCCTTTGATACACGCTCTTTTTTATATCCTTACACCCGGAGGTGATTATTTCTTCTTTTTAGTAGTATGCTTCTTTTTAGCGCCTGTATGCTTCTTTGTACCGTGGTGCTTTTTAGAAGCTGTATGATGCTTTCTGGAAGAAGATACTTTCTTGGCAACCGGAGCAGGCTTATCAGCCATTTTCACTGGTGGTGGGAATTTAGATTTATCCACACCTACTGCTTTATCGTCCAGGGTGAGCTGAACAGATTCTTTCAGCATCTCGTCTTTTTCTGCCATGAACTGCTTCATCTTATCTTTCGGGATGCGCAGGTCATAGTTATTTTCAGGGCTGGCCATTGCTTTAGAGAAGCCAGGATTGAAGCGGTCTAATTCTACCACCTGCATATCCAGTTTCTTTGCAATTGCTTCCAGGCGATACTTGCCGGTTACATTGATTTCAACGGTGTTGTAAATTTCCTCTTCTGTTAACGGACCTCTTGCAACTGGCGCGATATTATCCGCAGCCGGCATGTTAACTGTAATAGTAGGGTTTACGTCGTCGCTTACACCGAAGAAGTTATTGAATCGATCAAGAATATAACCAGTAGCGATGAATTTGTATACGTGGTTACGTGATTCTGCAGGCAGGAAATATTGCATGCCCCAGAAGTCTTTACGTCCGCTGGCGTTAATAGCGCGTTGTACGCCACCTGCACCACAGTTATAGGCTGCTACTACCAGTAACCAGTCGTCGAACTGTGCATACAGCTGATTCAGGAACTGAGCGGCTGCCAAAGTAGATTTATAGAAATCTTTTCTTTCATCTACTTTTTTACCTACGCTTAAGCCAAAGATGCGGGCAGTACCGGCCATAAATTGCCAGGCGCCTACAGCACCTACTCTGGAGCGGGCATTGGTGTTAAAGCTGGATTCAATTACCGCGAGGTATTTCATTTCCTCAGGGATACCGTTATCACGGAACACTTTTTCAATCATGGTGAAATAAGGCTGGCCTTTATCAATCATGATTTGTAAATGCTGACTATACCGGGTAGCGTAGTTACTTACATAACCAGCCACCAGGTTATTGTTGACCTGCTCGTATACTTTCGGGCTACGAATAGCATTCGGCAGACTTTGAGCGGCTTTTTTCACGGCCACAGAGGTGGGAGATGCCTGTATAGCGGTATCCTTGGGTAAATGTACCCGGTGATTCACTTTCAGCACAGAAGTATCAGGCGTCCCAATCGGATACACCGTCTCTTTAGGATTGCTATTGCCTCCCATCGCACTCACACTCACTAAACTTGTTGCTGGCAACAGCAGTAGTAAAAAGATTTTTCTCATACAATTTATTTTAAACAACAGTAACCTGCTCCTTAGCCATGATTTGATTGGCTATGTGTAACAAGTTTGCTTCGCTAAACTTCTTTGTGATGATCTGCACACCATATGGCATTCCATTTGAATGCCGGTACAAGGGAACTGATATAGCCGGAACCCCTGCCAGATTTGCCAGTACCGTATAAATATCCGCCAGGTACATGGCTATGGGGTCATCTGTTTTTTCCCCTAATTTAAAAGCTGTGGATGGCACAGTTGGCATTAAAATGGCGTCGTACTCCTCTAAAATTTCATTGAGTTTGTCTGTTACAAGACGCCTAACCTGTTGTGCCTTAGTATAATATGCGTCATAATAGCCCGCACTCAGCACAAAAGTCCCCAGTAAGATACGACGTTTTACCTCTTTACCAAACCCTTCTGATCTACTTTTTTTGTAAAATTCTGTCAAATCCAGGTTTTTCTGGTCGGTTCTGTGTCCATATTTTACCCCATCGTAACGGGACAAATTGGAGGATGCTTCTGCTGTAGTGAGCACATAATAGGCCGGAACTACATGGTCAAGGTATTCAAAACTCTTTCCTGATACGGTATGACCAAGCGACTGTAAACTTTCAAAGAAATCAATATAGCCTTCTTTCATTTCCGTGTCCAGACCATCATGGTACTGGGCATCTCTTAAATACGCGAATTTGAAAGATTTATTGTCTTCCAGATGTTCCTTATAGTCAGGCACTTCCTTTTGAGATGCTGTACTATCGAACTCATCCGGTCCTGCGATCACCTGTAGAATTGTTGCCACATCGGCAATATCCTTGCCAAAAATACCAATCTGATCAAATGAAGACGCATATGCAATAAGGCCATAGCGCGAAATGCGGCCATAGGTAGGCTTCAGGCCTACTATACCGCAAAAATCAGCCGGCTGGCGAACTGAACCACCGGTATCACTCCCCAGGCTTACCTGACATAAATCTGCCTGAACTGCTACTGCAGACCCTCCGGAAGAACCACCCGGTACACGGGTATTATCCAGGGCATTCAGCGTAGGACCGAAAGCAGAATTTTCATTGGTAGATCCCATTGCAAACTCATCGCAATTAAGATTACCAATGATAATAGCGTCTTCTGCCAGCAGTCTTTCCACTGCAGTGGCAGAAAATAACGAGGTGAACCCTTCCAGTATATGGGAAGCGGCACTTACATTATGGCCTTTATAGCAGATTACATCTTTAATACCTATCACCACTCCCGCGAGAGCACCTAGCTTTTCCCCGTTTTTAAGGCGGGTATCCAGCTCGCGTGCTTTTTCCAGGGCCTCCTCTTCATACACTTCCAGGTAGGCATTCAAATGTTTTAGCTGAGCTATACGGTCCAGGTAATAACGCACCCTTTCCGTACAGCTTGTACTGCCGGCGTATAATGCTTTTTGGAAAGTAATTATACTGCTGAATTCAGACAAGGCTAAACCAGTTAAAAAAATAAACTAATCAGAAAACTACGCTTGGTGTATGTTGGCGATTACTGTGCGTTATGGTTCGGATTTTCCGGAATAACGGTTGAGCTCGTATGTGGAGCATCTGTAGTAGCCGGTGCAGCAGGAGCAGCAGGTTTATCTCTCATGCCTTCTTCAATTTCCTGGCGCACATTGTTTTTGGCGTCATTGAATTCACGGATACCTTTACCCAGGCCACGCATTAACTCAGGGATTTTCTTGCCTCCAAAAAGCAGCAAGACCACCACGAAAATCAATAGCAGCTCAGAGCCTCCGACATCCTGAAGAAACAAAAATGATGATTTAACAAAAACAGTAGTCATCTTCTCAAATGTTTATAATGTTCAGACATCAAAGATAGATCATAAAATCGGTTTTTTCACCCTCTTTACCTGATCTGGCCTGAGTTTTAATACCATTTTAAGAACACGAAAAAAGCGGCACCAGTAAGGTCCCGCTTTTAACAAATTTCCCTGTATTTATACTAAACCCTTTTTTCTTTGATACGGGCTTTCTTACCAGCACGTTCGCGCAGGTAGTACAGCTTAGCTCTTCTTACCTTACCCACCTTGTTCAACACGATACCATCGATATGAGGAGAGTAAAGCGGAAACAGTCTTTCCACACCAATGCCATCAGAAATTTTTCTAACAGTGAAAGACATTGTTGATCCTGTACCCTGGATTTTCAACACATCACCTTTAAAGGACTGAATCCTTTCTTTATTACCTTCCACGATTTTATAGTTGACAGTGACGTTGTCGCCTGCTTTAAACTTCGGGTACTGTTTGTTAGCTGTCAGTTGTTCGTGAACAAACGAAATTGCGTTCATCTTTCAAATATTTATGGGAGTGCAAAAGTAAGTCAAGAAATAGCATTTACCAAATTAAAAATCAAGAAATTATCATCTTCAAATGGTAAAGCAATCTATATGACCTATGTATCATTAAGTTATAACAGGTCGGGCCTGCGTTGTTTTGTTCTTTCTATCGATTCCTGGTGTCTCCACTCATCGATTTTTTTGTGATCTCCGCTCAAGAGGATTTCCGGTACTTTCCAGCCACGGAACTCTTCCGGGCGGGTATATACCGGCGGCGCCAGCAAATTATCCTGGAATGAGTCTGTTAAGGCGCTGGTTTCGTTGTTCAGCACCCCGGGCAACAGGCGGCCAATGGCATCTACCAGTACCGCAGCTCCCAGCTCTCCCCCACTCAGCACATAATCGCCGATAGAGATCTCTTTCGTAATGAAATGATCCCTGATACGCTGATCAATTCCTTTATAGTGGCCGCACAGCATCAGCAAATTCCCTTTCAGCGACAACTGATTGGCCATTTTCTGATTCAGTGTTTCCCCATCCGGTGTCAGGTAAATAACCTCATCGTACTGCACCTTCGCCTGCAACGACTCAATTGCATTTACGATGGGTTCCAGCATCATCACCATCCCGGCGCCGCCACCAAACTGGTAATCGTCTACCTGGCTGTGTTTCAGGCTGGAATACTGCCTGAGCGGATGTACGTGTATTTCCAGTAAGCCTTTGGCCTGCGCTCTTTTCATGATAGAATGAGACAGCGGGCTTTCCAGCAGCTCTGGTAATACAGTAATTATATCAATTCGCATCGTACTAGCTTTTAGCCTCTAGCTGTTAGCTATTAGCCTTTAGCGATTCACTAACGGCTAATAGCTAACAGCTGATAGCTTATTCGGTGTATAACTCGATCAAACCATCCGGTAAATTCAGGAATACGGTCTGTTTCTTCTTGTCTATTTTAACCAGCGACTGTTCATTCACCGGCAAAAGTGCTTCTTTGCCCTTGATAAATACCTTAACAAGTACCTGCATGGGCATTTCAATCACCTCATCAATAGTTCCCAGCGGGCCATACTGCTGATCTTCCACGGCATATCCCAGCAAGGCCAGGGGGGCGGAAGAAGCAGTTTGTTGCTTAAAGTCCTCTTCCTGCAAAAATACCTGTGCCGGCATCAGTTTATGCGCGGCTTCTTTGGTATCTATGCCTTCCAGCTTGATATACACGCTTTCCGTGTCCTTTACAGTTACCTGCTGAACAAAGTAGGGAATGAAGCTGTTTTTCCGCTCTTCCAGGAAAATTACGGTCACTCCTTTCAACGAAGATTTTTTGCCCAGGCTGTGCCTGAGCACCAGGTCGCCCTGTAATCCATGCGCCGATGCGAGTTTACCGATACTGAAATAGTTATTAGCCATTAGCTTTTGCTGGTTAGTCCTGCGAGTTAGCCATTAGGGTTCAACAGCCTGGTTAGCGGTTGATTACCAAAGGCTAAATCGATTCCACAAAAATTAAAAAAGGAAATATTTGCGGTTGCAAATATTTCCTTTTTCAGGTATTGTTAAAACGTCGCCGTTTTATGCTTCTGTACCTTCGCCTTCTGCTGGAGCTTCAGTCGCAGGAGCTGGAGTATCTTCTACCTTTCTTACGATTGGAGCAGCAATACGAGCTTTCTTGTGACCGTCACGACGGGCAGAAACTTTTTGTTCGTGTTCAGCTTGCCATTGTGCGAACTTTTGGTAAGCAGTAGGCTCGTCGAACAGGTTCAAGGTAACACCTCTTAACAGGTGTTTCAAATACAATACACCTTTGAATGACAAGATTCTTCTAACAGTATCAGTAGGTTGTGCACCTTTCTGCAACCAACGCAATGCCTTTTCGGTATCGATGTTGATAGAAGCTGGAACTGTTAAAGGATTGTAAGTACCAATTTTCTGGATGAATTTACCATCTCTTGGTGCGCGCGCGTCGGCTACTACGATAAAATAGAAAGGCCTTTTTTTCGCGCCATGTCTCTGCAGTCTGATTTTTACTGGCATAAATAAGTCGAGTTATTTTTTGCGAGTTAGGAAATATTGTTTAATTAGGGATGCAAATGTAACCACTAAGTTGATATTTGCAAAAAAAATTTATATCAATTTGATCGTATTAACGCATCATTCCTTTCAAACCCTTACCACCGCCACCAAATTTATTCATCATCTTCATCATTTGACGCATTTGCTCAAACTGCTTCATAAACTGGTTAACGTCCTGAATATCCTTTCCGGCCCCTTTCGCGATGCGTTTGCGGCGGCTTCCGTCGATCATATCGGGGTCGGCACGCTCAGCCTTCGTCATGGAGTTGATCATGGCTTCAATGCCCTTAAAAGCATCGTCGCTGATGTCCAGGTCTTTCACCGCCTTTCCAACGCCAGGGATCATGCCCATCAGATCTTTCAGGTTACCCATTTTCTTGATCTGTTGTAACTGCTCCTTGAAATCGTCGAAATCGAACTGGTTCTGACGGATTTTCTTTTCGAGTTTCTTGGCCTGTTCTTCATTGAACTGCGCCTGTGCACGTTCTACCAGGGTGGTGATATCACCCATCCCCAGGATACGTTGTGCCATACGCTCAGGGTAGAAAACATCGAGGGTATCGAGTTTTTCACCCATGCTCACGAACTTGATCGGCTTAGCTACTGTGTATTGGATGGTCAAGGCAGCACCACCACGGGTATCACCATCCAATTTGGTCAGTACCACCCCGGTGAAATCCAGGCGTTCGTTAAACGCTTTAGCGGTGTTTACCGCATCCTGGCCGGTCATGGCATCCACCACAAACAGGATTTCCTGAGGCTTCACCGCTGCTTTAACGGCGGCTACCTCGGTCATCATCGCCTCATCGATCGCTAAACGACCGGCGGTATCGATGATGATCACGTTGTTATTATTCGCTTTTGCGTGTTTGATCGCGTTTTCAGCAATCTGCACCGCATTTTTATTTTCCGGCTCGCTATATACTTCTACACCGATCTGCTCTCCCAGCACTTTCAGCTGATCAATCGCCGCAGGGCGATAAATATCTGCTGCTACCAGTAAAGGTTTCTTGTTCTTTTTGGATTTCAGGAAACTGGCCAGTTTACCGGAAAACGTGGTTTTACCGGAACCCTGCAAACCTGCAATCAACACGACAGTAGGATTGGTTTTGAGGTCAAATTCGGCCTCAGTACCACCCATCAGTTCTGCCAGTTCGTCCTTTACGATTTTCACCATCAGCTGTCCGGGAGAAATGGAAGTTAATACCTTCTCACCCAGCGCTTTATCCTTTACCTTATCAGTAAATTCCTTGGCTATTTTATAGTTCACGTCCGCATCTACCAGTGCACGACGGATCTCTTTAACAGTAGTGGCTATATTAATTTCGGAAATCCGACCTTCCCCTTTAAGCTGTTTAAACGCGGAATCGAGTCTCTCTGATAATGATTCAAACATTGTTGGTATTTTAAACGGATTGCAAAAGTATATTTTTTTACGGGATTTTGTCGGAAAACAGGATTTAAGTGATTTTACTGGTTGGTCTTATCCAGTGATAAAAAAAGATTAGCGAAGACAGAAGAGGCTTTTTCCTCATCTATCTTCGCTAATCTTAAAAAATTATATCAATTATCCGAGGTAGTTGCGGAGCAACTTACTTCTGGAGGTAGTTCTCAATTTGGTAATGGCTTTGTCTTTGATCTGGCGTACGCGTTCGCGGGTGAGGCCAAATTTTTCGCCAATATCTTCAAGGGACATCGGATGTTCTACCGCAATACCGAAGTACAGCATGATCACATCTTTCTGACGGTCCGTTAACGTGGAAAGGGAACGTTCTATTTCGCGGCGGAGTGAATCGTGGTGATCCAGTTCTTCATCGGCGCTGACAGCGTTCGGATTTTCGAGTACATCCAGCAGGGAATTATCTTCTCCATCAATAAACGGCGCATCCATGGATACGTGGCGGGCAGCTACACCGAGGGTGGCTTCCACTTCTTCCGTGTTGATTTCGAGGATGGTGGCTAATTCATCGGGAGATGGTTCTCTTTCATATTCCTGTTCCAGTTGGGAATAAGCCTTGCTGATCTTGTTACTCAGGCCCACTTTATTGAGCGGGAGGCGAACAATCCTGGATTGTTCTGCCAATGCCTGCAGGATCGACTGGCGAATCCACCATACGGCGTAAGAAATGAATTTAAAACCGCGCGTTTCATCAAAACGTTGAGCAGCTTTAATTAACCCGAGGTTCCCCTCGTTGATCAGGTCACTGAGCGACAAGCCCTGGTTCTGATACTGTTTTGCAACAGATACCACAAAGCGAAGATTGGCTTTGGTAAGCTTCTCCAACGCTCTCTGATCGCCCTGCTTGATCCGGATAGCCAGGTTTACCTCTTCTTCCGGCGTAATTAAATCCACTTTCCCAATCTCCTGTAAATACTTTTCCAGGGATTGAGACTCCCTGTTGGTAATGGATTTAGTGATTTTAAGTTGGCGCATTGACATAGAGTCGGAACAGTTACAGGTTAAGAAAAAGTTAAGATTTGATGAATGCCTGACAAAAATAACTTTTTTTAGAAAGCAACCAAAAAAAATCTATTGTTTTTAGATCATTTACAAATAAAATCGATTGATCATTAAGAGCTTGCAATTCTCGTGGAAATTCGCCACTATAAAGGCGAAACAGCAGGCATTCCCATATATTAAATTTTGATATTTATTAAAACGATAATATATATAGTTTTACTAAGGCGTATAAACTTTTTATGCATTCTTTAAAAAAAAACCGTAAATTATTTTGACAGAGTAAAATATTTTCTATAATTGCAACTGGATGATATTGATTTACTAATTATTTGAGAGATGTCTAAGAAAGTGCTTTATGAGTTAGAATTTCCGGTACGGTGCTCACCCGGTATCCTGTATGAATTCTTATCTACACCCGCTGGTTTACAGGAGTGGTTTGCAGATAGAGTTGATTTCAGGGATAATGTTTTTTCCTTCTCCTGGAATGGCACTGCTGAAGAAGCAGAAGTCCTGGAACAAGAGGAAGACGAGTACATCCGGCTGCACTGGACGCATGCACCCAAGGAAGAATATTTTGAGTTCCGTATACAAATTTCTGAAGTAACGAATGAAACTATCCTGGTAGTAAAAGATTTCGCTGAGAAGAAAGAAATAAAGGACCAAAGTCAGCTATGGGGATACCAGGTGAAAGATCTCTTCCACCGCATCGGCAGCTAAGCACCGCGTTGATTGTCAAGTACATTGAGTAGCGTAGCATAAGCCTTCACTACATCAGTAATTATTTCGCCCCAATGACTGAGCACGAAGGGTTTAGCCAACTTAATAAAATCGTGACGGCTAACCAACGTTTCCCACTCATCTAAACTAAGCGTGTCTATGAAACAGTAATTCCCATTTTCGAAATCATGCTCCCAGGGATTTTCCTGTACATACACCTGAAATCCGGCCTCCGCCAGCTTCGAATAAGCATTTATTAAGGCAGTGCTGAAATGCACTTTTACATTACCCGCCAAATGCAGGGTAGCGCTGAAGTAATGCCCCCACCAGAACATGGTACGAAATGCAAAAATGCCTGTTTTATGGAAAAACCGGGGATAATCCAGCATTACCCATGGTAGCCCTTTATACTGCTCTCCCCTCGAAATTTTACCTCCCTGTAACAACCATTCCGGCTGAAAAGGGAAATTAGTGTCCCGGTCGTACGCCGCGAGCGCCCGCTCCAGGTTTCCCATCAAACCCATTACTTTCTCTATTGCGCTGTTTTTCAACTGGATAAAATGCGTGCTACCCACAATGGTGGCTTCTTCTGACGTTAATTCAAAATTTTCCATATAATTTTAACGGTATTTTCAGGTAGGGCTTAACACTCCTTTGTGAAATCGTGCTAACTTTGCCGTTTAGTAGCATCCTGAAATAGTAAAATACGAATATCGGGATTCCAATTTTTTTAATACCACATTATCAGTGAAAAAACTCGACAAACTCATTATCAAAACGTTTCTGGGTCCTTTTGTTGCCACCTTCTTTGTCACCTTATTCGTGCTGGTAATGCAGTTCCTCTGGAAGTATGTGGATGACCTGGTGGGTAAAGGCCTGGATACCGGTGTTATTATTCAGCTGATTTCGTATACCAGCGCCACGCTGGTAACCCTTGCCCTTCCCCTGGCGGTATTACTGTCGTCTATCATGACTTTTGGTAACCTCGGAGAAAGCTTTGAACTGGTAGCGTTGAAGTCTTCCGGCATTTCACTGCTGCGTTTTATACGCCCTTTATTGTTTGTTTGTACGGTGATAGGTGTCCTCGCCTTCCTGTTTGCCAACTATGTGATCCCCGTAGCTAACCTGCAAGCCAAATCTTTACTTTACGATATCACCAATTCCAAACCGGCATTTAACATTAAAGCCGGCGTTTTTTATAAAGATATTCCTGACTACACCATCAAAGTAGCGCAGAAAGATAAAGACAATCAAACCATCCACCAGGTCATGATCATTGATCATAAAAACGGTAATGCCGTGATCCTGGCGGAGAAAGGACAAATGGTACTCACCGCCAACAAACGCTTCCTGTACTTTGTGCTGGAAAACGGCTGGCGATACGAGGAAAGAGGTAACCGCGGTTATACCGTTCCTGGTGACATGATCAGACAAGGATTTAAGAAATACAGTAAAGCATTTGACCTCAGCTCTTTTGCCTTTAACCGGTTAAACATGGACCTGTTTGCCTCTAACCAGCAAATGCTGAATGTGCGGCAGCTGGATATGGCCATTGACTCCATGCAGAAAGCCGAAAAACAGTTCAGCAAAACCGTTAATGCGTATGTAACTGTGCGGTATCCGTTTTTCAAATGGAAAGACAGCGCTTGGGCTGCCACTGCGCCTCCGCTGAAAGTGAAACATTTTGAAGAAATAGTGCCGGAAAAAAGCCGTCGTTCTGTACTGGAAAGATCAGAACAAAATCTGCGGGAAACGGTGAGCGCCCTGGATCAGCCTACTTTGGAGTATGAAGATAAACACAATCTTATTGTCCAGCATAAAGTGGAATGGCAGCGTAAATTCACCCTGGCTGCGGCCTGTGTGGTGATGTTCCTGATAGGCGCCCCTCTGGGCTCTATTATCCGGAAAGGCGGATTGGGCACTCCATTGGTGTTTGCGGTGATTTTCTTTGTGATATTTAACGTATTTTTCATGATCGGCGAGAAAATGGCGAAAAGTGGTGTGATGTTTACATGGTCCGGCATGTGGTTATCTAATATAGTGCTATTGCCTATTGCAGGTTTCCTAATTGTTAAAGCCATGAATGATTCACAGCTTTTTAATAAAGAGTATTATTTTCGCGTTATTCAAGAAGTAAAAAAGTTCTTACGAAGATTTAAAAAACAACCTACAATTTAAAACCTACAGAATTGAAAACGCTGTTTACACTGTTCAGAAAGAATGCATACTTCTTTCTGCCCTTCTTACTATGGGTCATAGTAGGCGGAGTGTTGCTGGCAACCTACAGCCAAAGGGAATTATTCCTGAGTATTAACGGAGAACATTCCGGCTGGGCGGATGTGGTTGTCACGGGGCTTACTTACCTCGGCGACGGTATTATGTTTGGAATAGTTTTGTTTCTGATGCTGGTGACACAAAGATTCAGACTATTTTTCATTGGACTGGCAGTATTACTGCTGGTGACCCTCGTTGTGCAGGTAGCCAAACATTATTTTAATGCACCAAGGCCCATCAGCTATTTTGGCGATGAAACGGCCACCCTTGTACATACCGTAAAATGGGTAACAGTGCATAGCAGTTGTAGTTTCCCTTCCGGACACTCTGCTGCTGCATTCGGGATGTTCAGCTTCCTGGCGGTGATCTCACGTAATAAAAAACTGGGATTACTGTTAATAGGAATGGCGCTGTGTGCCGCTTATTCCCGTATTTATCTGGCGCAGCATTTCTTCGCTGATGTATACGTGGGAAGTATTGTGGGCACCTTAAGTACGATTACCGTATATGGATTTTTTAAATTCAGGTCGTCATCGCCTGAAGTATGTGCTGAGGCTGTATTACAAGCTAATACAACTACCTAAAGAAAAAGAAATTACAGGAGCGCGTTACTGACGGATTTGCAGATAGATAAGTAAGCGGATAATAACATTCGCTGCATCTATTTGCAAATCCGTTGTATTTATAGCTACTCCTGCTGTGCCAACGATAAAAACTGTTAATGAAATATCTATTGATTGCCCTGGTAGCGGCTTTGCTATTTATACCATTTCTGGGCGCTGTACACTTGTTTGATTGGGACGAAATTAATTTTGCGGAAGCAGCCAGGGAAATGATAGTAAGTCACAACTATAGCCAGGTTCAAATCGACTTCCGTCCTTTCTGGGAAAAACCACCATTATTCATCTGGATGCAGGTGGGAAGTATGATGATTTTTGGCGTAAATGATTTCGCTGCACGCTTTCCGAATGCCATTATTGGTATTGCTACTATTGTAAGTCTGTTTGCTATCGGTAAAAGACTGGTAGATGAGAAACTGGGTTTCTGGTGGGCATTGGTGTATGCCGGCTCCTGGTTACCACACTTCTACTTCAAGTCGGGCATCATTGACCCTACTTTTAACTTCTTTATTTTCCTTTCCATTTACTTTGCCTATCGGGTTGCTTATAACAGCAAATCCTTTAGAATGGCGATGCTCAGCGGTTTATTCCTGGGACTGGCTGTACTGACAAAAGGCCCTGTGGCCATCCTTGTAGCCTTGCTCACGTTGCTGGTATACTGGCTCTGGAACAAGGGTAAAATCAGTATCGGCTTTGCTCACCTGGGGCTGATTGCCTTATTTGCCAGTCTCACCACCCTCCTGTGGTTTGGTTATGAAATAGTGGCGCATGGCTGGTGGTTTGTTAATGAGTTTGTGGCTTACCAGATCCGGTTGCTGACAACTGAAGATGCCGGTCATGGAGGACCTTTCCTCTACCACTGGATAGTATTGCTCATAGGCTGCTTCCCGGCCAGCACCTTTCTGTTCGGTTATTTACAGCGCAGAAAGAAAACCATCTATTCCACGCCTGCGGCCGCCGAAATGAAGGATTTCAAAGTATGGATGTGGGTATTATTCTGGGTAGTACTGATTCTCTTCTCTATCGTTAAAACCAAGATTGTACACTACTCTTCGCTGTGTTACTTCCCACTGTCTTTCCTCGCGGCATGGCAGGTGTATAAAATTGCAGAAGGCAGACAGCTCTTAAAAGGCTGGAATATTGCCCTGATATTTTTTATCGGCCTGGTGTTGGGACTGGCCATAGCAGTGCTTCCGCTGGTAGGCGTGTATAAGGATATGCTCCTTCCATACATCGGTGACAAGTTTGCGTTGGCCAATCTGCAGGCAGTTGTTCCGTGGTCAGTGATGGAGTCGGCTTACGGGATCGGCTATATGATTTTAGTGATCATCAGCGGTGTATTGCTGGTACGTAAACAGATTACGAAAGGCCTGCTCTGTCTGTTCCTTAGCACCATTGTGGTGATACAGGTGACCGTTGTACACTTTGTACCTAAGATAGAAGCGTATTCCCAACGGGCTGCTATTGACTATTTCATTTCCCTGCAGGGCAAAGATGTATACGTAAAAGCGTTGGGGTATCACAGTTATGCACAACACTACTATACCCGGGAACAGCCACATACCAATAAGAATTATTATAACCTGGATTGGTTGCTGAATGGGCAGATAGATAAACCGGCGTATTTCATTTGCCGTATTACGGATAGTGAGCCATACCGGCAGCATCCTAACCTGGAAGTGATTGGAGAAAAGAATGGATTTGTATTCCTGAAACGGAAGTAACCGTTCCAGACACCTATATACAGCAGAAGCCCTTCCGGTAACCGGAAGGGCTTCTGTATTTTTAGTAACGATTGTTTTATGCTGCGTTATAGCGCTTTTCTACTTCATCCCAGTTAACAGCATTCCAGAATGCGTCGATGTATTCCGGGCGCTTGTTCTGGTGTTTCAGGTAATAAGCGTGTTCCCATACGTCCAGGGCCAGAATAGGCGTGCCTTTATCTTTCACGATGTTGTGCATCAGCGGATTGTCCTGGTTAGGCGTTTTGGTGATGACCAGTTTTTTACCTGGAGTTACAATCAGCCATGCCCAGCCGGAACCAAAAACGGTTTTGGCGGCATCGTTGAATTGGGTCTGAAAGGCTTCCCAGCTACCGAAATCTTTAGAGATCAGCGCTTTCATTTTTTCAGAAGGCGTTTGCTTAGTGGGCGACAATAATGTCCAGAAAAGCGAATGGTTATAGTGTCCGCCGCCATTGTTGCGAATGGCTGGTTTATCCTTATCCGTTACTTTCTTCAGGATTTCCTCCAGGGTAAGGCTGGCGAATGTGCTACCAGCAATCGCATCATTCAGGTTTTTCACGTAGGCAGCGTGGTGCTTGTCGTGGTGAATTTCCATCGTGAGTTTATCGATGTTGGGTTCCAGTGCATCGTATCCATAGGGTAAAGCAGGAAGAACAAAGGGTGCTTTAGGATCGGCAAAAGCCGGCTGGCCGGATACTGAAGAAGAGGAAGAGGCCAGGCTGCTCAATGGCCCGCTCAGAATGGCGGCGCCGGCAAGGCTGGTAAGCTTGAGAAATTCTCTCTTATCCATATTTACTATTTTTAATATATATTAGAGTGTAATAAAGATCGAAGTCAGGTGCAAGAGGCCTCAAATATTAAACCAAATCTTATTGGTGGGAAGAGATGGAAAGTGATATTAAAACTAAGATAAAAGTATAAAAACAGGAATTTAATATCAAATTAAAGGAAAACTTTTGGGTAGTTTTCACATTAAATTACTATTTTACCTTACATTCATATCTTGATTACAAGCATGGTTTGTAGTTAACTTTATGATTGCCAGACATATTTATCCCGGGCCTGGCAGGTAAACTAGTCACCTGTTCATTAACCCGCCAATGCGCCAACGTAATAACCGACTACATAACATCTTGACAAGAGGCAAATTATGGAGCAATGAGAGTTGCTTGCTGTTCACAACGATATAACTAATTCAGTGCGAGCAAAACCGAGCACTACCGCGATAAAGCAGGAAACATGATACAAGAGTACATCAGGCTACAACAGGATGAGCGTAACGACTACCAGCCTGTTTTTTACGATTTAGAGCAAGCACAAGATCTTCAGGCATTTGAAGCCCTTTTAAAATCCCGTCCGCAAATCCGTATTAACGATAACATTTATTCACAATTGAAGGAGCTGATGAAAATCAGGAATCCTACTAAGCGCCTGACGCCGGAGGAATATGATGAACAGGTAAAGGCTTACCTGGGGGAAACTCCCATAGATCATTTTGGGGTATGGGTATATTATTCCTGGATAGACCGCGTTGTTCATCTCGTGGATGAGGCCGATTTTATTGAATTACGAACCAGCCGGAACCAACATAAAATCACAGCAGCGGAAATTGCGGTGTTGTCAAAGAAGAAGATTGGCATTGTTGGCTTATCAGTTGGGCAATCGATCGCATTAACACTGGCAATGGAAAGGATCTGTGGAGAACTGCGTCTGGCCGACTTTGACTCCCTGGAGCTGACCAACATGAACCGGATTCGCTCCGGGGTACATAATTTGCAAACCTCTAAGGTGGTGATTGCCGCCCGTGAAATAGCAGAGCTCGACCCTTTTATTAAAGTAAAGATTTATAAAGACGGGATGACAGAAGCCAATATGGACGATTTCTTTACAGCAGGCGGCCAGTTGGATATTTTTGTGGAAGAGTGTGACGGCGTAGATATTAAACTGTTAAGTAGAATAAAAGCGAGAGCATTAGGGATTCCTGTGATCATGGAAATGAATGACCGGGGAATGCTTGATATTGAGCGCTTTGATCTGGAACCGAATCGGCCACTGATGCACGGGCTGATTCCGGAAGTAGACATTGCCACGCTGAAAGGCCTCACAGATGCGGAAAAGCTGCCCATCTTCACCCCAATGCTTTCCCTGGAGAACGCTTCCGCCAGATTTAAATTTTCTTTAGGTGAAATTGGTAAAACCATTACAACCTGGCCACAACTGGCTTCTTCCGTAGTATTGGGAGGCGCACTGGTGGCCGATACATGTCGACGAATCGCCCTGGATCAGCTAAAAAGCTCAGGCAGGTATTACATAGATTTTGAGCAGTTGATTGTTTAACATACTTATGCCTTGTATAAGCGCTATTCCGAAATGTCATGATTAATGTAAGGGTATTTAGGGCTCCGGATGACCCTGAGGCTTGTATGAGATTTTATACCGGTCACCTCAAGTTGCTGGAAATTTATTTCGGCATCGCCCAGGTAACCTCCGGCAGCGCAGATTGGATGCAACACGAAAACACGATAGTGATCATTGTTGAGGACGAAACACGTACCAAGACATATGGGGGAGCTCGTGTTCAGATTGCAGACGGCGTATTACCACTCCCCATTGAAACGGCGATTGGCAAATACGACGAAAAGATCTACTCTTACGTAAAAAAAGGAAGTGCTGAAATCTGTGGCATGTGGAATTCAAAAGAAGTAGCAGGAATGGGAATTGGCAGCCAGGTACTGGCCAGAGTAGGTGTAGTACTGGGGGCACAGTTACCGATAGATACCTATCATGTATTGTGTGCGCCTATCACCACCCGGGTAGGCAAACGTGTTGGCTTCGTTATTGATGAATCACTAGGCAATAATGGTACGTTCTTCTATCCGAAAGATGACTTCCTGGCTACCGCGATGGTGATCACCGACCCTTATGAACTGCCCTATGCAGATCCTAAAGAAAAGTTACTGATCGCTGATTTGCGGGAAAATCCTATTCAGTCAAAAATTGAAGTCGGACCAAAGGGATCATACGAGGTGAATTACAGCCTTAAAATCCCTACACACGCGCAAGCTACCATCTGAACAAACAACTAAAAAAATAAATTTAAATTAAAGCCTCATAATCTCATTAATTGATGTTGTCTAAGATTGTTGTTTTGTGGTCAATCTTTACCCTGCTATTCCTGTTTCCAACAACAGCACAACCTGTTGTGTACAACAACAGTAAGGCACTGATACAGATAGGCGGGGCTCTTTCATTATATACCGACAAGGATAATGTACTTACTTTAGACGGCGTCAGGCAACAACAATTTAAACCTTCCGGCCAGGAAGTACCCAATCTCCAGATCACCCCTTATACCCAGTGGGCAAGATTTTCCATTATTAATCGTACTAAGTCAGCACAGCTGTTACTGGAAGTAGAATATCCGATTATCGATGATATTACGCTGTATGAAATATTACCGGATGGAAGTACTAAAAGCACCCGGCTGGGAGAATTCACAGCTTATAAAAACAGGGGCTATGATCATCAGAATTATCAATTTAAAATTCAGGTTCCCACCAATGAAACGAGGGAATACTATCTGAAAGTGAGGGCTGGTGAGCAATTACAGCTACCTATTTACCTGGGTACCCCCGAAACCGTATATGAGAAAAACAATAAAAGGGAACTGATTTTTGGTATATACGTGGGCGTTATTATCGCCATGGCATGTTACAATCTTTTTATTTACATCTCCACCCGCGACAATAGCTATCTCATTTATGTGAGCTATATTATTTGCGTGGGGCTCACGCAGGTAACGCTACAGGGTTATTCCTTCCGTTTCCTGTATCCCAACAGCTCCTGGCTGGCGATGCATGCTACTGTGCTGGTGCCCATCTTCAATGGACTGACAGCGGTGATATTTATACAGAAGTTCCTATCTACCAAAATTAATTACCCACTCGGGCATAAGCTATTGAATGTGGTGATAGGATTATATCTCCTTTGCTTCGTTCCTACTTTCACAGATCAATACACCTACGCGCAGATACTGGTACAAATAGCCGCTTTCCTGGCTGCTACCATGGCTTTTGTGGTGGCGTGGCGTATCAGCCTGAAGGGCATTAATGCCGCAAGATTCTTCCTGCTGGCCTGGTCGGTATTTCTGATCAGCATCTTCATATTCGTACTCCGCAATTTCAATGTGCTGCCGTATAATAACTTTACTTACTATGCGCTACAGATAGGATCAGGTTGTGAAGTACTGCTACTGTCCTTTGCGCTGGCCCATAAGATCAACGTTTTCAAAGCAGAAAAAGAAGCTTCCCAACAAATGGCACTGGCTATTTCACAGGAAAATGAAAGATTGGTAAGAGAACAAAATATCATACTGGAAACCAAGGTAAAAGATAGAACGGAAGACCTGCAGGCCACTAACCTGGAATTGAATACTGCGTTGACTAACCTGAAAGATGCACAAACCCGGTTGGTAGAAAAAGAAAAAATGGCATCGCTGGGTCAGCTGACGGCCGGTATTGCCCATGAAATCAACAACCCTATCAACTTCGTGACATCCAATATCAAACCGTTGAAACTGGATATCGCAGACCTGAGAGAGTTACTGAATCGCTACGATGAATTGCCCACCAGTAGCGATGTTCCTAAAACATTGGCGGATATTGCTCAATTCAAAAGAGAAATCGACATCGATTATATACACGAAGAAATTTCTTCTCTGATAAAAGGAATCGAAGACGGGGCCGCCCGCACCGCAGAAATCGTAAAAGGATTACGTACCTTCAGCCGGCTGGATGAAAGTGATGTGAAGTCTATCGATATTCATGAAGGACTTGACTCTACACTGGTGCTGTTGCGCAATGCTATTCCTCCTTATGTAAACATCATTAAGGACTACGCCAGCTTGCCGAAAATAGAATGCTATGCAGGGAAAATCAATCAGGTGTTTATGAACATCTTTTCTAATGCATTGAATGCTATTAAAACCAAGAAAGAACATCACAACGAATTCATCTCTATAAAAACAGCACAGGAAAATTCCTTTATTGTGATTACGATCAAAGATACCGGTATTGGTATGTCGGAAGCAGTAAGGGAAAAGATCTTTGACCCCTTCTTTACCACCAAAGATGTTGGCGAAGGTACCGGGCTGGGATTATCTATTGTGTTCAGTATTATAGAGAAGCATAAGGGTAAAATTATCGTAAACTCAGCCCCGGGAGAAGGAGCAGAATTTATTATATATTTACCACTGGACATATCAAACCATTTATCGTAATTAACCATAAGGTCTTTTAATGAGAGAAAACCGCATTAGAATATTATACATAGATGATGAGATTCATAACCTCAACGCATTCAAAGCGAGTTTCCGGAGAAGTTATGAAATCTATACGGCTACCTCGGCGCAGGAAGGGAAACTGCTGCTGAAAGAGATCATGGTGCATATCATTATCGCTGATCAGAAAATGCCCGTATCTACCGGTGTGGAATTTTTTAATGAAATAAAAGATGTCCTCCCCGATCCGATGCGCATTTTATTGACGGGCTATACGGATGTGGAAGATATCATAGATGCCATCAATAAAGGTCACATCTACTCCTATATCAAAAAGCCATGGGACGAAAACGAGCTGCATAAAACCATCAACAACGCCTACGAGATCTACCGCACCCGTAAGCAACTGCGGGAAAAGATCGAAGAGCTGGAAAAAACCAATGATGAGTTAAACCGCTTCATCTACTCTACCTCGCATGATCTGCGTTCCCCATTGATGTCGGTGTTGGGTATCATCAACCTGTCCCGGCTCGACAACTCCGTGGTGGACCCCAACGGGTATATCAACATGGTGGAAAGCTGTGTGTTGAAACTGGATGATTTTATACAGAAGATCATAGAGTACTACCGTAATTCCCGTTTAGAAGTAGAATACGAGAAAATTGATTTCAATAACCTGTTAAATGACTGTATCACCGCCTTTAAGCCACAGAATACAGACATTCGCTTCCAGACCCAGGTAGAACAGGGGATAGAATTCAGGGGAGATACCTTCCGGATCAGTGTTATTTTAAACAATCTTATTTCGAACGCTGTTAAGTACCAAAAACCGGACGAAACCAATCCGATGGTGAACCTGGCCGTGAAAGTAGAGCCGCACAAAGCCACTATTTGCATACGTGATAACGGTATCGGAATTCTGAGTGAACACCTGAATAATATCTTCAAGATGTTTTTCCGTTCCAAAAACAATAATAAACCGGGCAGTGGTATCGGTTTATACATTGTGAAAGAAGCACTCAGCAAAATCGGAGGAACTATCAATGTAGAATCTAAATATGGTGAAGGCACCCAATTTGAAATTACCATCCCAAACAGAAATGAATTCGATACCTGACCTGCGCGTCATATTGATTGATGACAATGAGATTGATTTATTGCTGCATGAGAAGTTGATTGGATTTCAACAAATCAGCAGAACGGTACTTTCATTTGCCAATGCCAACAAGGCCCTGGAATTTCTTTCTTCCAATATCGCTTTACCCAAAATACCTCCTACTGTTATCCTCCTGGATATACAAATGCCGGAGATGGATGGATTTGAATTTTTGCAGGCATTTGATGCTTATCCACACAAAGTAAAATCGCAGTGCCACATCGTAATGGTGTCGTCTTCCCTGGATTATAGCGATATTACCCGCACCAACGCCAATCCAATGGTGATAAAATTGCTCCGTAAACCCTTACTACTAAAGGATCTGAAAGAAACCGTAGAAGGAATTTTCAAAGATTTTTTATAAAATGTTGGTGTTTACAATAAAAAATATATTTTTGCACTCCCGCAAGGGGAAATTTGACATACGGGGGATTAGCTCATCTGGTAGAGCGCAAGCATGGCATGTTTGAGGTGAGCGGTTCGAGCCCGCTATCCTCCACCAAAAAAGCCTGTAGATCGTAAGATTTACAGGCTTTTTTTATGCTTCATTGTTTTTCCCATGCCGCAACGGCAATACCATCACAAAGGTAGCCCCCTCTCCTTCCTTACTCCTGGCCGTAATAATACCATCATGTTTGTCTATTACTTTTTTGGCGATGGCCAACCCAATGCCGGTTCCTTCATACAACTCAGAGGCGTGCAGGCGCTGGAATATGGTAAATATTTTCGAGAGATATTTTTCATTAAATCCTATTCCGTTGTCACGGATTACAACCCGACAATACTGACCATGGGCAAAGGCTGCACTATCAGGGTTTAAATCGGTCACCACTTCCGCACTGATATCAATAACCGGGGGAACATCCTTCCGGGAAAACTTGAGCGCATTGCTGATGATATTCTGGAACACCTGCCGTATTTGTCCCGGCACAGCTTCAATAAGCGGCATCGGTCCCACCGATATCATGGCATTCCGCTCGGTGATCATCAACTCCAGGTCACTGAGAATTTCTTTGACTACCTGGTTGAAGTTCGTTACCTCGTATATGTTAGTGACGGATAAGCGGGAGTAATTCAGCAGATCGTTAATGAGCTTTGCCATGCGCTCTGACGACCCTACAATGCGCTCCATATACGACAGGCCGCTGGGGTCCATCTGTAAAAACTTATCTCTTAAAATGGCGCCAAACAGCTGAATTTTACGCAGGGGTTCCTTCAGGTCATGAGAAGCCACAGAAGCAAATTGCTGCAGGTCGTGGTTACTGGCTTCCAGGGATTTGTTGATCTCCCGTAGCTCTTCTGTTCTTTCCCGCACTTTTTGTTCCAGCATTTCATTCACCTGCTGCTGATGCGCAATCAATGCTTCCTGCGCCAGTTTGCGCACCTCTACTTCTTCCTTGAGCGACTGATGCATTTGCTTCAGTTCCTGCGATTGCTGGTAGAGACGGGAAAATGTTTTCACCTTCATCAACAGGATATCCGGATCTACCGGCTTGGTGATATAATCAATACCACCGGAATCATATCCTTTTACGATGAATCTTTTGTCTTTATTAACCGCCGATAAAAATATAATAGGGATATCCTTTGCTTTACTGTGGCCGGAAAGCGCTTCTGCTACTTCAAAGCCATCCATGCTGGGCATTTGTACGTCCAGGATGATGAGGGTATAATTATGCTTTAATATTTTCCGTAGCGCTTCTTCTCCCGACAAAGCAGCATCTACTTCAAACTGGTATAGTTCGAGTGTTTTCCTGATAGACAGTATGTTCTCCGGCTTATCATCTACAATTAAAATCATACGTCAAACTTGTTTAAGTGGTCACCACATACCTGTTATGTACGGGCTATCTCATTAATAAAACCGGCCATTTCGCCTGGCTGCAGGATGATATCTACCGGCGCCAGCTCAATAGCCTGGCGTGGCATATAATCTACTTCTGCGGTGGCTGGGTCCTGTACAGCGGTTGTACCACCAGCCTCGTGTACATCTATTAATCCTTCGGCGCCGTCGCTATTGGCGCCAGACAACAGCAGGGCAGCCATATTACTGCGATAGGCCAGCGCTGCAGAAGAGAAAGTCACATCTATACTGGGACGGCTGAAATTCACTTTTTCTGAATCATCCAGCGACAACGTATGATCGCGTTCTATCAACAGGTGATAGTCGGCGGGCGCAATATAGATGACTCCCGGCAACAGTACTTCCTTTTCAGCAGCTTCCTTCACCGGCAACAATGATTTGGAAGACAACAATTCCGTTAATACAGATTCGTAGTGGCTTTGCCGGTGTAAAACAATGATAACAGCGGCGTTGAGTGAATGGGTCAATCCGGGTAGCAATGTTAAAATGGGTTGGAGCCCTCCGGCTGAACCACCAATTACAATTAAATACGGCGCTGTTATCATAAGGACTATTGTTTCATCATTACAGTTGCATTTTCCGCCAGATTTTCTCCCGGCTTTCCAGTTGCCTGAACTTTGCGGTTACACTGGTAAAGTTAAGTGTTTCCTTACTGCCCAATGCCAGAAACCCAAGCTGTTCAAGGCTATCACTAAACAAGGTCAGTACCCGGTCCTGCAATTGTTTATTAAAGTAAATCAATACATTACGACATATGATGAGCTGAAACTCATTAAAAGAACCATCCGTCACCAGGTTATGTGGTGAGAAGATAATTTTCTCACCCAGGTCTTCCCGGAATTTAGCATATTCATAATTAGCCGTATAGTAAGCGGAGAAATCTTCTCTGCCACCTGACTCCATGTAATTTCGGGAATATTGCTGCATTTGTGATAACCGGAATATACCTTTTCGTCCTTTCTCCAGTACACTGGCATTGATATCTGTGGCGTAGATCACTGCTTTGTGAAGCAGCCTGGCTTCTTTCAACAGGATAGCAAAAGAATAGACCTCTTCTCCTGTAGAACATCCCGCATGCCAGACACGAATAAACGGATAAGTAGCTAATATGGGCAACACCTGTGTACGCAAAGCCTGATAAAATGAAGGATCTCTGAACATCTCTGTCACATTCACGGTAATCTCTTCCACAAAGCGCAGTGCGTAGGCCGGATCAGAAATAACACGATAACGGTATTCGGCAAAACTGGGAAAGCGGTCTGTCACATAGAGGTGATTCACCCGCCGGTTAATAGAAGCGGGTGCATATGCTGTAAAATCGTAGCCGTACCTTTCCAGTACATCATTCAACAGCAAATTAACTTCGGGCTCACTTATCGGGTTACTGCTCACATTCACATGGATAAATATTGTTGTAGTTGCAAGAGTAATTCATCTACATCAATGGGTTTGGAAATATAGTTGTCAGCACCTGCTTCCAGGCACTTTTCGCGATCACCTACCATGGCTTTTGCGGTAACTGCAATCACCGGCAAAGTACGATTCCAGGGCATGCTGCGCAACGCAGCAATGGTTTCATACCCGTCCATATCCGGCATCATAATATCCATCAGCACTACACCAATGTTGTGACTGGCGGATAACAGCTGCAACGCTTCCGCGCTCGTAGCGGCCGATAAACAAGGAATAGACCTGGATTTCAACACGGCTTTCAGCGCAAAAATGTTGCGCATATCATCATCTACTATTAGTACCTGTTTCTGTTCCATACAACTATTTCATGGCTTTATCGTATAACCATACCCGTAAGAGAGACAATAACTGATCTACATCTACCGGTTTGGAAATATAGTCGGAGGCGCCTGCCTGTAAACACTTCTCACGATCGCCCATCATGGCTTTGGCAGTCACCGCAATAATCGGCAGGTTTCTCCATTCGGGACTTTTCCGGATAGTGGCAATGGCATCGTATCCGTCCATTTCAGGCATCATCATATCCATGAGTATAATGTCTGCCGGATGTTCTTTAAGCTGCTGCAGCGCCTCTTTTCCATCTACAGCAGATAATACTTTCATCTGGTGTTTCTCCAGTGCTTTGGTTAAAGAAAAGATATTGCGCACATCATCATCGGCTATTAACACCGTCTTATCTTTCAACACTTCATTCAACATCCCCATTTTACCATTACCTCCTGCGGCAACAGGTGCATTCTCAGACACCAGGTGTAGAAACAGTGACACCTCATCAAGCATACGCTGATAGGAATGCGCTGTTTTTATCACAATGGAATCGGCATATTGACGGATACGTTGTTCTTCTGATTTCGACAAGCTCTTACCGGTAAAAATGATGATGGGCAGGTTTTCCAGCCCTTTTATCTCTTTCACCATTTCGAGTGCTTCGTAAGCTTTTTCATCCGGGATACCCATGTCCAGGATCACACAATCCACATCTTTTTGTTGCAGCAGTGATACGCCGTCGGCCACATTATCACTGATTTCTGAAGTCACTTCATAATTACCGAGGAAGTAAGCCAATGCTTTGGCATGTTTGGCATTTTCCTCCAGTATCAGCACCTTCTTAGTAGAGCGTTGCAATACAAACTCCATTTTCTCAAAAATGAGCTGCATGCTTTCCATGTCTACCGGCTTGCTGATAAAGTCTACCGCGCCTTTCAGCAGGCTTTCTTTTTTAACTTCCATGGAAGACATGATATGCACGGGTATCGGTCTGGTTTGCGGGTCATTTTTCAATTCCTCCATCACCTGCCAGCCATCCTTTATGGGTAACTGAATATCCAGCAAAATGCCCATAGGTTTGTAGATACGTGCCATTTCTGCGGCTTCATCTCCCCGTACACAAACAATGCCTTTATAACCTCTCGCATGCGTAAAGCTCAGCAATGCCTTAGCATAGTTAGTATCATCTTCCACAATCAATATTACAGGTTCTCCCTTCTTAATAAGGCCGCGATCATCACTAATGCCTTCCGGAATAGTGGGCGACAGGAAGCGTTGCGTATCTGATGCAACAGCAGACGATTCCACTATCGGTGACGGGAGTACGAAAGGATCACTGGCGGGAGCAACTGCTTTGCGGGTAACCGGAATAGTGATATAGAATTCACTGCCTTCATTGCTTACGCTGGCAACATTTAATTCTCCACCCAACAATTTAGCCAGCTCCCGGCTGATAGAGAGGCCCAGCCCTGTGCCACCATACTTGCGACGGGTAGAACCATCGGCCTGTTGAAAGGCTTCAAAAATTACCTGTTGTTTATCTTCCGGAATACCTATACCCGTATCTTTTACAGCAAAGCGAATCTGTTGCAGTGTTTCAGTTGTTTGTACTTCCAGTCGTACCGAACCCCGTGCGGTAAACTTCAGGGCATTGGACAACAGATTTTTTAAAATCTGTTCCAGTCGTACCTGGTCTGTTTCGATGGTAGCAGGCACGCCGGCAGCGGTATGTAATATTAGCTGCAGTCCTTTCTCTTTGGCCATTGGCTCAAACAGCGCCTGCATATTGGAGCAGATATCTGCGATGGATACATCCCCATATTCCAATTCCATTTTACCGGATTCTATCTTCGACAAATCCAGTATTTCATCTATCAGCGTGAGCAACCCTTTACCGGAGCTATTAATCACCTGCGCATATTCTATCTGATCACCATTGAGGTTGAGGTCATGGTTTTCAGATAGCAGTCTTGATAAGAGCAGGATAGAGTTCAGCGGCGTGCGCAGTTCATGCGACATATTGGCCAGGAACTCCGATTTATAGCGGGTGCTGAGGGCCAGCTCTTCTGCTTTTTTATGTATATCCAGATTACGTTCTACGATGATTTGATTTTTCTCTTCGAGCAGGCGGCTTCTCTCTTCCAGTTCAGCGTTGGATTGCATCAGTTCTTCCTGTTGTACCTTCAGTTCCTCTTCCGATACTTGCAGCTTCTGGGCCTGTGATTCCAGCTCCACGTTCATGCTTTCCAGTTCGCTGTGCTGGGTCTGCAGTTCTTCTGCCTGCGCCTGGGTTTCTTCCAATAATTCCTGCAGACGGGTACGGCTCCTGGTGCTTTGCAGCGCAATGGCAATGTTGACCGAAGCCTGTTTCGCAAAGTCGATCACATTTTCACTGAATGGGTAGAGGGAAGCGATTTCCATCACACCTTCTGTAACTCCGGCGTGAATCAATGGGATAATCAATACGTAGCCAGGTTGTGCGGCGCCGGTGCCGCCGGCAATATGCAGAAAATCATTGGGGGCTTTTTCGAGATAAAGTATTTTTTTCTCCAATACCTGCTGTCCCAGCAAGGTTTTACCCACTTCAATCACCCGTGGCGCCGGGTGTTCCGGAGACAGCGCGTAACCGGCAGACAAATGTAACTCTGCTGCATACCTGACATACAATACCCCGGTTTGTGCACCAGTGTATTGTACCATATCATTTAAAGCATCCTGGCTGAGTGTACCCAGATCTTTTTCACCCAATAACGTTTCACTGACATTATTCAATCCCGTTTGTATCCATATTTTCTGATCGTTCTGGTAGCGGAATTGTTTGAGATCGACGGCCATTTGTACAATGGCATGTCCCAGTACATCATCGTTGCTGCGGGGTTTCACATCAATATTGAAATTTCCTTTGCCGATATTATCAGCTGCCACTGATAACTCCTGACTGGTTTGATCAATGACGCTAAAAGAACGGGCCAGACTGCCGATGGCGTCCCGGGCATGTATCTCGGGCGCCGACCCCGGCACTCCTTTGGCGATGTTGACCGCAGCCACTCTCAGGAGTTCGAGGCCATCTGTGATGCTTTTGATGGTGATGGTAACGAAAGCAATTACCAATACCACTATCAGCACGAGAGCAACGAGGTAGCGGGTTTTCAGGTCATTTTCCTTCTGGGAAATGACTTTAGCATCTCTGCCTACCTTATCCATGATGCTGCGCTGTAATTGTTTGCTTTGGTCTACTGCCAGAGAAGAATTATCCCACCAGGAATCAGCGTTGAAAAGTGTATCTATTTTACGGGCAGCGATTGTACTGTTGATGAAGTTTGTGGTGATGGTGTACTCGTTGGTGGTTTCCATCTTCTGAAAATCTTTCACTACCTGTGGAGAAGCTTTATCCAGTAGTTCTGCACGAAGGGAATTATACATGTCCGTATTATTTTCGATACGGGCAAAATCTTCCGGCCAAACGTCTTTTTTCAACATGAAGTAATAGATGTCCATGCGTATCATGCCCTGATAGGCTGACATCTGTGCCAGCAGGTACTGCGCATTCATATCCTGTTGTAATCCCTTGAGCACGGGAATATCCGGTGTATTGGTATTGGCCAGGTCGCTCAAACGGAAAATAAGATTGGAATAATAATCCAGTACTTCCCGTTGGGGCATGCTTTTATTGTCGATGTCTTTACGCTTTTTGGGGAGTGTATTCAACAGTGAGTACTGGAAGAAACGGCTGTCGCTTGCCAGCAAACGGCCTTTTACGGCATCAATGGCAAGATCTGTTTTGGCACGTTGTGTCAGCAGGTCGTTCAGGCTACCGGTTTGTAATACATAGTTCACGCTGTTTCTGCGCTCCATATGTATTTCATCTGCAACCTTCATGATAGCCGTTGCCGTAGTGACTTTACGGACCAGGTTATCAATGGTATCAATATCTGCGTTTTGTTTATTAAATATCGCTACGCCAAAATAGATGAGACAAATCAGTGGTATTACAGCTATTAGCATCAACTTCCGGGGCAATGGAAGTCGCATAAAAAAATTCTTCATCTGCCTGAGCTTGTTTAGTTTTAAATGCTGGTATTATTCCTCAACAGCATTGCTTACCGGGTTCAAGCACATTTCATTCCAAACGGCAGGCAAAACTGAATTATAATGATAATAAAATAATAACAAAATCATAGATTTGTCTCTATTCAAAATAGATATGGCTGATAGTTGTAAATATACCTCTGTACTTTTAATTGATGATGATATAGACGACAGGATGATATTTGGTGAAGTATTAAAAGAGCTGGCACCGGATATTATTTACCAGGAAGCTACAAATGGGGAAGACGCATTAACTAAATTAAGTACTCACCCTATCCCAGATTTGATATTCCTGGACCTGAATATGCCCAGAGTTGACGGGAAACAATTCCTTGCTGAAATACAGCAGTTGGATCATTTAAAACACATTCCTGTTATCATCTATACCACTTCTTCACATGAGTCAGATAAGAAAGAAACCCGGGAGCTGGGTGCTGCTTATTTTCTGACGAAGCCTAATAGTCTGCATGAGCTGACACATATACTCACCAATATTCTCCAGCAAAAGCAATTTTAAAGAAAAAAGCCTCACAAAGAATTGTGAGGCGGCTTTTCTACCATTGTTACTATTTTTAAACCCTCATATATGCATTGAGCATATGCTTTGTTGCTATAAAGGTGGTTAATATCATGCGGCTAAGTGTTAATCGATCCTTAATGACTACAGCATTATAAATTTTTCACAACAGATTCCAACCATCCGGGATGATAGAAATCCAGTTTCACTTCCGGCTGAATGCCTTTGTTATCAATGCCTTGTCCGGCTGCCACTCTGCGGGAGCGGGTTACAGGATAATCTATTGAAAAAGCCGGTGCGGCGAACTTTACCGCATTTACATTGGCGTAATCGAGCGCTCCCATAGATGGGGTACCGAAAACTTTTACCTTCTTACTTTGTGTAGCCTCCAGTAAAAACTGTTCTGTAGTACTGCTGCACCGGCCATTAATGATGACCCCGATTTTGGCGGGAACAGGTAAGGGAGATGGGAGGATCATGTTTTCATCTGGTCCCATGCTGACTAAACGTCCCTGCAGGCCATCACCCTGGTGGATCAGATTTCTGAGTTGCTCCACATATTCCTCTGGTAATTTGCCGGCCTGCTCGTCTAACAGGTGGCTCCAGGACTTGATATTATCCGGGGTAGCATAAAAATCGGCCCCGATAATCCGTACGGGTTGGGTATACATCAATGGGCGAAGGCGCTCCGTGAGTTTATCGGCTCCCTGTCCGCTGCCGCGCACATCTATGATCAGGCTGGTATTTTTCCGGAGATATTCATCATTGGCATTGAGCACGGAGTCCGCCAGGTAATACTGTGCCGCGTCGAAACTACCGATGCGCAGATAGCCGGTGCTGTCATTTATCTGCCTGAAAAAGAAAGCGGCAGCAGGAGCATCCCCCATTGCAGGCGCTTCCTCCAGTGGCGCCGGACGATGGCTGCCCGCCCGTTGCCAGCCCATGGCCGACAGGCCGTCCCGCTGTTTGTTAATGGTAACTGTATCAAAATCAACACGGTGATGTTGGTAGCTGATTACCTCAAACTTATCGCCTCCGCTGGGGGCGAGTTCAAAAATCACCTCCCCCGGTTGCCAGTCCAGCACAGCAGATTCCAGGACTACTGCGGCATAACTGCGTAGCCCTCGTACATTTTTCACCAGGGCGATTTTATACAAACTATCAGCCTGGTAAATACCTGCCACCGCTGTAACAGGCTGCTGCTGCAACTGATCTAGCTGCAGCGGCTGAAGGGTTATTTTCTCTTTTACCGGTGTATAACCGATGTGAAGCGCCAGGTGCTGATCTTTAAAAAAACGCAGGTACCGGTTCACCAGCAGCAGGCAGTGGGTAGCGCCTTTGATGGTGGCCGCCTGCAATTGCAGTTTGCCTACCATAGCGAGATACGCTTGCTGGGTAGCCGGGGTGACTTTGTCAATAAATCCTACATAATTTTTTCTGAGATAGACCTGTACGCTGTCAAATTTCTTCCTGCAATCGCATTCCTGCGCATACGCGATGGTATTGCACAGGAGTAATAACAATACAGTTATTGCTTTCATGGCAAAGGATTTGAATGTTTCTGGCTGATAAAAAATGGTCTTTAAATATAGGAACTATTCAGATTTTTTTTATCATCGTGGCCCTTTATTAATAAATTACACGTCCTAATTAAGCGCATATGCATTTAGACGAACTGGAAAGGCTGTACAATGAGCAGGCATATACCGAAGCAATAACGAAGCTGGAAATATACTTACAAGACCATCCCGGGGAAATCCGGGGCTGGCAGCTGCTGGGCTTATCGCAGCTGGAAAACGCCAAAGCCACCGACAACAACGACCTGGTCACCGCCATGTACGAAGCCGCTTACGAGGCTTTCAGCCAGGTGCTGACACTGGACCCCGATCATCAACAGGCGCGGGTACACCGTGCCTACATGGGCGCCAACGTGATGACCGATAAAGGAGATGAAGCCATTCAGGACTGCGACATTCTCCTTGCCGTTGGCGATGAAGAATTGACTACCAAAGCATTACTGTACCGGTTCCAGGTATGGGTACTGAAAAATGAAACAGAAAAAGCACTGGCCGACATGCGCCGGAACCTGCAGGTGTATGAGTCGCTGTACGCAGATGACCTCCCACAGCTGAATGTAGCCCG
This sequence comes from Chitinophaga sp. 05T412, assembly GCF_056396465.1. Lineage (NCBI taxonomy): Bacteria > Pseudomonadati > Bacteroidota > Chitinophagia > Chitinophagales > Chitinophagaceae > Chitinophaga > Chitinophaga sp. 05T412. The sequence goes on from NZ_JBFTLN010000019.1 coordinate 83,639, forward strand.
GTTCCAATGCTACACCCGCATTGGCGACGTATATTATCATACCGACAACCGGCCCGCCGCACTGGAGTATTATAAACAAGCCTTTGAATGCACCGTGTACAACAACCGGTTGCTATCGACCACCTGGTTTGCACTCGAGCTGGCCGATTACGACTTTGCCGCCGCCATGCTCCAAATCATGGTAACCGCCGGAGAAAATAGCAAGGAAGATATGTTGCGCCTGCTGAAGCATGTGCAACAACTGCTGGCTGATGGCGTACGCCACGCCGCACTGGCCAGGGAGTTCTGCAAAGGCACTGCCGAATTCTGGCAGCAGTTTTATGGGGATGATCATGACGAAGGCACCCTGGAACAGATTTCTACCGGCAAAAGGTATATCTCCCAATATCCGGAAGAAGCCTACTTCTATCACTACACCGCCAATGCGTTTTTTAATATTGGCAGCTACCAGGAAGCACTTCCCTGGTATGAAAAATCACTGGCCATCCGGCCCTACCCATTCAGCATAGTAAGGTGGTATTACACCAGCTATAAAGTAAACGGTCAATTTCCGGAGAAGTGGCCGGAGATCGCACATCCCGTACCTTACGACTGGTACGCAGCCGGCGTTATTTTCAGTGAAATTATTCAACTGGAAAAAGACAACCAGGTTAAGCAACTGGCCCTGCCATTAAAACGATTTGTTTATAAACAGGCCTTCGATCTTTATCATGCTTACTGGTATGAAAATAAAGGCAGTTCTTATGCCGGCCATCCACATCATTTCGCCATGTGTTGTAACAACTATGGCATTGCCTTGTATGAAGGAGGAATTTATGTAGAAGCAGCACATGTACATACCATCGGTTATAATATGTCGCCCTTCTGGGAGCAGCTGGAATCCAGAGCAGACGCCCATCACAGCATGGGTAAACTGGCAGAAGCCATTGAAGACCGCCAAACCATCCTGGAGAATTTTACAGACGCCCTGCCGCTTACGTATTATGTGTCTATTCACGAACGCATGATCGACGACCTGTGTTCCCTGGAACGCCATGCAGAAGCACTGGATCTCTATGAAAAAATTCTATCCGAATACAACAGCTGGATTGCCCGCGACATGGAGGAACTGGAAGAATACGATCGCCAAACAATCACTTACAATATTGACCGCATAAAAACCGGGCGTGCCTTTATCAGAACCGATAGCGCAGATGATCTGTCAGAGCGTATACTGGCGCTGGAAACGCACCTTATAGAAAAGCCGGACGACAGCGATGCCTATTTCAACCTGATGTACCTCTACTTCGACAATGCCCAGTATGAACATTGCATTGGCGCTATCAACAACCGTATTTCCATTGGTGGCATACCGCAATTGCCGGTTATCTCACAAATGAAAATCTATTACTTCAGAGGGAAGGCAGCACTGAAGCTGGGCCGCAACAAAGCTGCCCTGGCCGATATGCAACGTACCCTGGATATCATGGCCACCGGCGACACCACCGATAATTCACCAAACTACCGGTTTGGGGTATACGCTTTTATGGCCGAAGCCTGGCTGGGTGAAAAGGAGTATGATGAGTGTATCAACTATGCCATGCAATGCGTGAACATTTACGCTGCCAATAACTGGGCCTGGGATACCGAGGCATCCTCTATTCGATACACCATGGCACTGGCTTTTGAAGGAAAAGGAGATACTGGTCCCTGCAAAAAATTAATAGATCTGATTGTATTAAACGATCCCGGATTTCATCCGGCAGCAGAGAAAAAAAATCAACTGAGAGGAGGAGGAATATTTTCCTTTTTCAGGAAGAAGAAATAGAAACAGCTTTTAGCCATTAGCTTTTAGCTTTTAGCAAAATGCCGCGAAGAACATCATCTGTTAATCTTCGCGGCATTTTGCTAAAAGCTAAAAGCTAATGGCTAATGGCTACATCGTCATTGGCTTGTTGTAGCTCACCATCCAGTGAATACCGAATTTATCAGTTAATTGCCCGTAACGATGCGCCCAGAACGTTTCCTGGATTGGCATTTGAATGGAACCTCCGGCAGCCAGTTTGCCAAAGATGCTATCTGCGTCTTCGTTAGAATTTACACCCAGCGCCAGTTGTACGGAATCACCATTTACAGGGGGCGCTCCTACCATACCATCAGAAGCCATGATGGCAAATCCATCGGCCTGCAGAAAAGCATGCATCACCAGATTTTCAGCTCCGGGAAGAACCTGGTCCTTCATAGGAGAATCCGCCATGGTCATTACTTGGAGGTTTCCACCCAGCACATCATGATAAAAGTTCATGGCGTCCCGGCAATTGTTGTTAAAAACGAGGTAGGACGTTAGTGTGTTCGACATAACAAATCTTTTTGGGTAAGAAAATGGAATTCAGGTAAGTGTATAAAGTTACTTAAAACCACACCTTCCTCAAATTAACTTATCAATACTTTATTTCTAACCAGCAAGCAGGCGCCAATAATGCCGGCACGCTCGCCCAGACTGGACATTTTCAACTTGGAATCATTGCTCACCAAACTCAGGGAATACTTTTTCATTGCGCTCTTTATAGGCAGGCGGATATGATCCTGTGTTGCTGCCAGCGCGCCGCCGAGGATAACCAGTTCAGGGTTGAAGATATTCATCAGCAAAGCCACGCCCCTGCCCAGATTTTCTCCCACTTTGGCAATCAGTTCGATGGCCAGCATATCATCGTTGTTGGCCGCTTCTATAATGTCGTGCAGGTGGATATCATCGGGCGACTGATGCGTACGTGACAGCATAGACGAAGAACCCGCCGCCAACTTTTCGCGAAACATGCTCACCAAAGCCCAGCCAGAAGCCGCTGTTTCCAGACATCCCTTCTTCCCACAATGGCAAATAATTTCATTATCAAACATAGGAATATGCCCAACCTCCCCACTATAGCCGGATTTACCGTAGTATAGTTCGCCATTTATCAGCACGCCCATCCCAATACCGTAGTCGAGGTTCAGGAATAATACATTGCGCTCTCCATTTACCAGGTCGGAGCAAAACTCCCCGTAAGCCATGGCCCGGGAGTCATTTTCCAGGAATACCCGGATGCCTACTTTGGTAGCAATCACCTCACTGAGGGGTTTCTCGTCAAAGTAAAACAGGCTATAGTTGTAGCCAGTAGCGTAGTTGATGCGCCCGGCGATATTGATACCAATCCCCAGGATTTTTTCCTTCGGTACAGAAAGTCCGTCAATGAAGTTGTTTATCAGCTGACATAACTGCTCCAGGGAAGCTTCTGTGTTATCCAGTTCATAAGCCAGCCCTTCCACAGTAGTGACCAGGTTTTTATGCAAATCAGACAGGCCCAGGTTGAGATGGTCCTGTTTTACATCCACTCCGATAAAGAAAGCGGAATCCGGTACCAGCCCATATAAGTTAGGCTTACGGCCGCCGGTTGACTCGATTTTACCATAGTCCATCACCAGTCCGTCTGTAATCAGGTCGTTGACCAGGTTCGTGACTTTAGGGGTACTCAGGTTCAGCTCTTTACACAGATCCGCAATAGTAGCGTTGCCGGAGTTAGCGAAATAGGCCAGGGCAGCCTTTTTTAGGTTGATATTTTTGTAGGCTACACCGGTAGCTCCTGCACTGTTTAGTTCTTCAAAAAAGGTTTTAGCCATAGCATCAGATAGACTTGTACAATAATTGATCTCCAATTTAAGCCGCTAATTCTAATTATTTTTAAAATCGACGCAGAAGTTATCTTATAAATGATTTTGTTAATTCGCAAAAAACAATACCTTTGCAATCCTTTTTGAGCTAAATAATCGGCTATTTTAGCCCTCGGCAAAAAACCAGCTCACAAAGGAAAGATCTTACTTTTTTTGCGGATGTGATGAAATTGGTAGACATGCCAGACTTAGGATCTGGTGCCGCGAGGCATGGGGGTTCGAGTCCCTTCATCCGCACTTTTTGATTTTCAGCTATTTATAAATCCGTTTGGATTTTCTTCTCCTTTCCAACAGGTAAACGCCATTTACCACTTCATTTTGAAAATCTTATATTCCTTCTTATATTTCGGGACCAACCATATCTTAGATGACCGAGTGCCGAATAATTTCGATGTTATCAATTTATCATGCTGAGTGACCTGGAATTGCTGTTATTAATCAGGAATGATGATGTCTCCGCCTTTGAGGAGCTATACCATCGTTACTGGGAATCTATGTACAATGCTGCCTACAAGCGTTTACGTAGCAGGGAGCAATGCAGAGACTTACTGCAAGACATCTTTGCTGACCTTTGGCGCCGGAAAAATCAGTTGAGCATCGATAACGTTAGCGGCTATCTCCATATGGCGGTACACTACCAGGTATATAAACTGGTGGCCAAACAGGCTACAGGCCCTGCTTTCATGGAGTTATTCGAGAAAATTGCCACCTCGCCCTATGCTGCCGACAACGCATTAGCCGAGAAGGAAACCCAACAGGTGATACATGCCTGGATTAATACCATGCCCGAAAAACGCCGGGAAATCTTTCACCTGTACTATGAGGAGAAGATGAATACCCGGGATATTGCCACCCACCTCAACATCTCCCAAAAAACTGTTCAAAACCAGCTGGGAAAGGCTGTACAGCATCTTCGTACCCGTCTTACCCACCTCTTCACCTTACTCGTTTAAAAAAAATTAAAATAAATTTTTGCCCGGCGTGGGAGATTAGTCCGTTTTCGGTACATATACCATAAAGGAGCACTTCCGATATGGACCAGGACAAAAAATCTGCGTTTTCAGCGCTCGCCAAAAAGTATTTAGCCGGAAAAACGACCCCTGAAGAAGCCAGTTTTCTTTGGGAGTATTACCAATATTTTGAGAAAGAAGCCAACGTACTGGATTCTTTTAGCGCCACAGATAAAGCACAGCTGGAACAGGAAATGAAAAGCTCCATCCTGTCGCAAATAAGTATAATTGAGCCTACTTCCGCCACCAACGGCAACAGACGGCTGTTATTTATCAGGCTGGCTGCTGCCGCCAGTGTAGCTGCTTTACTGGGTTACGGTGTTTCATTAAAATGGACTGCACTAATGAACGTACTGGACCCAGAGCAGCTTACTGAAAAAGTGACCACCAAAGGAGAAAAAGCCCAGGTGGCCTTATCCGACGGCTCCGTTGTTTGGCTGAATGCAGATTCCAAACTGGTATATCCCAAAGTATTCAAACGTGGTCCACGACACGTAAGCCTGGAGGGAGAAGCCTATTTTGAAGTGGCACCTAACAGTGCGCATCCCTTTGCAGTAAATGCTGCTGGCATGACCACCCACGTATTGGGCACCAGCTTTAATGTGAATGCTTATGCAGATTACAACCTGTTTAAGCTAACTGTATTAACCGGAACGGTGAAGATCTCAGTGGAACAGGATACCGCCTCCTTTGCACTATTACGGGCCAACGAACAACTTACTTACAATAAACAGGCACATAGCTTTAGAAAAGAATTAGTAACGGCTGCCGCCGAGGACATGGCATGGAAAGAAGGAAAGCTGATCTTCCGCGATGTACCTATGTCGGCCGTAGCCCTGCAACTGTCACACAAATATGATATCACACTGGAGATGCCGGCGGAGATAGAAAAGATGACCATCTTCGCCGATCTCGCCGACACACCACCTGAAGACGCCATTAAAAAAATTACGAAAATACTGTCACTTAAGTACACTAAAACAGGGAACAAATACACGTTAATGAAAGCTGGAAAGTAGTGTAAAGCCAAAGGAGTCATTTATCCGGAATTAGCTAGCAGTGAGGCTTGCCGGAAGTTCGTTCATCAACAAAAACCGTGTTATGCCAGGATAGGTCAACCAAAATTAAAAAGGGGCTGAAAGAGGAATTATCAGCCCCTGGAAAAAAAATGTCAAGTCTGTTTATCCGATTACTGCAGGGCGTAGGAACCTTGATGCAGTAACAGGATTTTCTTAATCATTTTTCACTATCAAATCTATGAAAAGAGGACTACACTTTCAACTTTCTTTATTCATCAGGTTTATGAGGATATCCACGCTGGTACTAGGATGCCTGTTATCCACCGTTATGGTAGCGTATTGTGCAAAAGGTTACGGACAGCATGAGCTGGATGCCCGCATGACCCTGCACCTCTCCCACGTAAAACTGCCTGATGCCCTCACTACGATCGCAGGCAGGATGAATGTCAAATTTTATTACGCAGGTACTGCCCTGATCAAGGAATCCGTAGTATCTGTGAAGGCCGACAACAAAATGCTCCGGGAAGTACTGGGAGAACTGCTCCAGCCGCTAGGCCTGGGCTTTGACGCCGAGGGCAATCAAATTTATATTGCCAAACAGCCGGCACCCGAGAAAAAAGCAGTAGTAGTCGTTCCCGTTGTAGAACAGGAACAACCTGCCCCTATAAAGGGCCAGATATGGGATACCAAAGGCCAGGCATTAATTGGCGTTACCATTGTGAATAAATCATCTGGTAAAAACAGCCAATCTGATGAACTGGGCACCTTTACCATCCTGGCTAAATCCGGTGATACCCTACATTTCACTATGATGGGCATGCAGCCTGAAGATGTGGTAGTGAAAGGAAAACAAGCCCTGAAAATCACCATGGATTTCAACGTATCCAAAATGAATGAGCTGGTGGTAGTAGGTTATGGTACACAAAAGAAAATCAGTGTAACCGGCGCCGTGTCTACCGTTAAAGTAGATCAGCTGAAAACACCCGCCCGCTCTCTGGCGAACTCGCTCGGAGGCCGCGTTGCCGGTGTACTCATGCAGCAGTCAAGAGGTGAGCCCGGTTACGATGAACCTAACACCTTCAACATCCGCGGCGTAAGTACCTTCACCGGAAACCCCAGCCCGATGGTACTGGTAGATGGGGTACAACGTGATGACCAGACCTCTTCCTGGAGTAATATAGATCCGGAAGACATTGAAAGCGTTTCCTTCCTGAAAGATGCTTCCGCTACAGCCGTATATGGTGCCAGAGGCGCCAATGGCGTAGTACTAATCACTACCAAAAGAGGCGTAGCTGGTAAACCGCGTATTGCAGCAAAAGTAGAAAGCGGCATCAACGGGCTTACCCAGACACCTAAGTTTGTGGATGGCGCCACCTGGATGACGTTATACAACGAGGCCCTGGGTAAAGAACAATTCAGCGCTGACCAGATAGAAAAAACCAGAAGTCATGTAGATCCTTACCTGTATCCCGATGTAAACTGGGTAGATGCCATGTACAAAGACTGGTCCCCTCCCGGTGCCAATGTAAACCTGAGTGCCAACGGTGGTGGCGCTTTTGCCCGCTACTATGTTTCCGGTTCTTATTTTAACCAGAAGGGTAACTATCGCATGAACCCTGATAATCCCTACAATTCGAACGTAGGCTATAATCGTTTTGATTTCCGTTCTAATATAGACATGACTCTGAGCAAAAGTACCACTTTGGGCCTTAGTCTCGGTGCCATGATGGTGAATGCTAACTATCCGGGTGTTTCTGCACAAACTGCCTGGTATCAGGCTATGATGCAGCCACCTATCCTGTTTCCTATCAGGTACCCTGATGGCAAATGGGCCGGCCCTATCACCAACCAGGGCGTAAACCCCGTGAATTCATTGCAGAACAGCGGATATTCCCGTGAATTTAAGCCCACTATGCAATCGGTTTTTTCGCTGAATCAAAAGCTGGATGCTATTACAGAAGGCCTTTCTGCTACGGCCCGTTTTTCTTTTGACTCCTATAGTGAAACAGACCTGCGCAGAACCAAAAATATCGATACCTGGCAGGCTTACCGCCGCGATGCCCAGGGCAACCTGATATACATACAAACCAACTACGGCGATAACTTTATGGGCTTCCAGTCTGGTACAGGCAGTGTACAACGCACCATGTACCTGGAAACCAATATCACTTATGATCACCTGTTTGATGGCAAACATCGCGTAGGAGGCTTGTTCTTATACAATATGCGGGAAAAAACAAACGGATCTGCCGGAGATGCTGTTGGTGGTATTCCTTACCGTAACCAGGGCCTCGCCGCAAGACTTACCTATGGCTACAAAGATAAATACCTGGCAGAGGTAAATATGGGGGCCACCGGTTCTGAAAACTTTGAGAAAGGTCGCCGTTTCGGCGTGTTTCCCTCTGTATCTGCCGGCTGGGTAATCAGCCAGGAAAATTTCTTTGCGAATCTTAAACATGCTGTCAGCATGCTGAAAATAAGAGGTTCCTGGGGTAAAGTAGGAAATGATAAAATTGGTAGTGTCAATAACGACCGTTTCCCTTACATCACTTCTTATGCTGGTGGTGGCGGCATTTCTTTTGGCTATACCCCCAGCTTCAATAACGGCATTTATCAAAACAAAATAGGAGTACAGGGCCTTTCCTGGGAAATTGCCACCAAACAAAATATCGGAGTAGACCTCGAACTGTTCAACAAACTGAATCTTACAGTGGACGTCTTCAAAGAACGGAGAGAGAAGATTCTAATTAACCGGCTTTCTCTCCCGGCATTCCTGGGTAATACAGCACCAGTGTATGCAAACCTGGGAGTCATGGATAACAAAGGTATAGATGGATCACTGGATTATACGGATAAGATAGGTAGTTTGAAGTTCAATGTTTATGGCACTTTTACTTATGCCACCAATAAAATCATCAATAATGACGAACCTACCCCGTTGTACCCATGGCTTTCCAATGTTGGTCAACAGTACAATCAGTTGAGAGGACTGGTATCTGAAGGATTATTTACAGATGATGCCGATATCAATAAACATGCAATACAAAAATTTGGTACTGTTCGTCCGGGTGATATCAAATACAAAGATATCAACAACGATGGTGTAATTGATGCCAATGACATGGTACCCATCGGTAACACCTCCTCTCCTAAAATCATGTATGGTGCGGGCCTGGCATTAGACTTCCATGGTTTCCACCTCGAGGGTTTCTTCCAGGGTGCTGCTAAGGTAGATATCATGCTCATCGCCAGTACCGGCGCATTGGATAACAATGCAAGAGGAATCGTTCCTTTCATGGGAGGCCTTACTTCTGCCAATCTTTATACAGAAGTAACGAACAGGTGGACAGTAGATAATCCTCGCCAGGATGTTATTTATCCAAGACTCAGCATAGCCACTCCCGGCGACAACAACTACCAGTACAGTACCTGGTGGCTGCGTCACGCAGACTATATACGCCTGAAAAATGTACAGTTTGGTTATAGCTTCCGCCCGGAACTATTAAAAAGAATAGGACTCCAGACTTTGTATGTATATACTGCTGGTCAAAACCTGCTTACTTTCTCCAAGTTCAAAATGTGGGATCCGGAATTGAACCAACCTAACGGTACCGGCTACCCGCCATTACGCTCAATCAATTTCGGTATCAAAACAAATTTCTAACCGGCTTTGGGTCAAAAACAGCAGTATCATGAAGAAAAATATTTGTAAGCTATTATTGCTATTACCACTTTTCAGCGCTTTTCTTTCGTGCCATTACCTGGACAAGCAGCCGGATAGTCTTTTATCAGAGGACCTGGTGTGGAAAACCAGGAAACAGGCAGAATCTTATCTCTATACCATATACGGCTATATGATGTTTGGAGAAAATGAAGGCGCTTATATGTTAGGCATCACAGAAGACAGTTACATCACTATACCCGGAACAAACGCCCGTAAAATAAATGATGGCAACTGGAGCCCCTCCACCACCATGTGGGATGTCTGGGGTGGCTGCTATACTGCCATTCGTTCTTCCTTTGTATTTGAAAACAATATCGATAAAGTACCTACCCAGGAACTTAGTGATGATCTGAAAAAACAATACAAGGCAGAAGTAAAATTCCTCCGTGGATACTATTACTGGAACCTATTGAAACGTTATGGTCCTTTTATTAAACTAGATAATACGCTGGGCCTGAATGATGATTTCAATAAATATCCCCGCGCATCTTTTGATGTATGTCTCAATTACGTGAATCAGCTCATGGATGAAGCAGCAGCAGGCCTACCGCTTACCTGGTCTTCTACCTGGTATGGCAAGCCTACTAAAGGTGCTTGCCTTGCTATCAAAGCAGAAGCTGCTTTATGGGCTGCCAGTCCGCTTTGGAACGGCAATCCGGACTTTACCAACTTCCGCGACAAGCAGGGAAATCCACTGGCACCTACCAAAGCTGATGCATCCAAATGGGCCACAGCTGCCAGCGCTGCCAAGGCAGTCATTGATCTGGGTGTTTATAAACTGTATACCAATGAAGACGACGGGGAAACATTTGATCCTTTCAAATCATACACCGGCGTTTTTTTGACACCCTGGAATAATGAAATTATTTTCTCCTGCGCCAACTGGAACCCTCACTACTGGGACCACGATTGTACAGCCTATCCAGGCGGTTTCCAATTATTTGCAGCCACTCAAAATGCGGTAGATGCCTACTATATGAACGATGGAAAATGGATCACTGATCCTACTTCTAAGTACCAGGAAACCGGGTTTGCGGTTTCCGGTGACCCCAATAATAAAAGCTGGGGCCATGCAGCCGGCGACTGGAACATGTATGCCAACCGTGAACCACGCTTTTATGCAAGTATCTGTTATAACAAAAGGCCAGTAATTGCCGCCCCTACAGCAGATGACCGCAACCGCTACTCTTCCGATGGCAACAAAAACGGACAGGGAAGAATTGAATTCTACTACCGCGGCACTGCCGGACGCAGAGCAGTGGGATATGCTTTCCCCGGCTATCTCATTGCCAAAGGTGTTAGCCCCGCTGGCAACGCCTACGCCTGGAGCAGTCCTTACCGGCCTTTCATCATTACACGCTATGCAGGCATTTTACTCGATTACGTAGAAGCCCTCAATGAGTCCGATCCAGGCAATCCCGATATCGCACTTTATCTGAACAAGATCCGCGCACGTTCCGGCGTACCTGCCATTGAACAGGTATATCCGGCAGCAATAGGCAACAAAGCCGAAATGCGCAAACATATACTTCGCGAACGCATGATTGAAATGGCCTTCGAACGCGGTGACCACTGGTGGACCCGCGCCCGTCGGAAAGACATGGACAACGATGATTTTAAGAAAATATACGGAATGAATTTCGATGCCGATGATAACGATCAGGGATTTGGATTTACAGGCTTCTACCAACGCACACTTTTACAAACACGTCAGTTTGATAAGAAGATGTATCTCTTCCCTATTTCACAATCTGAAATTGTTCGTGATACTGCACTGGTGCAGAATCCAGGCTGGTAATAGTTTTATTCATTCCTAAAAAGAAAATCATATGAACGCTATCATAAAATATCGTTTGTTGCTGTTACTCGGATTACCTTTACTCTTTACAAGCTGCAAAAAAGATAAGGTGCAGGGACACAACAACGGCGCTCCCATCGTCATTGAAAAATTCTCTCCAATGAAAGGTGGTACCGGCACAGAAATACTGGTATATGGAGACAATTTCAATAACGATACCACGGGCGTAACCGTGTTGGTAAACGGAGTTAGAGCCGTTGTAACCGGTACAGTTGCCAACCGGCTGATATTCCTCGTACCGGAAGGAGCCGGCTCCGGTAAAGTCACCATTACCATCAACGGTACCAGCGTTACAAGCACAACGGACTTCAATTACCTGCCGGCGCAATATGTAAGTACCATGACGGGTTCCGGAATATCCGGCTATAAAGACGGCGACAGCGCCGTTGCCAAATTCAACTTCCAGTACGGACAAGGCATGACACACGATGCCGCCGGTAACCTGTATGTAACTGATGGCGCCAACAACAATATCCGTAAAATAACACCTGATGGTAAAGTGAGTACAGTAGCAGGCAGCAATACCAGCGGCGGAAATTGGAACGGTCCTGTGGCAGAAGCCACATTTAATCACCCTTACGGTATAGAAATCGATAAAGACAATAACATTTATGTAGCCGATACCTGGAATGGTGCATTACGCAAAATTTCCAAAGATGGCATCGTGAGCACCGTTGCCGGTGTGGGTGATATCGTGGATGTAGCGATTGACAAACGTAATGGGAAGCTATATGTAGCCCAGTTTGGTCCAGGTAAAATCCTTGAAGTCGATCCTGCTAATGGCAACCTCACCGAGGTGGCCAGTGGCTTCCAAAACCTCAGTGCCATTGAAATAGACAGCAAAGGAAATTTTTATGGAGTAGATAACAGCCGTTCATTTATTGGTCGGGTAGATGCTACCACCAGACAAATGACCGTCATTGCAGGAACGATGTGGCAAACAGGTTTGGTAGATGGACCTGGCAATGCTGCCAAATTTGATCACCCCTGGGGCATTGCTATTGATAAAAACGATAACCTCTATATTGGCGGTAATGGCGGTAGTTCCTATGGTGGCGGCGACAATAATACAAATCAATGTGTTCGTTTCATTGAAGCCAATACCTGGAATGTATCCACCTATGCCGGCAATTCTTCAAAAGGATATGCAGATGGTCTGGCCAGTTTGTCGTTATTCAATGTACCGGTAGGACTGACCGTAGGCGACAACGGTGTTGTGTACGTGATAGACGCAGTCAACTATCGCATCAGGAAAATTATTTCCCGCTGATGCTCACCAACCTGACAGGTGACAATGCCTGTCAGGTTGGTCTTTTTTAGATTATTACGAACGGACTCATACCATGCAACTACTTAAATCCTTATGGACGGCCCTGTTTTTGGCCGCTCCCGCGCTTACCTACAGCGCTCCGCCAGCTACTTATTACGTAGCTAGCAATGGCAACAATCAAAATACCGGCAGTAAACAATCTCCCCTTCAAACCATCAGTTATGCTTTAAGCAAAGCCATGCCAGGCGATGTAGTACTGGTGCGCGGCGGCAACTATGCAGAAAAAGTGGTATTTCCCCGCTCTGGCAGCCAGGGGCAATACATTACACTCAAAGCCTATACAGGGGAAAAACCTGTGATCAATGGCAGCACCCTTACGGTGAATGGCTTTGAAGGATTGGTTACCATCAACAATGTGAGCTGGGTGATCATGGATGGTTTTGAAGTAAGCAATTTTAAAAGTAATTCCGCCAGCGGGTTCCCTGATGGGATTGTGGTAAAAGGCGCCGGCAGTCACATTATTGTGAGGAACAATGAAATACATGATATTGCACACGAAGTAGCACCGGAAAAAGGCCGTAGCGCTCATGCTATTTCTGTGCTGGGCAACAGTCCCGCCCCGATTACACAACTAACGATTACCGGCAATATCATCCACGACTGTAAAACAGGCTATAGTGAAAATCTGACCATTAACGGTTACGTAGATACGTTTTTCGTTACCCACAATAAAATCTACAATTGCGAAAACATTGGCATTGACGCGGCTGGTGGCTATTGGGCCAATCCTGATTCAACCGTGAACTTTGCCCGCAATGGGGTGATCAGTGATAATGTGTTGTATAATGTAGATGCGTCTATCGGGCCCATTCGTCCTTCCGGTGATATGCACGGGGCCATTGGTATTTATGTGGATGGGGCAAGAAGTATAACTATTGAAAGAAACAAAATCTACGATAGTGATCGGGGTATCAGCCTGGCCAGCGAAAACCAGCAGTTCCCCAGTATGAATTGCATTGTTCGTGATAACCTGGTTTACAATTGCTGGCTGGCGGGGATAGACATGGGCGGTTATGTAGGATATAACAATGGCAGGGCCGAAGGCAATAGGATTGTCAATAACACCCTGAAGTACAATAACAAAGTAAAAGGCCATAACGGCGAAACGGAAGGCGAAATCCGGCTGACCGAGAACTGCATCCGGAATACGATCCGGGGTAATCGCATTTACGCCCGTGATAGCAGCGATGTATTTATTCACAAATACAGCAGCAGTGGTCATGATAACATCATCGACGATAACAGGTATTTTATTAAGGGGTCAGGTCAGTGGATCTGGAACGGGCAGCTATATACGAAGCTGGCCGATTGGCAAGCTGCCTGCCAATGTGATGCAAAGGCAACGATCCGTCGGAAGTAAAAGCTAAAATAATATGCAGGCAGGCCTCTTTTTCGGAAGGGGCCTGCCTTTTTTGTAAAATCCCGGGACCTGTTTCTTTGGTCCGGAATTCCCTGAAAACAGAATAAATTTAGCTATCTTCGCGCGATCATAAAGTTGACCGATATTTACAACTAACTGGAAACTAGTTGTTTATATTTGAAAAAGGTTAGATTAGGAAATAGGTACGAAAACGCACGGATGTGGAAAAAGCCGGCAAACAGGGCTGGCAATTGGATCTGTTGCTTTACAGCATGCGTTCCGCCCAGCCGTACATATAATGTTATGTGGCAATGCGTCAATATGGCAACGTGATAATACTATGCTTTCCCTCACTTTCATTATCACGGTAGTCCTGTTCAGACACAGTTTCACCTGATTTTATTCAACAAAAGTCCTCTGCCATTCCTACTTGCCCGTGTGACTTCATGGCAGAAAAATAAATAAGGAATTATTATTGCTTCTTAAAGAACACTTTTATACAATTCAATTATGGCAACCGTTACGAGAGAAAACATTGGTTTATTGAACGATAAGATCACTGTGAAAGTGAGCCAGGAAGACTACCTTCCTAATTTTGACAAAGCAGTAAAGCAATTCAGCAAAAATGCAAACATACCTGGCTTCCGTAAAGGAATGGTCCCTGCTGGTATGGTAAAGAAAATGCACGGTCAGGCTATCTTTGGTGACGAAATCCTGAAAACTGTTGAAAGAGAGTTGATGGGTTATGTACAGACAGAGAAGCTGGAAATTTTTGGCCAGCCATTATCTCTGGAAAAACAGGCAAAAGATCTGGATTTCAACAAGCCTGCTGATTATGCCTTCGAATTTGAAGTTGGTCTGAAACCAAGTTTCGCAATTACTCCACTGGAAAACAACAAAACCACCCTTACCAAATATAAAGTAGCTGTTACCGAAGAAATGGTAAATGACGAGGTACAACGTTTACAGCTGAAAGGTGGAAAAACAACCGAACCAGAAACAATTACTTCAGAAGATAACGTGATTAACGTTAAATTCGAAGAATCAGATGCAAAAGGCAATGTAGTAGAAGGCGGTATTGTAAAAGAAAATGCATTACTGGTTAAATACTTCTCACCTGCTATCCAGGCAGAACTGCAGGGCAAAAAGAATGAAGACAGCATTGTATTCCAATTAGCTACTTCTTTTGATGAGCAACGTTTGGGCTGGATACTGAAAGATCTGGGCTTCGAAACAACTGATAAAGAAGCAGCGCAGAAATATTTCAAACTGACCATCACTAAAGTAGGTCTGATTGAAAAAAGAGAACTGAATGAAGAGTTCTTCAAAGAAGTTTATCCGGGAGAAGCAATCACTACAGAAGAAGCTTTCCGCGCTAAACTGAAAGAAGAAATCGGTAAATACTGGGATTCTGAAAGCCGTAACCACCTTCACAACGACCTGTTTGAAGTACTGGTACACGAAACCCCAATGGATTTACCAAAGGATTTCCTCAAACGCTGGTTGCAGGTAGGTGGTGAAAAACCTAAAACTGCAGAAGAAGCGGACAAAGAATTCCCTGGTTTCGACCACCAACTGCGTTGGACACTGATCAGCGATAAACTGGTTAAAGAAAATAAACTGGAAGTTTCTTTCGAAGAACTGAAAGAAAATGCCAAACAAAAAGTATTAGGCTACTATGGCGGCGCCGCTGCTGATGGAGCAGAATGGTTAGACAGCTACCTGGATCGCCTGTTACAGGATGAAAAATTTGTAGACCAGACTTACCGTGAAATGATCACTGCCAAGTTATTTGACTGGGCTGAAGCAAAGGTGAACGTGAAAGAAGAGGAAATCAAAGCAGAAGATTTTGTTAATTTACCTCATAAACATCACCATCATGAACATTAATAATGAATTTAGAAAATATGCCATCCAGCATCGGGGAATCAGCAGCCTGGTAGTAGATAGTTATGCTAAAAGCCACAACCAGTTCAACAGCCTGACTCCTTACATCCTTGAAGAGCGTCAGTTGAATATGCAACAGATGGACGTTTTCTCCAGGTTGATGGCTGATCGTATTATTTTCCTCGGAGATCCGGTAAACGACTACGTAGCAAACGTAATTACTGCGCAGTTACTGTTCCTGGAGTCTTCCGATCGTACCCGCGATATCCAGATGTACATCAACAGCCCCGGTGGTAGTGTGTATGCTGGTTTAGGTATCTATGATACCATGCAGGTAGTTTCTCCTGAAATCGCTACTATCTGTACCGGTATGGCCGCCTCTTTCGGCGCTGTATTGCTGGTAGCCGGCGCTAAAGGAAAACGTACTGCGCTGAAGCATGCCCGTGTAATGATTCACCAGCCTCATGGCGGTGCAGAAGGCCAGACTTCAGATATCGAAATCACTGCACGTGAGTTCGTGAAACTGAAAAAGGAACTGAACGAAATCATTGCCAGCCACTGCGGACAGCCAGTGAAAAAAGTGGAAAAAGATTCTGACCGTGACTACTGGATGACTGCGGATGAAGCGAAAGAATACGGCATCATCGATGACGTACTCCAGAAGAATCCAAAGAAAAATCTGGATACACCACAGTAAAGCTTAAAGCTTAAAGCTTAAGGCATAAAGCTCAAAGCTATTGTAGCGAATGATATAGCGGTTTTTTAGTACATGTCGCTAGCATCATTCGCTTCAATAGTTTTGAGCTTTTAAAATTTTAAGTTTTTATCAAATAGCGTCCGCTATCATTAAAAGCTGATAGCCAACGGCTAAAAGCTGGGGTGATATGATATTTTTTCCATACCTGTTGCTACGAAACCCTTTGCTTTTGTGCTTATGCTAACTTTGGGCTTCCGGCTTTATGCTTTACGCTATTTAATGTAAATTTGTAACCCTGCATTATCACGGCAGGCCAGATAGTTTCGTAGAAAAATAATCTATTCCGAAATGAAAGAATCAAAAATTCGTTGTTCCTTTTGCAGCCGCTCTAAAGAAGAAGTGCAGATATTGATAGCTGGCGCGGAAGGACACATTTGTGAAAACTGTGTAGCCAATGCGCAGGAAATAATTGACCAGGAACTGTTTCCTCCTGGCAAGAAAGCTCCTTCAGCAGCGGCGCCGCACTTCGCGCCTAAAGTGTCCAAACCAATGGACATGAAAAAATTCCTGGACGAATATGTTATCGGACAGGATGATGCCAAGAAAATACTCGCTGTAGCGGTATACAACCACTATAAAAGGCTCAATCAGCAGATAGGTGACGATGAAGTGGAAATTGAAAAGTCCAATATCATCATGGTGGGAGAAACCGGTACCGGTAAAACCCTCCTCGCTAAATCCATCGCCAAACAATTAAACGTACCCTTTGCCATTGTAGATGCTACCGTATTTACAGAAGCCGGTTATGTGGGTGAAGACGTGGAAAGTATCCTCAGCCGCCTGTTACAGGTATGTAACTACGATGTGGAAGCTGCTGAACGTGGCATCGTTTACATCGATGAGATCGATAAAATTGCCCGTAAAAGCGATAACCCTTCCATCACCCGCGATGTAAGCGGTGAAGGTGTACAACAAGGCCTCCTGAAATTACTGGAAGGTACAGAAGTACTGGTACCTCCACAGGGCGGTCGTAAACATCCGGAGCAGAAACTGATCAAACTGAACACACAAAACATCCTCTTCATCTGCGGTGGCGCATTTGATGGTGTGGAAAGGATTATCAGCAGAAGAATACAAACACATTCTATCGGCTTTACCGTTAACAAGGAAAAAGAAGAAGAAAACAGAAAACAGATCCTGCGTTACATCAACTCACAGGACCTGAAATCTTTCGGTCTGATTCCTGAATTACTGGGACGTCTGCCAGTGGTTACCTATCTGAATTCACTCGATAGAGATACCCTGAAAGCCATCTTAACAGAGCCGAAAAATGCACTCGTTAAACAGTACAAGAAACTGTTCAAGGTGGAAAATATCGATTTGCAGGTAGAAGCAGAAGCGATCGACTACATTGTAGACAAAGCCATGGAATACAAACTGGGTGCGCGTGGATTACGCTCCATCTGCGAAGTAGTACTGAGCGATGCTATGTATGAGTTACCTTCTGCAAATGAAACTACCTTCCACCTGACCAGGGAATATGCACAGTCAAAACTGGAGCAGTCCACCCTTGTGAAACTGAAAGTAGCATAACCATGACCGGAATACCGGTATGGCTACACTATCTCTAATCATAAAACCTCTATTTATGCAGGAACTCATTCAGCAATTACAGGAAAAAGCCGGGTTGACCGCCGAACAGGCAGCACAATCCATTGATGTGATCAAAGAATATGTGAAAGGCAAATTACCTCCTTTTATTGCAGGTACAGTGGATAACTGGTTTGCAGGAATGTCAGACAAAGCCGGAGAAAAAAAGGCTGGTTTGATGGATCAGGCAGGTGATTTTCTGGATAATGTAAAAGATAAGGCAGAAGATTGGGCAGAAGAAGCAAAGGATAAAGTATCCGACTTCTTCAACAAGGATAAAAAATAGAGAATTACGAATTTCAAATTACGAATTACGGCTTTCAGAGAAGAGCATAGCGAATAACTTTCGCGTTTACTATCTTCTCCGAAAGCCGTAATTCGTAATTTGAAATTCGTAATTGTTTTTACAATGTTTTCAGATAAAGATATAAAGCAATCAATTCGTCGTCTGTATACTGGGCAGTCATTGTCCAGGGCATATCTTTCACCAGCAATTGTTTTCCTTCCGGTGTTTTTCCGGTACGCAGGGCGGTAATAAACTCCTCTTTCGACCATTTGCCCACATGACCGGTGCTGGTAATATTGGCTACCGGCGCTCCTCCCGGAACAGGGTTATCTCCCCCTGTCAACTCCGGTTTATGACAGCCCGTACAGGAAGCCGATAAATACTTCCCATAATCTGCCGTAGGCGCCTTCGCTACCAACGCTGGCTGCTGATGGCTATGGTCTATCATTTCAGCCGGAAACAGCGGAATTTTGCCCATTACAGACAGTATTTTGCCCATTGGCCCTATCTCCGTTGGGATGTTAGGCGTATCCACTTTGGGCTGAGCTTTACAAAACGCGATTATAGCCGCTATATCGTGATCATCCAGCCGGGCAAACTCTTGTGAGGGCATCAGCAATAAAGTCTTGTTTTCGGCATTTAAACCGTGCCGCATCGCCCTTAGCCAGGCTTTGTTGTCAAAGTCCGCCGAAAGCCCTCCTTTACCATAGGTAAGATTGGTTCCGGCAATACGCCCCAAACCCGGGTCATCTACGATCAACCGCCCACGTAAGTCAGTACCATGGCACTCTCCGCAACCCTTAATTTCATAAAGATGCTTGCCGGCGGCAATAGTAGCCGAATCTTCCGGGATTGGGATGTCTCTCACCTGCACTGCGTAGGACTTATTCACATGTTGGCGAAAAAGGAAGGAAAAAACCGCATAAGTTAATGCACAGATTAACACCAGACCAAGCAATATCCTGCCGGCCCATTTAAGTATTTTGGAGAACATAACAACTGGGATAATTTAGAAAGCAAAAGTAATAGGGATAAATATTACTGGCTTCAGTAGAACTACTGAATTATGGAAGAATCATAACGTGGATTACAGGCTTATATCTCTTTTACTTTACGAAGCGTCTTCACATGGGATAAACCAGCCAGACCCGGTATAGAAAAGCACCCGTATTACAGGGTGCTTCTCATTGCGTAAAAGTGTTTCAAATCTTTCCTGATTTTGTGTGTTAAGGTTGATAAACGGTAAAGAGTGATGAATTAACCCAAATTTAACGTTCCTTTTGCAATATACAATAACACTAAAGGGGTAATATTAAATTAATTTTAAAAAATGATGAGCGGCTCATCAGTTATCTTTCATTAAATTAAAAAAATACATCTACTTCAAATTAATCAGAATCAATAGCAAAATCGTTATTCTATCTAAGTGCTTCCCGGGCAATTACGATCTTTTGAATTTCCGAAGTTCCTTCTCCAATGGTGCATAATTTTGCATCACGATAAAATTTTTCCACCGGAAAATCCTTTGTATAGCCATATCCACCGAATATTTGTACTGCATCATTCGCCACTCTTACCGCTACTTCAGAAGCGTAGTATTTGGCCATGGCAGCCTGTTGCGTCATTTTCACCTTCCGGTTTTTCATATCAGCGGCCTGCATAGTTAATAATTCAGCTGCTTCAATTTCCGTGGCCATATCCGCCAGTTTAAAAGAAATACCCTGGAAGCTGGCAATCGGCTTGTCGAACTGATGCCGTTCTTTGGAGTATTTCAAAGCCGCATCCATAGCGCCTTTGGCAATCCCCAACGATAATGCCGCTATGGAAATACGACCGCCATCCAATACTTTCATAGATTGGATAAAACCATCTCCTTCCACTCCCAGCATGTTTTCTGCAGGAATACGACAATTATCAAATATCATTTCTGCTGTTTCAGAAGCCCGCATACCCAGCTTATTCTCTTTCTTACCGCCGCTGAAACCAGGTGTTCCTTTTTCTACAATGAAAGCACTCATACCATGACTATCACGTACATCGCCGGTGCGGGCTATTACTACGGCCACATCACAGCTTTTACCATGCGTGATCCAGCACTTGGTACCATTGATCACCCAGTCGTTGCCATCCTTCTTTGCCACACATTTCATATTCATCGCATCGGAGCCGGTATTGGGTTCTGTTAATCCCCAGGCCCCAATCCACTCTGCACTGGCCAGCTTAGGCAGATAGCGCTGTTTCTGCGCTTCATTGCCGAATTGTAGGGTATGACCGGTACATAAAGAATTATGTGCTGCCACACTTAATCCAATGGCGCCACAAATACGGGAGATCTCACTTACTACCGTTACATATTCCAGGTATCCTAATCCGCTGCCACCATATTCCTGTGGCACCAGCACGCCCATGAGTCCCAGTTCCCCCAGTTTTTTAAATACATGTAGTGGAAATTCCTGGTTTTCGTCCCATTCCAACACGTGCGGCTGAATATTTGTCTTTCCGAAATCCCGGATCATTTGTGCAATCTGTTGTTGCATTTCCGTTGGCTCAAAATTCATGAACGTGTGGCTTTAAGGTTTGAGTTCGATGTAATGTTCAATTTTACGATAAATAATCTCATCCACCAACGGCAGCGTGCGGAGCTCACTCACTGCCTTGAAACCCGCATGGGCACTACGATACTGTACTATTAACCGCGCCAATCTGTAGCGTATATACGGGTGAGCCGCCAAAGATTTTTCATCTGTGAGGTTGAGGTCTAGTTTTATTAGAGAACTATTACCGATCTGTAAAAAAGGTTGAATTTTTTGAAATACAGAGTCTGCCAACCCATAACATTCGGCTACCTGGGCCACCGCGTAGAAGCCTCCCAGGCGATCCCGGAACGTAACTATCCGGCGTGCAAAGCCCGGTCCTATGCCCGGCAACGTTTGCCAGACCGTTGTGTCTGCCGTATTAATATCAATGACCGCCGCCTCTTTCTTACGATAACGGGCAAACGAAACCGCTTCTTTATGATGCCATCCCGCTGAATCTCTTTTGACGGGAAAGGAGGAAGGCCCCTGGAAAGCCCCGTAGCGCCGGTAATTGCCCTTGCTTTCCCGTCTCTCCCAAACCCTTTCCTCCTTCTTCTCCGCTATCCGCACATAAGGTATCAGTTGCGCACACGCGGCTGAGGGCAAACTGTAAATCCGTGTCAGGTCTGTAGCCTTACGGAAATAGCCACCGTGAGAAAGGTATTTCGTAATGGTGAGCGCTGTTCGCTCTGACACGCCCAGTTGCTGCCATCCGGCCACCGACAAAGTGTTGGGATCAAAATAAAACAGCGTATTGGTAGTGGCGGGAGCCTTATTAGCTGCCTCGAAGGCCTGTACGGCCGCTTTTAAATCGCTACTATCGCCTACGGGTATACGCCGTTGGAAGTAAAAAAGCAGGTCGGGGGTATAACATGTTAGCAACATCCCCGCTATCAGGAGGAAGATGCCGTACCGCTCCCGGCGTGAAAAACGCAGGTATCCGCGGACAAAAGATTTCCACATATGGGTTAACAATCATTTGCCGTGAAGCTACACTTCCCGTGTGGCGCTTTTGTTAATAGAAATAGAATGGATTTAAATTTTTAGCGTGAGCCCATCATAAGCCAGGGCCATACCGGTGGGCAGCTCTTTGGACACATCTTCGTGTAGTCCTAACTGGTGGCTGATATGTGTAAAGTATACTTCAGGTACCTCCAGCTCTTTCCCTAATGCAATGGCTTCTTCCAGCGTAAAATGGGAGATATGTTTTTCTTTGCGCAGGGCATTCAGCACCAATATTTTTGAGCCCCGGATCTTCTCCTTTTCTTCGGGCGCAATATAATTGGCATCTGTGATATAGGTGAAATCGTGGACCCTGAAGCCTATTACCGGCATTTTATGGTGCATTACCTGCACCGGGGTAATGGTGAGCCCATTGATATCGAAAGGCTCGCTGCCAATGGTGCGCAGGTTTATTTCCGGAATGCCGGGATATTTAAAATCCGCAAATGCATAGGCAAACTCCCGTTTGATCACGCTTTGGGAAAACTCAGTGGCGTATATATTAATAGCTGTTTGCTGAAAATAATTAAAGGCGCGGATATCATCCATGCCGGCAATATGATCTTTATGGGAATGGGTGATCAGCACCGCTTCCAGGTGTCCTACTTTTTCGCGGAGCATCTGGTAACGGAAATCGGGTGTGGTATCCACTACAATATTGCCTGCGGGCGCAGTAATCAGGATACTACTTCTTAAACGTTTATCTTTTTTATCCGGCGAGGCGCACACTTCACAACCACAAGCTATAACGGGAACTCCCTGCGATGTACCTGTACCTAAGAATGTAACTTTCATCCCAAAATCATTTGACTGTTTAACCTATTCTGCTGTTTGTTCGGATTCCGGTGATTCCGGTGTTTGCGGTGTTTCCGGCTCATCAGTCCCTGCTTCCGGAACCGGTCTGCTGGACTGAATTTGCTTGTACAGTTTGTGTGACTCTGCCGTCAGTATTTCTTCATCGAGTGGTAATGTGGTTAAAATATCAATGAGGGTATTGATACGGCCTTCCAGATTCAGGAACTTATTGATCACTACCACCTTCTTATGTTCCAGGATGCAGTAACCGGAAAGGAAACTACCTTTTTCAAAGCGCAGCACATATTTGGCTTCCTCAAAAATCTTTTCCAGCTTGGTCAGGTTGTTTGGAGTAATCTTTAGGTTCATGCAGCAAAAATAGCAAAAAGCAGAAAGCGGAAAGCAAAAAGCTATTGTCGCGATTGATGGGTGCAAATTTCATCCGCTTATATCTCCGGGACAATAGCTTTTTACTTTCTGCTATTTCGTCACCATTCTCGCGAACGGCACAATCATTTCCTCCAGGGAAATGCCGCCATGCTGGAAGGTATTACGGTAGTAGTTTACAAAGTAATTGTAGTTGTTTGGATAGCAGAGGTACCCATCTCCCTTGGCAAAAATATAGGAAGAATTGACGTTAGGCTTAGGTAAGCCAGCATCGCGGGGATCTCTGAAGGCCAATACTTCTTTGGCTTCGTAGTTCAGATTACGGCCGTGTTTATAGCGAAGATTGGTGGTGGTTTGTTTATCTCCGATCACTTTTACCGGTGTTTTCACCCGTACGCTGCCATGGTCGGTAGCAATGATCAGGTTTATTTTCTTATCGCTGATTCGTTTCAGGGCCTGATGCAGCGGACTATGCTCAAACCAGCTGGCGGTTATAGAGCGGTAAGACGCCTCATCACCGGCTAATTCCTTTAGTACTTCCATTTCTGTGCGGGCATGACTGAGCATATCCACAAAGTTGTATACAATTACGCTCAGTGGATAATCCAGCATATTGTGGATATTGTTGAGCATCGTTTGTGCGTCAGCGTGATTGGTCACCTTGGTATACGAAAACCGCGGGTCCATTTTCAGTTGCTTCAGCTGGGCGGCAAAGAAATGTTCTTCGTACATGTTTTTCCCGCCTTCCTCGTCATCGTTTTTCCATTCCTGGGGGAAGCGATGTTCAATATCTATGGGCAACATGCCAGCAAAGATGGCATTACGGCTGTATTGGGTACTGGTAGGTAAAATGCTGTAAAAAGACTCCTCCTCTACCAGGCGGAACGACTCCTGGAAAGTAGGTAGAATCGCCTTCCACTGGTCGTAGCGCAGGTTATCGATGAGCAAAAATACGTTGGGAACATTGGGGTCCAGGTTAGGTACCACCTTATCGCGGAACAAGGTGTGCGACATCACCGGCGCCTCTTTCGCTTTGGGATGGAGCCAGTCGCCGTAATTACGGCTGATAAATTTGGAGAATTCGTTGTTGGCCTCCGTTTTCTGGGCGTTGAATACTTCCAGCATTTCCGGGCTGTTGGCTTTGGTCATCTCCATTTCCCAGTACACGAGTTTTTTGTAGATGTCCATCCATTCGTTGTAATCCGGGTTAGAGCTGAGGGCCATGAATAGGCTGCGGAACTCCTGCTGGTAGGCGTTGGTGGTTTTTTCGGCCACCAGTCTTTTGTTATCAATTATTTTTTTGAGAGATAATAATACCTGATTGGGATTTACCGGTTTGATGAGGTAGTCGGTGATCTGGGAGCCGATGGCATCGTCCATTACATCTTCCGCCTCATTTTTGGTGATCATTACTACCGGGATCTGCTGGTCTATTTCCTTGATTTTACCCAGAGTTTCCAGGCCGGTGATACCGGGCATAGATTCATCCAGCAACACAACATCTACTACCTGGTCTTTCAGAAATTCAAGCGCATCGTACCCATTGGTGAGGGCGGATACTTTGTAACCTTTGCTTTCTAAAAAAATAATCTGTGATTTTAGCGACTCTATTTCGTCGTCTACCCATAGTATATTTATCTGGCTCATAGTAAGATTTAAGGTTCCATAAAAAAGAAATTTACCCCTATTTTTTGGCAAAAATCGTTCCCTGTCAATCATTTGCCGGTAATTATATGTTAAAAACAGCTGATCAGGGTAAAATGATGGCAGTAAAAAGCGAACGGGCTGATAAAGTTATTTACCTTCGCGTCCATAACATTTAATTACCTGTAACCTACCAATTGTTTTTTACTGTCATAGGGGTTTCGTGGACGGAGAGCGTCATTATAAGTAAAAAATTTACATATAATTAATTCATGGTGTAGTTTTGCACACCCTCACCAGGGATTTCAGGCTTGGATACCCCTTGTTTGAAAGGTATAATTAAATGCAATGACCGAACGCAAGCGAAAAATTGTTAATGATCCGGTGTATGGCTTTATTACCATAGATCACCCGTTGATTTTTAACCTCATTTCACATCCATATTACCAGCGGCTTCGCCGCATACATCAGATGGCGCTGGCGCAACTGGTGTATCCTGGTGCTATGCATACGCGATTTCATCATAGCCTGGGTGCTTATCATCTGATGTGTATGGCCTTGCAGGAACTCCGGAGCAAGGGCGCGGATATTACCCCGGAAGAAGAGGTAGCCGCTAAAATGGCCATTTTACTACATGACATTGGACATGGCCCCTATTCCCATGCCCTGGAGAATGGCATTATTGAGGGGGTATCTCATGAAGAGATTTCCCAGTGGCTGATGGAAGACCTGAACAAGCAGATGGATGGCGCCCTGACACTTACACTTGATATTTTTAACGGACGATATCATAAAAAATTCCTGCATCAGCTGGTGTCGAGCCAACTGGATGTAGACAGGATGGATTATCTGAACAGGGATAGTTTCTTCACGGGAGTGGCGGAAGGTACCATTGGATACGACCGCATTATCAAAATGCTGACGGTTCACAATGGGGAGCTGATGGTGGAAGAAAAGGGAATTTATTCTATTGAGAAGTTTATCATAGCACGGCGGCTGATGTACTGGCAGGTATATCTGCATAAAACGGTGCTGAGCGCGGAAAACATGCTGGTAAAGATTCTGAGCCGCGCCAAGGCGCTGGCCCAGGAAGGGAAAGAGCTGTTTTGTTCGCCGGCATTGTCTTATTTCCTATATAACACAGTGACCAAAGACAATTTTGAGCGGGAGCCGGATTGTTTGCGGTTATTTTGTTTGTTGGACGACTATGATATCATGGGCGCAATAAAAGTTTGGGCAACACATGAGGACAAAGTTTTGTCCCTTTTGTGTAAATGGTTGATAAACAGGAACTTGCTAAAAGTAGTATTAAGTAACCAGGCATTTGATGGCAGTGCGGAGCAATTATTGCAGGAACAGGTAAAACAGAAGTGGGGCATTGAAGGCGCTGACCTGGATTACTTTGTTTTTTCCGGAGCAGCCACGCTGAGGGCTTATAACGTTAACGACGAGAAGATTAATATCCTATTTAAAGACGGAACTGTAAAAGACATTTCCTCCATCGACAATGCACTGATTAGCCATACTCTGGCGATACCGGTAAAAAAATTCTACATTTGTCATCCAAAAATTCAGGCTAACAACGTTTTATAGACATAAAATGTTAAAGAATAAGTTCATACTATCCGGTGTAGCCTGGAAAACATTACAATTTTAAACTATGCAGTTTAGCGCATTACAATTAGCTACCATGTTAGATGGTAAGCTGGAGGGAAATCCGGACGTAAAGGTGAGCAACATCGCCAAAATTGAAGAAGCCGGCGAGGGCATGCTCAGTTTCATTGCCAATCCTAAATATGAAGAATTCATATATACTACCAACGCGTCCATTCTGATTGTGAATGAGAGCCTGGTAATCGAACGTCCGATTAAGTCGACGCTGATACGGGTAAAAGATGCCTACAGCAGCTTTGCCCTGTTATTGGAGCAATACAGATACCTGACTGGTAACAAGTCCGGTATTCAGCAGCCTTCTCATGTGCCCGCTTCCGTGAAAATGGGAGAAAACGTGTTTGTAGGCGCTTTCGCTTATCTGGGCGAAAACGTGGTGCTGGGTAACAACGTAAAGATATATCCTGGCGTATACCTGGGGGATAATGTGATCGTTAACAACGACTCCATCCTGTATCCTGGTGTAAAAGTATACGACAACTGTATTGTAGGCAGCCGCGTAATGCTGCATGCCGGTTGCGTAATTGGTGGCGATGGCTTCGGCTTTGCCCCTCAGCCGGACAGCTCCTACAAAAAAGTACCTCAAATCGGTAACGTAGTCATCCATGATGATGTGGAAATAGGCGCCAACACGACTATCGACAGAGCCACCATGGGTAGCACCGTGATCCGTCAGGGTGTGAAACTGGATAACCTGATTCAGGTAGCCCACAACGTAGACATTGGCACCAACACCGTTATTGCGGCTCAAACCGGCGTTTCCGGCAGTACCAAAATCGGCCAGAACTGCGTAATAGGCGGCCAGGTAGGTATGGTAGGCCATATCCATATTGCAGATGGTACCAAAATCAACGCACAGAGTGGTTTGTCGAAGTCAATTACCGTTCCTAACTCCTCTCTCACAGGCTCTCCGGCGTATGACTATAAAAGTTCGCTGAAAAGTCAGGCAATTTTTAGAAATTTGCCGGACCTTGAAAAGCGCGTGAAAGAGCTGGAAGAGATGGTAAAACAGCTGCTGCAGGAAAGAGCAGGTGTATAAAATTGATTACTAGTCAAATAGTTACATATTAGTTAGCTTATTATGGAAAATCAACAGTTGCAATACCAACATACCCTGAAAGGCGAAATTACCTTATCAGGCATTGGCTTGCACACAGGTGCCTATGTTAATATGACACTCAAGCCGGCAACACCCGGCCATGGTATTAAATTTCAGCGTGTAGACCTGCCAGGACAACCTATCGTCAAAGCAGATGTGGATTATGTAGTTGAAACAACCCGTAGCACTACCCTGGAGCATAATGGCGCCAGAGTAAGTACTATTGAGCATATCATGGCTGCACTGGCGGGAACAGGTGTGGATAACGTGCTGATAGAACTGGATGGTGGCGAAATTCCTATCATGGATGGTAGCGCTTACGCATTCATTGAAGCGATTGAAAACATTGGCCTGCAAAACCAGGATGCTAAAAAAGTATACTATACTATTGATACCAACATCAGTTATTATGATGAGAAGAAAAAGGTAGAAATGGTGGCGATGCCTGCGGTAGATTATCGCATTACCTGTTTGATCGACTTCAACTCCCCGGTACTGGGCACCCAGCACGCTAAGATGAAGGGTATTGAAGAGTTCAAAACAGAGATTGCCCCTTGCCGTACCTTCTGCTTCTTACATGAACTGGAATACCAGCTGTCGCTTAACCTGATCAAAGGTGGCGATATCAACAATGCCATTGTGGTAGTTGACAAGCCGGTAACAGAAGAAGAACTGAGCCGTTTAGCCAAAGTATTTAACCGGGAAACCATCTCTGTACAGAAAGAAGGTATCCTGAATAATATTGAATTACGTTTCCCGAACGAACCGGCGCGTCACAAGCTGTTGGACGTAGTAGGTGATCTGGCACTGATTGGTTATCCAATTAATGCACACATCATTGCTACCCGTCCGGGCCACTCATCCAATGTAGAGTTTGCGCGTAAAATCAAAGAGTATATCAAAAAGAACAAGCACAATAAAGATGTGCCTGTTTACGATCCAAATCAGCCACCGGTGTTCGATACCCCACGTATCGAAAGAACGCTGCCGCATCGTTATCCGATGCTGCTGGTAGATAAGATCATTGAACTGGGTGAAGAAAAAGTAGTAGGTGTCAAGAACGTTACCTTCAACGAAGGCTTCTTCCAGGGCCACTTCCCTGGCAATCCGGTAATGCCCGGTGTATTGCAACTGGAAGCACTGGCACAGGTAGGTGGTATCCTGGCGCTGAACCGTGTACCAGATCCGGAAAACTACGACACTTATTTCCTGAAAATAGATAACTGTAAATTTAAATCGAAGGTAGTGCCAGGCGACACCATGATCCTGAAAATGGAGTTGCTTAGCCCAATCCGGAGAGGTCTTGTAGAAATGCGGGGGACAGTATTTATCGGTAATAAGGTAGCTACTGAGGCCGACATGATCGCACAAATTGTAAAAACAAGAGAAGGCAAATAATAGCAATGATTCACCCGCTAACATACATACATCCGGACGCCAAAGTTGCGCCTAATGTAAAAATTGATCCATTTACCGTTATACATAAAAATGTAGAAATCGGTGATGGTACCTGGATAGGTTCCAACGTAACTATTATGGAAGGAGCCCGCATCGGCAAAAATTGCCGTATTTTTCCAGGCGCTGTTATTTCTGCCATCCCTCAGGATTTAAAATATGCGGGCGAAGAAACAACCGTGGAAATAGGTGATAACACCACTATCCGTGAATACGTAACTATTAACCGCGGTACCAAAGACAAATGGAAAACCGTAATCGGCAATAACTGCCTGATTATGGCGTACAGCCACATTGCACACGATTGCGAAGTAGGTAACTACTGCGTATTTTCCAATAACACTACCCTGGCCGGACACATCACTGTGGGCGATCACGTAGTACTGGCCGGAATGGTAGCCATCCAGCAGTTTTGTAAAGTAGGTGATCACGCCTTTGTAACCGGTGGTTCCATGGTGCGTAAAGATGTACCTCCCTTTGTAAAAGCTGCCCGCGAACCATTATCATATGTTGGCGTGAACTCCGTTGGATTAAAGAGAAGAGGATTTTCCCTGGAAAAAATCAACTCTATCCTGGATATCTATCGCGTCATCTTTGTAAAAGGCTTTAAATTATCCAAAGCGGTTAACATCATTGAAGCAGAATTCCCTGCCACCGATGAGAGAGATGAAATCCTGTCGTTCATCCGTGAATCAGGACGTGGTATTATGAGAGGCTATACTTCCCGCACCAACAATGATGATATCTCTTAACCAGGCAGGTAAGCGTTTTAACTACGACTGGATCTTCCGGCGTGTAACCCTCACCTTTAGTGAAGGACAACGTTATGCCATTCTGGGGCCCAATGGTTCAGGAAAGTCAACATTATTACAAGTAATCAGCGGTGCCATTCAACACAATGAAGGCACCGTTACTTATAGCACACCGGAAAAACCCATCGCTCCTGATGCGTTTTTCCGGTATTGCACCATCGCAGCTCCTTACCTGGAGCTGATCGAAGAATTTACCCTCACAGAAATTATTGAATTTCATCAGCAGTTTAAAAATTTCCTTCCCGGCATTACCCCGGCGAAAGCCATGCAAATGGTAGGACTGGAAAAAGCCGCCCACAAGCAAATACGCAACTTCTCCTCTGGTATGAAGCAACGTATTAAGCTGGCCCTGGCCATCCTTTCCGATGGACCCGTATTACTGCTCGATGAACCCTGTACCAATCTTGACGCCGCCGGCGTTGCCGTATATCAGCAACTCATCACCGAATACGGTGGCAACCGCCTGATCATTGTTAGCTCCAATGATGAACAGGAGTATTTTATGTGCAAAGAACATATTCACATCCAGGATTATAAGCAAAAAGCATAAAGGCGAAAGCATAAAGCTATTGTCGCGAGTGACCTGAGCGGGATACTATTTCCGTGCAGCTCTTTCCTGTTCATTATTCGCTTTAATAGCTTTTTGCTTTCCGCTTTATGCTTTCTGCTCTACGACAATTATCTTCGTACAAAGCTAAATACGCTATATGAAGACTGCCAGTAACAAAGTGATCAATGGCTGGGCTATGTACGACTGGGCCAACTCCGTGTACAACCTCGTGATCACTACCACTTTTTTCCCTATCTATTTTTTAGCGGTGACCAAAGAACACGTTTCCTTTCTGGGAATGAATTTCGTCAATTCCGCTTTGTACAATTACACCATGGCAGCGGCTTATCTGCTGGTGGCCATTACCTCTCCTATCCTATCTTCCATTGCAGATACCAGGGGAAATAAAAAGAATTTCCTACGTTTCTTTACGATACTGGGATCGCTGTCCTGTAGTTTGCTTTTTTTCTTCAACAGCAACAATCTGTTGTTGGGCGTAATTTGTTTCATGCTATCGACCATAGGTTATTGCGGCGGACTGGTATTTTATAATTCCTATCTCCCCGAAATTGCCGCTCCGGAAGATAGGGACAGAATCAGTGCGAGAGGTTTCAGCATGGGATATATCGGGAGCGTATTGTTACAACTGATCGGCTTTGGGCTGGTGGTATTGGGCCCCAAACTTGGCATGGATGAGAGCTTGCCGGTACGCTTAACCTTTTTGCTGGTAGGTTTCTGGTGGTTCGGTTTTGCGCTGATTACCTTTGCCCGCCTTCCCGACAGCGTGGCTACCATGAGTAAGCATAGCGCAGGCGCATTAACAGAAGGATTTTCCGAATTACGTAAAGTATATGCACAGGTAAAACAGTTACCAGTGCTGAAGAGATTCCTGCGTGGCTTCTTCTTCTATAGTATGGGCGTACAAACAGTGATGATGGCCGCTACTATTTTTGGCAGCAAAGTATTACACCTCGAAGCCTCCATGCTGATTGTTACCGTGGTGATTATCCAGATTGTAGCCATTGCCGGCGCCTGGAGTATGGCCCGTCTTTCTACCCGCTTTGGAAATCTACGTGTAATAATTGGCGTTATACTGCTCTGGATCGGTATCTGTATAGCAGGTTATAAAATGCAAACTGCGATGCATTTCTATCTACTGGCTACTGCCGTTGGGCTGGTAATGGGTGGAATTCAGTCTCTCAGTCGCTCTACCTATGCCAAGCTAATGCCGGAAACACCCGACACCACATCCTTCTTCAGTTATTATGATGTAACGGAAAAAATCTCTATCGTGATTGGTATGTTTTCCTTTGCCTACATAGACGACCTCACAGAAGACATGCGTAACTCCGTACTGGCGTTGGTGGTGTTTTTCGTGATCGGTCTTGCATTTATTATTTCCGCATTACGCAAGCAACAACAGACGACATAGCCACGAAATAATGCAGTTATTTACTAATTGGGTGCGCAGAATTGGGTAACTTTCTGTCTTCAAATAAGTAAATAACTGCATTATGAAATTATATACAATCGACACAGGGCTATTTAAACTGGATGGTGGCGCTATGTTTGGTGTAGTACCTAAAAGCATCTGGAATAAATTAAACCCTGCGGATGAAAACAACCTGTGCACCTGGGCGCTGCGTTGCCTGCTGATAGAAGATGGTAACCGCCTGATCCTCGTAGATAATGGTCTCGGCGATAAACAGGATGCAAAGTTTTTCAGTCATTACCAACCCCATGGTACTGCTACACTTGACAGCTCCCTTGCTGCTCACGGCTTTCACCGGGATGATATCACCGATGTATTCCTGACGCATCTTCACTTTGACCATTGCGGCGGCAGTATTGTACGGCAGGGCGACAAGCTGGTACCGGCTTTTAAAAACGCTACTTACTGGAGTAACGAAGACCACTGGAAATGGGCTACCCAGCCTAATGACCGGGAAAAAGCTTCTTTCCTCAAAGAAAACATTCTTCCTATACAAGAAAGCGGACAATTGAAGTTTGTACAGCACCAGGAAGGATTCTCTTTTGTGGATAACTTCTCCATCCGGTTTGCCAATGGGCATACTGATGCCATGATGTTACCGCAGATCAGCTATAAAGGCAAAACCATTATTTACATGGCCGACCTGCTGCCTTCTATTGGTCATATTCCCCTTCCTTATGTAATGGCTTATGATATGTTTCCGCTGAAAACACTGCAGGAAAAGAAAAGCTTTTTACAGGAAGCCGTAGATCAGCAATACGTCCTGTTCTTTGAGCATGACCCGGTAAATGAATGCTGTGTGTTACAGCAAACAGAAAAGGGGATCCGGGCAGGTGAAATTTTTGCATTGCGCGATTTGTAATCTCCTGTCAGTCTGTCACTATTTTGCGGCCTGCACTATATTTGATAGCATAGGGTATGGCTATACACATAACAACAGATAATAAATTGAAAAAACTGATCGTTGTGGGCGACCGCGTGCTGATAAAGCCTACCACTCCCCACGAACGCACCAGCAGCGGATTATACCTGCCTCCCGGCGTGCAGGAAAGGGAAAAAGTACAGCGCGGATATGTGATTAAAACGGGTCCGGGTTATGCTATTCCGGTACCGGCAGAACAGGAGGAGTCCTGGAAACCGGAGGAAGAGAAGGTAAAATATATCCCTTTGCAGGTAAAAGAAGGCGATTTAGCCATCTTTTTACTCAGTGGGTCTACAGAAGTAGTATACGAAGATGAAACGTATTATATAGTGCCGCAAGGGGCTGTTTTGATGCTGGAGCGGGAAGAAGATCTGTAAAGAAACTGCAGACATAAAACAAATGAGGCGAGTGATCCCTGTGGATCATTCGCCTCATTTGTTTTATGCTTCTCTATACTCCAGAATATCTGCCGGCTGACATGCCAGTACCCGGCATATTTCATCCAGCGTAGAAAAGCGTATCGCTTTCGCTTTACCACTTTTGAGGATGCTGAGATTCGCCATGGTGATGCCTACCTGTACACTCAGCTCCGTCAGCGACATTTTTCTTTTAGCCAGCATCACATCCAGATTAACGATTATTGCCATAGCCTTTTTTAAATAGTAAGTGCTTCTTCTTCCTTCAAAATTAACGCACCTTCAAATACTTTAGTCAGTATGTGAATAATCAATATCCCTACGAGTAGTTCCCAGGAAGAAAAAAAAGCAACCAATGTGGCAAATATCGAGGTCATAAAGGACATTGGGGAGCCTATGGTTACTATCATTACAATTGCCACCTTACCAACCAACAGCACCAACAAAACAAACCGGATACGTTGTACTCTCATCAAGTTATCCCGGGAAATGATGTCTTTAGTTCCCAAACTAGCCGCTATCCGGTATAACAGAACAGCTATTGCCAGGAATGGAGCTCCCATTCCAATAAACGGCAGTAAGGCTAAGAGTGGGGGTGTGTGCATCCGAAATAACGTTACTAAACCAAAGCCAACACCAATCAATACAGCGGTAATTATAAGTGCCTTTAGATAAAACTGAGAAGATTTGTTTTTCATATAGGTCGTTGTAGCATTAAAAAACCAGGAGATACTTTTAAATAGTAAGCGCTTCTTCTTCTCTGAAAATTACCGCTCTTTTAAAGACAGCGGCAAGTACATACACTACCACAATTCCCATCACAGGTTGCCAGGAAGAAAAAATCAATGCGACTAACTGGAAGCCGATACCATGGGATCTTCCTATTGGACTAAATACAGTAAACGAGGCGAATACAATTCTGGTAACCACAAGGGCACATAGTATATAAAGTATTCCATTTACGCTTTTTAAGTTATTACGGGAAATTATTTCCCGGTTAGAAGTACCTCCCACCAACTTAAAAAGAAAAATAGCCATGATCATATAAAGCCCGCCTACAATAGCATGCTCTATAATCGTGTTTTTTATTACAAATGTTTCGGGGGACTGTGAGGACAGTTTCAGTTGAAAAATATAATTGATATTCCAGATGATAGCAGCAATACCAAATAGTGTGAAGAGAATAACCACGATCTTTAATACAAGTGGCGAGGGTACAATTTTCATATGATCGATTTAATAACTCAAACCTACTTCCATTTTATCGAAATTCAAAATAAATTTATCGTTTATCAATAAATATTAAACGATAAACAGTATAAATAAAGAAGGTAACAATTTGAGGCTCAACCACTAAATGCTTTTTATTATCTTCATAAAAAAAACAGGTCATGGCCAATCAGGATGCATTTCTGGATTATATCAAAAGCGGTTATACGTTTCAAGGCGAGCACTTTAAACTCGGCTGTGCCATGTTGAACGGTGAGGTAGTACCCGGCGCGGATGTATTTCTTCCACTCAAAACCCTCAATCGTCATGGATTGATAGCAGGAGCTACCGGTACCGGTAAAACCAAAACCCTGCAGGTAATTGCGGAAGGACTCAGCGATGCCAGCGTACCGGTATTACTGATGGATATTAAAGGTGATCTCAGTGGCATTGCCGCTGCAGGTACTTCCAACGCCAAGATTACCGAACGTTATCAAAAAATTGGCGGTACCTGGAGCCCTGCTGCTTATCCATCTGAATTGCTGTCGCTCAGCCAGGAGAAAGGGGTGCGCTTACGCGCTACCACCAGCGAATTTGGTCCTATCCTGCTTTCCAAAATTCTGGAACTGAATGACACACAAGCTGGACTGGTGGCCATGTTGTTCAAATACTGCGATGATAATAAACTGCCTTTACTGGATTTAAAAGACTTTAAAAAGGTATTGCAATACGCCAGCGATGAAGGTAAAGCCGACCTGGAAAAAGATTACGGTAAAATATCTACCACCTCTACCGGTACCATATTACGTAAGGTAATAGAACTGGAACAACAGGGCGCTGCGCAGTTTTTTGGGGAGAAGTCATTTGAAGTGGATGACCTCATGCGCATCAGTGATGATGGTCGTGGTATCGTATCCATTTTACGCGTAAGTGATATACAGGATCGTCCGAAACTCTTCTCCACCTTCATGCTTAGCCTCCTGGCAGAATTATATGCTACGCTGCCGGAAGAAGGAGATCTGGACAAACCCAAGCTGGTGATGTTTATAGATGAAGCGCACCTGATCTTCAATGAAGCCAGTGATGCCCTGCTCAAACAAATAGATACCATCATCAAACTGATTCGTTCCAAAGGTGTGGGCATCTTTTTCTGTACCCAAAATCCGATGGACGTACCACCATCTGTATTAGGCCAGCTGGGGTTAAAAGTACAGCATGCCCTGCGCGCCTTTACCGCCAATGACCGCAAAACCATTAAACAAACCGCGGAGAACTATCCGTTGTCGGACTTCTATAAAACGGATGACCTGATTACCCAAATAGGTATCGGGGAGGCGCTGATTACCTGCTTAAATGAAAAAGGAGTACCTACTCCCCTCGCCGCCACCATGCTGGTATCGCCAAGATCCCGCATGGACGTATTAACACCCGCAGAAATTGATGCCCTCGTGGCCAATTCCAAACTGGTGAAAAAATACGCCGAGGAAATTGATAGCGAAAGCGCTTACGAAATACTTACTGCCAAACTGCAGGAAGCTGCTGATAAAACAGCCGCACAGGAAGCCGCACCCAAAGCCGCCGGAAAACAAAAAGAAGAAAAAGGTTTACTGGAACAGGTAATGGAGAGCTCCGCAGTAAAACAGGCAGGACGTACAGCCGCCAGCGTTATTACCCGTAGTCTGCTGGGCGCCCTCGGATTGGGTGGCCGCAGCAGCAAAAGCAAAAGCTGGTTTTAATTATGCAACCGGCAGCCATCGGCTGCCAGCTTACATCCATATATTATAAAGCGTATGAGTAGAATTATTAAAACGGGCGTATGCTCGTATGGCATGTCCGGACAAATTTTCCATGCCCCGTTCCTGCACGTGAATCCAGGATTTGAATTTACAGCGGTAGTAGAAAGAAGTAAACACCTGGCCCAACAACGCTATCCTAACGTAAAAGTATATACGAGCGTGGAAGACATGCTGGCAGACAAAGACCTGGAGCTGATTGTAGTAAATACACCCAACTACACTCACTTCGACTATGTTAAAGCAGCACTGGAAGCAGGGAAAAATGTGATTGTGGAAAAACCCTTTACGGTTCACGCCAAAGAAGGAGAAGCCCTCGCCGCACTGGCCGCAGAAAAGGGCCTGCTATTAAGCGTATACCATAACC
The DNA here is from genome assembly GCF_056396465.1 of Chitinophaga sp. 05T412. Lineage (NCBI taxonomy): Bacteria > Pseudomonadati > Bacteroidota > Chitinophagia > Chitinophagales > Chitinophagaceae > Chitinophaga > Chitinophaga sp. 05T412. Next base: position 120,337 of record NZ_JBFTLN010000019.1, read on the forward strand.
GCCGGTACGACAGCGATTATAAAGTAGTGAAACAAATACTGCAATCCGGTCAACTCGGTGATGTACTCGAAGCAGAAATCCACTACGACCGCTTCAAAGAAGAACTGAGCTACAAAAAGCATAAAGAAGTTGGCGGCCCCGGTACCGGTGCCCTCTATGATCTCGGCTCCCACCTGATTGATCAGGCCATTACCTTGTTTGGCATGCCCAAGGCGGTATTTGGAGATATCCGCGTGATCCGCAAAGACTCCATAGTAGACGACTACTTCGAGTTAATTCTCTACTACGACAACCTCCGCGCGCGCGTTAAATGTAATTACCTGGTACGCGAAGCATTGCCCGCTTATCAACTGCATGGCCGCATTGGCTCCTTTATCAAAACCAAATCTGATATACAGGAAGCCCAGCTGCAAAGAGGCTTGTTCCCTAATAGTCCCGACTGGGGCGCAGAAGCGCCACATGAATGGGGACTGCTGCACACTGAGGTTGACGGAAAAGTTGTTAAGCAGTTCATACCTGGTGGCAGTGGCAACTACATGGATTATTACAATGGTATCTATGAAGCATTGGTGAATAAAGCCGCTAACCCGGTGCCTCCGCAGGATGCGATTAAGGTAATCCGTGTGATTGAAGCTGCTTTTGAAAGCAGTAAAGAAGGGAAAGTAGTGACTTTGTAGGAAGTCTTCCTAAAACATATTTGCAGCGTGTATCATTCACTGATACACGCTTTTTTTATCCTGCTACCGACAATCTACCCGCGTCATCCCGCACCACCAGGCCCTCTTCGTTGAGGAACTGCAATACATCCATCAGGTCACTGCGTTTTACATCGGACATTTTATTTTGGAGCAGACTAAACAGCAAGGGTTGTTCCTTGAGGAAGCTGATAACGGTGTCGGATATACGTTTAAATGCGGCAGCGTCTATCGGTTGGGCTTTCTTCTTTAAACAAGTATCGCAGACGCCACAGGGGGCGGCTTCTTTTTCACCAAAGTACTGCACAATTTGCTGCGTGCGGCAGGTATCACGGTTACGTACATACGCAAACATGGCATCCAGCCTGTCGGTGTACACTTTTTTCCGTACTTCCACCCGGGCCATATTAATGCGCAGGTTTTGCGATGACACCCGTTCCTGCAAAAAGGTGAGCTGTGGCTCATCGCGACGGGGGTGATATTTCAGTATCCCGTATTGATGGAGCTGTTGCAATTGCGCGGCGATGTCATCATCTTCCATCAGCATGATGCGTCCTATCTGTCTTTCGTAGATAGGAACAGCTGTATCGAAGATGCCTTCGTAGGTGCGCAGCAGCGTTTTAATTATTTCTTCGAGTGCCGGATACGCGTTTTCAAACTCGTAGAGGGAATCCTTATTGGTGACGAACTCCGCTCGGGAAGGCAGGAATACGCTTTCACTCAACTGCAATACGCCCTCTTGTTCCAATAGCTTCACAGCGCTGTAAGTAATGGTAAGATTCAGTTGAAAGGTGCGTGCAAAGTCGTTGATATCGAAATCGAAATACATGCCTTCGGCGCTGCCTACCGGCACCTGCAGGTAATTTACAATGGCCTGGTATACTTCCCGGATCTCCTCCAGGGTAGGGAATTGCAGGGCAATGCGCTCCTGCATTTCTGCCAGTTCATCTTCATTATACAGCAGTACGGCATATGCTTTTTCTTCGTTCCTGCCGGCGCGACCTGCTTCCTGGTAGTAGGCTTCCAGGCTATCGGGCATATCGTAGTGCACTACGATGCGTACATCTGGCTTGTCGATACCCATGCCGAAGGCATTGGTACATACCATGATGCTGGTTTCGTTGTTAATCCAGGCTTCTTGCCTCGCAGCACGTTCGGCCTGTGGTAATCCCGCGTGGTAGTAACTGGCGGAGATACCCTGTAACTCAAGCAGGGACGCTATTTCTTTGGTGCGTTTGCGGTTGCGGCAATATACAATACCACAGCCGGGCACGCGGTCCAGTATATGTTTTACTTTATCGATTTTAGTAGTTTCTTCCAGCACACTGTAAGAGAGGTTGGCCCGTGCAAAGCTTTTGGTAAACACTTTGGCGTCTTTCATCAGCAGCTTATCGCAGATATCTGTTTGTACGCGGGGGGTAGCAGAAGCCGTCAGCGCCAACACTGGTGCGTTGGGGAAGAAACTACGTATATCCGCAACCTGCAGATAGGCCGGGCGGAAGTCGTAGCCCCATTGAGAAATACAATGTGCTTCATCTACCGCTATCATATTTACCGGTAAACCATCGCAATAGGTTTGAAAAAGCTTGCTTTGGAGTCTTTCGGGAGATACATACAGAAACTTGCATCCACCGCGGCGGGCGGCTTCCAGGATTCTTTCCACCTCTTTGTATTGCATCCCGGAGTAGATCGAGTAGGCTGTAATCTCTTTTTTCCGGAGATTAGCTACCTGGTCTTTCATCAGGGCAATCAGTGGTGTGACCACCAGGCATAATCCTGGTTTCATCATAGCGGGTACCTGGAAACAAATAGACTTACCCCCACCCGTAGGTAGCAAGGCCAGTGTATCCTGTCCTGCCAGTATAGCGTTTACAATATCTTCCTGAAGTGGCCGGAACTGGTTATATCCCCAGTATTGCTGTAATATGGCTACGGGTGTATTCAAATAAAAATTTAATGGTTAATGCGAAGATACGCGGAAATTGTCTTTCCCAGGATTAGACTGATTAAACTGATTTTATTTTTTGATGATATAAAATAGAAAATCAGTTTAATCAACCTAAGGGCAAAAGTACTAGCTGATCACGTTCTTATACCGCAGCCGAACAGAATTAATAGCCAATACCACATCAGACAATCCCATAATACCGGCGCCCACAATAGGATTCAGGAATCCAAGAGCGGCTACCGGGATCGCCACAACGTTGTAAATAAATGCCCAGAAAAGATTTTGCTGGATAGTGAGATAGGTATGTTTTCCCAGGCCCAGCGCCAGTGGCAGGCTGCCCAGGTTATTATTCAACAGTACTACATTGGCGCTCTGCATGGCTACCTGGGTAGCATCACTGAGAGAAATACCAATAGTAGCTTTGGCCAGTGCCGGCGCATCGTTGATACCATCGCCTACCATGGCGGTAGGAGCGGTTTGCATAAGCGTATCTATTTTTTGCAGCTTCTGTTCCGGCGATTGTTCTGCATATATTTCTGTGATGCCCAGCTTCTCAGCCAGCTCCTGGCATTTACGGGTGGTATCACCACTTAACAAAATGGATTTAATACCCGCTTGTCGCAGCTGTGCTACCACAGTAGCTGCTTCCGGCCTGATTTCATCTGTAAAGTTAATCCAGCCGGCTAACTGCCCGTTTTTCACGAGGTACAGGTTATGACTGTCATCTTCCGTAATACCAGCAGTCATACGGAAGGAACCTAATTGCCATTCGTTGCCGGTTTTATCGTGGGCACGCATGCCTAATCCTTTGTGTTCCCGTACCTGCTGTAAAGGCAGTTCCCCAAACGTTTTCCAGGCGGAGGCAATAGCGCGTGCAATGGGATGGGAGGAATATTTTTCCAGGCTGTATACCACCTGTTTAAATGCTTCTTCCGACATATCAAAAAACTGGTATTCCCCCAGCTGCAACTTACCAGTGGTGAGGGTACCTGTTTTATCAAATACTACCTGCCGGATATTTTTAAACATTTCCAGCGTATGGCCTCCCTTGATGAGAATACCATTGCGGGCGGCACGACCCAATCCTACCATGACGGCGGCGGGTGTAGCCAGTCCCATGGCGCAGGGACAAGCAATTACCAGCACCGCTACACTCCGCATCATCGCGGTAGCGATGGTGGTATGTCCGATAAAGTACCAACCCAGGAAGGTGACTACGGCAATACTAAGCACCAGCGGCACAAATATGGCGCTGATGCGATCCGCCAGCTTCTGCATCGGCGGCTTATCAGCCTGGGCTTGTTTTACCAGCTCAATGATATAAGAAAGTACGGTATCCTTGCCCGTAGCGGTGATGTATACCTTGATACTGCCATCTTCCAAAATGGTTCCGCCTATTACCTTATCCTTTTCGTTTTTGCTGACAGGTGCGCTTTCGCCGGTGATCATGGCTTCGTTGGCATGGCCACTACCCCAGTAAATGGTACCATCCATGGGGATTTTATCGCCGGTGTTCACCAGTACACAGTCGCCCGTACGGAGGGTGCGATTATCTACTTCATGAATATGTTCATGACCATGATCCGTGTTAATAAGTCTGGCGGTGGTGATCTGCATCCGCGCCAGGTCTGCAATAGCGCTGGTAGTTTGTTTTACGGATTTCTCCTCCAGCATATTGCCCAGGAATACCAGGGTAATGATAGCGGCGGTGGTTTCGTAAAACATATAGTCCGGGTTACCATATATCACGGTACCTACAAAGCTGTATACAAATGCAGCGCTGGCGCCCAGGGTCACCAGCACGTCCATATTGGTCATACGGTTCATGAGTGCGCGGGCGGCGCTAACGCCGAAATGCCACATTCCCATGATATATACCGGCAACGTTAACGCAAATTGCACCCATGGCTCATGCAGCCAGGGCCAGCTTACCCACATGTGCAATAGCAACGGGGCAGTAAATATGGCGCAAAAGATAAATTTGAAAGTAAGCGTAGTATATATGGGCTGCTGTGTAGGCGCATCTTCCGGCAATACTACCCGGTAGCCCATCTGGGCGATTCCATTCAATACCTCTTTTGAATCCGCTCCGGCAGGCGCTATAAAGTGTACTTCCTCTGTGGCGAAGCTTACATTTACATCCTGCATTCCTTTTTTCTCCAGGTATTTGGATACATTCAGTGCACAACTAGTGCAATGCATTCCTTCTACCTTGCAGCTTATTGATGTCATTTTACAAAGGTACCCGATGATCGGATAGTCAGGGCAAATATTAATGCAACGCTGAAGCAGAAAAGCTGTTCCTTTCTCCTTATTTTTGAGGATGCAATGGACATTTACGCTGGATCAACTACCCGAAACAGCCCGGCAATTCTGGGAACATTTTGCGGATAAACAGGTATTCACACTGGACGGCCCCATGGGCGCAGGCAAAACCACGCTGGTAAAGGCATTATGCGCTGCCAAAGGCGTGAAAGACGCTACCGCCAGTCCTACCTTTTCCATCATTAATGAATACGCCTATGTGGATAAGCAAGGGCAGCCACGCCGCATTTTTCACCTGGACCTCTACCGCCTGAAAGACGAAGACGACGCCATCAGCGCCGGCGTAGAAGATACCCTTTACCAGGATGCGATCAGCTTTGTAGAATGGCCGGAAGTGGTAGCGCATATGCTCCCCCCGGATACCGTACATCTGCAACTGGAAGTACAGCCGGACCAAAAAAGGATCTTGCGCGAAATCGCTTCCTCTCCCAAATAACGTATCTTTGAATACTACGATATAAAAAACTAGAACAAGCATATGGAGCAGAGGCAAAAACCTGTAGTAAGTGCTGGGTTTACCTACTCACCGCTGGAGGAAACACTGGATATTCCACAGAAAAATTCCCGGCTGTTTATAGGTATTCCCAAGGAAACCTCTTTCCAGGAAAACCGGATCGCCCTTACCCCTGATGCAGTCAGCATTTTAGCGGCCCACGGACATCATATTGTGGTGGAGCATAAAGCGGGTGACGGATCACATTACTATGACACCGACTATTCAGAAGCCGGCGCCGAAATAGTATATGATAAAAAAGAAGTGTTTAAAGCGGAAATCATTGTAAAATCCGCCCCTCTGAACGATGAAGAAATTGAATTACTCCATCCGCATCAGATCGTGATCTCCCCCATCCATCTGGCAGCCCTGAAAGCGCCACAGGTAGAGAAGATGATGGATAAGCGTATCACGCTGTTATCTTTCGAAAATCTGAAAGATGATGCCGGTACCTATCCGATTGTGCGGGCCATGAGTGAAATTGCCGGAGGCGCCTGTATGCTCATTGCCGGGCAATACCTCAGCAACGACAACAAAGGGAAAGGCATTCTGCTGGGAGGTATTACGGGCATCCCACCTACTAAAGTAGTGATCATAGGCGCAGGAATTGTAGGGGAATTTGCCGCCCGCACCGCCCTGGCACTGGGATCTTCCGTAAAAGTATTCGATAACAATATCTACAAGCTGAAACGGCTGCAAAATAATATTGGCGTACGTGTATTCACTTCCGTTATCCAGCCTAAAGTACTGGCAGAACAACTGCGTAATGCCGATGTGGCGGTAGGCGCCCTCTCTTCTCAAAGTGGCCGAACTCCTATTGTGGTCAGCGAATCCATGGTCAGCAATATGAAAGCCGGGTCCGTGATTGTAGATGTAAGCATTGACCGTGGCGGCTGTTTTGAAACCTCGGAAATCACCACCCACGAAAATCCGGTGTTCAAAAAGTACGATGTAGTCCACTACTGCGTACCTAATATCCCTTCCGGATTTGCCCGCACCGCCTCTGAAGCTATCAGCAATGTACTGATGCCTTTACTGGTGGAAGCTGCCGATGATGGCGGGTTTGAAAACCTGGTATGGATAAAACGCGGCGTACGAAATGGTATTTACCTGTACAAAGGCGCCCTGACCAACTACCACTTAAGCGAGAAATTTAAATTGAAATATACCGACCTGGAACTGCTGCTGGCGGTGAAAGGATGACGATTAGCTTTTAGCAGTTAGCTATTAGCATTTAGCAAAAATGCAGCGGAGATTAACATATATTATGTTCTCCGCTGCATTTTTGCTAAATGCTAATAGCTAACTGCTAAAAGCTGAATACTATACCTCCAGGCTATAACCCATCAGGATAGCGGCTATAATAATAATGCCCACTACAATTCTGTAGTATCCCCACATTTTAAATCCGTACTTCTTCACGGCGCCAATAAAGAACTTAATGGCTAACAGGGCTACTAAAAAGGCGACTACGTTACCGATCAGCAGCAATTTCAGGTTGTCCGGATGCGCCATCAGCAATTCCTTCCCTTTCAGCAGTTTATAACCGGTGGCAGCTGCCATGGTAGGCACGGCCAGGAAAAACGAGAATTCTGCTGCTACACTACGGGACAGCTTTTGTTGCATCCCTCCTACTATAGAGGCGGCACTGCGGCTGGTGCCTGGAATCAGGGCCAAACATTGGTAAAACCCAATGCGCAAAGCGGTAAAGATGTCTATTTTCTCTTCTGTGATAATGGTAGGCTCTTTAAACCAGTTGTCTACAAACAACAATACAATACCGCCCACCAGCAAAGAGATACCTACGGTAAGCGGACTTTCCAGCAGGGCGTCTATTTTTTTACTAAAGAGGAAACCCAATATCAGCGCGGGGATAACGGCAACCGCCAGTTTCAGGTAGAAGTTAAAGCGGTTTTTATCGAATACGAAAAATTTTCTCCAATAGAATACCACAACGGCCAGGATGGCGCCCAGCTGAATCACCACTTCAAATAATTTGGTGAATTCATCTTTACCGATTCCCAGCAGTGAGCTCACAATGATCATGTGACCGGTGGAGGAAATGGGCAGGAATTCTGTAAGCCCCTCTACGATGGCAATGATAATAGCCTGAAAAACGTTCATCGAATTTAATATGGTTAAAAGTGAAAAAAAAAGCGATGATTGCTCATCGCTGTAAGAATACTTTTATAGGAACGGATTAAGCATTCGTTTTTGGACGACGCATAATCGCATATACTTCGATCAGCAAACCCAGTACTATCACGGTAGGCGCCAGGGTAATTCTGCGAAAGCTATACACTTCCTCTGGTTTAAAGCTGTTAGGATCATTGGAATCGCCTCCCATCATCAGGAGAAAACCCAGAACAATCACCACAATACCAGCCAGCATAAATTTATAATTCTCTTTTGGGAAAATAGGGCGGCTGTTGGCCAATGCATCATTTGATGCTGGATTTGCGCTAGTTTTAGCCATAGTGTTTGGTATTATATCTTCAGTTAAAGATGTCTAAAATTAATAAAGATCGTCCAGTTTCAGGCGCAAATACTTCATCACAGAGCGATGGGTACTCACCAGGGAAATACAGATACCGATCAGGATCATGCCTGCGAACATCAAGCCAATCATCACATTGTCGCGTAAGCCCGCCAGTTCAGGCAGCAGTTTATCCGCTAATGACATGATGCCTACCAGTCCGGCAATGGCAATCAACGCCGCAATAGCGCCATTGGCAATACTGCGTAAATCGAATGGCTTGGCAATAAACCACCGGGTAGCCCCCACCATTTGCATGGTTTTAATGAGGAAGCGGTTACTGAACATGGCCAAACGGATGGTATTGTCTATCAGGAATATTACCACCAGGCACAACAGACCGCTGATAATAAGGATGATCAAACCAATCCTGTTCACGTTTTCATTCAGCTTGCTCACCAGCATCCGCTGATAGGAGATTTCCCTTACAATGCTTTGCTGGGAGAGATTATTTTCAATAATCTTCAAACTATCATTATTCACATAATTGGCGTTGGCCTTTATGTTAATGCTGCTATAAAGCGGATTATATTGTAACAGGGTGATAAAGTCCTCCCCGAAATCCTTCTTAAAACGTTGGGCCGCCATGTCTTTAGACACATACTCAATAGACTTGATGTATGGTTTGTGGGCCATAGAATCGCGCAGGGCGAGTGCCTGGCTTTCTTTTACATTATCTCTCAGAATCACCTGTACCTCAATGCTTTCCTTAAAATACACGCTCAATTTATTGGCATGTATGACCACCAGACCCAATGTGCCCAGTAAAAACAATACCAGTGCTACACCAATGATGGAGTACAGGTAGGATGGTTTCGACTTCTTTGCTGATGATTTCCCGGATTGCGCCATTAATCTGCAGTTTATCGGCGAAAATAATAAAAATTAGTAGTTATGTGTTTAATTTTGCCAACCGAGCTTGGCAAACCTGCTCACCCGGGCAATAAAATGGCAATATATAGAGATGTTGGGGAATGACATTGGCGTATTAATGAATTTAACATTATTTTGCTGAACCGGCATTATGACAATTTTTTAAATTATAACTGATAACGCCTTCTTCACCGGATGTATTGTTCATATCCGGCTAATTAAGGCCATCTACAACCGATATATGGAATACAATTTCAGGGCAATCGAAAAAAAATGGCAGGAACAGTGGGAGCAATCGCATGCTTACCGCGTTAGCAATGACAGTCCAAAGCCCAAATGTTACGTACTGGACATGTTCCCCTATCCCTCCGGAGCGGGTCTTCACGTAGGACACCCCCTGGGCTATATTGCAACAGACATCTATGCGCGCTATAAAAGACTAAAAGGCTTTAACGTGCTACATACCATGGGGTATGACGCCTTTGGCCTGCCTACAGAGCAATATGCCCTGGAAACCGGTCAGCACCCGGCAGTTACCACCGAACAAAATATCAAAGCATTCCGCGAACAGCTGAATAATATCGGCTTCTGCTACGACTGGGAACGCGAGGTTACCACCAGCGACCCTTCCTATTATAAATGGACACAGTGGATATTCCTGCAAATCTTCGAAAGCTGGTATAACCGCGACACCCAGAAAGCTGAACCTATCAGCACCCTGACCAGCATCTTTGAACAAAATGGCAATGCCGGGCATATTTGTCCGGGCGACCGCACCATCCAGTTCACCGCCGCCGAATGGAAAAGCTATGGAGAAACGGAACAACGCAATATATTAATGCAATACCGCCTGGCCTACCTGGCGCACGCCGAAGTAAACTGGTGTGCCGCACTGGGTACGGTATTGGCAAACGACGAGGTAGTAAACGGCGTCAGCGAACGCGGTGGCTACCCCGTAGTGAAAAAGAAAATGAGCCAGTGGTTCCTGCGTATCACCGAATACGCCAACCGCTTGCTGGAAGGCCTGGAAACAGTATCCTTCAGCGATGCTATGAAAGAAATGCAACGCAACTGGATCGGTAAAAGCCAAGGCGCTGAAATTAAATTCGCGCTGAAAAACAGCACCGAAAACATCGAAGTATATACTACCCGCCCGGATACCATCTTCGGCGTAGACTTCATGGTGCTGGCGCCAGAACACGACCTGGTAAAATCTATCACCTCTCCGGCACAACAGGGTGAAATAGATAAATACCTCGAATACGTTCAAAGCCGCTCTGAGCGCGAACGTATGGCCGATGTAAAACAAATCACCGGCTGCTTTACCGGCGCCTATGCCATCAATCCATTCGATGGCCGCGAAATTCCGGTATGGATTGCGGAATACGTGCTGGCAGGTTACGGCACCGGCGCCATCATGGCCGTACCATGCGGCGACCAGCGCGACTTTGGCTTCGCCAAACACTTCAACATCCCGATCACTAACATCATCGGTGATGCCTTTAACGGAGAAGAAGCCAATGCCACCAAAGACGCCAAACTGCAAAACAGCGGCTTCCTCAATGGTACCGATATGAAAACCGCTACTGACATCGTGATCAGCAAGCTGGAAGAAATGGGTATCGGCAAACGCAAAATCAATTATAAAATGCGGGATGCCGGCTTTAGCCGCCAACGCTACTGGGGCGAGCCATTCCCTATCGTTTATAAAGATGGTATTCCTTACGCCATGGACGAAAAAGACCTGCCGTTGGAATTGCCTCACGTAGAAAACTATAAACCCGGCGCAGAAGGCGAAGGCCCACTGGCCAACATCACCGATTGGGTAAATGTAGCGCCCGGCGTAAAACGCGAAACCAACACCATGCCTGGCTATGCCGGCAGCAGCTGGTACTTCCTGCGTTACATGGACCCACACAACAAACACACATTTGCGGATCGCAAAGCCACCGACTACTGGAACCAGGTAGACGTATACGTTGGTGGTACCGAACATGCCGTAGGTCACCTGCTCTACTCCCGTATGTGGACAAAAGTGCTGTACGACCTCGGACATATTGGTTTCCAGGAACCATTCAAATCACTGATCAACCAGGGGATGATTGGCGGCAGTTCCCGTTTGGTATACCGCGTTCGTGGTACTCACCAGTATGTTTCTCATGGATTGAAAGATCAATACGAAACAGATGAACTGCACGTAGACGTAAACATCGTAGATGGTGTAGAACTGGATACCGAAGCCTTCAAAAAATGGAAGCCTGACTTCGCAGATGCTACCTTCCTCCTCGAAGATGGCAAATATATCTGCGGTGTTCAGCTGGAAAAAATGAGTAAGCGTTTATTCAATACCGTTAATCCAAACGACCTGGTAGAGAAATACGGCGCTGATACTTTCCGGATGTACGAAATGTTCCTCGGACCCGTAGAACAATCCAAACCGTGGGATACCAAAGGGATTGAAGGAGTACACCGCTTCCTCAAAAAACTGTGGCGCCTGTTTGCCGATGAGCAAAAAGGTATTCTCGTGAATGAGCAGGTTCCTACACCAGATGAGTTGAAAATACTGCATAAAACCATTCAGAAAATAGATCATGATACCAATGGCTTCTCCTATAACACGGCAGTAAGTCAGTTTATGATCTGTGTAAATGAGCTGGCTACCCTGCGTTGTCATAAACGCGCTATACTGGAGCCATTGCTGATATTGCTCACACCGTATGCGCCTCACCTCTGCGAAGAATTATGGCAATACATCGGCAACAACGAAAGTATTTTGAATGCCTTGTTCCCGATATACAATGAGGAATACACCAAAGAAAGTGCGTTCAATTACCCGGTAGCTATCAACGGCAAAACCCGTTCTGAGATGGGATTCCCGCTGGATGCAGCCATTCCTGATATCGAACAGGCAGTACTGGCAAATGAAGTGGTGCAAAAGTGGATGGAAGGAAAAGCACCTAAAAAGGTGATTATTGTGAAAGGAAAGATGATCAACGTAGTGGTCTAATTGCTACGGATTGATTAAGACATAAAGGCTGTTCTGCAAGAAATGTAGAACAGCCTTTTTTATAATTTACACCTACCTCATCCTACTCCACCCATACCTGCCATAATCAATCCACAGGTAGAAAACCCTACCAGCAAAATGATTCCGGAGCACAACAACAGCACCTTACCCATATGTGTATTTGAAGTAATCAACATCACTAACCCCACTAAAAAGTAGGCGCCTGCCACCAGCAGCATGAGTACACCGGCACCAAGAATAGCTTCTCCACCACTCAGGCAGATAAGCAGTAATATCACCAGTGGCACACCGGAAAACAGTAATACTTCTTTAAATGTTTTATTCATACACTAAACAATTGAAGTGATCGAACGTTCCTTCTGCAGTTCTTTCAAGTATTCTTCTTTATCATCTCTATAAAATAAATTCATGGTTTCAAAAGGCACAATACGGCCATCTTTATGTACAATATGCACACATGATTTCTTGATGGCACGTACATCAAAATCATACGCATCCAGGAAGCGCATAATTACAATGCGGAACAAATTCGTATAGTCGAGGCCGGGAGCCTGCACCTGCGGTAAGCAGCAGAGTAAAGACTGCATATCATTCACCGCTGCATCAGTGGAAATACCAGTGCTGAATATTTTCAATACATGCTGGTGCAGCCTTTCATCCTGTTCATATACAATGGTATTTTTGGAATTATTCAGCAACACGGTAGGATCTACATAACGTGTCAGCGGATATACTTCTCCATCTATTTTCAGTGCGTATGCCATGGCCAGCGCATCCGGGTTACACGGCACCGGAATGATATCATTGGCATTCCAGATAGGCGATTGCTCCAGGATGCGTTGCCGTACTTCCGTTAACGTGATACGGTCGGTGGCCGGATCAAAGTCGTCGGTGCGACCCGCTACCTGCACTGGTTGAAAGGTGACCCCACGTACACAGGACTGCTTCACGGCGTAGTCAACAATGGCGCCCATTTCATCGTCGTTCAGTCCTTTCTGCAGCGTGACTACCAGCGTGGTACTAAGATTCACTTCATTCAGGTTAGCAATTGCCTGCTGCCGTATATCAGTCAAATCCTTCCCCCGCATGCGTTCCAGCACTTCTGGTTTAAAGGAATCGAACTGAAGATATACTTCAAAGTCGGGCATATAGGTAGCCAGACGGGCAGTAAACTCCTTGTCTTTTGCGATGCGTATACCGTTGGTGTTTATCATCAGATGCCGGATAGGCTTACGTTTGGCAATATCCAGTATTTCAAAAAACTGTGGATGGATAGTAGGTTCTCCGCCGCTGAGTTGTATTACATCTGGTTGTCCTTCGTTGGCCACAATGATGTCCAGCATGTGTTCTATCTCTTCCAGGGTGCGGTGCCGGCCATAATGTGGCGACGACATCGCATAACAGGTAGGGCAGGTAAGATTACAACGGTCCGTTACTTCAATCACGGTTAAGCAGGAATGTTGCTCATGATCTGCACATAAACCGCAATCATACGGGCATCCGTAATGTGTGCTGGTATTGGTTTTTAGTGGCGCCTCCGATGGCTTGTTATAGTTACGGGTATTTTTATAGTAATCGATATCTGTGGCAATCAGTACTTTCTCCTTTCCATGATGCGGACAATGCTTGATCATGAAAACTTTCCCATCTTCAAATATCACCTTTGCGTCTACACGTCGTAAACAGGTACTACAGATGCTCAGTGTGAAGTCGTAATAGGTGTAATTTTTTTCAGGCATAATGCTTTTGAATTAGTCGTGATGGAAAAAGAATAGTAGGTAAATAGTAGCAGAGTCCTGCCAGGCAGGCCAGCTGTATAGATCCCAGACCAAAGGCGAAGCGGTAGCCGGGCTTAATAAAATCAAGTAGAAAACGAAACAGCAGGTAAGCAATCATGAAAAGTTTAAATCGTCCGCCGTTGACCAGGGGCCAGCGTCGGCTGATAAAAGCCAGTGTTTGCCAGAGTATTATCAGGAAAATAATTTCATAGAGAGATACCGGATGCCGGAGCTGGCCATCGCCGAGGTTCATGCCCCATGGCAATGACGTGGGGAGGCCATAAGTTTCTTCATACACGCCCATGGAAAAGCAGCCTATGCGGCCAATGATCATGGCGAGTATTAAGGGATATACAAATAAATCACCGGTGGAGTGTCGCTCACCTATAGCTTTCTTGATCAGTTCAACACCTGCCAGTCCGCCGAGTAGTCCGCCTACAATAGTTTTATTTTGGTAGATGTATAACAGCGTGTTATTCGCCTCCAGGAGGCCGGGCGGATTTTCCAGCATTCCCAGCAGCCGGCTCCCGAATAATGCTCCGAAAATAGCCCCTATAATGGCCCAAACGCGGTTGCTGCTTTCTATACGGTCGCCTTGTTTCTTGCGCAGGTACAGAAAATAACGAAAGCCGATAAACATGCTTAATGTTTCTGTGACTGCGTGCAGTAGCAGTTGTAACGAAAACAGGTGGATATATACGGGGAACTGCAAGGGCGATCATTATTTAATCCACAAATTAATATTTATATTTAGACGAAAGTCAAGCTCAAAAAATATGTTACAGGAGGTTCTAAAGAAACATCAATCCGCCTTTAAGCCGGTTATTCCGCTTTTAGGAGATCATGAATCCCTGCTGGTAATGGATTTTACGGCCAACAATACTACCCTCACGAAGAATATACTGCAGGACATCAATAAGTTTAGCAGGTACATAGATAATACCCTTGCACAAAGTGGCTGCCGGCTAGGCATTGGCGGCTACGCAGAGCATCGCACTATTTATGCCGTAAGTCCTCATTTTGACGCCGGGGAAGAGCCAAGGCGGCTACACCTGGGCATCGATGTATGGGGAGAGGTGGGCACGCAGATATTTGCCCCCATGAATGCCCATGTACACAGCTTCCGGTTCAACGACCATTTCGGGGATTATGGGGCTACCATCGTTTTACAGCATCAGTTAGAAGGGCATCTCTTTTATACCTTATACGGGCACCTCAGCATCTCTAATCTGCAGGGGTTATATGAAAATATGCCTGTTACCGCAGGTCAGGCGCTGGCTCATTTTGGTACACCCACCGAAAATGGTGGCTGGCCACCGCACTTACACTTTCAGCTGATAGAAGATATGCAAGGATTCCGGGGAGATTATCCAGGGGTATGCCGGTATAGCGAAAGAGAAAAATACCTGCAAAACTGCCCTGACCCGGATGTGATTCTACAGTTGAATCAGTATACGCACTAGTTACCTCTCCATCAAAACATAAAAAAGGTTGCCGGTATAAACCGGCAACCGCTCAATTAATAGTTGGTTTCTTGATCTTTGTTATTTAGCATTTTGTACCAGCAAGCCATTACTGTAGCGAATAGCAGTAGTGGAAAAAGGCATGATCCAGATGTGTGAATCCGGCGTGATACTATAAGTTTTACTTCCTTCTGTTTTAGTAATGGTGGCACTGAATTGCGGATCGTTGTTAAATCTGCGGAGTGTCAGGTATACCAGCCCGGTACCTCTGTATTCACATCTTAATTCCCGACGTATCAATGCTATTGCTTCTGTCGGTGTTTTTGCTGTTACATCTGCATACAATTCAGGAATAATCCGTTTCCGACGCACCGTATTCAGCGCCTCCATGGCTTCCGGCAACTTACCTGCCCGTGCCAGGCACTCTGCTTTTGTATAGTACATTTCGGGAGTACGGATACCGCCGCCATTTACATCATCCAATCTGCGGTAGACTAGTATCTGTTCCCCAAAATTTACCAATGTATAATTCACTTTAAAGCGGGCATCCCCTTTATCATACTGAGTAGAGTCTGCAGGACGCAGCATGCTGATATAAAACCCTTGCCGCTTCACCGCATCTCCACCGTAATGAAAAATGTAATTTTCCGGACTCTTAAATTCAAAACGCGGAACGTTAATAGAAGGACTGTTGCCATCGGCCACCACTTTATTCTGATTATAGTAGGCTACATAATCAAAAAGCTGATTATTCCTGTTTAACGCCGAATCAGCATAAGCAGCCGCCTGATCATAACGCTGCATAAACAGGTTTACTCTCGAAAGGAAAGCATAACCGCTTGCTTTGTTAGCGAAAAAAACATCCTCTGCTTTTTCAGGCAAATCAGGGAGCGCCTGGTTCACATCATTTAAAATAAAATCGTAGATCTCTTTTACAGATAACTGCTTAAGTGACGCATCCGTATTATCTGATGTATTCAGCAATACGCCTCTGTCCTGTTCTGCGGTAGCAGCGTTATACATCTTAGCGTAACTGGTCACCAGGTAGAAATACAACATACTTCTGCCAATCCTGGCTTGCGCTACCAGGCGGTTTTTATCCGCAAGAGTACCGGTAGTGGCAGCCGATACATTGTTGATCAATACATTGTACAAAAAGATTCCCCTATAGGCATTATTGTATCCGCGGTCTGTAGTAAGAAACTGCATCCTGTCTTTATCTTCCTGCCAGTTGTAGTTGATGTTAGCAAGCGTCACCGCTGCCTGCTGACTTTTTACGATATAAAAATCATTGGCTACCAGATTTTGACTCTCATACTCAAACATATGTCCATCCGCGCTTTCTACGAGTGCTTTATAATCTTCAAAACTTTGCGGAATCTTCTGACCTTTCGGCACAATATCCAGGTATTTCCTGCAACTGATGGCACCTGTTACCACTGCTCCACATAGTATAAACTGAATAATTCTTTTCATATACAATTCTTTTCTTCCGTTGAATTAAAGTGAAATATTGAAACCGACGTTATAGGTAGGCATAATAGGTAAGGTGCGGTTAACACCATTTACACCAGAGGCTTCCGGGTCAATGCCCTTTCCGTTAAATCCAATATAGAACAGGTTATCCGCCTGCACGCGCACCTTCACATCTGCCAGCTTAATATGCTGTATCCAACGCTTCGGTAAAGAATAACTTAATGCCAGGTTTCTTGCTTTAATATAGGCGGCACTAACAATGGTATTATTCCCATACAGGTAGTACTGTGTATTATTTTTATCAGATGTTTCATCATAGTTCCAGGAGATACGCGGTATATTGGTGATCAGTTCATCGCCCGGTTTCTTCCAGGCATTTGAAATGCCGGCACCGGTTAAACTGTTGGGGAAACTGGAGATCTCATAAGGTACATCCATGCGCATCACATGTCCGGCGTTATATACAAACATGCAGGAGAACAGAAAATTTTTATACCTGATATTGTTAATCAGGGCGCCACTGAAGGTCGGCACAAAGGTACCGCTATAGTGAGCCAACTCCGGCAGATCCAGGTAATCATCAATCGCTTTTCCCTGCTGATTGTAGATAGTTGGATTACCCAGGTTGTTTAAACCGGCGTAGGCATAACTATATAAACTCTTAAACGGCTTCCCTTTATAATAATAGCTTCCATAGTTATTGACGAGTTCATAAGCAGTTTGAGCGATGAAGTCTACCCTCGTTACTTCATTCTTATTGAAAGAACTGTTGATGGTGACATCCCATCCGAAATCACGCTGCCGGATCACCTGCGCTTTTAAAGCCAACTCTACTCCTTTATTCTGCATAGCGCCGTTATTCGCCATGGCTGTTCCAAAGCCCAGTGCAGGATTGATGGTGATCGTTGTCAGCAGATCATTACTTTTCTTATTATACACATCAACGGAGCCGGATATACGACCTTTGATGATGCTGAAATCAACACCGATATTGGTAGTCGTTGTTTTTTCCCAACGCAGGTTGGGGTTAGGAGGCGTGTAAATACTGGCGCTGTTGTTATTAGTGAGTGTATTTCTGCTGTAATTGGCCACCATAAATGGTCCTGCATCTCTGGCCACATTACCGTTAATACCATAAGAGGCACGTAGTTTCAGGATATCCAGCCAGGAAATATTTTCCAGGAATTTCTCTCTGCTCATAATCCAGCTTGCACCGGCAGACCATAATGGACGGTACTGATAAGCCGGATTCGTACCAAAAAGGTTAGACAGATCATACCTTATGCTACCGCTCAGCATATACTTTTCATTATAAGTATAGCCAGCATTTCCATAAAAAGAAAAATAGCGGTTGGTCGTTTCTCTCTGGTATCCCAGATCGGATGCGGACAGCTGAGCCCGGGCCTGATTCAGGCCATTAAAGGCATTACCAAGATCCTGCGCATTGATGGGTTGATAATTTAAAGTCAGCGGATCATAACCGAAATAAGCATTGAAATCGCGGTTATTCTTCACCTCTCTCGTTTCTGAACCAGCGATAGCCGTCAATTCATGACGATTATTAAATGTTTTGTTGATATTCACCTGTTGGCGGAAAGTGTATCCCCGCAGGTAATCTGCTGTATTCCGGTAAGCGTTGCCTACAGGCAATTTATACACCTTATTTTTATTTGCATCCAATGTAGAAAAGGTGTTGAACTTATTCCGCATGTAATAAGAATCTTTGTCTAGCAACTGCTCTGCTTTACTACTATTCTTCTCATACTGGAACATGACATCATAGTTCATCCAGGGAGTAACTTTTGCATTCAGCTTTCCATACACACGCGTTTTGATAGATCGTGTTTTAATGAGGTTATAATTCATTTCCTTCTCCGGAATAATTTCCGAAGAAAAAAGGTCATACTTCTGCGCATTGAGTTTTTCCTGCGCCGTCATAGACTCTCTTAAAGGAAGCGGATGACCATTATCATCGTAAAGCGACTCAAAAGGTAACTGATTATTGAGGAGGTAGGTACCTGCAATGCCTTCTTTGCCAGTGCTTGAACCAGGGCGGGTTTCATCACCATAGTTCAGGTAAAAGCCTGTTTCAGCGGTCAGCCATTTATTAACGGATAACGTGTTCCTGAAATTTAATCCCAGATTTTTCGTATTGTCGTTTAGGTTATATCCCTGCGAATTTTTGAAAGTGGTGGAAAAGTTGAAAGCATTTCCTGCGCTGGCTTTGGATACAGACAGGTTATACTGTTGATTGGAAGCGGTATGCATCAGGTGATCCAGCACCTGTTGAGCGTATACATTTTTACTACGCATAGCATTGAGCTTCGCATCTGCTTCTGCACGGGTGATTTTTCCTTCTACCGACTGCAACAGGTAATCCAACGCAGGAGTGATGATCCCTTTTCCATTGCGCAAATAAGCTACTTCTCCAAGTGGATCTGTTTTAAAGTTAGGATCGTTATCAAAAAAATCATAGGTAAGGTCTATCATTTCGTTGGCATCTGCTTTATGCAGATAGGAAAGATCGTACTTGGGTGTAAAAGAAAAATCTCCGGAGAAGTTAATCCTGGCAGCACCTGGCCGTGCTTTTTTGGTAGTAATAACGATCACGCCGTTAGCAGCTCTGGCGCCGTAAATAGAAGCTGCGGCAGCATCTTTAAGGGTGGTAATGCTTTCAATATCTTCCGGGTTAATGTCCGGCACTTTATCTACCAACTTCCCCCCATCATTATAAGCAAGATTTTCCACCGGGAATCCATCAATCACATACAACGGACTGCTATTGCCCACAAACGTGCTGGTACCCCTGATACTGATATCGCCTTTATAGCTTACCAGTCCGGGCAGGTTACCTTCCAGGACCTGCGACAGGCTGGCAATACGGCGGTTTTGCAGATCGCTGGCCTTCACTGTGGAAAAAGATCCGGTAGCGCGTTCTTTGGACAAAGTTTGGTAACCGGTTACTACTACTTCATTCAGCACTTTGCTTTCCAGTACTACATTCACAACCGGCAGTCTACCCAGTGTAATTTTCTTTTGCTCCATTCCGGCAAAAGAGAATAACAGGGAGACGGCATCGGCAGGAATGGTAATAACGAAGGTGCCATTGTTATCGGTAATGGCCCATCTTTTTTGTCCATCTGCTACCACCGTAACCCCAGGAAGTGGACTACCATCGTGATCTGTTACAGTGCCACTCACCGTGCGGGCCGGCACCTGTGTGCCTCCTTCCGTGATCATGGCAGGAGCGCCCAGGTTGTTCATCTGCATATCTTTCTTCTGGCGGGCAACAATGGTATAATGGTTTTTATCTACATACAAAAACAACAGTTCACCGGGATACAAAATGCTTTTCAGCACATCTTCCACCGGCTTATTTTTCACAGCCACCACATCTACAGCTGTTGTTTTATGTTTCAACAAACTACTTTCATAGGTAAAGGTAGTGCCATACAAAGCGGTTACTTTGTCCAGCGCTTCCTTCACCGAAACAACGGCCGGATGCTTGCTGGTACGATCTTGTGCAATGGTATGAATGCTTGTTAATAACAGCACACATAGGTACAGGAAGCCATACAGGCTTTGTCTGATACAAATCCTCATTGATCTTGGTTTTAGATTATATGTGTTTAATAGCCGCGCTGACCGGTACTCTTGAAGATCAGCGTATCATTGTTCTTTTCAATTTTTACATTCAGTATTGTAGATAATTCAAACAATACGTTGTTGACATTATTCAGCGGCAGTAGGCCATCTATAGTGCGATTAGCTACAGCAGGATCTTCCAGCAAAATGGTAAATCCATAAGTATCGTGTAGTGTATTAATAATATCTTTGACGGCAGTATGTTGTAAGGACATCTTATTTTCTGTCCAGCCCAATGCCACCTCCTTTTTAGCAGGTGCTTTTTGCAACGACTTGAGCTCCTGCTCATACGCTGCTTTTTCATTTGGTTGGAGTATTAGCACGTCAGCACTGTTTTTAGCAGATACCTTTACTTTTCCTTCCTTCAGGAAAACTTCTACTTTCGCGCCTCTTTCCTTTACATTAAAAACGGTACCCAATACTTCTACATCTACATTTCCTGCGTGTACGATGAAATTGCTGGCCACAGGCATTGTACGGTGGTGCACATCAAATAGTGCTTCACCTGTTAACCACACTTCTCTTGTACCTTTTCTCCAGTGATAATAGCTTAATTCGGAATGCGCATTCAATACTACTACTGTAGAATCGGGCAAGGTGACACGTAGTTGTTGCCCATAGCCACTCACTACTTTGTTCATTTTCTCCGGACGCAACAGGAACCAGCCGGAAATGGCTATCAACGGCGCCAACACCGCTGCTGCCGCCCAATACCAGCGTGTTTTCCGATATACCGGCACTATGTTTTCCGCCGATAATCCACGCTGTATACCAGCCCATACCGCAGCTTTTACATCCGCCGATGGAACAATACGTTCCATACTCAAAATGGCATTCATGGCTGCGATGGCCTGTTCCAGCTCCCGCAAATTCGGGGGCACACTATCCCGGTAGGCAGTCCAGAACGCGGTTGCTGCCGGCGTTGCATACTTCACCCACTCCAGGAAAAATGCATCTTCCAGGAAATCATCTTTCGTAAATAACTGATAGTTGTTATCCAAGTACAATCACCATTAGCGCCACAAAAAAATCATCACAGGAGAGTAAAAACCACCTCGCTGCTCCAGAACAGAACACGAAGAAGTCGCAAAACACCCCACTTTTTTTGAATTATTTTATAATTTTTTATTTAAAACTTATAGATACCCTGATTTTATTGATTTTATATCCGGAGATATTTTTCATATTTGTTATTCTCCATATGTCCAGTCACCAGCCCTTTGCAACGAAACTTTTTTTAGTACTTTTAACCGATCAACCCGTGAGATGGATTTTTCTGCAACTACCGATACTTCACTTTGGGAAGCATTACAACAAGGCAATCAACAAGCCTTTGCCACCATTTACGACCGTCACTTTCAACGACTGTACGAATATGGTATGCGCTTACATCCTGACGAAGACCTGGTAAAAGACGCTATACAAGAGCTTTTCATTAAACTCTGGACCAATAAATCCACCCTTAGCACTGCTGTAAATCCACGCCCATACCTACTCGTATCCCTGCGGAGTACCATTTATAACCGGTTGCGTCCCAAAAAAAATGTAACACTTGTAGCCTTTGACCAGGAGCAACACGACTTTCTCGCGCATTTCTCTGCCGAGTCAGCTTATATCAAAAAAGAGCAACTACAGGCACAACAGCAACAACTACTCGACGCACTCAACCAACTGAATGCACGACAAAAAGAAATACTATATCTCCGCTACTTCGAAGAGCTGGACTATGAAAGCATTGCAGCCATCATGGATTTGTCTGTAAAAGGCGCCTATAAGCTCTCTGCCCGCGCATTACAGAACATGCGCGATATCCTGCAAGTATCCACAGCCGTGTTACTTACCCTGCTGGCTAATTTCCGTATGGAAATGATGAAATAGTTAATTCATTTCGTTTTCTCGTAACAGATATTATTTTTATGCGGTAAAACTTTAGGGAATGAAAAAACTATTGCTGTCAGGCCTTTGCTGCCTGATAATGGGAACCTTGGCCGCACAGGCACCACTGAAGGTAATGACGTTTAATATCCGGTATAATAATCCTGACGACAGCTTAAATGCCTGGCCTCATCGCAAAGACAAAGTAGCATCAGAAGTATTATTCTACGGTGCGTCTACATTAGGCGTGCAGGAAGCATTACATGACCAGATGCAGGATCTGCAGCAACGGCTGCCCGCTTATAAAAGCATTGGTGTGGGCAGAGATGACGGAAAAACAAAAGGAGAATATTCCGCGATATTTTACGATACCAGCCGTTTACAATTGTTGAAAAGTGAAACGTTCTGGTTATCTGAAACCCCAACAGTAGCAGGTAAAATAGGCTGGGATGGCGCCTGTACAAGGATTGTAACCTGGGGTAAATTCCGCGATAAAAAAACCAACAAAGTATTTTTCCACTTCAATACCCACTTTGATCATATGGGTAAAATTGCCCGGAGGGAAAGTGCTAAGTTCCTGTTGCAACAGGTGCATTCACTGGCAGGCAATACACCGGCCATTATTACCGGCGACTTCAATGCCATTCCTTCCGATGAGCCTATTCAAATTATTGAAAATACAAATGACCCGTTGCATTTAACGGATAGTAAAACGATCAGCCAAACGCCACACTTTGGTCCGGTAGGCACTTTTCATGGATGGCGTGTAGAAGGTGATCAACCGATCGACTATATTTTTCTGAAAGGAAAATTCAATGTGGGGAAACATGCGACCATATCTGAGGCATGGGGAGGAAGATATGCGTCTGATCACTTTGCAGTATATGCGGAGATATTTATGTAGCAGAAAGCATAAAGCTGAAAGCAAAAAGCTATTATAGCGTATGATAAAAGCGTATAAGTAATTAAAATACTCGCTTTTATCATACGCTATAATAGCTTTTTGCTTTCAGCTTTATGCTTTCCGCCTCTCTTTAGTCATGTGAGTGTTCAACAGACATGCTGTTTTCCAATGCGTTTACCACCTTGTTATGGAGGTTACCATTGATGTCAACAGAGATTTGCAATTTGCCATTGTTGAAAGAACCAGTAAAGTCGCCGATTTGCAGTTTGGTCAGAATCAGGTCCATGGAAATTTTCAGAGAACCTTTCCAATCGATTTTGGTATCTGTTACTACTACATCTTTTCCTTTCGCCATTAATTCGATCTGGCCGGAAAGCAGAATTTCTACTGGAATCTTTTTGCTATCCCAGGTGATGAAGCCTTTGAGTTTTACAGCAGGATCTTTCTTATCTCCTTCTACTCTGGCGTACACTTTTACTTGCTGATAAGTGCCTTTTGGAATTTTGATAGCACCCAGCAGGGTTGGTACTTTTTTCAGATCAATCTGACGATCTGTTTTCAATTTGAACTCCAATTCATCTTTTCCGCGTTTGGCATCGAAGCGGATTTCTCTTAAGCGGGCAGTAGCAGTATCCCAGGTGATGTCGAAACCACCAGCAGCTGCTTTGGCCATGGAAGCATCACCTGTAATAGCAGATAAGCGTCCTGAAGCATCAGGTGATAACGTGGCAGTTGGATTGACAGCTGAAATTTCGTAGTTGACACTTGCTACGTCGGCGTCGTTGATGGGTTGTTTTGTGTCGGGACCAGCCATGTCCTTGTTAGAACAAGAAGACAGCATGATCGATGCAATGCCCACAGCACCGCAGAATTGTAGGATTCCGGTTTTCATTATTGATATGGTTTTTAATGACTAATGGGGAAATTCTTCCGGTAAATTTAACAAAGAATTTGTGAAAACAAATAAGTTCATTGTTAATTAAAAAAGAATGATCCGACGGAACAACGTTCCATCGGATCAATATATTATACCGGAGCTGTATTATTTATCTCACGGATGCCTTTTCAATTCGTGTAGGCGTATCCGTTCCATTCACAATAGTACCGGCACTGATGGCTATAGCATTAATGATATCAGTAATATTTCCTATATCCAGCGTTGAGAGCTCGTCATCAACTGTGTGATAGTACTGGTCTTTATCGATTTGCGTGGTAGAAATGGTATGTGCCGGCACCCCTTGTCTGGCGAGTGTGGCATTATCAGAACGGTAGAATAAATTTTGTTCCGGGTACGGGTCCGGATAAAAACTGAACGTAGAGCCGTTGAGGTTACGTTGCAGGATTGGCCCGAAATCAGAACGCTCGAATCCGGTAATAAAGGCACTGTTCTTACCAAATTTGGATTCCTTCCCAATCATTTCAATATTAAACATCGCTACTACTTTATCGGGGTCCTGTTTTTCGGAGAAATAACGGGAGCCATGTCCACCGGACTCTTCAGCGGTGAAAGCCACGAAAATAACAGAGCGTACCGGTGGATGTTTCTTAAAATATTTCGACAGCATAATTACTGCCGTAGTACCGGAGGCATCATCATCTGCGCCATTGGCAATGCTATCGCCGGCAACAGCCGGTAAGGTACCCAGGTGATCATAGTGGCCGGAGAACACTACATACTCGTTTGGTTTACCACTGCCTTTAATCATGCCAGCAACATTTGCAAAGTGTTGTATTTGAATATCTCTCTGGAGATGTATATGCCAGGTGGCATCAGCCGCTACCGGTTCTTTTTCGAAGACCATGATGATATGCTTTCCTTCGGATGCCTTGTCGGCAGCTGCTTCCAGCGCTGCTTTGGTATCATAGCTCCGTTCAGAAAAAGAGGCGGATATGTCGCTCAGATAGCCCGCCATAGATGGGTCCAGCCATATCAATGTACTTTTCTCTAATTTTTCGGGATAACGCAGGATCTGCATCAGTGCTGCCGGATCTTTTGCATGCATCTCATTATAGCTGCCATCTTTTTCCCAGTCAAAATTGCGGCCGGCGCCAAGAGGAATAACGGGCCAGTCTTTTTCCTGACCATTAACGGTAAGGGCTACACTGGTTTGTTCCATCCGGTATTTTCCAAACTCCTGGAAGAAGTTTTTTTCACCGGGTAGGGGTTGCAGGCCAGCTTTGCTAAATTCGGTGCTGATAAAATCTGCGGCTTTTTCTATGCCTGGGGTGCCGGGTAAGCGTCCTCCCATATCATCTGCGGCCAATGTGCTGATAATGCGGGCCACTTCTTTTTCTTTAATATCCTGTGCATAACCGGTAACTGCCATCGTACCGGCGGTGATGCATAATAACAGTGATTTCCTCATAAAGCAGTTAATCCTTTTTCTTATTTTTTATATTGATTGTTGATGGTTGTTTCTCTTGCTGAGCATACATATTGCTATACATTTTTAGCATGGCGGCATAGTCAGTACCAAACTGCAAGTCTAACATTTTCCCATCAGGTGAAACTAACACTTTGGTAGGAAAACCGCGCACTTTATATAAATATTCTACTTTTTTATCAGAATGAGCGGCGGGGAAAGTGTAGGTGGTCTTGCCCAGAAAATCACGGGTAATATCCAGTGGCTCCCCGCAGGCGATAGCGAGTAATGCAGTACCCGGATACTGGCCAGTGTTGATGTCTTTTGCCAATTGGTCCATATGAGGCAGGTCTGCCCGGCACGGCCCACACCAGCTACCCCAAAAATCGAGCAGCAGCCATTTCCCTTTGTAGTCCGCTAACCGGAATTGTGCTTCTTTCTTTATTCCTTCAAGCACAAAGTCAGGCGCCTGGTCCCATTCTTTCAGCAATACATTCCGGAAGTATTCGGAGAATGATTTACCGGGGAATTGTTTTTCAAATAATGTCTTCACTTGATCCAGTATCTCAGGCTGCGTCATTAATTGCCTGGAAATCACTTTCATGGCCTCTTCCGGCCTACCCATCTCCACAAGTGCTGCCGCAAAATCTTCCGTATAATCTTCTTTCGCATTCAGGGAGATGCGATCATAAAAGCTCTCGTACACCTTCTCCTCATTATGCTTAGGCGCATTAGCCGCCGCCAGGGCCAGGTAACGCAGCGCCGTGTCTTTATTGCGTGGAAGCATTTCCTGGTATTTAAGATGATAAGCATGAGCAAGGATCTGCCGGTTTGCATACTTTTTATCTTTCAAATCCGGATTAGCGGTCCAGAAAACAGTATCCGCCTGATTTTGTGTAAGGCCGGTGAGTGCTTTATCAAGCAGAGTGGCCGCCTCCTTTTCCAGATGCGCTTTCTGCAGTATATCATATACCATCAACTGATAACGTGCCGCCTTTCCCCAGGTCATTTCAGCAGCAGTAGGAGTTCCCAGTTGAGTAACCATACTTTTTAATATAGCCGTATCCGTGGTATGATTTATTTTATTCCACCACGCCATTGGTTTTATAGACACCTGTATGAGGCTGTCTTTTTCCTTCGATAACCTCGTGATGATTTCCTGCGCAACAACAGGGCTTCCCCTGCCTTCTTCAAATATCCGTTGGATGGCGTTTTCGCTTAATCCTCTTTCAACAAATGTCTTTCTGGCCTCCACGGAATCAAATTTATAGTTCATTAAGGTCTGATAAAACGCCTGATCCAACCAGTCGTTCAGCGTTTTCTTATGAACAGATAATAACCTTATCAGCGCCATCGCCGTATCGGCTCCCTCTACAGAAACATGCTGTAATTTATTAAACAACCCACTGGGATTGTTTGCCAAAGCATAACCAGGAACGGCATGCAGGGCTGCGGTATATACCTCCTCGATATAGGAATCATCTCCCCTGTTTAGACTCAGCATGGCTATTTTAAATGGTAACCGCTCACCGTATCGTGGCATATTCAAAGCCAGGAAATCGGCTACTTTAGCGGAGTCCAGTTCATTTTGGACTACCAAAGCATTGCTCAGGTAATTAAGACGCACCAATGCGTTAAAGAAGGAAGTATCTGCCAATGCCGGCTCCCCGGCAGGTGGTAAGCATTTGCTGATAATTTGATAACTATTTGCCGGGGCTGCGTTTGATATAGCATCCTGCCAGGAACAGGTAAGCACCCGTTTTGTACTACGGGAAAGCGTAAACGAAATATTAGCTGGTTTTTGCCATTCACTAACCGGGATCATTTTCTTCACACCGGTGATGGTGACTGTTTCCGGCAGTACCTCCGTTACCTTGTAATTCCAGGCGCCGCTGGCCCATTGATAATGCGGAATAAGCTTTGCCGGGAAAGGCGCTATTGCACCAATTAAATAATACGGCAACTGGTTCCATGTATCGGCTGCTACTGCCTGCCAATCTGCCGGCAGCCCCAATGAAGCCGCAGTAGCAGCACTTACAGCTGCAGTATTCGTTGGCTGCCCAATGCTATCGTTCGGAAATATTTTGAACAACAATGGCTGATACAATAACTGCATATTGAGAAGCATGTTATCATTTACTTCATAGGAAGATTGATCTGCCGTATTAAAATGATAGTTCTTCCCTTTCCCGGCGGCACTGAGTAATACTGCCTGTGCATTGGCAGAGCCGTCGTTATTTACGCTGATAATGGTAATCCGGTACACCCGGTGCTCGTATTGTTGTGTTCCTTGCTGCAAATGCTGATCGAAAGAGGCCTCATATAACCAGGTCTCTTTCGGCTTAAATCGTGATTGGGCATTTAAAGTGATCACACTGCCCATCCATACAACCAGGGCCAGTAACAATGGGATTTTGTACATATAGGGTGTTAGATTTAGTACAATTAAGATACTGATATAAACAAACACCTGCCTCCTACCTCTGAATATTTGCGTATTTTTGAGCCCATACAATTATGTCCAATCAGCCTTTAAGACCAGAGGATACCAAACTCAGTGCCGCAGACAAAGAGTTTGAGAATAGTATCCGTCCCAGAGAGATCGTGGATTTTTCGGGTCAGGATCAAATTATCGAGAACCTGAAAATATTCATCAAAGCGGCGAAGATGCGTGGCGAAGCGCTCGACCACGTATTGTTTCACGGTCCTCCGGGACTGGGAAAAACCACCCTGTCGCGTATTGTGGCCAATGAACTGGGAGTAAATATCCGCGAAACTTCCGGGCCGGTGATTGAAAAACCCGGCGACCTGGCCGGTTTGCTCACCAACCTGGAAGATAAAGATGTACTGTTTATTGACGAAATACACCGGCTCAGCACCGTGGTAGAAGAATATTTGTATTCTGCCATGGAAGATTATCGTATTGATATCATGATTGACACTGGGCCCAGTGCGCGTTCCATACAAATCAGCCTATTGCCCTTTACCCTGATAGGCGCTACCACCCGATCCGGATTGCTCACAGCGCCGTTGTTATCGCGCTTTGGGATTAAGTCCAGACTGGAATACTATAATGCCAATACCCTGCAAAAAATTCTGTGGCGGGCAGCCGGACTGCTCAACACCAAAATCACGTCTGATGCGGCTCATGAAATAGCCCGGCGCTCACGGGGCACCCCTCGTATTGCCAACGGATTGCTGCGGCGGGTACGTGATTTCGCCCAGGTAATTGGTACGGGAGTGATTGACATGGAAATAGCCCAGCTCAGCTTAAAAGCCCTGAATGTGGATGAATACGGACTGGATGAAATGGATAACCGCATCCTGAATGTGATCATCGAAAACTTTAAAGGAGGGCCTGTGGGTATTACCACTATTGCTACTGCTGTAGGGGAAGAAGCGGGTACCCTGGAAGAAGTATATGAACCTTTCCTGATTCAGGAAGGCTTTATTAAACGTACCCCACGGGGAAGAGAAGTAACGGAGAAAGCATACATACATCTTGGGAAAACGTCCTTTAAGGGCGGGAGTAATTTGCTTTTTTGAGCTAAAAGCTGAAAGCAAAAAGCAAAAAGCTATTGAAGCGAATGACCTAAGCGAAAATATGCGCTGTGATCATTCGCTTCAATAGCTTTTTGCTTTCAGCTTTCAGCTTTTAGCTGTATGAAAAAATTATGCTTCTTTTACCACCAAACGGAACCCATTACCATGGATATTCACGATTTCAATGTTAGAATCGTCTTTCAGGTATTTACGCAGTTTGGCGATGTATACGTCCATACTACGACCGTTGAAATAGGTATCGCTACCCCATATTTTTTTCAGTGCCAGTTCTCTTGGCAGCAGGTCATTTTTATGTTCGCATAACATATGCAGTAATTCGTTCTCTTTCGGGGAGAGCGTATGTGTTTCATTGTTATGTGCCAGTGTACGCAGGCGGGAGTTAAAGGCGTAAGAGCCAATCACAAACTCATGTACTTCTTCTTCCTTGCTGTTTAATTCCTGGTTACGTTTCAGGATGGCCTTGATTTTCAGCAGCAGTAATTCACTGTCGAATGGTTTGGAGATATAATCGTCTGCCCCCAGTTTATAGCCCTGAATGATATCCTCCTTCATGGTTTTGGCGGAGAGGAAGAAAAGCGGAATATCAGGATCTACGTCTCTGATTTCTTCTGCGAGCTTAAATCCGTCCATATTGGGCATCATAATGTCCAGCAGACAGATGTCAAATTTTTCGCGGCGGAAGGCTGCCAGAGCCAGGATACCATCGCGGCACAATTCCACATCATAGTCATTCAGCTCCAGGTAGTTCTTCAACACCATACCCAGATTGGTATCATCCTCAGCCAGTAATATTTTCGGTTTGCGTTCTTCCATAATCATAAAGGATTGATTATAACAAATATAAAGTTTTTCTGCGGCACGAAAGGTCGGTAAAATTTAGGGGCCACCGGTCAAATGAATTGTTAAAACTATTACTATGACACACCCGGAATACGGGTTATTTCTTGCTCAGCAGTGATGTAAAGGGGTATCGGAGGTTACTGTAATTGACCATATCTACCACAATATTACCTACGGAAATAGGGCTTTCTATACGCAAAGGCACTTTATTCGCATCATCACTCACCCATACGGTCATTTTTTCCCCACCTTCGAAGATGGTTCCTTTGATCAGGAGGGGCTTGAACTTGATAGCGCGGAACTTTCCGAATTTAGTATTGATCTCTTCCTTTCCCATGTATCGGATATAGATATTATATACCTGGTCGTCCAGGAACATGGCGAAAGGTATTTTATCACCAGCAACGTATTTATCGAAGTTAATATTACGGGCATAATAAATAGCGCTGATAACATCCTGTACACAAGGTGGTACGGTAAAGGTACCATTGGTACTGATGGCCTGATGCGCCGCCTGGTTAAACACCACGTTATTAAAGATTTTATAGCCGCCTTCATTTACGTTGCGGACAAATTTAAGGGGTTGCAGGGTGGCAGTGTCGATATAGCTTTCGTATTTATCTCTTACTCTGAAGATCCAGTCGTACGCCCGGTAGGTTTTACCATCTCCTACCACATGGTATACATCGCGGTTGGCGAAGTGTTCGAGACCTACATTAAAAGTAGCTTCTCCTGCGCCTACATACATTTTACCAAGGTTATAGAATACTTTCAGGGTGATACTTTCGCCGGCATTAAAGCTGGTATTACGAATGGAGCAAAAATCGTTTTGCGCTTCAACACGTTGAATACAGGAGAGCCATAAGATAAATAGTAGCAGATACTTCATTGGTGGAAGCTATTTTTCCTTAAAAATTTTTACTCCTAACAACAATACACTCCCTAAAACGGCGGGCACTACCAGGTTAATCAGCCATATACCTACTGTGGCAGCAATGATAGCCATGGTATTGGAGCTCAACAAACCAAGGAAAAAGATACTCACTTTTCCACGTACCCCCAATTCTGCGATGGCGATAGTAGGAACGCCAGCCATTACCAGGTAAATTACACTGTTCAGTAAGAAGGCTTGCCACCACATAAACTCCATGCCAAGTGCGTCCAACAAAATCAAATACTGTGCCGAGAAGACTATATACCGGAAGGCTGAAAGCAGCAACAGGTAACACAATTCGCCGGATGAGTACTGAACTATAATTTGAACAAACCCCTTCGCTTTCCTCAAAAAAGGCACCTTTTCAAATACAGACAGAATAATTTGTAACCGAAAATATAACAATATCGTCAGGCCACAAATAAGTATGCCGGCAATAAGGATTATTTTCTGCCAAAGAGACGCGTTCAGGAAAGCGCTCTCCTTTGCCAGCGCGAAGTTGTTAATATAGTAGAGTAAACCAATTAACCCAAAGATAATAGTCACAATCAGCTGGCTGAAACTTCCTACAATGGTGGCTGCAATGGCTTTTAGCTTATTCTCATTCTTAAGATAAAGGATGCGTCCACCGTACTCGCCTACACGATTTGGGGTATTAATGGATAAAGATACCCCTGAAAGAATAGCACTGAAGGCTCTTGAAAAGGGCACCGGTTCCAACGGAGCCACTAACTTTTGCCACTTACGGGCTTCCAGTCCCCAATTAAAAAGCATGAGTATCACTACCAGGAAAACCCCCACCCAGCCTTTCTCCTGTAGTGTTTCCCACATGTGATGAACGGATACCTGCAGGTTATCCCGATGCTTCAATTGCGAATAGATAGAATAAGCCAACCAGCTAAAAAGGCCTGCTCCTAATAAGTAATTGAGAATTATTTTGGTACTTTTGTTCAGATAGTCAAATTTTGGCAAAAATAAACTGTGGTTGGCAAACAAGTCAAAAATAATTCTCGGCATTGACCCCGGTACCCTCGTAATGGGCTATGGGCTTATACTTATAGAAGGGAAAAAAGCCCGTCTCCTGGAGATGGATGTCCTGAAGCTATCCAAATTTAAAGATCACTATGAACGACTACAACTGATTCACACAAGGGTACAGGAACTCATACAGGAGCATAAACCAACCAGTTTTGCGATTGAAGCACCCTTTTTTGGAAAGAACGTACAAAGTATGCTCAAGCTTGGACGTGCCCAGGGCGTAGCCATTGCGGCCGCTATACAGGGAGGCCTGGCAGTGACAGAATATTCCCCAAAAAAAGTAAAGCAATCCGTTACCGGCAATGGTAACGCAGATAAAGAACAAGTGTGGTTAATGCTGCAGCGTATTCTCAGCATTGCAGAACGTCCTGATTACCTTGATGCTACAGATGCGCTGGCGGTAGCAGTGTGCCATTTTTACCAGGAATCCAATCCGCTGGCTGGAATCAGCAAAGCCAAAGGTTGGGATCAATTCCTTCAGCAACACCCCGAAAGGATTGGCCGGTAAAAACAAACAGGCGAAAAGGTTATTTCATAAATCCGTAAATTGTAGTTACTTTGGTTGAAATTCAACAACCCATTTAAAGCTACCGGCAGGGGACCGGATCATAGCTTAACTATGAAAAGTGACCATCATTTGTTATTGACAGGTTATATAACAAGCTTTTTTATATTAATCAGCATCAGGCAGATATGAAAGCAAGAATCCTATTGGTGGAAGATGATCAAAATATTGGTGCGGTTACGAAAAAACGATTGGAAGAAGCGGGTTATGATGTAGTGCACAGTATAGACGGCCAGGCGGCATGGGAGCAGTTTCAGCTACGCTCTTTTGATATTTGCTTACTGGATGTGATGATGCCCAAAAAAGACGGACTACAACT
Organism: Chitinophaga sp. 05T412; assembly: GCF_056396465.1. Classification (NCBI taxonomy): domain Bacteria; kingdom Pseudomonadati; phylum Bacteroidota; class Chitinophagia; order Chitinophagales; family Chitinophagaceae; genus Chitinophaga; species Chitinophaga sp. 05T412. Next base: position 152,999 of record NZ_JBFTLN010000019.1, read on the forward strand.
GGCGCAGCAAATCCGCGAACTAAACGACCACGTTCCTATATTATTCCTCACTTCCAAGAATGAAAAAGAAGACAGAATAGCCGGCCTCCAAACAGGAGCCGATGATTATATCAGCAAACCTTTCAGTATGCAGGAGTTAATACTCCGTATTGAAGTGTTCCTGAAACGGACGATGGGCCGTAGTAAAGACAAGTCCAACCAATTTGCTATCGGACTGCTAACCTTTGACTATGACGACCTTCGTCTCTTTACCACCAATGGAGATGTATCTATTTCTGTGACGCAGAAAGAAGCCGACCTGTTGAAATACTTCTGTAATAATCCCAATAAAACACTTAAAAGAGAAGATATTCTTTCCAATGTATGGGGAAAGGACGACTACTTCCTTGGACGTAGCATGGATGTTTTCATTACCAAACTACGGAAACATTTCAAATCAGATCCACAGATTAAACTGGAAACGGTACATGGGGTGGGCTTCCGGTTTAACGTTCCCCCTCCCCGGTAACACCATTATAAAGCGGCAACAATCTGTGACTGTATCTCCCTAAATTCTTCTACAGACAGCTTCAGCTTACTACGGGAAAAATTCAGATCATCTGCTGAGTTAATCGGGATGAGATGCATATGTGCATGTGGTACTTCCAGTCCTACTACACTCATGCCTATACGATTACAAGGCACTACTTTCTCAATAGCATGCGCAATCGGCTTGGCAAACAACAGCCACTCCTTCATCAGCTCATCTGAAACATCAAAGAACTTATCTGTTTCCACTTTGGGGATTACCAGCGTATGCCCTTTAACCAATGGGAAAATATCCAGGAAGGCATAAAAATGTTCATTCTCTGCTATCTTATAGCTCGGAATTTCCCCTTTAATGATTTTCGTGAAGATGGTCATAGTCGTTATTTCTTATTATCAAAGTAAAAATAAAAAGGGTTGCAAATGAATGCAACCCCTACAAATATCATTAAAAAGTAGCAGTACTACTTAAGCTGTAATGCTATCAATCTTAAATTTAATCTGTCCATTTGGCGCCTGTACCTCCGCCACGTCTCCTACTTGCTTTCCTAGTAAGCCTTTTCCAATAGGAGAAGTAACAGAAATTTTGCCCGCTTTAAGATCGGCCTCTGTTTCAGAAACTATCTGGTAAGTAACTGTCTTCTTATTAGCTACATTGGTAATAGTTACCTTGCACAGAATAGATACTTTAGAGGTATCAATCGAATCTGCACTCACAATACGTGAAGTAGCTATTGCGCCTTCAAGTACGGCAATCTTAGCTTCGTGCAAGCCCTGTGCTTCTTTAGCGGCATCATATTCGGCATTTTCCTTCAAGTCTCCCTTTTCTCTTGCCTCTGAAATAGCGCGCGCAATTTCAGCCCGACCCTTGGTTTTAAGTTGGGTCAATTCACTCATCATCTGATCCAGGGTTTCCTTCGTAACGTAATTTATGCCAGACATAACCTGTTGTGTTTTTTTGTGGTTATAAGAAAAAAAAATCAACGCCTCCATTTGCACAGAAGCGTTGTTTACTGGTATTATCGCAAATATAATGAATTTCCTATAAAGAAAAAAGGGTCTTATTTCCGATATAAATAAATTGAAAATCAACCATTTACATCGGAAATCATCACCTGCTTGACAGGTTTATAAAATGTTTAATTTCTCTAATACAATGCGGGCCATTTTAATACTCGCCTGATGGGAATAACCAGCAATATGCGGGGTTACCACCACATTAGGCGCCTTCAACAGCCACGCTAATTGTGCTTTTTCAGCTTCGGTATATGTATCCGGCTTTTCGTTTTCCAGTACATCCAAGCAAGCCCCTGCTATCACACCGCTGTCCAGCGCCGCAATGAGGTCTGGCGTATTCACCAGTTTCCCCCTCGCCATATTCATGAACCACACCGGATGCGCAAAAGCAGCAAAAAACGCTGCATTGGCCAGGTGTTTTGTTTCCGCCGTTAATGGTAAGTGTACACTTACTACATCCGCCTGTTGGAAAATCTCCTCCATGGTAGCCTCTTTCACGGCAGCAGTACCAAAACCGGTTTTATACTTATCGTATGCGAGGATATTCACATCAAAACCCTGCAGTTTATGCGCAAAGGTGCTACCGGTATTACCATAGCCAATAATGCCCACTGTTTTGCCATTCAACTCATATCCCCGGTTGCCGTCCCGTTCCCAGATGCCATTTCTTAGCTCCAGGCTGCTTTTCAGCACATTGTTCAACAGGCAAAGCAACATCCCTACGGCCTGCTCACCTACTGCATCCCGGTTACCTTCAGGACTGCTCACGCAATGAATCCCTTTGCTTTCTGCGTAAGGCACATCTATCAACTCCATGCCCGAGCCCAGGCGTCCAATCCATTGGAGGGAAGTAGCGTGATCCAGTATGTGCTTGTCGACCCGGATACGGGTAGTCACAATCAGGCCCACACAATCATGAATGGTACTATATACTTCGTCATATGTAATGGCCGGCTGGTAAATAACATCAAATCCTTTGCCTTCCAGCTGGTCAATCAAATACGGGTGTGTTTTTGCGGTAACTAATACTTTCCTGCTCATATCATCTTATGGGATAATGCTGCAAAATCGGCCACGCTCAACTCTTCCGCTCTTTTTGTAAAGATGGGGTCCTGTGCTAACAGTTCTTTATCAAACATGGTCTTCAGCGGATTACGTAATTGCTTACGCCTTTGTCCGAAGGCTGTTTTCACCAATACAAAAAATTTGCGTTCAGAGGCAATATCCGCTGGTTGTTCCAGCCTGGTCAGGCGGATAACGGCAGATTTCACTTTGGGAGGCGGATTGAAGCAGTTTTCATGTACTTCAAATAAATATTCAATTTTATAATATGCCTGCAACAACACACTCAGGATACCATACTCCTTGTTGCCATGTGGGGCTGCAATACGCTGGGCTACTTCCTTCTGGAACATGCCTACCACCACGTCCACCTGGGTGCGCCAATCGAGCACTTTGAACATGATCTGGGTAGAAATATTATAGGGGAAGTTGCCGATCAGGCGGAAAGATCCTTCAAAAGGCAATGCTGCATCCAGGATGCTTTCATTGATCAGTTTGCCCCTGATATCGGGATAAGTTTTTTCCAGGAACTGTACCTTTTCGGTATCCAGCTCGATGGCCTTAAATTGAATGCCTGGCAGCTGCAACAGGTATTTTGTGATGGCGCCCCCACCAGGGCCCACTTCCAGCACTTGCTGGCCTTCGGTTACAGGTAACGACTCCACAATTTTCCTGGAGATATTTTCATCCGTCAGGAAATGCTGGCCGAGAGATTTTTTTAGTGTATACATGGAGGATGCAAAGATAAGCTTTTAGGGTTTAGCTGTTAGCTTTTAGTAAATGCAGTAAAGATCATATTATGTTATTCTCCGCTGCATTTACTAAAAGCTAACCCCTAAATGCTAAAAGCTAAATGCTTATATTTGCCCCTCATTGAGGCAACACAGCATGAGTACCACCCAGATCAACAAACCGGTAATAGGTATCACCATTGGCGATATCAACAGCATTGGCGCAGAAATTATCATCAAAACGTTTATGGACACACGTATGATGGAGTTTTGCACGCCAGTGATTTTTGCATCCAACAAAACCATCAACTTTTACCGGAAGCTGATGAATGAAAACAACTTCAATTACCAGAGCATCAAAGACTTTACCCGCCTGAATCACAAGCAGGTAAATGTATATAACTGCTGGGAAGAAGAAGTACAGATTACACCAGGGGTACTGAATGAAACCGGAGGCAAATACGCTGCCCGTGCACTGGAAGTAGCCATCAAATGTATGCAGGACGGCTATATCAGCGGACTGGTAACCGCTCCTATCCATAAAAACAATATTCAGAGCGCCAACTTTAACTATACCGGTCATACCCCTTATCTCCGGGATGCTTTCCAGGCAAAGGATGTGCTCATGTTCATGACTGCCGACAACATGCGCGTAGGCTTGCTCACTGAACACGTGCCTTTGGCAGATGTAGCCAAATATGTGACCAAGGAAAATATCCTTGGCAAGCTGCAACTCATGAAAGATAGCCTGATAAAAGATTTCGGTATAGATCAACCCCGCATCGCAGTACTGGGCCTTAACCCACATGCTGGCGACGACGGCCTGATTGGACGCGAAGAAATAGAACAAATTGTTCCCGCCATCCGCCATGCCAAAGGCAATGGCATCCTCTGTTTCGGACCATATAGCGCCGACGCATTTTTTGCCCGTGAAATGTTTAAACAATTTGATGGCGTACTGGCCATGTACCACGACCAGGGCCTCATTCCTTTCAAATCACTGGCCAGCGGCAACGGTATCAACTACACCGCGGGTCTCAGCATTGTACGTACCTCTCCGGACCATGGCACCGCCTTCGATATTGCCGGCAAAAATGTGGCAGATCCTGATTCCTTCAGACAAGCCATCTTTACCTGCCTGGAAATACTCGAACAACGGATGCGCTACGCAGAAAATACCCGGAACCCACTGAAGAAAACTGAATTAGCATCAGAATAAAAGCTGAAAGCGTAAAGCAGAAAGCAAAAAGCTATTGAGGCGAATGATCTTAGCGTATATAAATTTCGCTCAGGTCATTCGCCTCAATAGCTTTTTGCTTTCTGCTTTACGCTTTCAGCTCACTAAAATTTATGCTTTCCGCTTACCTGCATTTAAATACCCCTGAATAGAACTAACATAGCTCTCAAAGGCTTTCCTGCCAGCAGCAGTTATTTTACAAATTGTTTGAGGATAATTCTCTTTAAATTGCTTTACAACAGTAATATAGGCTACATCACGTAACTTATTAATCTGTACACTTAAATTACCTGCGGTGGCATTCGTTTTCTCTTTCAGTAAAGTAAACTCTGCTTCTTCTTCGCTGATTAATATCGACATAATAGCCAGCCGCAATTGTGAATGTAGTACGGGGTCCAGATCTTTAAAGTCCATGAGCATGATTTTCTGAGATACCTATCCAGGTATTTAGCAATTTTGTTCCAATGATTTCGTCCAATGGCAACAAAATAACTAAATACCTGAACAATAAAATTTCAAATTACTTCTGGCTTGCCTCCAACAGCTTGCGGGCATACGCTTCTCCCCAGTGTGGTGCAATATTACTTTCCGGCTTGAAGGCTGCAAATTTCTCCAATGCCAGGTCGAACGTAGTTTTGGCTTTTGACTTACTACCACCAAATTGTTCTGGTGTAAATAATAATGATTGTCCCTGTAACAGGTATACACGGGGATTCTCAGGATTCAGTGTCTTAGCAGCTTCCAGCTGAGCAGCGGCTTCCATACCATATTTCATTCCTCTGGTCATGGGATCAACTGTAAGTCTGGCTGTAGCTACCAGCGAACGAACGCAGGCAATTTCTGAATTCTTTGGGCTTAACGCATCTGCCTTATCCAGGTTAGCTTCTGCCTTGTCTGCCAGTGCATCTACCTGACTTTTATCTTTCAGTGCAAAAGCCTGCATTACCTGCATATATGCTGCATAATAGTAGGGCAACCATTGTACTTTCTCCGCATCTGCAATGCGCTCGAAAGTGTTGCTTTTCTGTTGCAGCCCATCCGGGGTAAAGGTACTGGCACTATCCAGATCAGCGGTTTGTTTTACCATCGCATCCTGGTATTGGGCGCTTTGGGCCATGGCAGCGGTAGTACAGCTACCCGCGATTAAAAAAGCTAAAAAGAAACGTTTCATATTTATTGTGGTTAGAGGTTATTAATAACATCCTGTCTTCTGTCGATACCAAAGTTCATAAACATACCCAGGAAAATAAACCGCGGTACATTAGGTGTAATCTCATCCCGGCGCAATCCATCAGAGGAATAGTGGTAACCAAATACCTGCTTGTTACCAGGTGCATTACTAACTGATATCACGAAGATGGTAAAAGCTTTGCGGATAGTAGTCAGATAACTGGCACTTACCCCGAGGGCATTATACGTGATCGTTTTCTCAGACATAAACTTATCCACCGGTAAGTTTGGATTATAATAAGGGCGACCGGTGGCAAATGTGTATGTTAAACCAAGATTGGTGGTGATCTTCGGAAAGTAATGCTTATACACCAGGCTGGCGGTATGCGTAGCGGCAAAGTCAGGCTGCACTTTGAACGGATAATTCAGGTAGTCACGTTTGGTATCAAGGTAAGAATAAGAAATCCAGTAGTCAACATTCTTAAAGGTTTTACGATCACGCCAGAACACTTCTATACCCTGTGCATAACCGCTACCATTGTTGTTATAGCCGGGCACTGTTTTCAGCAGATCACTGTACTTCTTATAAAACACCTCCGTACGGAAAGTATAATCTGTGGCTACTCTTTGATAACTGGCAATATAGTGTGTGGCTTTCATATAGCCGAGATAGTGATCAAAGCGAACATACTGCGGCTCCGGCTTTTGGTAATAATCGCCGTAGGCAACAGAAAACTGGCTATAGTTATTCATCTTATAAGCCAGCGATACACGAGGTGCAAAATTCATTTTTCCCAATACAGAAGTATACTCTGCACGGCCACCCACGCGTCCTACAAAGCTGGGCGTGAAATAGATATCGCCTTCTGCAAAAGCAGCGGTGTAGTTGTCTACGTAATTGGCGTTGTTACCATTAAACGCTGATTTCTCTACCGCGTACTGATACTCTCCACCAAAACGAATCACAGAAAATTGTCCCAGATTCTTGTAGAGCATCACCTTTGTCTGACTCAGATCAGATTGTCCCTTGATCAGGGTTGGCAGCAGATTTTTGTGTAGGGTATCTGCTTCTATATTATCCAGGTTGGAACTGAAAGACGCTCCCAGATACAGGTGCCAGTCGTTTCCGATATTTTCCCGATAAGTAAGATTCGTATAGAAGTTATGGTTATGCAGTTTAAAGGATTCTGTATATCCCGGATATTCCAGGCTGTTTTTATCGAATCCCATCTTCGTCCAGTTACCATAGCCATAAAATTTAAGCATCCCTGTTCTGGAGGTTTTATGGCGGAAGTTAACGGATGTACCTATAATTTCCGGTCCCAGATTGGGCGTTTGCTTAGGCTTAAAAATATTGAAATAGGGAGATAGATTCGTATAGTCGGCTTCTACCCCATAAGAAGTTTTTTTGTCTTTCGACAGGTTATCCAATCCTGCGCTGGCGCCGATCACAGATAACCCTACAGAGGAAGAAGAACGCTCCGGTAAATCGACTGATTCCAGGATCAATGCGGAAGACAATCCCTGCCCGTATTGTGCAGAGTAACCACCGCTACTGAAGGTAGTGCCCTTAAAGAGGAAAGGAGAAAAACGGCCACGGCCCGGGATATCCGGCAAGCTGGAGGAAAAAGGATTCCTTACCAACATACCATCTATGAGGGTTTGGGTTTCATAACCTGTTCCGCCACGTACAAACAGCCCTTCTCTATCGTTGGTTTGTTGTGCGCCAGGCAAGGTTTTGATGGCGTTCACAATATCAGCGCCGGCGCCTGCAGTGGTCACAATGTCGAGTGGTTTTAATACGGTACCTTTTTTATCATCGCTGGCTTCAAAGCTACCGGCAGATATGGTAACTACACGAAGTGCATTTACAGCACTTTTAAGCACAATATTCAGTTGTTGATCAGCGTCTGTATTTATTTGTAACTCCAGCACCTGATATCCTGTGAGGGTAGCGGATAACAAGTGATCACCGGTGGCGGTGGTGGTAAAAGAAAATGATCCGTCTGCGGCAGTGGTAGCTCCATCATAGGAACCTTTTATAGCGATGTTTACACCCGGTAAAGGATGTTTCTTACTATCTGTTACTTTACCACTGACCTTATGCTGGGCAAAGGATAGCAATGGTGCGAATACTAATAAATATAGATAAAGGTTGAATTTCGACATGTCCAGGGATTAATTTCTCACCAAATGTAAACTAGTTTATTATATAAACCAAAACTTCTATTAATACGATATTAAACAGGAATCGTCCCGCTAACCCGGCGGGACGATCCTTAATCATAGCAAAAAGCAATTGATGCGTTAGTTATCTCAATAACTCAATCCATCCTTTGTAGGACCTTTCTCCATTAGGTGTATTCAGCTTCAGGATATAGTAATAAGTACCCTCATTCAGGTCTTTTCCATCCCATTCATTCTGATAATTTTTCGATTGGAATACCATATTACCCCAGCGGTTATAGATGAATAAGGAAGAATTTGGATACCTGGTAACACCGATAATGACAAACTTATCATTCTTACCATCTCCATTTGGTGTGATCACATTCGGAATGAGAATATCATCGCCGGTTACGGTCATTTCCTTACTGGAGGCCGTGTTATTGGTGAGATTCGGATCAGGCACCTGCGCAGTAGCAGTAGCACGATTGGCGATTACACCGGTATTGGTAACCCTTGCAGTATACTTCAGTGTAGCCGTTTGCGTGAGTCGCAGACTGTCCAGTGTCCAGATGATTATCCTGGTGTTTAGATCGTAGTTTACCGTACCTGTAGAGGCATCAAATCCATTTACTATTTCCAGATTACTGTTCAGTGTATCCCTTACAATGATACCCGTAGTAGTTACTGGTCCGGCATTGTTCAGGGTAATCGCAAATTCAGCCTTACCGCCTACCTGCAATGGCGTAGTATTCAGCAGTTCCTTCTGTACCTGCAGATCAGCCATGGCCACCTGGTTGATGGCGGTAATCACGGTAGCGCTGGTATTGTTTTCGGGATTATTATCTACCAATCCATCAGGCGCTGCAATCACTGCCTGATTACGCAAGGCGGCTGTGCCGGTTACCTTACCACGTATCATTAGCCGGATAACTGCACCGGCAGGGAAGGTACCGATAGAGGCTTTCACCACATTACCGGCATTGGTGAGCTGTACGTTGGCAGCGCCTCCGGTAAGTGATGTCACCACGGCATAAGCACCATCTATGCCCACTGGCAGGATATCCGTAATAACAGCACCGTCTCCGGCCGCAGGACCTGCATTTTGCGCGGTGAGTTCATACGTAATAGAATCATTCACGAATAAGCTGGCCGGACCTGATTTGGTAATAGAGAGATCCAATGTTTTCACCGCAGGAACCACTATAGTAACTGCCGGCTCAGAAGGAATTGGTGTGCCTGTTCCAGGGTTGAGTGTAGCGGTATTGGATACGGAAGTAACCGTAGCATCCGCCGGAACAATACCGTCGATATTCACCTGTATGGTATTACTATTGCCTGCAGCCAGGTTTCCTTTTACAGACACGTTGTTTCCACTGCCACTGGCCGGGCCGGTCAATTGCGAAGTGCCATTGGCCACCGCGGTCCAGGTAACATTCGTTATCGTAGCAGGTACCAGGTCTGTAATGTTTATACCGTTAGCTGTTGATGGACCGGCATTAGCCGCAACCACTACATAATGGATAGCCTCACCGGCTTTCACGCTTGTACTACCTGTTTTAGTGATACTCAAGGCTGATTTACCCGTCACTTGCGTAGTAGCGGTGCCGGTAGTGGTATTGTTATTTACATCTGTAGCACTGGCCGTATTGGTGATGGTACCGGTGAAGTCAGGATTGATCTTACCTGCTATCAGAATCCTAATCGCGTTACCAGTACCCGCAGCAATATTGCCCGTCAGCGTTACATTACCTGTACCACTGTTGCTGCCTATTATCTGCGCGGCGCCACTGGTACTCGCTGTCCAGCTTACACCACTGAGTGTATCAGAAACGATATCGCTGATCTTCACGCCACTCGCATCAGATGGACCATCATTTGTAATAGTGATGGTGTACTTGAGGCTATCGCCTGCAATAGCTGTAGCTGCTGCTGTTTTCACC
>NZ_JBFTLN010000020.1:0-146798 GCF_056396465.1 Chitinophaga sp. 05T412
CGGGAAGTATCAAAAAAATGGACCATGCCCATTAGAAACTGGGGCATGATCCTAAATCAGTTTTTAACTATTTTTGATAAAAGAGTGAGAATCTAACTTTTAATTTGATCCCCCGATTTTTAAGTTTACACACTTAGTGAAATAGTCCCAATTAATCATAACGGTAGCTGATTTAGCAATGCTTTCTGCATCCGCCAATTGGGCATATACCTATTCATAAGCATAACGAAATTTTTATTGTGATTCCGTTCGAAAAGATGAACTAACTCATGCACCACAACATACTCAATACAGCTAACAGGCTTTTTGGCCAGTTCAACATTAAAAAGGATATTACCACTTTCTGTTGCACAACTGCCCCACTTTGTTTTCATCTTACGGACCTGGAATTTCGGCACCTTTATCTGCATTACCTTTTCGTAATGTGCAATGTATTTCGAAAGAACCTTAATTAGTTCCCTTTTATACCATCTGTATAGGGTACTCCTCTTTTGGCCAACTGTAGTATCATCCGGTGCCCAAAGCTCTATCTTACTATGCTTTAATATAATGGTGGTCTTACTACCTCTCTTAAGTTCCAGTAAATAGCGCTTTCCAAGAAAATGATGACTTTCCTTAGTTATATAAAGTCTCTCGGCTTCCCTGGCTTGTTCCCGTATCTTCTTTCGCTCTTTCTTAATCCAGGATAGCTTGGTGGCCAGGTAAATCTTCACCTTTTCCAAATCGTAAAACTCCGGAGACGCAACTGTTACCCTTCCATCCGGAGGATAAACACTAAGATGTAAATTCTTAATTTGCTTAAACCTAACCTCCACTTGAATCTCAGCGAGACTGATAACAGTTGTATTCATCTAATAATCATGCTTATGCATTTTCACAATCTGGTAAATTTCTTCGGCCTTCGCATTATCATGTATTACAGTTCTGATAGCATTTTGTACTTTGCGTTCTTTCATCTTATTTTCTCTGAAGCCTTCCTGCTTGGCTTCCTGCACTTCGTAATCCACTGACAAAGCTAGTTGTTCGTCATTATCAAGCGCATGGAAGATGGCCAATTTTCCTTGCGTATTAATAGACACAGGAACATCATCATCTTTACCTGTATCTACTTTACGTGCAAGTTCGGCCATTTGTTTCAAATATTCCTGATAAGATATCAAATCTCTTTTGCGTGCTTCAATCAATTCTTTGAGCAACACTGACATTTGTTCAAAGTACTTAGGATCACGCAAATGTTCTTCCACAATTTTGCTACGCACATTATTCTCCATTGTTTCGGCCATGGCTTCTTTACTCCGCCTCGTCGATTTGGGCATACTATTAATGGCCTTATCCATATCCAGGCTCATCAACTGCAATAGCGATATATCTTCAAACGGTGAAATAGATTCCGCATCCTCCGCCCGGATATAAGTATCTAGCAGGAACCGCATATCTGCTTCATAGGCTTTTAAATCAATGATTTCCTTACTTGCCAGCTTAATCACTTCTCTTACATTCAGATAATGTTCCAACCGGTCTTTGAAATGTTGAATTTTGGCGGGGCTATATCCAGCGGACTCAAAGTCTGTGGCCATGTTAGCATATGCCCGGATATATTCTACAATCGCCTTGTATAATGCCATCCGCTTATACTCATTTGCTTTCAGATCCTCTTCGATTTCAACATTTCCACAGAAAAACTGGATGAACTCTAAATCTGTTTTAGGCAATGGTACATTTTCACATATTGCTTCCAGTGTTTCCAATGCCACTTCCAGGCGATCGGTAGCAATTTTGATCCTATCTTTCAGTTGTACCTTCACTTCTTCCTCAGTAAATCCTTCACAATCCAGCTCTGAGGTATATACGTCAATGGCATCGGTTACTTTACCAAATAACTCCATATAATCCACGATGTACCCATAATCCTTATCATCGGTATCCAGCCTGTTAACCCTGCAAATAGCCTGAAACAATGTATGATCCTGCATCTTTTTATCTATATAGATATAGGAACATGGAGGAGCATCAAACCCTGTCAGCAGTTTTGAAACCACAATCAATAACTTCATTTTGGCAGGTTCCTTACGGAATTTTTCTTTGGCCTGTGTTTCGTAGGCTTCCGTTTTAGATTTATTTCCGGTTACCGTTACATGCTTTAGTAACTCCTCATAAGTCTTATATATATATTCTCTGTCTGTTTCTGTATTAGCCCCCGTGTCTTCTTTAGATACATCTTTTGCTTGCGGATTATAAGACGTAATGATGGCACATTTGCCCTTAAGTTCTGTCTGTAAAAAGAGATTATAATATTTACAAGCCTCATAGATGCTCCCTGCGACTAAAATAGCATTTCCCATCTGGGATAACAACCGGGGCTTAGTACTGAAATCGAGGATAATATCTGAAACAATTTTCTCCATCCGGCTTTTCGAACTAAGAACATTTTGCATAGTGCCCCATTTCTTTTTCAGCTCGTTCTTCTGGAAGTCGTTAAGCCCCTTGGTTTTAGCATCAAACCATTGATCAATTTTAGTTTGAGAGGTAAGGTTTTGATCTATCGCGCGGCCTTCATAAACAAGATCCTTTACCACACCATCATCCACTGCCTCTTTAAATTTATAAGTATGAATATAGCGACCAAATATATCCATGGTCGTCTTCCTATCTGCTCTTAACAATGGCGTGCCGGTAAACCCAATAAACACAGCGTTATGAAGAACAGCTTTCATTGCCTCATTCAATTTTCCTCCTTGGGTACGGTGACATTCGTCCACAAACACGAAAATCTTCCCATAAGTTTGTACAGGATTATCCCGCAAATCTTTTATAAATGTCTCATAGTCTGTCTCTGACTTATTCCCAAATTTGTGAATCAGGGAACAGATAACACTTGGCGTTGATGCCTGCAAAAACTTCATGAGTTCTTTACCTGATCCTGCCTGGGAAATACTAATTCCAACATCACCAAACACGCGTGCTATCTGATCATCGAGTTCGGTACGATCTGTGAGTATCGCCAAACGGGAATTCGGAATATTCTCTAAAATCCACTTACCCAATATTACCATCATCAATGACTTCCCAGAGCCCTGTGTTTGCCATATAATACCTCCCTCCTCCCGGCGGATAAATGGCTGCGCTTCCTTTAGGCCAAAATATTGATGCGGACGCGGGAGCTTTTTAATGCCAGCATCGAAAATAACACCGTTGTAAATGATATCAATCAGACGTTCCTTATCACAAAGCTTCCGTAAATATTTGTCAAGTTTATAACCATTGTCATCCTCTTCGTCCTCCTTCCAGTTGAGATAGTATTTTTCAGGAGTTTCTATTGTCCCATAGCGGAGCMCCTGGGTATTATTACCAGCCATTATCAGTTGAATAGTAGTAAAGAATCCCTGGCTAAAACTTTCCTGCTGATTAGAAATATTCTGACGCACACTTTCCGCAATATCCACTGTGCCTCGCTTTAATTCCAATACCCCCAATGCGATCCCATTCACATACAATACAATGTCCGGACGCCGGTTATTTTTTCTGTTATTCAATGTCACTTCCTCGGCAATGGCGAAATCATTCCGTTCCGGATGTAGCCAGTCAATAGGAAAAATCGTATCAAATTGCTCCCCTAAGTCAGGTCGGGCCTTTACGCCATATCGTAATAATGAATACATGGCTTTATTACGATCATAAAGATTACCATTATTTGAAGTAGCTAGCTGGTATACCTCTGCAACTGTCTTATCCGCTAATACCGGGGCATATCCTTGCTTCAGTAAAAAAGCCCGGAGATAATCCCGTTCCACATTGCTGTTATTTATTCTATCTTCCCAATTGCCATAATATTTGTAGCCTAATTGATCCGTAAATAACTTAATAACGCGATTCTGGGTTAGGCGTTCTACAGGGTTTACCATATCAGTACATTTTTCAGGTGGACATTTATAAAAGGGCGCGCCTACTTAGGGCATAAGTCTTGCAACGTTTTCGTCTATTTTAATAGCTATATAAACTTAATATTATACCAATCTTACTCTGCCAGTCAACAAGTCTTGCATCATGCCTTGTTTGATTTGTTGGGCTTTTTCTAATTGTGCTTCTAATGATTCAATTTCAGTGTCCATATCGGAAAGGATATTGGCGATGCGAATTTGTTCGGAAAGGGGCGGAATAGGGATAATAACATCCTTCAATCTTGCTGTTGAAATGCCCAATACCTTTGTCCCTTGTGACTCTTTTAGTATTTGTCTTTTCAGATAAGAGGTCTGCCACACATATCCTAAGTATGATTTAAAAAACACTCCAGGCAATGGTCTAAAATGAATTGTATGAAGTCCACATACAATCTGTTTATCACCTATGCAACTGATTTCTATAGCCTTCCCAATATCTTCTTCATTCTCAGAAGCATCTGCAATAACAAGGTCTCCTTCAATACAATGGGATAAAAATTTGGCGGGCGACATATCTGGATTCACAAATGGGACGTTCTCATTATCAATATTGAAATGAGTTTTAAATTGTGTGTGGATGTCTCCGTAATGTATATTATAAACTTGCCCTTCATGATAATTCAGATTATCTCGGGACAGTGAATTAGTTGGAAAAAAAAAGCCCAGCTCTCCGATCTTCTTAATTTCCCAATCGCCAGGAACTCCATTACTAACAGGTTTCGTAAATAGGTCTTGTAATGCACAATGTCTAATAGATTGGCTTTTTGCTATTGACTTCTCGAGGCATGCAATCCATGTATCAGTGTCACTCAGAACCTTGGCTATAATTTCTTGTTCAGCCAAAGGAGGAATAGGTATTTTCATCTCCGCAATAGTATCCATACGAACACTGTCTACAGATGACTTAGCTGTCATCTGTGAAATTCTCTCTAAAAAGTTATTTTGAAAATACTTAAAGAAGTAATATCCATTAACGATACTTTGAAAATTTGTAATTGCATAAACCCTCTGGTGATAATCAAATTTTCCATTGATGTAGTGAAAGACTTTACCAACACCAACTCCATCTCCCGCGGTCAAAACAGCCTCGCCATCAAACGAATAAGAGTTAATTCTTTCCACAATTTGAGACCGAACAAAAAATGGGTAGATACCATTTTCTACACGATCCTGCGTATTTCTACCACCTGTTTTAATTTCAGCAATCTCGTACACATTTTTAACACTCCAATCCTCCGGAATCACTCCAATCTCCGTCTGCCTATATCCAACTTTTACCATGACCATCCCATTTTAGCTAAATGTTGTTTTACCTTTTCACTTGCAATACCCACCTCAGCATTTAATGCCTCTAAAGTAATTGCATACCGTTCCGCTAACTCTTTAATACGTTGACTTAAATTCTGACTAACACGATCTAATTCCTGTGTAAGCGCACCTTGCAAATACGCCTTCCATTTATATTGGATGACAGCCTTCTTTATTTCTTCATCACTTAACGCAGGATACTTCAGCATTACGTTCCTCTCTAAAGCATTATTTAAAGTTTGTACTTCCTTATTAGCTTCTTTGATTTTCTCCGTCAACATCAGGTACTCCTCCAATATTACTATTTCAGACTCCTCCTCCGATATAACTGCTTCCTCTCCCTCAAAAACCAACACCCCCTTGGTTTCCTTTTTCCTTGCCTTCAGGAGCTTATTTACCTCCACCGCATTCACTTTTTCTAAATCCCCAAACAAACCATCCTCTCCCGAATTCTCCTCCTCGATTTCTTTTATACGGGAACTCATGTGCTCTATTGACTGTTCCGTTTCTTCAATAAGTTTCTTTTCTCCAGCAAAGTAGAGATCAACCAATAAAGTGGGAGGAATCATCCGACCCTCAATACCTGCAAGCCCCGGAATATCCTTATCCTTTGCAGTTTTGCCATCTTTACCTCTCTTCCCCTTTATTACCAACCGCTGGTATTCATTACCAGCTTTCCAGCCATCCAGACTAATGGAATACACATCATCCTGCATGGTTTCATTCCAATACTGCATTAAGCGTTCATAGAGATCGTAGTTGTTTATCAGTTTGTGTTCTCTGAAAGCAACTAACAAACTTTCACCCATGGAGGCAATAACTTCCTTGGGATGTACCCCTTGCTCCATAACTTCCCAACTCTGKGATTGAATATTTAACCAACCATCAAATTGCGCATGCACCTGACGATGAAATGCCGTAAACTCAGGATGTTCGAAAATCGTCTTCTTTATCTCCGCTGGCGATGTTTTCAGCTTCAAAAAACCTTCCCGTAATGAATCAAAAAGATCCACTCTTAACTGAGGGAAAGTTTCCCAATATACCTTCATCGCATCAATATCTGCCTGTGGAATTCCACCAAATAAATGGGCAGAAATGCTCTGAATATCCTCCGCTTCCTGCGTATCTACATAACGTGGTATGTTAAGGTTGTAATCATTTTTAATGTCCGCAATTTCCTTCATCGGAACCATCCTGCTGTATTTAGGCACCTGCAGCTCCTGTGTAAATACATCCGTAATTCTTCGTATATCCTGCTCCATTAAGCGATTCTTATTACCATCTTTTGCAAACCCTTTGCTGGCGTCAATCATAAAAACGCCCTTACGATTAGCTGCCTTTTCTTTGTCAAGAATGATGATACAGGCAGGAATACCGGTACCGTAAAAGAGGTTAGGCGGCAACCCGATAATGCCTTTTATATATCCTTCTTTCAGGATATTCTTTCGAATTTCACCTTCGGCATTTCCCCGGAATAATACACCATGAGGTAATACCACCGCTGCTTTACCTGTAGCCTTTAACGACTTCAGTATATGTAATAAAAAAGCGTAATCCCCATTTTTCTCAGGAGGTACACCTAATTCAAATCTTCCGAATTCATCATTATCCACTTTCACTCCATTACTCCAACTCTTCAAAGAAAACGGCGGGTTGGAAACTACATAATCAAAACGCTTCAGGGAACCATCGTCTTCCTTGAAAGCAGGACGCGTCAAGGTATTATCCGCTATAATAGTGGCTGTTTCTGCATTGTGCAGAATGGTATTCATGTGTGCAAGGTTAGCTGTGGTCATCTCCTTTTCCTGACCATAAAGATCAACAGACTTACCAGCTTCGGCACGAACCTTTAATAACAGCGATCCAGATCCACAAGTGGGGTCATACACAGTTGTTTGTCGTGTTGAGTTCTCTGGTGTAATGCCGATGACTTTTGCTAATACTCTTGAAACTTCCGCTGGTGTATAAAATTGGCCCTTGGATTTACCTGATTCGGTTGCAAAATGACGCATCAGGTATTCATAAGCATCTCCCAGAATATCATCACCCTCAGCTGTGTTTTTAGAAAAATCTAAAGAGGGATCATTAAAAATGCGGATCAGATTAGAAATTGTATCCACCAGGTCTGCGCCCTTTCCTAATTTATTTTCATCATTGAAATCAGGAAAGTCATTCAATCCATTTGCCTCCTTAATCTTGTTGAGAACCTTTTTATTGATATCATCTCCTATGTTAGTGGTGCCAATGAGGTTCACCATATCATCAAAAGAAGCTCCCTGAGGTATGGTAATCGCAAAGTTTGAATCATGCTTTGCCTTATCTGAAATATATTTCACGAAAAGTAACGTCAATACGTAATCCTTATACTGTGAAGCATCCATGCCTCCACGCAGTTCGTCACAACTAGCCCAGATGGAGCTATATAACTCAGATTTTTTAATTGCCATGATGGATCGAAAAAGGTTAGATTAAATCGTTATTTGATGTTGTTGTGATGATAGTAAACCTTTAATTTACGAATAACGATGGAAGTCAACAATATTTTGATTGGGATAAGTATCATGTTCAATATAACACTATAAAAATCTCTACACTTGACTGTCATGTCATCGACAAACTAAAAGTATCAAAACAAAAAAGGACAAATCATTCCTGATCTGTCCTTCGTGTCCCGGATTGGATTCGAACCAATGACCTACTGCTTAGAAGGCAGTTGCTCTATCCAGCTGAGCTACCGAGACTTATATATCTTCTTCCCCTTGTAGTGTGAAATAAATCGTTATATTTATCTCGTTTTGGGAGTGCAAATTTATGTAATTTTCTCTCAATAAATCAAATTTAATTTAATTTTTCTTTAAATATAGTTTTGCATACTATGGATGTACAAATAGAAAGTAGCTGGAAGGAAGCGCTGAAAGATGAATTTAATAAGGCCTATTTCGATCAGATCGTCATGTTCCTGAAACATGAAAAAGCCCTGAATAAAGTGATTTATCCCACTGGCAACCTGATCTTTAATGCCTTCGATAAAACACCTTTAGACAAGGTAAAAGTAGTGATACTCGGCCAGGACCCCTATCATGGCCCCGGACAGGCACATGGACTCAGCTTTTCTGTTTTAGATGGTGTGAAGCCTCCTCCCTCCCTGGTAAATATCTACAAAGAAATGAAAACTGACCTGGGACTGGAGATCCCTACTGGCGGCAATCTTACTAAATGGGCGGAACATGGTGTGTTATTATTAAACGCCTTCCTGACTGTAAGAGCCAGCGAACCTGCCTCACACAGCAAAATAGGCTGGGGCGATTTTACGGATGCCGTTATCAGAACCATTTCTGAAAAACGGTCAGACGTGGTATTCCTGCTCTGGGGACGGTTTGCACAGGATAAACAATACCTTATTGATGCTACCAAACATCATATTTTGCAGGCAGCACACCCCTCTCCTTTCAGCGCTGATAAAGGATTTTTTGGATGCAGACATTTTTCAAGAACCAATGAAATACTCGCTAAGGCAGGCATTGCACCAGTAGACTGGAGACTCTAAAAGCAAACACTATGTTGAAAAGTATCTTCGGCAGAATATATGCCCTCTGGGCTTTGCTGTTGTTTGCAGGCACCATGCTGGTGGTTTTTATCCCTATCTGGATTATCTCCTTCTGGCCAGATCCAACGAAATCCAGGGGCTTCCTGGCGATCGGCAGGATATGGATGAAAGTATATATGCCACTGATTGGATGCCCCGTAAAACTAAAAGGCACCAATTATTTTGCTCCCGGACAAACCTATGTGATTGTATGCAATCATAATTCACTGATAGATGTGCCGGTTACTACTGCTAAAATTCCTGGCGCCAATAAAACACTGGCCAAAGCCTCTATGGGCAAAATACCGCTCTTTAGCGTGTTATATAAAATAGGGGGCATCATGGTAGATCGCAGCAGTGAGGCCAGCAGAAAGCAAAGCGTAATTGATATGAAAGAAGCCCTTAAAATGGGCCTGCACATCTTATTATACCCGGAAGGCACGCGTAACCGCACAGACGAACCGCTGAAAGCCTTCTACGACGGCGCTTTCGCACTGGCTATTGATACACAACTGCCACTGATTCCGTCGCTGCTTTTTCACACAAAAAAGATATTACCGGTAAATAGAAAGTTTTTTGCCTGGCCACATCGGATTGAATATCATTTCCTGCCACCCATGCCTACTGCGGGTCTTACCAAAGATGATCTACCGGCATTTAAGGAAAAAGTATTTAAACAGATGTGGGATTATTATATCGCAAACGATACCAAATAGCATAAAGCATAAAGCATAAAGCAGAAAGCCTAAAGCAAAAAGCTATTAAAGCGAATGACATAAGCGAGTAATATATAACTCATACGCTTATGTCATTCGCTTTAATAGCTTTTTGCTTTAGGCTTTCCGCTTTATGCTTACAAATCGTAGAACTGTCTCGATCGGTTGATCCGAAGATCCCGCAGAATACCGGCTTTCGGGTTAATGGTGATACTAAACTGCCGGAAAGTACCAAACGGTATCAGGTTGATAGACATTTGCCAGCAGTGCAGATCCCGCGAGATATACATATTCGTATAAGCTATCTGCATATTCGTAAAGTCGAAACCACTGTTCAGACCAATCTTCCATTTAGGCGTCAGGCTAAAATCGCCGTTAAAGCTGACATATTGCGTAATACGTCTTACTACACCACCGGAATCCGGGATAATGGTATTGGTATAGGATAAGCTATAGGAGAGATCCACCCGCCATGGAATATCGAAATCCACGTACTCTCCAGGATTGTTACGTACCATTTGCAGCTGCCGCTGTTGCGCAGCAAAAGCCGCATCGGTGCTCTGTGCATTCTGTATGGAGTCGATGGTTTGCTCTTTCGCCTTGCTCTTTTTATCCTTCGATTGGAACGACGTACTCATCGAAATACTTGCATTCGTTAAACGTCCCAGAGAGATCTTTCCATTCTGCCATACGTATTTATCAAGGCGACGACCACGTGCATCTGTCTGATATGGATCAATATTACCGCTGGCGGAGATGTTCAGCTTATCGAACAGGTTAGTACGGGCGTACAGACTGAAGGTCGACAGCTTAAAGGAATCAGCCACCAGGTTATAACTGCCATTGATACCGAAACCATCCAGCAGCTTGATTTTTCGTTCATGGTTACCAGTGGTATCCTTCTTCGAATACACCTTCATTTCAAGGTTGTTATCCAATCCAAAGTTCAAACCACCAAAGGAACCGGAAGAAGGTACGCCAATAATAGCTCCATCATACACGGATACCATGGACTTATCCCCTGCATTATTGTATTGTAATAGCTTATAGAGATTTGGATTCAGGTCCGGACGGAAGCTGGCACTCAACGTAGGACGCATTACGTGACGGATAGCCTTTATCTTGGAATTTTTGTTGAATGCATACATACCATATACCGCAGTAGACAATGCCAAACTGGTGCTCACGTCACGCGCAGTAAAGAATCCAGCCTGATAAGCAGTATCAATTGCACCGTTGGTTCCTGTACCTGGATTGAATTTATTGGGATTCCAGGTACGATTAAACTTCTTGGTATACCAGTATTCGCTATAGTTAATACCCGGCGACAACGTAAAGGCCTTATTAAACACCGGAATAGAAAAGGAGATCGGAATATTGTGCTGCATACCGGTTTGCATCGCATCAAACATGGCTTGCTTACCAAAGAGCGAATCTTTGAAGTTGGCCTGGTTACGCAGTACCGTGTTATAAGAAATACCAATTTTCTCGTACCATTTCGGACTACCGATCATTTCTTTACGTTGGAAAGGATAGATAGTATTCACGGTAAACGTTCCATCCGGGAAAGAAACCGATACATCGCGGGTGCTAAGGTTTTGAGAGTGGTTCAAACCTAAGCTGAGGTTATAAGGCTTTCCAACCCATGTTTTCGAAAACGTGATAGATGATCCGATGTTATTATTAACACGCGTATTATAATCATACACATTGTACCTGTTATAAGAAGAGGTCCCGAAGTTCACTGCAGCGCCAAAGTTCACACCAGGACGGGCTTTGCTGTCCATGCTGTGGTTCCAGGTTACGCGGAAATCTTTGGAAGTACTGAACTCTGACTTCACCGCCGGGTCACCAAAGCGGGTATTGGCGAAGCTCAGGTTAAGGCCCCCACTGTACTTATAGCGCTTGCGATAGGTAGGGCTACCCGTAAGGCTCCAGCTACCGTAAGAATACACATCCCCACGCATGGTGAGGTCGAAGTTATCGCCCAAACCAATATAGTATCCACCATTTTCAAGTCCAATCCCTTTTTGTTGATTCACCACATACTGTGGCGGCAAGATGCCCGACCGTTGCCCTTGTGTAATAGGGAAAATGGCGAATGGGATGAACAACGGCGTCGGAATTCCTTCAATTTCCAGATTAGCTGGTCCGGAAATCACCAATTTATCAGGGATAACCTTTATTTTGCGGGCCCGGAAACTGAAATGCGGGGTATCCAGGTTACAGGTAGTATAACCGTTCTTAAAACCGAAGATGGTATTATCAGCCGCTTTTTTGGTTTGTGCACTGTGAATATAGCCTTCTCCGTATTGGGAGCGTGTATTGTAGATCTTTGCCTTCTGGGAAGTAAAATTATACCGGAGGGTATCTGATTCGAAGCTCTGGCCGCCATCGTTCATAACAGGGCCGCCAAACAGTTTGCCGGCAGTATCTTTGGCATTAGTAGCCTCCAGTGTACCGGTTTCCTGGTCGAAATTCATTTTTTCGGCCGTCAAATCAATGGTTTTGTATTTTGTGTTGGCAGCACCATACAAATAAAAGCGCTTATCAGGCACCATCAGGATAATGGAGTCTTTGGCTTTATAAGTAACCGGCGCATCCAGCGTGTCTTTTGATATCTTTGGAACATAAAGCGTGTCCACGGTGACTGGTCCGCTGGTATCGGTTGCTTTCGACAGCACATTAGTATCCGCTGCAGCAGCGGGCTTAACGGCAGGACGTTTGATTTTACCGGTATCTTTGCGGACTACCGGAACGGTATCTGCCAAACTTTTGTTAAAAAACGAAGTTGCATGTGGCCTGGAGCCTGCAACTGCATCTATAATAAAGGGAATGGCAATAAACATACCGGCAAAAACCAGGTATGTATGTCGAAAAAACTTTTTATAATTATTTTTGTAGCTAGCGTTCATGTGTTATGGCGGCCACAAACCTACAAGAAATTATACAATTTATTACAAATGGTAACTTGTAATGTTGAAGAAAGGATATGTGGAAAAATGGCGCAAACTCACATGGAGTAAGCCAATGATTAATTTAACAGATAAACTTATTTTTTTATTTTTTGTGATAAACAGCACCCATTAAAATGAGAATCATGCGCTGGAACCGATTTTGGATTTTAGGACTGGGAACACTATTCACCTGTACCTTTTTTATTCAGGCCAAAAATAATCCCGTTTCCACTAAACAGGATAAGCCTATACGAACGATTGTGATTGATGCCGGCCACGGTGGTACAGACCCTGGCGCTAAAGGAAGCTACTCTACCGAAAAACAGGTAACCCTCGAAGTAGCCCTCAAGCTGGGTAAAATCCTCGAAGAAAACATGCCCGATGTAAAGGTAGTGTATACACGAAAAACCGACCGTTTCGACGATCCCCGCGTAAAAGCCCAGATCGCCAACGACAACAAAGGCGAATTATTCGTGTCTATTCACTGTAACTCAACTGGTAAGATCCGTAAAGTGGTAGACTATAAAACCGTATACCGCAAGAAAGGAAAACGGAAAATAGCCGTTAAACAACCCATATATGCCTACTACCCCAGCAATGCCAAAGGCACGGAAACGTATATATGGGCTACCAGTAAGAACAACGCGAAAATGGAATCCCTGAAACAGAATTCCGTGATCGTACTGGACGACAACTCAGAAGAAAGTAAACAACTGATTGGCGATGACCCGGAAACATTCATCCTGCTCAATACCCTGAGAAACTCCTACTTMGATCAAAGCCTCCGGCTCTCTACCCTGATTGAAGACGAGTTTACCCGTGTAGGACGTATCAGCCGCGGAGCAAGACAAAGAAATGAAAAAGGTATCTGGGTACTATCTGCCACCGCTATGCCTAGTGTACTGGTAGAACTTGGATTTATCAGTAACCCGGAAGAGGAAGATTACCTCAACTCCAGCAATGGACAAACAGAACTGGCTAACTGTATCTATAAAGCGATTAAGCGTTACCGTGATGAACTCGACAGGTTCACCAACAACCGCAACTCCCAACCGTCTACTACCCGTATTTCTTCTAAAAACAAAAGTTCTCATGCCGTCGCACTGTCAGGCAAAGGAGCCAATGGCAAACCCCAGTCTGCCGATAGCTACTGCGTGCAACTGCTGATAACAGATAAATTATATAAACCAGGAGCTTCCATTTTCAGGAAGCTCCATGGTGATATCAATCGCCAACAGATAGTCATGAATAAAAAAAAACTGAACAAGTATATCTGGGGACGCTTCAAAACAGACCAGCAAGCCTCCGGAGCCCTGCGTAAGGCCCGTAAACTAGGATTCAAAGACGCTTTTGTTACCTCCTGCTAGTCCCCGCCCTCTTCCCCAATTCCCCCCCACTCTTTTCCCCCTTTCCGCTTTTTTATTAGCAACATTTTTTTCCGATCACTCCCCGTGCATGCTTTTTGATTATTTTTGCGTGAACGTATACGAATCTCATGCTCAAATTATCTAATGAAACCAAAGTTGGTATATTAACGGTGCTGGGTATAACCTTACTTGTGCTGGGCTTTAATTTATTGAAAGGAAAAAGCTTTTTTTCACATAACAAAACCATCTATGCTGTATATAAACAGGTAAATGGTTTACAGCCAGCCAATGCCGTACAGGTAAATGGCTTAATAGTAGGTAGTGTTTCCAACCTCGAAGTAATGGATAACGACGCCTCCCGCATCCTCGTTACCCTCACTATTACCAAAAAAGTGGAAATTCCACGCAACTCCGTTGCCCGCATCAGCAGCGACCTGCTGGGTACCAAAACTGTACAGATGGACCTGGGTAACGCCAGCGAATATCTGAAAAGCGGCGATACCATCTACGCAGCTGTAGACGGCTCCATGACAGACGCGCTGAAAGAACAACTCAGCCCGCTCGTAAAAAAACTGGAAGGGACCCTCTCTAATATCGATTCTGTATTAATGTCTGTGAATGCTATCCTGGATACCACCGCAAAAGGAAATCTCCAGGACGCTATCCGCAACCTGAATGTCACCATGCGTAACTTTACGCACACTTCCGCTTCCCTGAATGGTATGCTGGACCCTAATTCAGGTAATATCCAGAAAACATTCAACAACCTGGCAGCGGTTACCGGTAACCTGAAAGATAACAACGCAAAAATTACCGGTATCCTCGACAACGCCCAGAAAGCAACAGATGCACTGGCAAAAGGTAATATCGATAAAACACTGCAACAGTTACAGCAAACCGCTACTAACCTGAATGCGACCATTGCCAAACTGAATACCACAGATGGCACTGCCGGCATGTTGCTGAACGACAAAAAAGTGTATAACAATCTTCAGTATTCCCTCGGAAACCTGAATAAGCTGCTGGAAGACCTCCGCGTCAATCCTAAACGCTATGTACACTTCTCCCTCTTCGGCAAAAAAGATAAAACGAAGCCGTTACCTTCTGATACAGCAGCGGCACAACAATAAGAATCAATGCATCGATACATAAAATCAGGGATTTTTCTGGCCGTGATATGCCTGCTGGCATACTCGGCCAGCGCCCAGTTTCCGGCTAAACCAGCTCCGAAAACCGGATCTGTTATTGAAATCATTCATGCGGATACCCTCATCATGTATGAACGCGATTCTGTAAGCATGACCCGCTTCGTTGGCGGCGCCATATTCAAACAGGGATCTACCCTGTTTAACTGCGACAGCGCCATCAAAAACAATAAAACCAATGTCATAGACGCCTACGGTAATATTCATATCAACCAGGCCGACAGTGTACACATCTACGGTAATTACCTGAACTACGACGCCAATACCCGCATCGCCCTGTTACAGGATAACGCCAAATTAACCGATGGGAAAGTAACTATCACCGGCCCCGAATTACAGTACGATATGAACGCCAAAATAGGCTCCTACACAAAAGGAGGCCGCCTGGTAAACGGCAAAAGTGTGCTCACCAGCGATGAAGGATACTATTACACGGAACCGAAAGACATGCACTTCATCCGCAATGTACTATTGGTTGATCCGGAATATACCCTCAGCACCAGCGAACTAATGTATAATACCGGCACCAAAATAGCCAACATCATAGCTCCTACCACCATCAACAATAACGACAAAAGCACGATGTATGCTACCAGTGGTTACTATGATACGGAAAAAGGCTATGGCAATTTCGGTAGCCGCCCTACCATAGAAGATAGTACCAGCACCATTACCGCTGATAATATTGAAATGGATAAAGCAACTGGTATGGCCTACGCCACCGGTAACATGGTGTACAGAGATACTGCCCGCAAAATGTCACTGCTGGCCAACAAAGGCATCGCCAACCAACGCGAAAAAACGATCCTTGCCACGCAGAAACCACTGCTGATCATGGAGAAAAATAAAGATACCCTGTACATGGCCGCCGATACCCTGTTTTCAGGTGTTATCAAGCCGGGCGACAGCCTCTCTATCCCCTCCGTGGCCGGACTCAAACGCATCCCCGACGGGCCTACCAAAAACCTCCGCAGCATCAAAACCATACGACCGCCGGAGAAATTCACCGCTACCATTTCACCCGTCACCAAAGGCGACTCCATTGCCAAAAAGCAGACGGTTGCCGGCAACGTGATGATGTTCATGGCCGATAGCGCCCTCACCAAAACCAGACAGAAACTCGATACCGCCCTGGTGAAAAATGTGAAGATCGCTCCGCTGCMAATAATAACAATAAGCGACTCCCTGCCAGGCATTAAACATCATGCCGACAGCGTGGCGCTCACCGTTCCAAAAGACACAGCAGATCAACGATATATCCTGGCTTACCACAACGTAAGAGTGTTCTCAGATTCCCTGCAAGCGGTGGCTGATAGTGTGTTTTACTCTTCAAAAGACTCCACCTTCCGCCTCTTCTACAACCCGGTAATCTGGTCTAATAACACCACCCAGCTGAGTGGAGACACCATCCTGATGTTTACCAAAAACCAGACAGCCAATAAAATGCTGCTGAAAAATAATGGCTTCATCATCAACGAAGCCGGACCTGGTATGTTTAACCAGATCAAAGGCACTACCATCACCGGCTATGTGAAAGATGAAACACTCGACTGGATGCACGTGGAAGGAAATGCCGAAACTATTAACTATATTAAAGATAACGGCGGCGCCTATATGAGCGTMAACAAAGCCCAATGCGCGTATATTGATATCTTCTTCCGGAAAGGAGAAGTATACAAAGTATCGCTGTTTAAAGATGTAGACGGCACAAACTATCCGTTTACCAAACGCCCAATGGACCAGCTACAACTAGAAAACTTTAAATGGGACATCAAACGGCAACCGAAAAGTAAGTACGAGTTAATGCAATAAGCATAGGGAGTGCTCCCGAAATTGGAATTTGGGCCGGTAACTTAAACTATCTGACTAACAGATATGTATACTTTACAGGAACAAATTCCAATTTCATTTCATCCCCTTGCTATCTTCTCACTAAAACTGATAAACGTGATCCGGAATTCTATTGACATCATCCGCAAAACACTGATCTCCCCTATTCATACGTTTTTAAAAGACAGTCGTGCGGTAGGCATTGTACTCATTGTATGCACCATCGCGTCTATGGTACTGGCCAATTCAGGCATGCAGGCGGATTATATAGGATTCTGGAATAACCTCTTTGACCCTGCCGGCGGACATCATTACCAATACCGCTCCCTCCACCTGCCCAACTCCTATCTGTTATGGATAAACGACGGCATGATGGTGCTGTTCTTCTTCCTGGTAGGCATGGAAATAAAACGGGAACTCACGGTAGGAGAATTGTCGTCCTTCAGAAAATCGATCCTGCCGGTACTGGCCGCCATTGGCGGTATGCTGTTTCCTGCGTTGATTTTCTCCCTTTTCAATAACAATACACCCCATGCCCATGGCTGGGGCATCCCTATGGCCACTGATATTGCCTTCTCCCTGGGTATACTATCCCTGCTGGGCAAAAGGGTACCGGTAGGCTTGAAAATATTCCTGATGGCTCTGGCCATCATCGACGATCTCGGCGCCATCCTGACCATTGCTATCTTCTATACGCCTCACCTCGATGTAAAATATCTCCTGATCGGTGGGGGTGTATTTTTAATTCCACTACTGCTGAATTTTTTGAAAGTACAGCGACTGATCTTCTATTATATACCCGGACTGGTGTTGTGGTACTGTCTCTTTAATTCCGGTGTACACGCTACCATTGCAGGCGTACTGCTGGCATTTTGTATTCCACAGCAGAAAATTGCTGACCTCGTACATGACTTACATGATCCCGTAAATTTTGTGATCATGCCCATCTTTGCCCTGGCCAATACCGCCATACAATTGCCTTCCGACATTGCAGGCGCACTGCATAATAACATCAGTTATGGAGTGATAGCTGGTCTGGTACTCGGTAAACCACTCGGTATTTTCACGCTTTCTTTTCTAGCTGTAAAATTAAAATTGGCTTCATTACCTTCAAAAGCAGGCTGGCTGCAGCTAATCGGCGTGGGCCTCATTGCTGGTATAGGATTTACCATGTCTATATTTATTTCTTCGCTGGCCTATACAGAGCGGGAATTACAAATCATTGCCATCATTTCCGTGATAGCCGCTTCTCTCATCGCAGGCATCGCCGGATTTATTTTTCTTCGCTTATTGAAGCCAGTTGGCATTGTTATTGTAAAGCAACCGTGATTTTATTTTCGTCGTCCATATATACTTTAGAGAAAAAAGCCAACGTTTCTTAACGTGTATTTTACAGTATCAATTCAAACAACACATCTATGAAAAAAGTAGTGTTACTTTTCAGCCTTATTGCCATCCTTGCGAGTCAGGCCAACGCACAAAAGAAAAAGAGTTACAGCAACAGCGATCCTTCTAACTATACAACTGCGCTGGGTGTACGTTTAAACCCATGGGTAGTGGGCTTTACCGTAAGACATTTTATCCAGGGACCTCATGCTATTGAAGGCCTGGTTACGACAAACCACTCACACAGAAATAACCTGACGATTACCGGTTTGTATGAATACAACTGGAATATCGGTATGCCCGAGCTGAACATGTATGCCGGTGGTGGTGCGCACCTGGGCTTCTACGACCGTCGGGATTACGACTGGAGCCGTTACGAAGACAAAAACTATAAAAACGGTACGTATGTATCTCCAGGTCTGGATGCTATCATTGGTATCGAATATACTTTCAAGAAATTTCCTTTAAACATCAGTGCCGATCTGAAACCTTACGTACAGTTTGTTGGACCCACCAACTATATGGGTGAGGAGATTGGCGGTGTGTCTGCCCGGTATACTTTCTAAACCAGGCAACCACTTCATCTACAAACGGATCATGAGGCAAGCATGGTCCGTTTTTTTATGTTCCTTATTTTGAAGTATTTTTAATGCTCAACTATCGGGCATGAAAATCTTCTCAGCAGCACAAATCAGGGAGGCCGATGCTTTCACGATTGCTCATGAACCTATCAGCAGTGTTCTCCTGATGGAAAGAGCCGCAGGCCGGTGCGCTGCGTGGCTGGAAGATCATTTCTCCCCTCGTCACCCTGTTTATATTTTTTGCGGAAAAGGAAATAATGGGGGAGATGGATTAGTCATCGCCCGTTTATTGCTCGATCATGGCTACACAGTGTATACCGGCATGGTGCAGCATAGCCCCAAATCCAGTGCTGATCAGCAACACCAGTTACAAATACTGCAACAACAATATCCGGCTGGAATATATGATATAGGAGATGTATCCGACTTCCCTACCCTCCCCGCTAACGCGGTCATAGTAGACGCTATTTTTGGTACAGGTATGAGCCGGCCTCTTGAAGGCTGGGTAGCCGGACTGGTGCATCACATCAATGATCAACACGCCCAGCATACCATCGTAGCCATAGACATGCCTTCCGGCCTGATCGCCGATGAAAGTCATCCGGAGGCAACCGTCGTACAAGCACATCATACCCTGAGCTTCGAATTTTATAAATTGGCATTCCTCTTACCGGAAAATGCCGCCTGTACCGGCGAAGTGCATATACTGCCCATAGGACTGCATCCGGAGTATATAACGAAAACGCCTGCACGATATCACCTGTCCGACCGGGATATCATGCAAACCATTTACCGGCCCCGCCAGCCGTTTGCCCACAAAGGTACTTATGGTCATGCACTGCTTATTGCCGGCAGTTATGGTAAAATGGGCGCCGCCGTATTAAGCGCCAAAGCCTGTTTGCGCGCGGGCGTGGGACTGCTTACCTGTCACATCCCCCAAAGCGGCATGCAGATTATGCAGATCAGTGAGCCCTGCGCCATGTGTATCACCGATGAAGATCCATACTACAACACCCATTTTCACCACGACATTCATACCACTACTTATAAAACCATTGGCATAGGTCCCGGACTGGGTACCCAAACCGGCACTGCCAAATCCCTGGAATTATTACTGGATAGCTGGCAACGCCCGATGGTAATAGATGCGGATGCACTCAACCTGCTTTCCGTATATCCGTTCCTGTTAGAAAAAGTACCTGCGGGCAGTATACTGACCCCGCATCCGAAAGAATTTGAGCGGCTGTTTGGCCCCAGCGCAAATGATGTGGCACGACTTGAATTATTATCGAAACAGGCGGTAAGACTACAGATTTATATTATCTTAAAGGGCCGGTATACTGCGATGGCTTGTCCGGATGGCGCAATATATTTTAATAATACCGGTAATCCCGGTATGGCCACCGGAGGCAGCGGAGATGTACTAACCGGGATATTAACCGGCCTGCTGGCGCAGGATTATTCTCCGAAAGCAGCCGTATTGCTGGGGGTATGGCTACATGGCTATGCTGGCGACCTGGCAGCTTCACATCTTTCACCCGAAGCCATGACCGCAGCAGATATCATTCATTGGCTGGGGATGGCATTCCGGGAAGGCATCTGATGGCATGTTATTTTTTTTGCGCCCAAACTCATACTCAGGGGGCATGTGCGTAATAATTTTATTTATTACGTACACAATTATTAATTTATGTTTTATATTCATTTGAATATTTTTTTGGAATCCTATTATTAATTCATTACTAAACTCTTTTTGTCAACCACGTTTTTATAAATTTCGCTTACATGAATATAGTTTACCTCGTACCATGTTTTGGATTATTGGCTTTGTTATATACGGCCGTCAAGAGCTCTTGGGTTACACGACAGGATGCTGGCAACGACAAGATGAAAGAGATAGCTCAGCACATTGCTGAAGGTGCTATGGCATTTCTTAAAGCTGAATATAAAGTCCTTATTTACTTTGTTATTATAGCCGCGCTGCTATTGGGCTACATGGGTGCTACCCATGACAATTCTCACTGGTCTATTGCCCTGGCCTTTGTATTAGGTGCTGTATTTTCAGCAGTGGCCGGTTTCATTGGTATGAGAATAGCAACCAAAGCCAACGTACGTACCGCACATGCAGCACGTACCAGTCTTGCCAAAGCACTGCAGGTATCCTTTACCGGTGGTTCTGTAATGGGTATGGGTGTGGCAGGTCTGGCAGTACTCGGACTCGGATCTTTGTTCATTATATTAAAATCATATTTCGGGGCAGCTGCCAATACGCCTGAAATGATCAAAACCATTGAAGTACTCACTGGTTTTTCATTAGGTGCAGAAAGTATTGCGTTATTTGCCCGTGTAGGTGGAGGTATTTACACCAAGGCGGCCGATGTGGGTGCCGACCTGGTAGGTAAAGTAGAAGCCGGCATTCCGGAAGATGATCCCCGCAACCCTGCTACCATTGCAGATAACGTGGGTGATAACGTAGGTGACGTTGCCGGTATGGGCGCCGATTTGTTCGGTTCTTATGTGGCTACCGTATTAGCTACCATGGTACTCGGCTCTGAAACCGTTTCCCAGGATGCCTTTGGCGGTATCGCTCCTATTATCCTGCCGATGATCATAGCAGGCGCAGGTATTATCTTTTCTATGATCGGTACCTTGTTTGTGAGAATTAGTGATACCGCAGGCCTGAATACCGGCGTAGTACAGAGAGCGCTGAATATGGGTAACTGGGGTTCTATTATTTTAACCGCGATTGTTTCTTACTTCCTGGTAAACTGGATACTGCCAGACAGCGCCATGGTATTACGTGGCCATGAGTTCACCCGTGGACAGGTATTCGGAGCTATCATGGTAGGACTGGCCGTAGGTACCCTGATCAGTATTATCACAGAATATTATACAGCGATGGGCAAACGCCCGGTTAAATCCATCATCCGCCAATCGGCTACAGGTGCTGCAACCAATATCATTGGTGGTTTATCTGTAGGTATGGAATCTACCATGCTGCCAATACTGGTACTGGCAGCAGGTATTGCCGGTTCTTTCCACCTGGCGGGCTTATACGGCGTAGCGATTGCTGCTGCCGGTATGATGGCCACCACTGCGATGCAACTGGCCATTGATGCTTTTGGCCCTATTGCCGACAATGCCGGTGGTATTGCTGAAATGAGCGAATTACCGAAAGAGGTAAGAGAAAAAACAGATATCCTGGATGCAGTAGGTAACACTACCGCCGCTACTGGTAAAGGTTTTGCCATTGCTTCTGCCGCATTAACCGCACTGGCATTATTTGCTGCCTTTGTGGGTGTGGCAGGTATTCAGGGCATTGATATCTATAAAGCAAATGTACTCGCCGGCTTATTTATAGGCGGTATGATTCCATTCATTTTCTCCTCCCTCGCTATTGCGGCCGTAGGACGCGCTGCCATGGCCATGGTGGAAGAAGTACGCCGCCAGTTCCGCGAAATACCTGGTATTATGGAAGGCACCGGCAAGCCGGAATATGATAAGTGCGTGGCTATTTCCACACAGGCATCTATCCGCGAAATGTTGCTGCCGGGCGCTATTGCACTGATTTCCCCTTTATTAATAGGCTTCCTGGCAGGTCCGGAAGTACTGGGTGGATTCCTGGCCGGTGCTACCGTGAGCGGTGTATTAATGGGTATCTTCCAGAACAACGCCGGTGGCGCCTGGGATAACGCCAAAAAATCATTCGAAAAAGGCGTAGAAATTAACGGCGAAACCTATTACAAAAAGTCTGAGCCACATAAAGCCTCTGTAACCGGTGATACCGTTGGTGATCCGTTTAAAGATACTTCCGGCCCTTCTATGAACATCCTCATTAAGCTGATGTCTATTGTATCGTTGGTGATTGCGCCAACCCTGGCAGAGATGTTCCATACCAAACAACCACCAGTACCACCTACTGCTAAAACGGAAAAAGTGGCACCTGCCGCTAAAACAGTAAGCAGCAAGGCAACCGCTTATTTGGTGAAGCAGAAAGCATAAAGCGGAAAGCAAAAAGCTATTGAAGCGGATGATCAGAGCGGATCCTGTCTGTGTACAGGATTAACCTGATTATTCTGATTTTTATTTTTTGATTAAGAAAGAAGGGAGATGAGAGCAGATATACCTGCCTCAATCTCCCTTCATCTTTTTAAATCCTTAAAATATAATCAGAATAATCAGGTTAATCCTGTACACAGACAGGATCCGCTCTGATCATCCGCTTCAATAGCTTTTTGCTTTCCGCTTTATGCTTTCTGCTCAAAAAAATTTGGTGGTTTACGGATCTTTCCTACCTTTGTACTGTAATTAAAATTATTACAGATTAAGCATCTGTATTTTTTTAAACAAAAACTGTCATAATTATTATCACAATTAAAACAATCAGCACGGGCAGGCTGTATTACTAATTATCATAAAAAAACTAATAACATGAAAGTAGCCATCATCGGAGCTTCCGGATTCATAGGATCAGCCATTTTAAGCGAAGCATTGGAAAGAGGTCATGAAGTGACCGCTATTGTACGCAATCCGGAAAAAATAACACTGCAAAACCCGCATCTGACGGTTAAAAAAGGAGATGTTACCGACGAAGCGGCATTAGCGGCTTTGTTGACAGGCAACCAGGCAGTCATCAGCTCCTATAGCGCACATGACTCCGCTACTTACCTGAAAGCGATACACGCCATTATTAATGCTACCAAAAAAGCAGGTATCAAAAGACTGATCGCTGTAAGCGGCGCCGGCAGCCTCGAAGTAGCACCAGGCGTACAATTACTGGATACACCGGAATTCCCGGCAGCATGGAAGGAAGGCGCTTCCGCCACCCGCGATGCTTTCCACGTAATTAAAGCAACCAATGATCTGGACTGGACCGTAATAAGCCCTGCCATGATGATTGAACCAGGTACCCGTACCGGCAAATTCCGCTTGGGAAAAGACCAGGTAATATTTGATGAGAAAGGAGAAAGCAGAATTTCTACAGCAGATTATGCAGTGGCACTGATAGATGAACTGGAACAGCCGAAACATATCCAACAGCGTTTCACACTGGCTTATTAATAGTACAGGATATACAGGATCGGCCATGGCGGCTGATCCTGTTTTTTTATTCTCTTATTTTTGAAGGACTTACCCCAAACTTCTTACGGAAAGCATTGCTGAAATGCTGCGGAGACGAATATCCTGCCTCATCGGCAATATCCGCCAATGGTTGATTGCTGCTTAAAATCAGCTCCCGCGCCAACTCCAGCCGGCGCTCACTCAGGTAACCAAATACGGTATTGTCAAAAACCGCTTTAAACCCGGACTTCAGCTTAAACTCATTCAACCCCGCCTTCCGCGACAATTGCTCCAGACTTAAAGGCCGCTGCATATGTTGCATCAGTAAATCCCTGGCATAATACAGCTTCTCCACATCAGCAGCCGAAATTTTGGTCGCTACCGGGCTGCTGGAAAAAAGCGCGGTTTCTATCTGCTCACACTGCAACGCCAGCAACTCAATGGTCTTCGACTGCAGGAACAGCTTTTTCAGCCCACCCTGAAACCGGCACTGGCGCGCTTCTTCAATGACCATTTGCATACGCGGGGTAATCCGGGGATTAAACTTCTCCGCCAACCTGGTAGTCCGGTTACCCGCTACATCGTTGGCGAGGTTCTCCAACACCCGTCCATTATCTTCCGCCAGCTCCAAAAAACGGTTAGGCATAAAGCTCAACCCCAAAAAATGGATATCCCGCTGCTTTTTCACATCGGCAGACTCATTGGGACTGGGACTAAACATCAGATTATGTTCCCGGCTGGAGAATCTGAAATTCTTCCTTCCCTCCAAAGAGGTACTGACTTCGCCTTGCTCCATAAACATCATCACTACCCTAGGCTCCTTAAACTCAGTATGAATGTGGATGTTTTCAAACACATCAGCCTCACAATAAGCCATGCTGATGCCATCAAAACAATATTCCTGGAGCGTGGCCGCCCCGAAATCATGCCGCATTTCCTGGGTTTCCTCTACGATGGCCCTGGACCGGATCTTCCGGTAGTCAAACGGCATATTTTCCTTCAACAGTACATGGTTGGCATCATTGGTAATAACTATGCCCATAAAATAATCCGTTTCGTATAAGTGTTTATCCGTTTCGTGTAACAGCTATGTGGGATAACAACGGCAAATTTGCACAAAAAATATTCCGAATAATAAATTAATTACGCCATGATGGGAATATTCCGTACCAATATTACAACTGTTCAGGATAGAAACAACGTCATCAACGCGATTTCTGCACAATTTACCGTAAATGCCTGTAGCGTAGACCTGGAAGACTGTGATAGAGTATTGCGCGTAGTCAGCCCCCTGTCGCTCGCCGAACAAACAATCATAGATTTTGTCACCCGCCTGGGGTTCAATTGTGACATTCTCGAATAAAATTATTCAATAGTAAGTACACATATAAAGCCGCTGTAGCGAAGAAATATCTTCATCTCCGCTACGGTGGCTTTATTTCATTTATAAAAAAAATAATCTATTAAACGTAGGGGTATAATATTTTTGCCACGTCTTATTAGCACATGCTCGAAAAAAGCCATGGATTTTATGCAAACAAAGGACTTAATTTTTATGAAAACTAAGGCAACCACCCTGTTGCTGTCCCTGCTCATTCTCCTATTAGCAGGACAAACAACTATCGCACAGCAGCAACGATATACCGTAAGCGGCTACGTCAAAGACAAACAAAATGGAGAAAGTCTTGTAGGCATCTCTATTGGTAAAAGTGGCACCACTATCGGCACTGTCAGCAACCAATACGGATTCTACTCCCTCACCCTACCCGCAGGTGAGCATGAAATACAGTTCTCTTATATGGGCTATGGTACCTATAAAACAACTGTCAACCTGAAAAAGAACGCTACCATAGATGTTAACATGGAAGCCACCAGCAGCCAGTTAAATGTGGTAACCGTAAACGGTCAGAAACAGGAAAAGACCGTAAATACACTCAACACCAGTATCAACAAGCTGGATATTGCACAGATGAAAAAAATGCCCACCTTCATGGGTGAGGTAGATGTACTGCGTGCTATCCAGACCCTCCCCGGTGTAAATACCGTAGGAGAAGGTTCTTCCGGCTTCAACGTACGCGGCGGTAACAGCGATGAAAACCTCATCCTGCTGGACGAAGCCCCCGTATACAATTCCACCCACATGCTCGGCTTCTTTTCTGTATTCAATCCCGACGCTGTGAAAAGTCTGAACCTCATCAAAGGCGGATTTCCTGCCGAATACGGTGGCCGTACCTCGTCCGTACTGGATATCCGTATGAAAGATGGTAATAACCAAAACCTCGCTATCAACGGTGGTATTGGTAATATCTTCAGCCGCCTGTCTGTGGAAGCGCCGATTGTGAAAGACAAAGGCTCCTTCATCGTGGCAGCCAGAAGATCTTATATAGATCTGCTGATGAAGCCTTTTGTAAAGGGAGATATGAAAGATACCAAACTCAACTTCTACGACATCACCGCGAAGGCCAACTACAAATTTGATAAAAACAACGCCCTCTTTGTAAGCGGCTACTTCGGAAGAGACGTATTTGGATTTGGTAAAGATGTAAACATGAACTGGGGTAACAGCACCGCCACCGTTCGCTGGAACCACGTTTTCACCAACCGCCTGTTCCTGAATCTGACCACTTACTACAGTAAGTATGATTATCATCTTAACTTTAGTAATGAATCCAAGAAGAAAGCCAACGAAGATTCCCAGTCATACGACTGGACTTCCAACATCATTAACTATGGCTTAAAACCATCTTTCACTTATTACATCAACTCCGCTAATAGCTTGCATTTTGGCGTACAGGGCATCTACTATACCTTCAAACCAGGTACCGGTACCAGCGAAAGCGGCGACGTGAAAAATGTGAAACAGATGTACGACCAACATGCACTGGAATCAGCTGTGTATATTGATCACGAGTGGAAACCAAGCAAAAAATTCGGCGTTCAATACGGCGGCCGCCTGTCCTCCTACCAGTTTATCGGCAACAGCACCGCTTATTTCTATGCTGACACCACACCTGGTATCCGCAAAAGACTGGTGAGCACGAAAACATATGGCGATAACGAATTGATTAAAGGCTACTATTACTTTGAGCCAAGAATCAGCGCCAGATATGCTTTCTCCGATGAACACGCTGTTAAAGTGGCCTACAGCAGAACTACCCAGTTTATGCACCAGCTGTCTAACACCGCTTCTCCTACACCACTGGATATCTGGACTCCCAGCACCAACAACGTGAAGCCAATTGTAGCGGATCAGTATACTGTCGGATATTTCTACAATGCACCTAATGATGCATATGAATTTTCTGCAGAAGTGTTTTATAAGAAAACTGATAACCAGTTAGATTATATCGATAATGCCAACCTCCAGCTGAACCCATTAATCGAAGCAGACCTGCTGCCTTCAGAGGGCCGTGCTTATGGTTTGGAACTTTATGCTAAAAAGGACATTGGCAAAACTACTGGTTGGATAAGCTATACTTTGTCCCGCACAGAGAGGAAAACGCCTGGTATCAGCCTGGATGAGTGGTTCCTGAATCGCTACGATCGTACCCATAACCTGAACCTGGTAGTAACACATACCCTCAACAAACGCCTCTCCTTGTCCGGCAACTGGGTATTTGCTTCCGGTACACCGGGTACCTTCGCGGACAACCGACTGGAATTCCAGGATTGGGATATTCCTTACAACAGTACCGATAAACGCAACAACTACCGCTTACCATCTTACCACCGCCTGGATTTATCTATGACCATCAAAGGTAAACAAACCAAACGCTGGAAAGGTGAATGGGTAATCTCACTGTATAACGTATATGCGCGCAGAAATGCTTACACCATCTACTTTAAACAGAATAATGATGATCCAACCAAACGTGAAGCTACCCGCTTGTCTATCATCGGTTCTATTATCCCAGGTATCACGTACAACTTCAAGTTCTAATTGTCCAAAAATTAAGATCAGATGAAAAAATCATTATTCCTCATATTATTTGCAGCCGTAGTAGGGCTAATGGCCTGCGAAGACAAAGTAAACCTGGATATCAAGAAGGGTACTTCTTACCCGGTATTGGATGCATGGATTACTGACGAAGCCGGACCTCAAACGATTAAGTTTACAATGTCCGTACCGTATACAGACGATAACCCCGCGCCTGTTATTGATGACGCGCAAATCACTTTATACGATGTCACCAGCGGGGCTTCTTACCCATTTACATTCAAAAACAAAATGTATAGTTACGATGCTACTGCCAAAGCGATTGGTATAGTTGGTCATGCTTACAAGCTGAAAGTAGTGTACAAAGGAGAAACGTTTGAAGCATTGGATACTGTCAAACGTGTACCGCAGATTGATTCTATCACCTACGAATTCAAAAAGAAAGAGGAAGCCATAAGTGGTAAAGAAGGCTACTACGCTACCTTCCACGCCAAAGATCTAAAAAATGCCGTAGATTATTATTGGATTCGTTCTTACCGGAATGATACCCTTAAACGTCTGGAAGATAATTTCTCCGTAGACGGTTCTTATGATGCAGGCATTTCCGATGGCGCCATCTTTATTTTACCTATTGCAGAAAGCATCACAAATTATGATAAACCCTTCCTGGCAGGAGAAAAAGTGATCGTAAAAATCAGGTCTCTTAGCTATCCTGATTACGAATTCCTGAAACAGGTAAATGAGCAGGTGAATTCAGGCGGCCTGTTTGCCAAAGTGTTGGAAAATGTAAAGAGCAATGTGAAGAATACAACCACTGGCGGCCAAACAAGAATATTAGGCTGGTTTGGCACTTCTGCAGTTAGCAGAGCCGAAAAAAGCTTCCCGGGTAAGTAAGTTTTATAGGTTAGTATTAGTTAAAGTTGAAGTGCAGCGGGGGATTCCGCTGCACTTTTTTTATACTACCGATTCATCAAAATGGGACAAAAATCGTTAACTTCCATTACTGAAAGTTACAACGATATGGCTCCCGACCTAATTACATATGCCATCCCAGGATTTGTGTTGCTCATGTTACTGGAGATTGTGTTTACGACCATCGAGCATAAGAATATGTACGAACCCAAAGATGCCCTCAGTAGCATCGCCATGGGGCTGGGCAACTTATTTGTCGGGCTTTTTACCAAAGCCGTCATCTTCAGTATCTATCTCTTTCTATACCAGTTCCGGTTGTTTACATTAGGCTTTACCTGGTGGGCATGGGTATTGTGTTTGTTTGCAGATGATTTCAGTTATTATTGGTTCCATCGCAGCAGTCATACTATCCGGTTTTTCTGGGCCTCCCACGTGATCCACCATTCTTCAGAGAAGTATAACCTGGCTACGGCCCTGCGGCAAAACTGGACCGGTAACCTGACCGGCACCTTCGTTTTCTGGCTCTGGATGCCATTGATAGGCTTTCATCCCCTGATGGTGATGAGTATGCAGGCCATCAGCCTGATTTACCAGTTCTGGATACATACAGAAGTAATCAATAAGCTGCCAGCCCCAATAGAATATATCTTCAACACGCCTTCCCATCACCGGGTACACCACGGCTCCGATCTGGATTACCTGGATCGCAACCATGCCGGTATACTTATTATATGGGACCGCATGTTTGGTACGTTCACCGCAGAGAAACAGCGCCCCGTATACGGTCTTACCAAAAACATACACAGCTACAACCCTTTCCGCATCGCTACCCACGAATGGGTGGACATCTGGCGGGATATCCGGACCGCCCGTTCGCCACGGGAAGTATGGCATTATATATTTGATGCGCCAGGCTGGAGCGCCGATGGTACCCGAAAAACCACCCGGCAGCTGCAACAGGAAAGCGATTCCTTGTCTTAAAATAAAAAATTGCCTAAACTATTTGGTTATTACGAAAACTGTCGTACATTCGTTTACGAAGATATTCGTACAATAATTATCATCCTTTAATACAGATTGCTTTGAAACAGATCCGGCCTACAGAAAGTGAATTGGAAATTTTGGGTGTACTCTGGGAAAAAGGCCCCAGCACCGTTCGGGAGGTACATGATATCTTATCTCAAACGAAAGATGCCGGCTATACGACTACCCTGAAACTGATGCAGATTATGCATGAGAAAGGATTGCTGGATCGCGATACCAGCAATAAAACACATGTATATACTGCAGCCATTTCACAACAAAAAACGCAGGAACAACTGGTCAATAAAATGATTGATACCATTTTCGGCGGATCAGCTTCGCAGCTGGTTATGCAGGCACTGGGACATCATCAATCATCGGAGGAGGAATTGGATAAGATTCGTCAGTATTTAGCTACAATAGAACAACAACAAAAGAACAACAGGTAAATCTGGTACCATGAACTTATTACCTATTACGGGCGACTTTGTGCGCGCCCTGGGATGGACGATCCTTCATTCCATGTGGCAGGCATTCTTTATCCATGCCTGTTTGCGAATAGTGTTAAAACTTTGGCCACTAGCCGGTGCACGAATCCGGTATAACCTCTCCCTCCTATCATTGACAGGCATTTTCACCTGGTTCCTGGCTACCTTGTATATGCATATGCAACGCCTGCAGGAAATACAGGAAAACATACTGTTTGCAGGCAATCATGCGGTATCCATATCTGCAGCGGCTTCCCAGCCTCCGGTGTATCCCAGCCAGGACCCGCTGATGTGGATGTTTCCTAATCTGGAAATGTGCTTTCCATTCCTGGTGATGCTTTACATAGCAGGAATGGCAGTCATGACCATCAAATTATGTTCGGATCTTTTTCAATTGCAACAAATACGTACTACGCGGACAGAGCCCATGGGCGCTGCGTGGGACAAACACCTGAACCGGCTTGCAGCTCAGTTACAGATCCCCCGCAAAGTAAAATTGCTGATCTCCAGCCATGTGCAGGTGCCGGTAATGCTGGGCTTTTTAAAACCTTTGATCCTGCTGCCAATAGCCATGGTCAACAATCTCACCGAGGCACAACTCGAAGCAGTATTGTTACACGAATTGGCGCATATTAAACGCAATGATTATCTACTGAATATCTTCCAATCAATCGTTGAAACCATTCTATTCTTTAACCCTTTCGTATGGCTGATTTCCAAAACCATCCGTATAGAAAGAGAACATTGCTGCGACGACCTGGTTATTGCGAATACCGTGCAACCGCTGCAATATGCGCAGGCACTGGTAGCGCTCGAACAATACCGGTTAACCGCCAACCGGCTCACCATGGCTGCTGCAGATAATAAACAACATCTGTTTTACCGCATTAAACGCATCATGGAAATGAAAACAACACATCTTAATTATAGCCAAAAATTTTTAGCTGTCCTGATCATTGCCACCGGCCTTGTATCCATTGCCTGGCTCAATCCGGCTAAAGGAAAAGATAACGCTACCGGACAAAATTTAATCGCTGAAAAACATGCACTGAATGCTTTGTCCGGCAACAATAACGCAACATCCTCCAGACAAGCGAAAGATCAGTTCAAACGCCAGCTGGACGCCATCGCGATAGATACTGCAATAGACCTGTCAGCTGCAGGCATTCCTGCTCCGCCCCCTGCGCCCGATATGGTAGTTGCACCAGCTCCAAATCCTGCTCTGGCACCCATTGCGCCGCTGAAAGGCAGTCTATCTGGTACCCTGGCACCTATCACACCGATGCCGCCCGCACCGCCGGTACCTCCGTCCAACTTTGATTTTAGCTTCAATTCCAGCTTCTATCCAATAACAGACAGTACACCCATCAACATCTCTACAAAAATCAACGATGTAATTTGTGATGCTGATGTGCGGGTAGACAAGGAAGAAATACGCAGACAAATCCGAGAAGCACAGCGCAGCGTACAAGTGGCCATGAAACAGTTGAAAGAAGTAGATATGAAAAAAGTGCAGGCCGAAATTCAGGCTGCCACCAAAAATATCAACTGGAGTGATGTTTCAGAACAGGCCCGCAAGGAAAGCATCGCTGCCATGAAAAATGTGAACTGGGATGAGGTAACTAAAGCAAAGACAGAAGCCGCAGCTGCCCTGAAAAATATCGATTTCGCCGCCATCAATAAAAACCTGAATCAAGCCTATGCCAGCATCGATATGGCTGGAAACAGTGCCACTAAAAAGGAAGACATCCGCAGGCAAAGAGCCGCTGCACTGGCTGATGCCGCCAAAGCCAGACAAGATGCCGGAAAAATACGGGCAGAAAGTAAAAAAAGAAACGCTGATATCGGCAAAGACATAGACGAACAAAATGCCGCCATTGACCAGGAGCAAAAGAAAGCAGATGAACAAAGGGCGCTTGCTGACAGGAACAGGAAAGTAGCGGATGAACAAAGAGCGCAGTTAGATAAAGCACGGAAAGTAGCGGACGAGCAAAGAGCACAAGCAGATAAAGCCAGGAAAATAGCCGATGAAAAAAGAAAGATAGCTGATAAAGGCCGCCAGGAAATGATCCGCGAAATGGAAGCAGATCATTTACTGGATACCAAAAACTATAGCATTGAGAAAAACAGTAATGGATTGTTTATCAATGGTGTAAAACAACCTGACAATGTTGCCAGCAAATACAGCAAATACCTGAAAGGAGATCATATCACCATCAAAAGCTCTAGCAGTAGTTCCAGTACACACACTGAAAACTAATTACTGCAAAGCAATTGCAGATGAGATTTGTACCATTACCGTTCATACGGTAATGGTATTTTTTATTATATGAGTTCCCTTATCTTTAGGTTAACAAATCAACGACTTCGTATTATGAGAACATTTTGTCTTACTCTCGCCATGTTTGCCACCACCATGGTATATGCCCAGGAAAAAGGCATGGTGATCAACAACCTGGTAAAAGGAAAAATCAATGCTGCCACGCCGGTTAAAAATCAGGGAATGACAGGTACCTGTTGGTCATTCTCCTCCACGTCTATGGTAGAATCAGAATGCCTCCGCAAAGGACTTCCTGAACTGGATCTGTCTGAAATGTTTACTGCCCGCAATGTTTATATCGAAAAAGCAAAGAACTATGTACGCCGCCAGGGTTTTGCACGCTTCGATGAAGGCGGCCTCGCTCACGACGTGATCCGTTCCATTGCACTCTATGGCATAGAGCCAGAAAATGTGTACAGTGGCCTCAAAGGCAATACTACCGTACATAATCACGGTGAAATGGTAACCACCATGAAAAAATACCTCGATAGCATCATCAAGGTTTCTCCGGTGCCAGACAACTGGGTATCTCAGTTCACCGGCATCCTGGATAATTACATGGGCCAACCACCTGCTACTTTCGAATACAATGGCAAAACCTATACCCCGCAAACATTTGCGAAAGAAGTAGTGAAGTTTAATGAAGATGATTACGTATTCCTGACCTCTTTTACGCACCATCCTTTCTATCAATCTTTCGTTGTTGAAGTACCAGATAACTTCTCTAATGGCGCTTATTACAACGTGCCTTTAAAAGAACTCACCAGCATCACAGAAACAGCGCTGGAAAAGGGTTATACTGTGTTGTGGGATGCAGATGTAAGCAACAGAGGTTTTGCTGGCAGCCTGGGATACGCGATGTTAACTCAACCTAACGGCTCTTTGAAAAAAGATAGCATCA
Organism: Chitinophaga sp. 05T412; assembly: GCF_056396465.1. NCBI lineage: Bacteria > Pseudomonadati > Bacteroidota > Chitinophagia > Chitinophagales > Chitinophagaceae > Chitinophaga > Chitinophaga sp. 05T412. The sequence goes on from NZ_JBFTLN010000020.1 coordinate 33,517, forward strand.
ATCCTGATATGGCGGAGCCTTCCTATACACAGGAGTCACGTCAACAACTATACGAAGAACTGATCACCCAGGATGACCACCTGATGCACATTACCGGCATCGAGAAATCACCTAAGGGAAAAACCTTCTTCCTGGTAAAAAATTCCTGGGGCACTAAGTCTAGTCCGTTTGGCGGCTTTCTGAATGTGTCAGAAGCGTATTTCGCCGTAAATACCATTACCATAGTAGTGCCCAAAGCAGCATTGGATAAGACATTACAAAAGAAATTCAGTCTCAACTAAGCGTTGATCCGCAATAAAAAGGGTAGCTTCTACAAACAGGAAGCTACCCTTTCTGTTTGTAATACTATAGGGAAATAAGCCTGCACATAAAGCAACGCATCCTCGTAACCCTCATGGGAGCGCATTTTTCAACTATGGGGATGTATACGTTCTGTTTAAAAATTAACAGCTAAGTGTTTAAATAATAAAAGCGCAAAGAAATTTAAACGGTTGTATTCAGTTGCGTTGCTCCGTTAAATTTCTTTGCGCCTAAAAGGTTCTGGTTAACTTTTTCACTGCGATTTCTAAATGCTCCTAGTTGAACAACTAAAAGCTCCGGGGGCATAGGTATCTGAACACCCGCTGTTAAACCGAACCAGGATTTATGAATAAAGGATAGTAAAGCCTTTAATATGTTGCACCTCACCAGTGGTAATGTCTAACTCCTTTACTGCCGCCATGGCAGGCCCTGATTTGCACCAGTCGATGAAGTCTTCCATAACAGATTCTTCTGCTTCTGCCAGAATCCATACATTCCCATCTAACAGGTTTTTTACTTGTCCCTGTACTTTCATTGAGTCGGCTACACGCTTTGCATTAGCCCTGAACCCTACTCCCTGTACACGGCCTTTCACAATAATTTCCTTGTGTACTATTGTCTTAGTTGCCATAAAATTTACTCGATTAACGCGGTTGTTGCCCTATTCTGACTGCATGCTATACAAATGAAGAAGGACACATTCTTAAATACATTCAAAATTTCCGCTAAGATACAAACAACTAAAAACTTATTACAAAAGGGGGATTAAATAGTGACAGGCCCATGAAAGTGTAATAGCTATCAGATCTCCGATGAAAGGTGTATTCACACCAAAGACTCATCAAAGCCTTACGCCTCACCTGTTTTCAAAAGATGGACTACTAAAAATAATTATCTGAACCAGGAGTTGCCGGATCAATGGATGCGCAGCATCATAAAATGGGAATGCTAACGGATCAATAACAGCTGCAGCAGTCGCTCACCAGGTATGGAGGGTAAACAACATATTGCAACAGCAACAGTATGAAAGGATGGTTAACTTGAGGGAAACAAACACTGATGATGAACATTGATATAGGGGATAACAAATTATTTTCTCCGCCTACAAATCCATCCATTCTGCGAATCTACCACCCGGCAATCCCTGAATCAGACAATATTATGGCTGTTTATGCAGCATAGTTGAACAAGGAACCAACCATGTGTTCAATATCTCCAAAAACAAAGTCTTTAATGCGTTCATATTTACCTCCGGCAGCAGGTCTTTTCAGCAAACTAAAACAATGACAATTAAAGCTGCGAACAAATAATTGCTGTGCCAGCAAAGGCATTACCATGTTGACTTCCGCATCGTGTAATCCTCTTGCCAGCATAATATGTGGTTTGAAGGATTGCGGTTTTAATTCAAATGCCTGCATGATATTACGGTGTAGCTCAACCAGGGGCTTGGGGTTCGCCACATTGATGAAAACACTGTTATGCCCGTCTGCATGTCTGAAAGCATCCATTTTAGAGGTATAAACGGCAAATCCTGCCTGCTTACGCGCTACCTCTTCCAACATGCTGATAAAGTCCTCCTGAAAACGCTCAGGGAAGGCTGATCTGAACAACGCCACATGAACTGGCGCTCCCGACATTCCCACATCATTTAATTCTGTGGCAACAAACTGGCGAACACGGGTCACATCCTTCGATACAGCTGCATCCGGATTCACCACTAACAAATAATCAAATAACTCTTCCGAAGTTTCATAATTCGTATTCATAACCTGATATTTTAATTCTTCCTGTTAGAATGACAATACGAATATACAACCTTTTTCCGGAAATACTAATTTTTTTAGCATTTTTTACTAAAAAAATGAGGATTGCTAAAGAAAATAATGAATCAAAAATGCACAGATAATTGAATATCAATCAAAATCCAGCAGATGTAAAACGCCCTGTAAATGCATCATTTACAGGGCGTTTTATAAATATCGCTATTCCGTTCACCTCATGCCTATAACTCAAACGGATCTGCTTTACTGATATAATACACCAGGCTCTTTACCTGACCAGGCACGTCATCCAGCTCCCCATTCAGCACCATATCCGACTTCTCCAACACCTTAATGGAAGCCTGATTAACTGGTCTCACCACCGCATATATTTCAGGGAAATTTAATTCCTCAAATCCAAATTGAATGGCCGCTTTACATAACTCTGTCGCGTACCCTTTCCCCCAGGCACTTTCCGCGAATCTATATCCCACATTTATTCTGTCAACATCACCATACATTTTATGACTCAACCCTCCATATCCGATAACGACTTCCGGCTTACTTTCCACACTGATTTTCCAGGGCCCGAAACCATATCGCTCCCAATGATCCGTAAACCTTTTCATATTGGTTTTCGCCGCCGTAATATCCGGCACCGGACCAAAAGGATTATACAGATTGGTGCGGATGTCACCATAAATTTCAAAGTAAGTAGTTACATCTTCCAATGCAGGCTTGGCTAATATGAGTCTTGCTGTTTTCATACCATTGCTTTTAAACAGAGAAATCAGGAACAATATCGCGAATATTCCCCTGCTCCCAATAGCATCTTCATTTCAATTTATACCAAATAAAAAAGGGCTATCTCCCAGGTAATAAGAGATAGCCCTTTTCAAAACAATATATCAATTATGATAACTTTTCTATAATCGCCACGAAATCAGCAGCCACCAAAGACGCGCCACCAATAAGGCCTCCGTCTACATCCCGGTTGGCAAACAATTCTGCTGCGTTACCAGGCTTTGCACTACCACCGTATAAAACAGAAATATGCAAACCAGCTTCACGGCCAAATTTGTTAGCGATCTGTGAACGGATAAACGCATGCATATCCTGCGCCTGTGCTGCGCTGGCAGTGAGTCCGGTACCAATGGCCCAAATAGGCTCATACGCAATCACTACTTGTTTCAGCTGTTCTGCTGTCAGGTGATACAAGCTTTCTTCCAGTTGTTTTGCTACATAAGCATTTTGTGTTTCCGCTTGTCTTATTTCCAGCGGCTCACCACAGCAGAAAATAGGTTTCAGTCCATTTGCCAGTGCCTGGTTAACTTTCTTTGCCAGCATCGCATTGCTTTCCTGGAAATATTCTCTTCTCTCAGAGTGACCCAGAATCACATAATCTACGCCTATTGATTGCAGCATTTCCGCAGACACTTCACCAGTATAGGCACCAGACTTTTCACTGTGGCAGTTCTGTGCAGCTACATAAAAACCAGGATAATTTTTCAGCAACGCTTTTGCTTTCAGTAAATAAGGAAAAGGCGTAGCGACTACTACTTCCTGTCCTTCTTTCAAAGTAAGGCCGGCCTGCAGTATGTCATTGATCAACTGCTCGCCCTGCGCCAGCGTAAGATTCATTTTCCAGTTACCTGCAACAATTTTCTTTCTCATAAATACTGTGATATTAAGTTTTAAGGTCTTTCTGATGTGTTAATTCATATACTGCTGTCAATATCTCCCGCTCCTTTTCCGATAAAGTATGCCCCTTTAACGCCATCCAGTTTCCGGCATCTTTCAGCGCTTCCGGCAACCGGTAAGCCTCCTGATCCCCCCAACTGAAAGAAGGCACAAATTTAGGCGGAAAATGCCCGCCAAATACATTGGAGGATACGCCTATCACCGTGCCGGTATTTAACATGGTATTGATGCCACAGCGACTATAATCGCCCATCAACACCCCACATTTTTTACCTGCTGCTACCGCCGTTCCACTGGCTTCTTCCCATACCTTTACGGTAGATACATTATTCTTCAGATTGGAACAGGAAGTATTGGCCCCAAGGTTACACCACTCTCCAATCACGGCATCTCCCAGGTAACCGTCGTGCCCCTTGTTGGAATAGCCAAACATCACGCTGTTCTTAATTTCTCCCCCTCCGGTACAAAACGGCCCAAGTGTGGTGGCGCCATATACTTTGGTCCCCATTTTCAACACTGCTCCTTCTCCCAAAGCAAAAGGTCCTCTGATCAAACACCCTTCCATTACTTCCGCATCTTTTCCGATATAAATAGGTCCGGTACTGGCATTGAGCACACTGCACGATACTTTCGCACCGGGTTCCAGGAAAATGTCCGTATGATTGATTTGTTGATTGGTGTGTGATAAGATGGCCGATGTCCGGCCCGCTGTAAGCAGCTGAAAATCTGCCCTGATTGCTTTGTCGTTGAGCGCAAAGATATCCCAAGGCTTATAAATTCCCAGTACTTCTCCCGGATAATTTTTCCGGTCAGCTGCCTTTAGGGATGGCGCCTCCGGTCCCAGTACGGCTTTAGCCAGCAACTGCTGGTCTTTATATAGCTCCTGGTCCGGCTCCAGTGCAGCAATGGCGGCTACTAATCCGGCATCCGGCAGTATATGTCCGCTCAATAAAATATTTACAGTATTGCTGTCTTTGTGCAGCAACGGAAATTTTTCCTGTAAGTGCGGTACAGTAAAATGGCTTACTCCTGTACCCAGCCAGTGTTCCCATTTCTCCTGTATGGTGAGTATCCCTACTCTGCAGGCGGCAATGGGTCTGGTATGCGTAAAAGGGTATAACAGTTCACGTACGGGCGTGTCAAAAAGAATATAATTACGCTCCATAAGTGGCTAAAATAGAAAATCCCATCGACACGCCGATGGGATTTAACTAAAAAATATTTTACTTAGCAATTATGCTTTCTTAGCATAGCGCTTGTTGAATTTATCAATACGTCCTGCGGTATCCACCAATACGTTCTTACCAGTATAAAAAGGATGAGAAGTATTGGAAATTTCCAACTTAATCAACGGATACTCGTTGCCATCTTCCCACTTTGCAGTTTCTTTGGAAGGAGCAGTAGAGCGGCTTAAAAAGCTGTCACCGTTTGACATATCTTTAAATATCACGAATCTGTAACTTTCTGGATGGATTCCCTGTTTCATATCAAAATTATTGTAAATACAGGGTGCAAAGTTAACTAATTTTCTTTAACACCCAAAKATTATTCGTAAAAAAAATCAGGATTTCATGTTAATGTACTGCAAAGGTATACCCAGGTTGGATTCCTTCGCCTTTTGTATAACTTCCTGTAAGTCATCAATTTTTTTACCGGTTACCCGTACAATATCGTCCATGATGGCCGCCTGTACCTTTAAGCCTGCGTCTTTAATCATTTTCACAATCTTCTTGGCATCTTCCTGCTTAATACCATTCCGTACCGGTATATCTTTCTTAAATACCTTACCGCTCTGGTAAGGCTCCTTACTCATATCGTAAATAGAAGCTTCCAGCCCCTGACGCATAGAACKACTTACCAGCACATCCAGTACCTGTCCCAGCTTCATATCACTGTCAACCTCTATATTCAACACTAATTCTTTCTTATTCAGCGCTATTTCCACATGTGAACCCTTGAAATCGTACCGGGTGGTAATTTCCTTTTTCACCGTGTTAATTGCATTATCCAATGTCTGTAAATCTATTTTACTAACAATATCAAAGGACGGCATAACTAAAAATTTTATATTCGAACAGCAAATATAAAAAAGAAAAAGCAGGTAGAGAACTACCTGCCGCATATATACTCTAAATCTAACTTGTTACTAAATTTTGCTGATCCGGCCCATGCCTGAGATAGACTTTGTTACACCCGGATCACCTTTATATTTTATAGACCCCATGCCGGAAATGCTGGCGGCCAATTTCTTCTGTGCAAATACCTGCGCTTTACCAGTACCGGAAATATCTACAGAAACATCATCGGAAGATAAATCCAGTGCCTTGATGTCTGCCGCGCCGGATATACCGTACTCCGCTTTATCAGAACTACCTTTCAGCTTAATATTGCTGGCGCCGGATAAACCTACCGCCAGTTTCTTTGTGTTGATATTCAGATCAGCATCTGCCGCACCACTGAAGTCCAGCTGAATGCGATCGCTTTTTAAAATACCTGTATTGCTGAACCCACTCGCTCCACTGGCAGATAATTTATCCACCTCCTGCAGGGTTACATATACAGTAATACCCTTCGTAGGCTGGATGTTATACCCTTTTTTAGACTGGATACGCAGTTCACCACCTCTGATCTCCGTAACAATATAAGGCAACAGGTTTTCTTCTGCCTCTACCCGGATACTATGACTGTTCCCCTGGGTAATCACTACTTTATATACACCAGAAGTGCTGATATCCGTGAATGAACTGGCATTCCGTGATTCTTCTTTTACAACACCATTTCCTCTTATCCGTTCTTCGGTGATATACTTAAAAGACGTTAATACACCCACGGCTAACATTAAAGGCAGGGCTAACATTAAAAAGGTACTGATACGTTTCATATGTGTAACAAATTTTTTAAGGTAATAGAATGGCGTTTTTTTTATTGAACATCCAGTTTAACATCGGAGTTGGTTCCCTGTATTTTTATATTGGGAGATGATTCACTTCCGGTGGCCGACAGCGCGGAGTACGTCAAATTCGACCCTCGCTGGTTAGATACCACATTCTTCAGCTCCAATCCACCAGTACCGAGGTCTCCGTTGACCAGGCTCGCATTAATAGACAGCGGCTGTTTACGGGTGAAAACGATTTTTGCATCAGAATAAGTGAGTTGCAAATAACCCTGTTTAAAACCTGTACTCACTTTCGCTATTTTCACATCTCCATAAGTCATTCTTAAATTAACGGTCTGCTGTAGCTCTCCCACTCTTACATCTGAATAAGTACAACGTCCTTCTACCTGCTCTGCCGCCTCAATTTTATAGTCATCATAATTGGCCGCTACTTTCAGGCTACCCACTTTTCCAATCGTATACTCGCTGTAGTTAGAGCTGGTTTCCAGCCCCTGCAGCTGATCTGCGCGGATGGTAGAGTAATTGCCGTGTACATCTACTTTACCTGCTTTTCCGATTTTTCCTTTATCACAGTAGTTGATCCTGAAACTGAGGTCTTCTGCCTCTCTGATATCAAATGTGCAATAGTTCAGGTTCAGCGAAACCGGGAACGTAAATTTATCTGCAATCACATCTCCAAATTGATTGTCCACCAACAACTTTTGCAGACTTTGTGGAATGTATACGTCGTAATCAATATTCACGTAGTCTTTTGAATCCATTTTTCCTCCCCAGGAAAACCAGCCGGAACTGGCTTTAGATGGGGCATATACGCTGCGTAACGCTACTTCAGAGCTACTGCTTTTATCGGTGGCAATGTCTACCAGGTCTGCTATAGACTGGGCCTGCGAATCACTTTTACCAAAGCCGGTAATTGTAATGGTCGCCTTTATTTCATTCTTGTTCCAGGCATGGAAAATGATCTTTCCATATTTATTTCCGATACTCAGTGTAGCGTTATCACTCACCGTGAAATTCTTAACAACTGTTTTTTTGTAAGCTGTTCCTCCCCCGTGAGCCTGTGCCAATAATGGTAATAACAGGAATAACAAGCATTTAAATCTCAGCTTCATATTGCTTTTTTGTATGACTCGGAGTTACGCGCTTCGCCTGTAACTCTTCTAATATTTTGTCCAGTAAATCCAGTTTCAACTGGTAGTAGCGTACAAGAGCAGCGCGAATTCTTTCATTGCCGGGATTATTTTTCAATTCCCTCTCCAGCGCTTTATAGGTATCGTTGCGAAGTTCTAATTCTTTACGGGCAGCACTATCAAGCCCCAACTCTTCTACAGGATAAGCATTGATCAGTTTCAGCTTTTCGTCGATACGGGTGGTATAATACGCCTTTGCTTCCTGCATTTCCGGCGATATTACGGCCAGCTCCTGTTGCTGATGCTGCTTATGTTTTGCGAAATAAAACAGGGCGCCCGCATTTGCCAGCAACACAATAATCACGGCTGCTCTAAACCAGTTTTTCTGTAAAAGCTGTACTACCCGCCCTTTCTTTTGCTGCGTGAGCTCTTTTTCCAGTGCATCCCAAACCCTTGGAGAAGGGCCGGGCATCTCAAAATCTTCCCGATGCTGCTGGATAAAACTTTCAAAATTGTCTGGCATTAACGAGTTACATTTTGCTGTTTTACAATTTGCCTTACTTTCTCTTTGGCGCGCATATACTGCGTTTTCGCGGTCGATTCAGTGATACCCAGCATGTCTGCTATTTCCCGGTGAGAATACTCTTCAAAAAGATAGAGATTCAATACGGTACGATATCCCTGCGGTAAACCATGGATGGCCGATTTAACAGCAGCTACCGTCCAGGTAAACTGTGCCTCGTCAATGCCATCTTCTGTCATCACTTCCACTTCATCTACCTCTTCAAAATACACTTTCTTTTTTCTAAGTGTATTTAAACAATGATTTACCACGATCCGCTTAATCCAGGCACTCACGCTTTGCTCGCGTTCCAGCTTACCAATGTTCCGGTGTACCTGGATGAATGCCTCCTGTAAGGTGTCCTCCGCATCACTTACGTTGCTGGTCATCCGCAAACAGATATTGTACATAGCCCCTGCGTACGCGTCGTATAGTTCGCGGAATGCGCGAACATCCCCCTTCTTACAGCGGTCTACTACATTCTCTGCTATTTGCGTTTGGTTCAAGTTAGTTGCTGATGCTTTCATTATAAAGACAGTAATTGTAAAAAAGGTTGCATGTGCTTTGGAAGGATTTTCCAATTTATTGTCACTTAGCGCTTTCTGCCAGGGTCATTACCTATCTATCTATTTAATTATTAATACTTTACAGAGATGATAAAAAGGATAGCCAGTGTAAATTTTTTTTCAAAATTAGCCAGATGGGACATTGTCGACGATCAAATTACACCAAAGGGCCTTTTTCTGTGACGAAACCCGTATAAACAGCGACTTCAACATTTGAAAGGAAAACGCAGCCCAATGAGAGGCTACGTTTTTCCATCCTTATATACCTAAAAAACCATCTTTAGGACAGGGTTGATTTAGTTACCACCCTGTTTTACACGATTTTGTTCTGCTTCCAGGCCAGTTTGACGGCTACGTGCTGCCTTCACATTGGTGTTACCAAAACGATAGTTGAAGGTTAAACGAACCTGCTGGGCATCCCATCTGCTGTAAATCGAAGTATATCTGCCTGCATTATTAAAGTCGCCACGGAAGTAATTGGTTCTGAACACATCTGTTACGTTCAGCTTCAATGAACCCTTACCTTTCATTATTTTCTGTGATACACCCAGGTCCAGAGAGCTCATAGACTTCATTTTAAATAAACCCTCGTTGGTTACCTGTGGAGATACATAGAAGAAGGTTACTTCTGCTGCGGTGTTCTTGCTCAGGGTGAATGTTTGCTGCGTGCGGCCAAAGAACGCGCCGGATGCCAGTTTCACCAGATTGTTATCCACCACTGTTTGATATTTGGCATAAGAAACAGACACTGTTGTAAAGCTCATCCACCATTTAGTGATGGGCATAGGTACCGAAATGTTCAGGTTAAAGTTATCTGACTTGGCCACATTCTGGTACTTGTAACGTATCACGGAAGTATCACCGGTTGTTCTGTCTACCTCTGCTTCCAGAATTCTTGTCATCATATCTTTTGTATGAGAATAACCGATGGAGGTGATCAGGAAATCCTTAAAAGTATGCGTCAACTCAAAGTTGTTGGAATACTGCGGACGGAGATAAGGATTACCGGATTGCTTTGTATATCTGTCTATATAAAATTCAAATGGATTCAGATCTTCATAGCTCGGACGTTCAATACGGCGGCTATAAGTCAGTCCCAGGGTGTTACTCTTGTTCAACACATAATTCAATCCTACATTGGGAAACAGGTTGAAATAGCTGGAATCATTCTTTACTACGTTGTTGCCTTTTGCATTCACGGATTCAGATGTACCGGAGATATTGGTTTGTTCTCCACGCAGGCCCAGCTGTATATTCAGCTTTTTAAACTGCTTGTTAAAGTTGATGTAAGCGGCGTTCACATTTTCTTTGTAGATAAAATGATTGGAACGGTTATCATCTAATATCCAGGCATTGTTTCTCAGTGAATCAAATCGGGCATTATTATCTGTAGTAACAAAACTCATTTTCACTCCAGCTTCCAGCTTCGCCTGATTTTTCAGTGGATGTACATAATCCAGCTTCGCAGTTTTAATTTCTATGCGGGATGGCTGATTATTACGGGAGGTATCGCTACCCAGGATGCTCTTGCCTTCTGCATCGCGTGACAGGGAGTAAATATTGGTAGTCTGTTTGTCTGTATTCCGCGCATAGTCCAGATCAATATTCAGCTCTCTGCCGGTTGAATCCAGGATGCCGCGATAGTTGATATTATAACTACCTCTTCTCCATTTGCTATCATAATTACTATTGGTATGCAAAGTAGAGTCTACACGCGTGCCGTTGCCAATATTGGTAATGGAATTTGAAGGATAGCGTTGGGTTCTATCAGCCAGATCTACCATTACACCAATAGTATGTCCTTTACTGATGAAATAATCCGCACCTATTTTGCCGCCCTGGTAGTCAGATTTCTGGTGCATTTTATTCGTCTGATCATATATTCTTAAGCCATTTTCATCGGTGAAGGAACGATATACGCCCAGGTCCTGCTGTGCTTCCCGGTGACTGTAATTATAAGAACCAAACACATTGAATTTAGCATTGCGGTGATTCAGGTTCAGTCCACCGTTCCAGCGGGGCCGGATTCCCTGTGCTACGCTGGCGGTCAGGTTACCATTGGTACCGTAGCTGGTGTTTTTCTTTAATTTCAGGTTGATGATACCCGCATTACCGGCTGCGTCGTATTTAGCAGAAGGATTGGATATCAGCTCAATCTGATCAACATTGGTAGCGGGCATGCTTTTCAGCATTTCTGCCAAATCCAGGGAAGTCATATTGGTAGGCTTTCCGTCTATCATAATAACAACACCGGCTTTACCTTTCATAGACACATTACCATCTTTATCTACATTGATGGTAGGGGATTTTTCCAGTACTTCCATGGCAGATCCGCCGGCGGCGGTAATGCTGCTTTCCACATTTACCACCATTTTATCTGCCTTTTGTTCTACAAACGGCCTGCGGGCGGTAACGTCAACACCTTTTAATGCTTTGGAAACGGCTGCCAGTGATACAGTAGGTACCTGTACTTTATTACCGGTTACATCAAAAACAGGGCTGTATGTTTTGGTCATACCAATCGATACGGCGGCAATCAGGTACTTACCTTGTTTTACCTGCTCAAATTCGTAATGACCATTAATATCTGCGATGGCTCCTTTTACTAATGTTGAATCTTTTGCTTTTAATAAGGTTACAGTAGCGAACTCTACGGGTTTGTTTCCAGCCTGGTTAACTTGTCCTGCCACGCCGGTTGCATTTTGGGCACTGGAGGTTAAAGCTGCAGCTAACACACTCATTGTTAATGTAATAGCTTTAATACTTGTGTTCATATAAGGGCGATTTAGAGGTATTCTATTTGGTTTTTTAGATCCTTAGCTTGTCTACTACAGTAGTTAAACTACTACAGTAGATTAACTACTACGATGTAAAAGTAGGTATTATGTATTACACAGTACATAGCATTACACAAGCGGTATATAGCTAGGGACGAATGGTAAAAAATAATGAAACGACTAAAAAGACGATTGAGGTGACACAATGTTGCACGGGGAGGTGCACTATATAAAATAGCGGTGTTAATACGGGATAGCCGGTATTATAAGGGGATAAATAATCAGGAAGATGGGAAGAACAGCGTCGTTTTAATTCAGACGCTCATCAAAGTCGATCATTTTACGATAGCCGGACTTACGGCGGTGGTGGTAGAATTGCATCAAATAAATAAATAGTATCATGCATAAGCATACCAGCAACATCGATAAAGTACTGCGTATACCTAGCAACAGGCTTTCAGCAGATAGGGAACGACTGCTAAAAAAACTTTCCTGGGGTGTCCATCGGGCCGACTCATCAGTGCGGGGGTTAAAGTCGGTATAGCTATTTCCATTGGTAAAACTGGCCAAAGCAACCACGCGCTGTAGCTGCGCTTTTATAATGGACACATCACCTGCCTTACCAATTGCGGTAAAACACAGTGAACCTCGTCTTCCGAGCAGGCGTAACTCATAATTCAATACAGGCGTAGCTCCGCCAGCGAAATGTAGTATCCGGGCCCAGTGCAGAGAACGACTACCTTTATCAAAGTAAGGAGGAAATGCCCAGTCCATGCTGGTAATTTCACCGGCGCCATTACGGCGACGCAGCATATTCTCATTCTTGAGCTCCTCTTTCATCTCATGGAGCAGCCTATTATAATTGATATTGCCGGCCTCCCGTTCATCCAGGTATCCGAAAGGTTCAAATGAAATCATTACACCACGAAACTCCTTGTTCATAGGACTTACGCGCGCAGGCAACAAAATGCCCAACGTATTAGGATTATCGGGATTTCCCCATAAACCCTCTATCAGTTGCCGGCTTTGTGCGGCATCCAGCAAACGGAAACCATCGGGCACCTGCAAGGTTACCCCTTCTCCCAGTTCCTGTTCACCCGTCTTATAAGAAAAGGATGCCACGATAATGTCAGATGAATCCAGCTTGTCATACTTACTTAGACTGTCTTCCCTGGATAATCCCAGACTTTTGAGGCTGACTGCCAGGCACAAAAAAAACACAAAGCTGCAATAAAATGTACGCATAACTCTTATTAAATAGCCACAGGTTATTTACCAGCTCAACAAACAAGGATAAAGCAAGGAAAAGGGTTACGATTAATAGTCAGATTAAATATACAGATACCTGGTGCTACTAAAACTCTACTGAAAAATTACCGCTAAAATTAAAGGTGGACAATAACACGTTAAATCCATTTATTCAAGGGCCAGTTGTAATCCATTCAATAAGTCAGGCAACTCCTGCTGCAGGAGTTCAAAAAATTCCCGCTCTTCTTTGCGGATATGTGTTTCCAGATTGGTAGCCAGTATATCCATGGCTGAATCGAGGTCTGTGCTATCTGTAAGGGTGGTGTACATGCGGGAAATTACAAGGTGCTCCGCCTGTAATTCCTTTATCATAGCATCAATGGCGGCACTTTTGCCTACACATTTTTCAAAAAGGTATTCTTCTTTCTGGATGTGTGGGACCATCACTTCCTGGAATACCTTGACAATATATTCAAACCTGGCTTGTGTTTCCAGGGGAAAGCCTTCGTAGGGTGCTGCATCTTTTTTGAGGTAGCGGCACACAAACAACAGGCGCTTATGTTCGTGCGACAGTGAAATTAAAGAAGGGTGACGTTGCATATTGTAATTAGGATAGCTTATTTGCGGCAGTACTCTTTTTTTGGTAGATGACAATCAGTATAATACCACCAATTACCAGGAGCGTAGAAATAATTTCTGCCTGGGTAGGATGAAAACCGAAGATATCGTAACGGGTGTCTACTCTTATCTTCTCTATAAAAAATCTTTCTATACCATTTAATATCAGGTATATACCAAATATAACACCTGGTATTTTCACTTTTTTGCGAATGCCCCAAAGCACCAGGAAAAGCGCCAGGCAGACAATGATCTCATATAACGGTGTAGGATATACGGCAATAGGTAATACTTTACAATAAGCTCCATCGCAGCCCGCTATCTGCACTCCTTCCTTGATGACGTTGTGCGGATATCCGTACGCGAAAAGCCAATCAGGCATAAAGCCCAACGCGGCAGGTTTTTCAAAGGCTGCATGCGGAATGTGGTCCTGGGGACCATATTGTTGTTGGAAGAACAGTATATTTTTTTGTACCGCATCATCGAAAGAAGCTGGCGCCATTTTCACAGCGTGACCAGTATTGGTATCAATACCATAGGCGCTGTTATAAATACCCCAGTCGCCATCTCCGGAAAAATGACAACCCATTCTACCAATAGCATAAGCCAGCATTAATGCAGGTGCTGCACTATCAATCAATGCGCGGATATTAAATTGCTTCTTACGGGCATAGCTGATAATCACAATAGCGGCTACAATGAGTCCTCCATAAAAAGTAAGTCCACTGAAAGATAACAATGCCCCAATAGGATCTTTCACAAAGTCGCCCCAGTTCTCCAGGTTATGGAAAATTTTTGCACCGAGTAAGCCGGCAATCGCCGCCATTACAATGATATCGGGCACACGGTGATGCGGCATTACCATCACTGTTTGCTCCAGGGGTTTAGGCAACGCCTTTTTCTTTTTAGTATAATATTTATAACCTGCCATCACAGCGGCTAACAAGATACCTGCCACCAGGCTGCCCTGACTGGAAAAAACAAACGACTGCAAGTCTGCAGAGGCAGTATCCCATTGAAAGAAGATGCCCAGTATTTTATATCCGATGATAAATCCTACAACCGCATTACCAATAATTTCTCCCTGCGTAGCAGGCAACCCTATCACTACTTTCTCAGGAACGCCTTTCAGCAAACCTTGTTGCTCATAGCGTTTCAGCTCACGCGTTAAAATGTAAGCGCCTGCCAGGAAGGCGATGGCTACAAAAAAGCCAAACGTCTGAAAAATCTTTAAAAATGGAATCTCTAAGCCAAGCAGATCTCTGAACGCGTAATATAAATTAGGATACATAGCCTTAAAAAAAATTGGTGATCTGAACTTTCCTATGAACAAAGCCGAATTTAATCAAAAGGAAAATCAAACCACCAAAGTACGATGCAATTTCGAATTTCTAAATTTGGATTTTAGAAATATGAATTTTAGCAATATTGTTCAAAAGCGTCCAGCAGGTTCGCAGCAATCATTTGCGCGGAACGGCCTTCAATCATATGACGCTCGATGAAATGTACCAATTCACCATTTTTAAATAACGCAATCGCCGGAGAAGAAGGAGGATAAGGCAACAGATGCGTACGGATTTGTTGTACCGCTTCTACATCAAAACCTGCAAAACTGGTCGTCAGTCTGTCTGGTTTCTTTTCGCTGTGTGCTACCGCCATTAATACACCTGGACGGGCAGTACCGGCAGAACAGCCACATACCGAATTGATCACCACCAGTGTTGTTCCTTCCTGTTTCAGTGTTTCGTCCACGCTACCTGCTGTCAGCAGTTCCTGAAAACCATTATCCGTTAACTCCGCCTTTCTCGGCATTACTAATTCCGCTGGATACATATGTTATAGTTTTTTCTGTTTAATTTTTTACAAAGTTAGTTATATGCAGCCAAAAAGTAAAAAAATGGATATCGAAATAGACTTTTTGACATAACAAATACAATACAAATGACACAATGTCGCAATCTGTAACCTTTTTACTAACAAAATAGCAGTTTTTATGGCATGGTATCCCATTTGATCTGTATCCGGTATCAAACAAAAATTGATTTCACACTAAAAAAATTTATAGAAACTATGACACACATTAAATTTAACCACAGCCCGCTTCCCAAATCATTTGGTGGAATTGTAGAAGACATTCTGAATGGAGGATTGAATAAATATGTAAAAGATGATTTTCTGACCAACGATTACTTTACCACGCATCCTCCGGTAAACATCGTTGAAACACCAGCATCTTTTGTGCTCGACTTAGTAGCACCAGGCTTCTCCAAAGAAGATTTCAAGATCAATGCCGATGAAAAAGCGATTACCATCAGTGCAGAAAGAAAAGCTGAGACTAAAAATGAAAGCGACAAACAAGTTCGTCGTGAGTTCAGCTTCAAATCTTTCAAACGCTCCTTCACCATCAGTGAATTAGTAGATGCTGGTAAGATCAATGCAAAATATGAAAATGGCATCCTGAAAGTAACCCTTGGTAAAAAGGAAAGCAAACAGGAAGCTCCTAAAGAAATAGTAGTGGAATAAGGGAAGCAGGCCCCCGCCTATCGCGGTGGCTTACAGTAAAGGGAAAGCAGCCTCACCTCGGTGGGGCTGCTTTTTTTATGGCGTGCACAACCGCTTTACGGTGCTTTTTTGCTGAAAACTGATAGCTAAATGCTATTCGCTGTGTATAATTCACACGAACGTTGAATTCCCGGTACTTTATTATATGATAATTTGCCCCTCTAAGCGCGCAACCATGGCAAAGCTCTTCCGACAAGGCTGGTTATTTATAAAAAGTATTTACCTGAACACTGAAAAAAAGGTGATCGGGGACGTGATCCTTCATACGGAAAACACTTATGAGCAGGCAAAAATCAAACTCATCTTTGACTATGCTTTCTTCTATATTGTTATGCTCATGACTATTCTTTTCATCAATATGCTAAGTCAGAATATCGTAAACATGCTGCTCATCCCGTTGATGATCAGCTGCCTGATTATCTGTCTTTGCTTATTGAGAAAAGGGGTATCGGCAAAAAAAGTGGGATTGTTCACCTCCTTCACCACCTTATGTATTCCCATCATTTCGTCCCTGCTGAATAATCAGGACCTCAGTCCCAAATACACCATGATATGGGTAATGAGCATTTTGCTTTGCTATATCACCGTGAATCTGACCCTGGCGCTTACCTGGAGCCTGATTCTTTGCAGCTACCTGGTGGCCATTGCTTATGTGAAGCTCAACAATATATCCATATACGTTAGTCCGGGCTATTCTTCTGCTTTTCAATACCTGGCTAACCCACTGATTGTAGGCATGTACCTGCTGTTCCTCATCAGGGCATTGGGACAATACTACCGCAATATCATTTCCATGGAGCAAAAGCGAACCGCCGAAAAGCAACAACAACATCTTTCCCTGATCAATCAACACCTGACCAAACAATTTCTGCTGGTAAAAGGATTTTCCCGTTCCGGCAAATCGGCCTTCATGAAAGGAGAACTGGAGTTACTGGAAGAATGCTTTACGGAAATTGAAAAGCAATGTGGTACCGCTATTGACTATCTCAACGATTCTCAAAAAGGATAGGACTACACATCTGTGTTATGTAACAAAGCTATCATATTACTGTTTATAACACTATATGAATAAGTAAATATTACCATTAGTGTCATTTTAGGGCAACATGATAATATATTGTTGCTAATACAAGTATTTCTATTAAAACAAGATTAGAAAAAATTACAACTTTCGGGGTTTACCAGTGGTAAAGGAGAGATATATCTTTGCAGTACAAAAATATTCATCTCCTATTTTCCCTTATGCCGGTGAATATCATCTAACCTATGCCATGATAGGGCTTTCACTAAAATGAAAGCCTTTTTTTTATACTGAGAGAAAAAAATGAAAAAAAATAAGCCCCCCGAATAATCGGGGGGCTTTCAGTAGGATTACTAACCCATTTTTTTAATAACCCAAAATCTTCAACATGCTCTGGGAAGTCTGCTCTTTCGCATACAACCAGTCTTTCAGCTGACCGTTTTTGTCGTACCCTACAATCACGTGCTTGGGCGAAGGAATAAGGCAGTGTTTAATACCACCATACCCGCTCAGCTGATCCTGATAGGCGCCTGTATGGAAAAATCCGATATACAGTGGCTCGCCCGATGCCTGCTGCTTAGGCAGAAACACCGCATTTATATGTTCCTCAGATGTGTAAAAATCGTATCCATCGCAGGTAAGTCCACCGAGATGCACTTCCTGGTATTCCTGGTCCCATTTATTAATAGGTAACATCAGGAACTTTTCTCCAATGCCCCAGGTATCCGGTAATGTGGTAATGAAAGAGCTATCGATCATGTACCAGGACTCCCTGTCGTTCTGCATTTTCTCACCTACCACGCTATAAATTACTGCGCCGCTTTCTCCCACTGTAAAAGAGCCAAACTCTGTGTAAATGTTAGGTACAGGTACCTTATTCTTTTTACACATACTCTTGATGTTGGCCACAATTTCATTCACAATGTAATTATAGTCGTAGTCGAAACCTAAAGAGTGCTTAATCGGAAATCCACCACCCACGTTGATGCTATCCAGTTCCGGACAGATCTTCTTCAGTTGGCAATAAAGGTTCATTACCCGGTTAAACTGACTCCAGTAATAGATATCGTCTTTGATCCCTTTATTCATAAAGAAGTGTAGCATTTTCAGCTCAAACTTCTCATTGCCTTTGAGTTTATCTACATAATACTCCAGGATATCACGGGGAGGAATACCTAAACGGGAGGTATAGAAATCAAAACTTGGCTCCTCTTCCGCTGCTACGCGCAGCCCCAGCTTCACTTTGTCTTTACTTCTAACATTCCGCTTGTAATCTTCCAGCTCCTCTTTATTATCCAATACTGGTATTACATTCTTAAACCCACTATTGATCAATCGCGCAATAGCCCTAGTATAAGACTTGGTCTTAAAACCATTACAGATCACGTAAGTTTCCTTGTTAATCTTTTTCCGCTCATATAACTTATTGACGATGTCAATATCATAGGCGAAAGAAGTTTCTATATGTACTCCATGCTTCAGCGTTTCTTCCATTATAAAGGAGAAATGCGAGCTTTTAGTACAATAACAATAGAAATACTCTCCATCGTACCTGTTCTTTTTGATAGCATCATGGAACATCTTCTTTGCCTTATTGATCTGCATTCCGATTTTAGGAAGGTAGGTCAACTTAAATGGCGTTCCATACTTGTCAATCAAAGCCTTAATGTCCAAACCATTAAACTCCAGGTAGTTGTCTTTTACTTCAAAGCCCTCCTGGGGAAATTCAAAGGTCTGTTTAACGAGGTCTGTGTAGGTGTTGTTCATTTAGTACTACAAATGAATTTTTAGGAATTATTAATAGAAAAAAAACAGGATAACATTCCTTTTTTCCCTTACTGGGAAACTCCTGGTTTACACACCTACGTCAGTTCGAACCCCAGCAAAATAGGTTGCAAATCTAAATATTTTGTTGATTGCCACCTTAATTTTTTTCAGGAGGTATTGCTTAAAACAGCACAATTACCCAGGCAAATATACAAACAATTACAAACCAGCTAGTTAAATAATATTACTGATAATTTATTTAACCTTGTCTGATGATACTCAGGGCTTGTTTTCCCTCACAAAAAAGCAGATCCAGCACACTCAGATCAGAAATAAATCCAGTACGATCCTGGAATACCTGGGTATATGTCGGTTCTCCCACTTTTACTTCTCCCGGTAAAATACTTTCCCTCGCGTCTGTTACCCCAATTACTTCCTTCTGATAGCTTTCGGTAAAGGTAACCGGTATCTGAATGCCGAGCTTGCTATTGGCCCATTCAAAACAAGTGAGGTTCCAATCAAGTAAAAAGTTAAAGGGCCGCTCAAATAATTCCTGTAACTCGGCTTCATAATATTCGAACCAGGGAGAGCGGCGATAAGCAGACACCAGCGTTTTCCAATGCAGATCCTGCCATTTCTCCTCATTACTGATCCGAACATCCTTCATCACCGTCCGCTGATTCTTACCTCTCGATAAAGGCACACTTAAAATCATACGGCCATTTGGGCCGGCCACATAACAACGGTTCCGGTAACTGAGCTTTTGATAGTGCTCATATTTTTCTATCTGCAATATGTCGTGTTCAACTAAAGTTTTATATGCATCAATTGGTGGAAAATATTGAGATTCAATTAATAATATCTTCTCTCCTGCATTCTCTGTCATAATGTCAAAATTTTATAGCCGGGTGTGGGGAAATGGTTCATCGCACCTGACAATCACTTATACATAAATACTTAACAATTAACTTTAAGTAAATGATTAACAGTTCATAGCATTATTAATCATATGCTAAAATTATTAGCTTCTTACTTTTATCGTCAAAAGTTTCTGAAATGCAAAAATACTAAAGAAATTAGTTGCTTTTTTGTTCATTTTTAGCGAACAGAGGAGGAAACGTGAAGATAATCTATTTTTTTAACCCACGGCTTTATTTATATGTGTTTAATATTTTATTCTTCCAGTCCCCTTTTATTGCTCCGTTAAAAGTTTCCCAATTCAACCACTCTTTTTTGATAACTAAAACCTTTGCAGTAGGTTTACATAAATTAAAATACCTGGTCAGCCGATGAAACTGTTGCGCATATTTATAGTTGTGTTTGCCATTTGGGGAGTAGCAAGCTCTTGCGAAAAAACGAAAGATTTGCAGTTTGTGAGAGTAGCCGGCATCGATTTGGATGAGCTTGGCATGAGCAAAAGTATTGTACGGATGACCCTGGCATATTACAATCCGAATAATTTTCGCCTCCAGTTAAAAGACGCCAATTTCKATTTGTTTATTGACGATACCGAAGTCGGCCATTCCATGCAGGATACCACTATCGCCATCCCCGCCAGAGATACTTTTTACTTCCCGGTGAAACTGGAAGTAAATATGGGCAATGTCTTCAAAAATGCCCTTAGCGCATTCTCCAATAAAGAAGTAACTATTAAGGCCACCGGTAATTGCAAAGTAGGTAAAGGCGGTATTTTCCTGCCCTTCCCTATTAAATGCGAAACCAAACAAGCCTTAAACTTCTTCTGATAATAAAGCCATTATTTCCAGGATGTGATTGCTTTCCGCTGCATTTCTAAGCGGCGACAATCGTATTTCCTTTCTTACCCGGTTCAGGTCTCCCAGCAGATCTCCCGTTAAAGTATGGTGCTGCCTGGCCACCCACCAGGCCAATGCTGTTTTAAGTGCAGCAGCCTTCACCCGAAGCGTATGCGGGCTATATCTTCCCGGATGCAGGTGGATGTACAATGCCTTATCTGCTGCTAACCGCAATATCCATCTCGAAGTATCAGATAACACCAGCGTGGCATAGTGATTCTTTTCTGCCAACCAGACTTCATAGCCATCACGACTGTCAATGCCTGCCGCCTTTAATTGCACACGTATCTCCTTAAAAATTTCTTCCGGAGAAAGCCGACCTGTATACATATCCATTTGTGAACCTCCCAGCGCCAGTAAATGAACAAACAAATCGGTAGGTGTATAAAGGGAAAATGTATGCCGAAGCGCAGCAAGATGATGCTTGAGCGGATTGAACAGAACGGGAATAAGGGTAGTTTTTAAGATGTAAATATGGTTCGGGGTTACCACAAATAAAATTGCCTTTAGCCGTTATTTACCGTTTTTACGATAAATCCACTACTAAAGGCAATGACTATATTAATTTTTCTTCTCCTTGGCCATGCCACCGCCATCTTCCGGCTTCTTGCAGCAGGTAGGCAGTTTCGCATAAGATTCAGGATTAGCAGTGATGTTATCTGCATCATATCCAGCATTGGCGATACCAGTTTTGATATTCTCCACGTTGGTACGATCGGTAAAGTATTTTACAGTAGTAACGTGCTTTTTAAAATCAACTTTCACTGATTGTACACCTTCTTCCTGCAACATATATCTTTCAATACGATTCTTGCAGGACTCGCACTGTACGGTCGGCGTATTGATTTTTACAGTTTCAATAGCCTTCTGTTTCTGCTGCGCCATAGCCATACCTACACTGGCCACCAGGAACAACATTACTAATTTTAGGATACGCATAGTTGTAATATTAATACCCGAATATACAAAAAATATGATATGCAATTATCTCCTATTTGCCCCACTGATCAGGCGCGCTTCTCCAGGCCTGTAAGGTGGCAATTTCATCTGCGGAAACAATTCCTTTCTCTTCTGCCAGTGCAATCATCGCGCTGTAATTGCTGAGAGAATGGAAAGGCACCCCGGCTGCTTCAAAAGCTTTCACCGCGATATCAAAACCGTAGTTGAAGATAGATACCATACCCACTACTTCCCCACCCGCTGCGCGAATGGCTTGTACTGCTTCCAGGCTGCTTTTACCTGTAGAGATCAGGTCTTCTACTACTACCACAGGCTGACCTGGTTGTAATACTCCTTCTATCTGGTTGCCCATACCATGTTCCTTCGGTTTGGATCTCACATAGATAAAAGGCAGTTTCAGCTGATCCGCTACCAGCGCACCGTGAGGAATACCTGCKGTAGCTACACCAGCAATCACTGCGGCATCCGGGAAAGTTTCGAATACCAGGTTGCACAGTTCAGATTTAATATAATCGCGTACATAGGGAAAAGATAAAATTTTCCTGTTATCGCAATATATCGGCGATTTCCAGCCGGAAGCCCATGTAAAAGGCTGCGCAGGGCTTAACTTTACGGCCTGCACCTGCAGTAACTTTTCTGCAACTTGTTTTTCGCTTACTTTACTCATACAATCGCCAAAAGTAACAAATTGTTACAAATAGTAGGTTTTATACTACAAATAGTAGGTAAAGGGACTCTTTACCTACACCGTAACTTCTCATTATTATCATTCAAAATTCCATTGCTTTTTTTATCTACTTATAATGATCCTCATTACATTTGCGGCATGCAAGCACCTATTACGATCTATCTCAACGAGCGACCACTCCTATTGAGTGCCGATAACAACGCGATTCCTGAGCACTTCGCAAAAGTGAAAGTATACAACAACCCCGATCCCGAAAAGATGGAAAGTGTACTACAAAAACTGGAAGATGGGAAAAAAGAAGCCGCAGTATTTATTGCGCCGGATGTAAAACAACTCTTTAAAAAAGTATCCCTCCACTTTACCACCCTGGTGGCGGCGGGCGGCCTCGTTACCAACCCAACCGGAGAAGTATTAATGATGTTCCGCAGAGGAAAATGGGATTTGCCAAAAGGGAAACAGGACCCGGGAGAAGACCTGGAAACCTGTGCACTCCGTGAAGTAGCCGAAGAAACAGGCCTGCACAACGTTTCATTGGAAAATAAAATCATCGAAACGTTTCACTACTATCCGATGAAAAATAAAAAGGTATTGAAACATACCCATTGGTACCGGATGCAGTTTACCGGCACTGAACTCACCGTGCCGCAAATAGAAGAAGATATACAGGATGTGCAATGGGTGAAACCGGAGCATGTAGACAAATACCTCAAATTCTCCTATGAGAATATACGGGAAGTATTCAGGGCTTCCGATCTGTAAAGGATAGTTGGGAGATGTAATGCCGCCAACGCAGCATTACATCTCCCCGCAATATTATCGTTTAGCCAGAATAGCCACAGTAAGCCGACTTACACATACCAGTTTATGCTGATCATCTGTAATACGGATATCCCAAACATGACTATTGGAGCCAATATGCAAAGGTCTGGCACAGGCATGTACATAGCCACTCTTCACGCCTCTGACATGGTTGGCATTGATTTCCATTCCTACACAAATCTGTTTTTCCGGATCAATAATTAACCCTGAAGCCACACTACCTACTGTTTCCGCCAATGCAGCAGACGCCCCACCATGTAATAACCCATAAGGCTGTATAGTTCTGTGATCTACCGGCATCATCAGTTTAAGATAATCCGGCCCTATTTCTGTGAACTCCATTCCCAAATAAGCTGCCATTGTACCATTACCCATCTCGTTCAGCTGGTCCAGTGAAATTTGGGTAGAATGCCAGATCGTTTTCATATCAGTTTACTTTAAAAAAATTATTGCTTAATACGCTTAATCCCTTCTACTACTTCCTTTGGCAGGAAAGCCGTTACATCTCCTCCATAACGGTAAATATCCCTCACCAACGTGGAGGCGATACTTGAATATTGTAAAGCAGTACTTAAAAAAATGGTTTCAATACCAGGTGCCAGGGTCCGATTTACGTCGGCAATGGCTTTCTCGTATTCAAAATCACCTATGTTGCGGATACCTCGTAAAATAAAACGGGCGTCTATTTTTTTACAGAAATCAATGGTAAGACCGGAGTAGGAAGTAACCTCCACGCGGGGATCATCTTTATAAATTTCCTTCATCCACGCCATCCGCTCCTCCAATGCAAACATAGGCGTTTTGCTGCTGTTTACACCTACTCCCACCACCAGGCGGTCAAACAAATCAAGCCCACGGTTAATTACATCCGTATGCCCCAATGTAATGGGGTCGAATGTACCAGGGAATAAGCAAGTCCTCATGATGTATAAATTACTGTCAGCGTTTTAAAGCTTCGCGGTTAATAAAAATAGAGAAAACCGTAGCGCCATAATTTCTTTCAGACCGATAATAGGAATAGTCCTGGAACTTACGGTGTTGTGTATGTTCTACGATCAGCCATCCTTCCGGATTCAGCAGCCCCTTTTCAAATACCAGCAATGGCAGCTGGTCCAGGGTTTCCATCATATAAGGCGGATCGGCAAAGATCAGGTCAAATTTCTCTGTACAATGTTCCAGGTACTTAAAAACGTCCATTTTTACCGTTTTCAGGGTGGTAATCCCCAAACCCTCGGCGGTTTTACTGATGAACGCCGCCATGGTAGGATCTTTTTCTACGACGGTCATATCTGTTGCACCCCTGGATGCCAGCTCATAGCTGATGCTTCCGGTACCCCCAAAAATATCCAGTGTTTTTAAAGATGGAATGTCGAGATTGTTCTCAATGATATTAAACAACCCTCCCTTTGCTAAATCTGTAGTAGGGCGGGTATGCGGCATTTTTGCAGGTGGTTGTATTTTTCGTCCTCCACTAGCTCCTCCGATTATACGCATAACGCTAACGCATATAAATTATGAAAATAATAACCCGGTATTTCCTGCATTTTAGTAATGTATTGGAAACCCGGTAATCTTTGTATCCATTCCAGGTGTGGAATGAATTTGTACATTTCCTGGTATACACCCGCATCTGTAGCTACAATTCCGCCCAGTTTTACCTTCACCAGTTGCTCATCCAGTCCCAGTTGACGCAATATATTCACTACGCCATATACTACATCCAACCCCGTCTGGTAGTCGGCCTCCTGTTGTATCAGCAGTTTCCCGCCGGCATATACTGTCACGGTGAAAGTATGTTGCTCTACCTCCACAAATGCAACGCCGTTGGCCGCATGAAAGTCGAAGTCCATTGGATAGGATTGCAGCAGGGCCGAATTAGCATGAATCACCAGGTCAGTAGAAAATTCTTTCCGTAAAAATCCCAACAGGTCTTTATCCACGCTGTATACATTGACCATAGGCAATTGCGGCAATAAATCAGACAAGATGGCTTCCTGCACTTTCTCCGGCATAGCCAGGTGCAGGTAATCCTTTTTCATGGAGGGCATATAGTACATATGCGGCACCAATACGCCGTTGCCGGTATTAAAGGCCAGTAAGATAGATTTGAATGCTGTAAACAGCAGTTTGTCGGTATCAAATACCTGTTCTATCATTTCCAGATCTGCCAGGGCCATTTTCCGGGGAGTAAAATGATAGGACTTTAAGGCCAGAAACTTCTTCGCCACCGGATCATATACGACATAACTAAACGTGCCGTTCCCTACCAGTACCAATAAATAACAGGCAGTGAGATCAGTTTCCAGCAGGGTTTCATCGTCTACTGTAAATGCAGGATGGATGTTGTAAGCCACGGGCATATGTTACCTTTCAAATGAATTACAATAATAACCATTTTAGTTAATTGGTGAGGGCGTTTTG
Organism: Chitinophaga sp. 05T412; assembly: GCF_056396465.1. Taxonomy (NCBI): domain Bacteria; kingdom Pseudomonadati; phylum Bacteroidota; class Chitinophagia; order Chitinophagales; family Chitinophagaceae; genus Chitinophaga; species Chitinophaga sp. 05T412. Next base: position 59,127 of record NZ_JBFTLN010000020.1, read on the forward strand.
TTGTTTTATATAAGGCAGATGATCAACATATAGCCATATCTTTGTTTTTATACCCACAATTCAGCAAAAGATTCATGCAACTGGAAGCTACTACGCGGCAGATCATAAAAATAGCAGGACCTATATGCCTGGCCCTTATTATCCCGCAGATCAATCATATTACCAATACCGCCTTCCTGGGACGCCTGGGAGAATTTGAGCTGGCAGCCAACGGTATTGCCGGTATTTATTACCTGGTGATGTATATGATAGCCTATGGACTCAACAACGGCATGCAGGTATTAATTGCCCGCCGGGCGGGACAAGGCCAGTATGCTGGTATCGGACAGCTCTTTTCCAACGGGCTGCAGGTGGGCATTTGCTTCTCCCTATTGGCTATTTTACTGACATTGCTGGCAGCTCCCTGGTTCTTTTCCAAAAGTTTGCATGACCACCATATATTTACGGCGGCAGTTTCGTTTATCCGTATCCGTATCTGGGGCCTACCTTTCCTGATGCTGCTGAGCATGGCCAATGCCTTTTATATAGGTAGTGGTCATTCCAAAGTACTGATTATCACTTCTCTGTTCCAGGAAATAATCAACATCTTCTTCGACTATACCCTCATTTTTGGTAAGCTGGGCTTTGTGGCCATGGGATTGAACGGCGCCGCCACGGCTTCTGTTATTGCAGAGGTAACGGGCTTTGAGGTTGCTTTTAGTATCTTATTCATCCGGCGGTACCACCTGGAATACAGCTTGTTCCGTTACCTGCGATTGAACTGGGAAGTGGTGAAAAATATCCTGAATGTATCCGCACCTTTGATTGTACAGTTTCTTTTCAGCATTGGCAGTTGGTTTGTTTTCTTCATTTTCATTGAGCACCTGGGAGAACGTCCGCTGGCGGTGTCTAATATGCTGCGCAGTATTTTTGGGTTGTTCGGCATATTTACCTGGGCGCTGGCAGCAGCCTGTAATACCATGGTAAGTAACATTATTGGTCAGGGGCGACCAGAGCTGGTATTCACGGTTATCCGGAAAATTGTGGTGCTCAGTTTGGCTTGTGCTGCCACGGTGTGTATCCTGATTAACCTCTTCCCTTATACGCTATTACATATTTACACGACCAATGCCGACCTGATTGCGGCGGCGATTCCTTCTATACGCATTATTACGCTGAGTACCATACTGATGGCGGTGGCTGCGGTGGTCATGAGTGGGGTGATCGGTACCGGCAATACCCGTATTAACCTGATGACAGAAATTGCTGCTGTTATCGGCTACCTGTTGTATTGTGATATTGTGATTGAAAGAATGCGCAGTGAGCTGCAATGGGCCTGGGGAGCAGACTTCATTTACTGGATCATCATCTTTGGCATTAGCTACTGGTATCTGCGTAGCGGCAAATGGAAAGGGAAAGAAATATAAATGGGCTGAAAGCATAAAGCCGAAAGCACAAAACTATTGTAGCGAATCACTAATAGCTGACAGCTATTGTAAATCGTCCAACATCTTTTTGCAATCCATTTTAGTGGCGGCATCGTCGTACACGATATTGCGGAGGGTGAGTGCCTTCTTCAGCACTTCGATGGCTTTATCCTGCTGATCATTTTCTTTGTAGGCGCGGGCCAGCTCGTAATAGTTGAGCAGAAAACCAGGGTCCAGCTGCCGGCATTTTTCATAATTGTTGATGGCATTTTGGAGAGAGCCGTCAGGTAAGCCACCAAACAGCATTTTAGCGGCGCCTCTTTCGAAGGCGTTGAGGTTGGCTACTTCAAAGTTCCATTTACCGAGCACATGATAGGCTTGTGCCAGGGAGGGGTTGAATTTAATAGCCAGTTCTGCATATTTTTTAACGTCTTTAGAGGCGGCTACTTTATCTTTTGCACCGGAGATGAGCGCCATACGTCCCATGGCAATGGCCATAGACAGGTTAGCGTCGGGGCTGTTGGGATTTACTTTCAGGGCCTGCTGTGCGTAGCTTTTGGCCATGTTAAAGTAATTGACTTTATCGTCTTTGCTTTTTTGTCGGTTGCCGATGCGGGAGCATAGCTGGCTGGCCTGATTCAGCGCATCCAGTTCTGTTGGTTGTATTTTCAGGATGTCCTTATCTTTCTCGAATGCTTCACTTTCCTTCATTTGTTTTTCCAGTTGTTTGGCTTCTTCAACCATTTCACTGACACTCTGCGCCTTTACCCATAAGGCTGCAGATAACAAAAAACAAACTGCCATGATCCGTTTTAACATAGGACAGGTTTTACAGCGTAAAAATTTTGTTGATTAACTAGTAGCTATAAATTTACGAAAATTACAAATGAGAAACATCACACATATACAAAAAAGGAGGCTTAGTAATCCTTCTCCAGTGAAACGAGGGAATTACGGATACTTGCGCCCATCGGTGGGTTCATCTTCCGGAGGGTCACAATACTGTGTTGAATAGCAGGATATCGTTGCTTTAATGCGCCAGACAGATCATACACCACTTCTTCCAGCAAGGGCTTTGGAATGACCATGACGGCAGCAGCTATTTCATAAATCCCCTGGTAGTTCACGGTTTCAGACAAATCATCGATGGCCACGGTGCCGGGTATACGAACAGCGACATCTAATACAAAGTGATTTCCAATAATGGCTTCTTCCGGGTATAAGCCGTGATAGGCGTAGAAAGTAGCCTGTTCAAGGGCAATAGTAAGCATAAGAGAGAGATTAGGAAACAGCTGTTAGCTGTTAGCTATCAGCATGAAGATCATGTTAATGGCTAACAGCTAATTGCTAAAAAGCTAACAGCTGATGACTATTATTGGTGGTGTTCTTTTGCTGATAAATATCTTTCTGCATCCAGTGCGGCCATACATCCGCTACCCGCAGCAGTTACTGCCTGACGGTATATTTTATCCTGTACATCACCGCAGGCAAATACGCCTTCTACAGTGGTACGGCTGGAGCCAGGTACTGTAACGATATAGTCTTGTTCATCCAGTTCCAGATAATCTTTGAAGATCCCTGAGTTAGGCTGGTGACCGATGGCTACGAAGAATGCGCTTACTGGCACTTCTTTCTTTTCCTGGGTTTTGTTATTGTAGATTCTGATACCTTCAACTTTCTTATCTCCCAGTACTTCATCTGTTTCTGAGTTCCAGTAAACGATGATATTGGAAGTTTTCAGTACGCGGTCCTGCATTACTTTGGAAGCGCGCATTTCACCGCGACGTACCAGCATATGCACAGTGCTGCACATTTTAGAAAGGTAGAGTGCTTCTTCAGCAGCGGTATCACCGGCGCCTACAATCGCTACTTCCTTACCACGGAAGAAGAATCCGTCACAAACGGCGCAGGCAGAAACGCCGCTACCATTCAAACGTTGTTCAGAAGGAATGCCCAGCCATTTGGCGGAAGCACCGGTAGCGATGATGATAGCATCAGCTGTGATTTCCTTCTCTTCATCGATGATCACTTTATAAGGTTGCTTGCTGAAATCCACGGATGTAGCCATACCGTAGCGGATATCAGCCCCCATGCGGGTAGCTTGTTTTTCAAAGTCCACCATCATTTCAGGCCCCTGAATACCTTCCGGATAACCAGGATAGTTTTCAACTTCAGTGGTGATGGTTAATTGTCCGCCAGGTTGAATACCCTGGTATAATACTGGTTTAAGGTTGGCTCTTGCGGCATAAATCGCAGCGGTATAACCGGCAGGTCCGGAACCGACKATCAGTAAATGCACATGCTCTTGTTGCTTGTTTTCCATACTTTTTGCTGTATAATTACTTGCTAATAATAATTGTTTTATAGGTTACTGCATAACCTCCCCAGTAGCCCAATGCACCAGGTATGTTGCCCAGTATTTTTGTAGGTGATGAGAAGGGATTACCGTTGCTGTTATATGCAAAGTCGAGTGTTCTCCAAAAATCCCAGGTTGCTTTGTCAATATTACAAAACTTCAAGGTTACGGTATCACCCGGGTAGAAGAATGCATATGTTGTCAGATCAAGCTTTTCGTTCTTATTCACCCCTGCGTCCACAGGAATTTCAAATGTTGTGCCGTTCACCAGCTGGTCATCTATGACAGAGGTAAGGCCTGGCAGAAACGGTCCTTTATTACGTCTGGTAAAGTACCGGCCATAATTGCCAAATTCGGGTGAATCCTTTATCCGCGCCCATAAGCGGCCCATGGCGCTATCGTTTTCCAGTACCACCAGGTTCCACCAAACAGAGTCCAGCTTCATGCCGCGGGAGGGGATGGTTGTCACTGATTCATATGCCTTATTGTCAGCCTGAATGCGTAGTGTGTAAGTCCCTGCCAACTTTCCGGTGAAGTTATTGGCGGATAACCGGTTATCTGGTTTGTATATAAAGAACTTTGTATTCCCGGAGTCTATCGCCTGTTCGTACAGGGTCATTATTTTGCTGCCATCTGAAACGGTGACCAATGCGTTATGAACAAAGGCATTCAGCAAAGTAGCCGGTGTCATTTTGGAAAAGAAATTCAGACTACGGGTAAGCACCACTTCGGGATATCTACCATTTTCGAATTTGCCTTCCACTACGAGCTGCGCTTCCTGCGCAGGCAGGTTTACGCTGATATCTTTTTCACAAGCGGAAAAGATAAGTACTGCCAGTATAAGGAAGAGCCCATAGCGCATAGCTGCAAAAATAAGGGGTGTCAACTAAATAAAAACACCGGCCATGTATTTACAAGGCCGGTGTTCTTATAGAATAAAGAGGATTAGTAGATTTATTCATCTGGTTATTTTGTTATTTAAGAAGATAAATATCAAAATGACCAACGAGTAAAAGAATTTATCCCAGGTAAGATTTCAATGCGCCACTATAGCGGGCTTTCTGCAGCCTTTTGATAGCACGTTCTTTAATCTGCCTGATTCTTTCTTTAGTCAGATCATATTTCTGACCGATTTGTTCGATTGTTGCGCCGTTTTCACCATCCAGACCAAAATAAGCATTCACAATTTCAGCCTCCCGTGGACTCAGGGATTTCAATACCCTGCGTATTTCTTCACGGAGAGAATCTCTCATAACATCGTCATCAGTAATATCTCCACCTTCCAGTAAGTCGCCCATAGCTACGTCTTCTGCCTCGTGCACAGGTGCATCCAATGACATGTGGCGGGTATTGCTCTGGAAGATATTGTTTATTTCTGATTCAGACATTTCCAGGATTTCTGCGAGTTCCTCGGTAGAAGGTTCACGCTCGTTTTCCTGCTCAAATGCCATATAAGCTTTGTTAGCTTTGTTATAGGTGCCAATTTTGTTTTGCGGCAGACGAACAAGACGTCCTTGTTCTGCTAACGCCTGCAGAATGGATTGGCGAATCCACCAAACTGCATAAGAAATGAATTTGAAACCTTTCGTTTCATCGAAACGTTGTGCCGCTTTGATCAAGCCAAGATTACCTTCATTAATAAGGTCACTGAGGCTGAGCCCCTGATGTTGATACTGCTTTGCAACAGAAACAACGAAACGTAAGTTTCCTGTAGTCAATCTTTCAAGAGCCTTTTGATCGCCCATTTTAATGCGCTGCGCCAAAACGGTCTCCTCCTCGGGTGTTAACAAAGGGATCTTCGAGATTTCCTGCAGGTACTTTTCTACCGCCTGCGAATCACGATTGGTGATCTGGGTGGCAATTTTAAGTTGCCTCATATGAAAAATTGTATTGGTTTATAAATAAAATAACAGCGAAAGAAATTTTTTGTTCGAATTTTTAAAATTATTAACTTACAAAGTTTCCCGCGCTTTTATTCGTTTGTTCAAAATAAAGTCTGCAAAGATCGTGCTAACCAATCACTCTACCAAATCCTTCTTATATTTGTCAGCCATATAACAAAGTACAGTTTTATAACGGAATTTTATAGTGCTTTAGTCCTCTAAAAGCGATGGTTTATACAAATTTTAACAATTGATAAAGAATCATATTTAAATTAACATCTTAACTAATTTAACCGTTAAGCCGTTGCAAATTTTTCAATAAAATGATTGACTTTAGAAGCGACACTTTTACACGTCCCGGCCCTGGCATGTTACAGGCCATGTTACAGGCGGAAACCGGTGATGACGTTTTCGGTGAAGACCCCAGCATCAATAAACTGGAAGCCATGATGGCAGCCTACTTTGGCAAAGAGGCAGCCTTGTACTGCCCTTCCGGCACAATGAGTAACCAAATTGCCATTAAAGTACATACGTTGCCGGGGGACGAAGTGGTTTGCAGCAATCTTGCACATGTATACATTTATGAAGGTGGCGGCATTGCTTTTAATTCCGGCGCACAGGTACATCCTATTATCGGCGACCGTGGCATGATCCGCGCCGCACAAGTAGAAGCAGCCATCAATCCTGACGATGTGCATAAAGCACGAACCAGCCTGGTTTGCCTGGAGAATACCTCTAACCGCGGCGGTGGTTGTTGCTACGACTGGGAAGAAATGGTGAAGATCGGAGAAGTTTGTAAACAACACAACCTTGCACTGCACCTGGATGGCGCTCGTCTCTTCAATGCACTCGTAGCCACTGGCCAGGACCCGAAAACATATGGCCAACTGTTCGATAGTATTTCCGTTTGCCTCAATAAAGGCATGGGATGCCCCATGGGCTCTGTTTTGATGGGCAGTGCGGCGTTTATCAAATCGGCCAGACGTATCCGCAAAAAGTTTGGCGGTGGACTCAGACAAGCCGGCTACATGGCAGCTACCGGCATTTACGCGATGGAAAATAATATCGCGCGACTGGCAGAAGATCACCAACACGCCAAGCAACTGGCACAGGCATTATTGGAGAAGTCTTTCGTAGGACACATGTTGCCCGTAGAAACCAACATCCTCATCTTTGAAGTAACAGGCGACTGGACACCTCAATTATTCGCTGATTATCTGAAGAAAGAAGGCATCCTGGTCATGGCCATCTCCCCAACACAAGTCAGAATTGTTACCCACCTGGATGTAACAGCAGACATGATAGCCACTACCTGCGATATTATTGCAGGGATGGCGTAAGTAGCAATTAGCTTTTTAGCTATTAGCAGTTAGCCACGAAAGGCCAGCTGCTAAAAGCTAAAAGCTGATCATCTAGTCTTTCAGGTTATAATACTTCGCCACTGCATTATAATCGCTCAAATCAACACCACTGCTGGCTCTCACTGCGGCAGTACCAGGAATAATCACATACTTGTAATCATACGAAGGGATGGTGATAGTTGACACGCTGGGAACCGTCTTTGTGGGAACTGCATCTGTTTGCACAATAAGATAATAAACCCTTAGTTTTCCGGCCTCGTAATTAAATTTAATGGAAGTAAGATATCCTAAATCATAGCCCCGGATATCGTAGGGTAAAGGAGACCAGGATGTATTGTCGCCGCCAAAAGTCCCCGGTGTTTTCAAATACACCAGTACTGTACCCGTATTAAACACATCCGCCGTTATTGCGGGCAAATTTTTCAGGGCCATCCTGGCTGAAATTCCCAATGAACTACCTGGCCCGGTTGATATACTCCAGAAGTCCTGCTTATAGTCGGTATTTACCAGTGAAAATGTACCAGATACCGCACCTGGTCCCTTGGGGCCTGTTGGGCCTGCCGGACCTTGAGCACCAGTTGCGCCAGCCGGGCCGGTGTCGCCTTTCTTTGAACAAGCTGACATCAGAAATAAGCTGGCAATCAACAATACAGTTAACAGTACATTAGGTGATGGGGATTTCCCGATAAAAGAGTTTCTCATAATACTTGGGTGTTAATTTATAGGACAAAATAAGCTGCCAGCCTGCAGTAAGCAGTTTAAAATCGTAGGCGGCCACAAATAATTATTATTCGGCATATTTCCGCGGATAATTGCATCGAACCGCAGTATGATTACTATTATTGTCCTTTAAATTTCCATCTCTCCCTAATCTCCGTTATTTTTGCAACCTTATATTATGAATAGCATGGAACTTTCGAAAAATTACCTGCCTGGAATGGTAGAGGAAAAATGGTACCAACAATGGATGGACAAAGGCTATTTCCGCTCTAAGCCGGATGGCCGTCAACCTTTTACTGTCGTCATCCCCCCGCCTAACGTCACCGGGGTCTTACACCTTGGCCATACCCTCAATGAAACCGTCCAGGACATCCTGGTGCGCCGCGCCCGTATGAGTGGGTTCAACGCCTGCTGGGTACCTGGTTCCGACCACGCTTCCATTGCTACTGAGGCCAAAGTGGTTAATATGCTCAAGCAGGAAAAAGGGATTGAAAAATCTCAGCTTACCCGCGAAGAGTTCCTGAAATATGCGTTTGAATGGAAAGATAAATACGGGGATATCATCTACCACCAGATAAAGAAACTCGGCTGCAGCTGCGACTGGGACCGGGTTACCTTTACCATGGATGATCATTACTATAAAGCAGTCATCAGCGTTTTCATTGATCTGTATAAAAAAGGCGTGATCTATCGCGGCGCCCGTATGATCAACTGGGACCCCAAAGCTAAAACAGCTTTGAGTGATGAGGAAGTAGAATACAAAGATCTGCAGGGTAAACTGTATCACGTTAAATACGCCATCACAGATGCCGCAGGTGCACCTACCGGCGAATTTATTACCATCGCGACCCAGCGTCCGGAAACCATCATGGGTGATACTGCCATCTGCGTAAATCCGGATGACGAACGGTATGCACACCTGAAAGGCCATTTCGCTACAGTACCACTGGTAAACCGCCGCGTACCCATTATTTTCGATACTTACGTAGATAAAGAATTTGGTACCGGAGCACTGAAAGTAACGCCTGCACACGATATCAATGACTATAACCTCGGTTTAAAACATAACCTGGAAATAGTAGATACCCTGAACGATGACGGTACACTGAGCGCCGCCGCTGTTGTATTTGTTGGAGAAGACCGCTTCGTAGCACGCAAAAAAGTAGTAGCTGCCCTCGCTGAAGAAGGCTTACTGATAAAAGAGCAGGAATATACTACCCGCCTCGGTTACAGTCAACGTAACCCTGACACCGTAGTAGAACCACGTATCTCTACACAGTGGTTTGTAAAAATGGCAGAAATGGCCAAACCCGCACTGGATGCGGTAGTAAACGGAGATGTAAAAATACATCCCGGCGACCGTTTCCTCGCTACCTACAAATACTGGATGGAGAATGTAAAGGACTGGTGTATTTCCCGTCAGCTTTGGTGGGGACAACAAATACCTGCCTGGTACGCACCAGACGGTACTTTTGAAGTAGCTGCCACTGCTGCAGAAGCGGTACAGCAATTCGCTGCCCGTAATATCACCATTACGGCCGCTGAACTGACACAGGATGAGGATTGCCTCGACACCTGGTTCAGCTCCTGGTTATGGCCAATGGAGGTATTCAATGGCATTTCCCAGCCAGACAACGAAGATATCAACTACTACTACCCTACTTCTGTACTGGTAACAGGACAAGATATCATTTTCTTCTGGGTAGCCCGTATGATCATGGCTGGCCAGGAATTCAAAGAAGTGAAGCCATTCAGCGATGTATACTTCACCGGTATGGTACGCGACAAACAAGGACGTAAAATGAGTAAGCAGCTGGGTAACTCACCTGACTTGCTGGAACTCATCCACTCCTTTGGCGCTGATGCGGTACGTTTTGGTATCATGATTTCTTCACCTGCCGGTAACGACTTACTCTACGATGATGCCAGCTGCGAACAGGGACGTGGCTTCTGCAATAAAATATGGAATGCCCTGAAGCTGACAAAAATGTGGGAACAACGCCAGGAAGATGATAGCGCTGCGGAAGCCGCAGTCAATCACTTCGCGGTGAAATGGTTTGAGAGCCGGCTGAATGAAGTACAGGCTGAAGTTGCCGCCTTGCACAAAGACTTCCGTCTCAGCGAAGGACTGAAAACAATCTACCTCCTTATTTGGGAAGATTTCTGTAATTGGTATCTCGAATGGGTGAAGCCTGGTTTCGAACAACCAATGGCAGCATCGGTATATCGTAAAACCATATACTTCTTTGAACAACTCATGCAGTTGTTACATCCATATATGCCGTTTATTACGGAAGAAATCTACCAGTTGCTGGTTACCCGCACAGGTGATGATTCCCTGATGATCAAACAATTCACTACACCAGATGCTCCTGCACATGCTACTCTGCTGGAAGGAACACTGGTTAAAGAAGTGATCACCGGCATCCGTGATGCACGCAATAAAAACCAGGTGAAGCCGAAAGAATCAGTAGTGCTGCACATAGAAACCAAACACGACAACACTTTCAAACAAATTGAAAGCATACTGTCGAAACAGGTGAATGCTTCGGCGATTCATTATGTACAGGAACCAGTGCCTGGCTGTATTACTGTAGTTATCGGGAAAGATAAATTCTACCTGGGTACAGAAACAGAACTGGATACCACCACACAGAAAACAACCTTACAGAAAGATCTGGAATACCTCAAAGGATTCCTCATATCTGTTGAGAAGAAGCTCTCCAATGAAGGATTTGTACAGAAAGCAAAACCAGAAGCAGTAGAAGCTGAGCGCAAGAAAAAAGCAGATGCTGAAGCTAAAATTTCGGTGATCGAGGAAAGTTTAAAATCCTTATAATTTTTATGATCGCCCGGTCGTTACTATACCGGGCGATTTTTTTATATCCCCGTACTATCATGCATAAACACCTGTTACTTAGTTTTCTTTTAGCCACGGCAACGTCACCAGTATGGGCGCAAGCACATAAAAAGCCAGCTACTGCTACCACTGCTGCACCTGCGGCCGTTACCAATAAACGCCCGCAAAAACTGCGTAGCACCTGGGGCGTTTACCTGAGTGACACGTTACCGAAAACGGAAGTAATGAAGTTGTTGGATTCTGCACTGGTTGTACGCGACGAAAAAAATATCAAATACCCCGTATTGTCATTTGCTTTTACTTATGAAAGGCATGAGCCTTACCTGAACGATACTACCGGTCAACCCGGCGTCTATAAAGACTTTACGGGCGATAACTTCAAAACAGCCTCCCTCTCTCCCTTATGGAGTAAAGGCCTGAAAGAAAACCTGCAAACCGGGGATATCCTCTACTTCGATGAAATTATCATCAAATATGCGGAAGGTAAACTCTACAAAGCTCCTTCTCTTAAAATCAATGTAAAATAGCTTAGTTATTAAATAGCTGTTGAATAGGGATAATGAAGTCCACGCGATTCTGCGCGTTGTCTACCGGGTCTCTGTCTAACAGGTGACTAAACCGTACCCCAAACGTAAAAGGTATCGCATTACCGATGCGGGTATCCAGGAATAACTCTGCTCCTGTAGACGCATAGCGGGTGTTGATCTCCAGATTTGTCTGTACAAAATTAGTCATACTGTAATCATAGAACAGATTAGCTCTGATCCGGCTGAAGTAAAGCAGCTGTGCAAAGCCCCAGTCGGGATATGCCAACGGCAGGTGGTAATTAGCGCCCAGCTTGTATATACGGGTATAGAAAGGCGTGTTATACCCTCTCGCATATACGAAATTATCGGAGAATGTATAATTGAAAGACTTGTCACGTTGCTGATAAGCAGCCTGCAATACCAGGTTATGATTCTGCCACAAACCGGGCAGATATTGATCGAAGCGCATATACAGCTGTTCTGCAAATAAACCGGTTACCGACGTATTGTACTGAACGGCGAGGTATTGCCCGAAATGAGTAAATATGTTCTGGGTACCTTTGAGACGTTGATTGCTGAATATAAGTGTGTTGCTGAGGAATTGGATATCATTGCCTTTGTACTTGCTATCCAGGTAGCGGTGGCGGATATTATAATTACTTCCCACTGCCAGACTGCGGTTATAAAGTCCTCTGGAAAGATTGAGCGGAATGCTGGCCCCGATATGTGCAGTAGCTTCATTCCAATATACCCGCTGCCGCGCCTGATTGAGACCATTACGGTTAATAGTATAATCCGCTCCTATGTTTAATACCGGCAACCAGCCACCAAAAGTAAAACCGGCGGCAAAATCCGAGTAGCCTTCATTACGGTTGTACGTATAGCCGACACTGGTAGATGTAGTACTCAATATGTTCTCTCCTATCAGAGAGATGCCGAACTCCGGATCATTGAAAGACGGTACCCAGCTATGGAAATTAAAGGGATGAGATAACTGTGGATATTTCTTTACCGGCAGGGAATCGTGCGACACTTTGTCGAGGATATTGCCACCTTCTTTAAAGTCGGGCTGTAGCCAGGCGCTGCGGCCATCTTCGGTAACAGGTACTTCTTTCCAGGAGCGTGCTCCCAATGCGGCATGATATAGTTTGTACCCTTTTATGGTAAATTCACTGAAAATCAGGCTATCCTTTTGCGGGTTCAGGGCCATGTGCATGGCGCTGTTACCTCTGTCTGTGACTTCGAATGTTTTCCTGTCTGCTAACGTAATAGCATATACGTTATTTACATCTTTGTGGCTATTGGTGAAATATACGGTGTCGCCACTTACCACGGGGATGCCAATAACATTGTAACTGAAAGGCGTGAGTATAGTGCTTTCCCCTGTGGCGAGCGATTGCTCTACCAGGGCCATTTCGCCTTTGTTATTGCGTACAGCACTGATCACAGCCTGATCGTTGGCTGTAAAACGGGGATAGGTATAGTACCAGTTATCCGGGTTCGGTAATTCTTTTTCTACGGCGCCGGTTTGGGTATTCAATAGTTGCAGATGGAATACCATTTGAGGTGTGGTGGCTACTGCTATTACCTGCTGACCATTTGCACTGATATCAGGGGAGAAGAATTTGCCTTTGGATGAAATCGTTTTCGTATGGCCGGTAGCGTTATCCCATATGCGGATCACGGAAAAATCCTTCCAGCTCCAGCGGGCATCAAAGCGGGCGGCAGCCCATACAATACGACCATTGCGGTAACTAAAGAAGTCGTCGTAAACGATGCCGGGTCTTACCAACAACTTTTCTTCGCCGGCAGCGTTCAGATGGTAAATACCTGGGACTTTGTTCCAGGCATCTTTGAGTACAATCCATTCTTTATCGCCTGCATTATAAACATATTTATAGTTGGTAACAGGGCGGGCCAGTGGCAGCATCGCAACCGCCGGCGTAGTGTCCGGGCGGGCGGCATAATTATTCCAAAGGGGCTGATATTCTGCTAACATGGCCTGATAAAAGCCGGTGATGTTTTTGCCGGTTTTCTTTTTCAGGCTATGTGACATAGGATAGAAAAGTCCGCGAAAACGTACGGCGTCGGTAGTAACGCCTTTCCAGAAGGCTTCTCCGTAGTGGTTACGTCCATAGGTGGCCATCAGGTATCCCAGCGGATAATGATCCGGTACGTAATCTATATAAGAGCCATTACGGATTTTCATATAGGCGTACTGTTTACCTGCCAGGGAAAGACCGCGGAAGCCATCGAAGAAACCGGGGAGCCTGCCTCTACCCTGTGGTGTTAGGGCCGTTTCCATTACCACCGCATCTCCTTCCCAAAACCAGTTGGGTACAGCAATATTGGTAATGGCGGCTTGTCCCAGCTGGCCGCCGAGAATAGAGAACACTTTAGAGAGTCCCTGCCGGAAGTTCATGTTTTGTAATACGTGCCGGTATTCATGCACCGAGAGTTGTTCTATCCAGTTGAGCGAGCCCAGGTCCAGTGAGTTGGGAGCAGGTGTCAGGTAAAATTCAGAGCGAAAGGGGCCTAATTGTACGTATCCGTTGGATTGCATCGTCTGGTTCTGCAATACAATATCTATTTTCCGTTCCAACGGACCTATGGACGTGCGGGTATAGCGATTCAGGTAATGCGTAATGTTAGATACCCGCTCGCCGGCGTTGGTCATTCCTTTGGGGAAAATGACTCTTATGGTATCCGTATTTATCTGTTGCCATTTCAGCGAAGGTGGATTGCCTCCAAATTGCTGTGCTGATAAAGAAAAGGAAAGGGTCAGTAAAGTAATGGCCAGGATAAAGCGCATAAATAATTACGAATTACAAATTACGAATGACGGATCTAGGCGAGTAGATACCATATAAACGAAAATATGCTTCTTTCTTTATATAATAGTATTTAATCGCTCAGATCCGTCATTCGTAATTTGTAATTCGTAATTCTATCTATTAGCACTCAGGCAGGCTGATAGGAATATTTACTGCCAGACCGCCATCGGATGTTTCCTTGTATTTTGAATTCATGTCCTGCGCTGTTTCCCACATAGTTTTCACCACCGCATCCAGTGACACTTTTGCCAGTTCCGGATTGCTTTGCAGCGCCAGTTGGGAAGCCGTAATGGCTTTGATAGCGCCCATGGTATTTCTTTCTATGCAGGGTATTTGTACCAATCCGCCGATAGGATCACAGGTAAGCCCCAGATGGTGTTCCATCGCTATTTCTGCTGCCATCAGTACCTGGCGTTGAGAACCGCCCAGGCACTCGGTCAGTGCTGCTGCCGCCATTGCGGAAGACACGCCTATTTCTGCCTGGCAACCGCCCATCGCTGCGGAGATGGTAGAACGTTTCTTAAAGATGCTACCTATTTCTGATGCAGTAAGCAGGAATTGCTGGATTTTTTCTTCCTGGAAGCCATCGCAGAAAGCAATGAAATACTGCAATACAGCAGGTATTACGCCTGCGGCGCCATTGGTAGGTGCGGTGACTACGCGGCCGAAGGAAGCGTTTTCTTCGTTAACGGCCAGGGCAAAGCAACTTACCCAGTCGAGCGTATAACTAAAATGCTCACCGCCTGCTCTGATGGCATCAATCCACGAGGCATAGTCGGTATAGGTACGTCCTTTCAGTAACTTTTTATTCAGTGCTACGGCACGGCGGCCTACTCTCAATCCACCGGGTAATTCGCCACTGGTGTGGCATCCACGAAAGGTGCATTCCTGCATAACGCGCCAGATATTGAGCAATCCCTGACGGGTAGCTTCTTCCGGACGCCAGGCCACTTCATTTTCCATGACCAGTTCAGAAATGCTGTAACCGGTTTTGATACACCACTGCAGCAGCTGGCGGGCGGTATCAATCGGGAAAGGCAGGTCTACCTGCTGTGCACTGCTGCCATCATCTCCTTCCTGTACCACAAAGCCGCCACCAATGGAATACCAGGTGGAAGCGATTTGTTCGCCATCGGCGAAAGAAACCAGGAAAGTGAGGGCATTGGGATGAAAAGGTAAAGACTCTTCGAAGAGGAAGTCGATATCCTGTACCGGATCAAAATCTATTTCATATTTACCTGCCAGCAACATTTTGCGGCTGCGGCGGATATCATCCATTTTAGGATTAATCTGGTTTACATCAAAAGTAACGGGATCATCTCCGCACAGGCCCAGCTGTACAGCGATATCTGTACCGTGGCCATGACCGGTTTTAGCGAGGGAGCCATATAATAAAACCTGTACTTTATTGATAGCTGGTAATTTACCTTCTGCTTCCAATGTTGCCAGAAAGCGCAGCGCCGCTCTCCAGGGGCCTAGTGTATGGGAACTGGATGGGCCAACGCCTATCTTGAAAATATCAAATACTGAAATACATTCGTGTGCCACTATTTTTTCGTTTATCTGTAAAATTAACGGAAAGCGGGCGAATAAAACAAAAAGCGGTACAGGCAGAGCCGGCACCGCTTTTTCTATTTACTGGTACAAATAATTATCTGTTGGTAAAATCCTTCAACTGAAGATCAAAAATCAATACCGTATTAGGAGGAACACGGGTATTTCCCATTGGACCATAAGCAAAAACAGATGGCAGGAGTAATCTGATAGCACCTCCTTTTCCTATTTTAGGCACTCCGTATTTAATGCCATCAAGCGCACCGTTAAGCCCAAGCGTAGCGTTATTACTGCTATCGTACCCGGTTTTATCCAGGAAGGAACAAACGTAGCTAACAGTTACAGTAGCCGCTGTATTGGCAGTATCTTTAGTATCTCCCCTGTTGATAATCTGGTAGAAGATACCAGCGGAATCATGTTTCAGGTTTGTAATATTGTTGGCTACAGCATAGGCAACAATTTTAGTAGAATCGATGGTGTACTGCGCCTGCCAATCATATGGAGGAGGGCCATCATTTTTCTTAGAACAGGCGACAAGGATTAATAGCAATAGTCCACCAAGCAAAAAAGCTTTCTTCATACAATTAGATTTCGGTTTTATTTTCGCGTTTATCTGTAAATATAATGGAAAGCGGGCGAATAAAACAAGCGATACTGGCTAAACCAGCACCGCTTTTTCTATTTATTTGTGCACCAATTATCTGTTGGTGAAATCTTTCAGTTTAACATTAAAAATTAACACCGTGTTAGGAGCAACACGACTACCGCTCCCATTGGGACCGTAACCATAAATAGATGGGAGGAATAAATTGATTTCACCCCCTTTGCCTATTTTGGGTATCCCAACTGTCCATCCTGTAATAACGTTGTTTAAGCCCACCTTATAATTCGAAGTACTGTCAAACACGCTTTTATCCAATCGTGTACCAATATAGTCTACAGTTACATAAGCAGCTGCATTAGCACTATCTTTTGTATCACCTCTCTTTACAATCTGATAAAATATCCCCGCCGAATCATGTTTCAGGTCTGTAATATTGTTAGCGGCAGCGTAGGCAACAATTTTTGTAGAGTCGATAGTATACTGCGCCTTCCAATCATAAGGAGGGGTATCATCTTTTTTTGAACAAGCGGCAAGCATCATTAGACATAATCCTCCGAACAGAAAAACTTTCTTCATACAATTACGGTTTCGGTTTTATTATAAATTAAAAGGTGACACGATGGGTAGCAAGTAATAACTTTTACCTGATATTTACTAATTCTACGTCTGAAATTAATACGGCATTGGCTGGGATAATGCCGGGAATGCCGGCGGAGCCATAAGCGAGGGCTGGTGGTATAAATAACCTGATTTTGCCTCCCTGGGAAATTTTTTGCAACCCTATTTGCCAGCCAGGAATATGATTTTTGAGTTCCCGACTGTCAAAGTCGGTAGGTCCAAATGAGGAGCCTACAACGTCCCCGTTAAGCAACCGGTTGGTATAAACGATGGTTGGAATGGAGGTTGCCTTTACAAAATGTATACTGTCGCCCATTTGCAGGACTCTATAGTAAAGCCCTGACACGTCCTTGGTGGCCGTTTCGTTGTGGGAAGTAAGGTAGTTCAGAATCACGCTCTCCATCTTCAGATCCTGGGGATTAGCCTGAGAGGGTCCGTCTTTTTGTTTCATGCAGGAGGAGGCTACTACCATCATCATGCATGCTATAAATAATTTTACTGCTGTGTTCATCCGCTTCTGTTTACGATCTGGTTGTTTAACGGATATCGGTCCCGAAAGTTACAATTATTCCATTGCTGGCATAAAAAAACTCCTGCAGATAGGCACCTGCAGGAGTTTGGGCTATTGTAATAATATAGATTAGTAATCCATACCCATACCGTGGCCGCCGCCCATTGCAGGAGCTGCAGACTTAGGTTCTGGTTTATCTGCGATTACACATTCAGTAGTCAACAGCATAGAAGCGATAGACGCTGCATTTTCCAGTGCGATACGGGTTACTTTAGTAGGATCGATTACACCTGCTGCCAGTAAGTTTTCGTATACTTCAGTGCGGGCGTTGAAACCGAAATCACCTTTACCTTCTTTCACTTTCTGTACTACGATAGAACCTTCGATACCAGCGTTAGCGGTGATCTGACGTAATGGTTCTTCGATCGCACGTTTAACGATAGTGATACCGGTTTGTTCGTCGTTGTTATCGCCTTTCAGTGTTTCCAGGGATTCGATAGCGCGGATGTAAGCCACACCACCACCAGGAACGATACCTTCTTCAACAGCAGCGCGGGTAGCGTGTAAAGCATCGTCTACGCGATCTTTCTTTTCTTTCATTTCTACTTCGGTAGCAGCACCTACGTAGAGAACAGCTACACCACCGCTTAATTTAGCCAGGCGTTCCTGTAATTTTTCACGATCGTAGTCAGAAGTAGTTACTTCGATCTGTGCTTTGATTTGACCGATACGGCCCTGGATAGCTTCTTTATCGCCTTTACCACCTACGATGGTAGTGTTATCTTTATCGATAGTGATAGATTCTGCTTTACCGAGGTAAGTCAGGTCAGCATTTTCCAGTTTGTATCCTTGTTCTTCGCTGATAACGATACCACCAGTCAGGGTAGCGATATCCTGCAGCATATCTTTTCTTCTGTCGCCGAAGCCAGGAGCTTTTACAGCAGCAACTTTCAGGGTACCACGCAGTTTGTTTACCACCAGGGTAGCCAGTGCTTCACCTTCCAGGTCTTCAGAAATGATAACCAGTGGTGCGCCTTGTTGAGCTACTTTTTCCAGGATGTGGAGGATATCCTTCATAGTGCTGATCTTTTTATCGTAGATCAGGATATAAGGGTTAGCCAGTTCAGCCTGCATTTTTTCGCTGTTGGTGATGAAGTAAGGAGACAGGTAACCGCGGTCAAACTGCATACCTTCTACTACTTCAACAGTAGTGTCAGTACCTTTTGCTTCTTCTACAGTGATAACGCCATCTTTGGTTACTTTCTGCATTGCTTCAGCAATCAGTTTACCAATTTCGCTATCGTTGTTAGCGGAGATAGATGCTACCTGTTCGATTTTCTGGTTGTCGTTACCAACTTTTTCGGACTGTTTTCTCAGGTTTTCAACAACTGCTTTCACAGCTTTGTCAACACCGCGTTTCAGATCCATTGGGTTAGCACCGGCAGCAACGTTTTTCAAGCCTTCGCCGATGATAGCCTGTGCCAGAACGGTTGCAGTGGTAGTACCATCACCTGCCAGATCAGCAGTTTTGGAAGCTACTTCTTTCACCATTTGCGCACCCATATTTTCGATTGCGTCTTCGAGTTCAATTTCTTTAGCAACGGTAACACCATCTTTAGTTACACCAGGAGCACCGAATTTCTTTTCGATTACTACGTTACGACCTTTAGGGCCCAGGGTTACTTTAACGGCATCCGCCAGGGTATCAACACCCTTCTTCATTTTGTTGCGGGCGTCTATATTGAAGAAAATTTGTTTTGCCATAATACTTTGTAGATTTTTCTATTAGGAATTAAAACATATCCGGAGGCCTATCTTAAACGATGGCCAGGATATCAGATTCACGCATGATTAAGTAATCTTCGCCTTCGATAGGGAGTTCCTGACCAGAGTATTTACCATACAGTACAGTATCACCTACTTTAACAGTAATGGGTTCATCTTTTTTACCAGGACCAGCAGCCACTACAGTGCCTCTAACTGGTTTTTCTTTTGCAGTATCCGGGATGATGATACCACCAGCTGTTTTCTCTTCTGCTGCTGCAGGTTTCACAATTACCCTGTCAGCTAAAGGTTTAATACTTAATTGTTTAGCCATAGTAGATTTTATTTAAAAAAGATGTTTATAATTTTGTTCCTTCCCGTCCACGAGAATTATGCCAAGGCGATTTTCGGGTCAAATTAGCAGGTTATGAAGGTATTGACTGGAATTCACACTGACAAATCATGACAGGCCACCCGAAAAAATGACAGATAGGGACGATATCCTACCGGGGATAATAAATCCGCCTCCATGGCTTTATCTCCCAAATTTCCTCAAATATGAATTTTTTTCTCTAGTTTTGCGCCCTTATACCAGTTCTTTTTTATACGATGATCAGTAGAAGAAACATCCGGGTAAAGGTGATGCAAACACTTTACGCCCTGGAAACGATGGATGAAAGCAGTATTAAGCCAGGTACGGCTACCAGACTTTTAAATGAAAAGCTGGACCAGACCTGTCAGATCTTTACCTACTTACTTAATTCAGTGGTACAGGTGGCACAATACGCAGAAATTGATGCGCAGGCCCGTGCCTCCAAACACTTACCCTCCGCCGAGGACCTGCAGGTGAATACCAAAATTGCAGGGAATGAATTTATTTACCAGATAATCAGCGACAAGGGCTTCCAGGTAAATCTGGAACAATGGAAAATGAAGCTGCAGACAGATGATGATCTGCTCAGAAAGCTTTATAACCAGCTGGTAGTTACAGATACCTACAAAGCTTATATAGCAGATAATACCCGTACAAAAGCCGGGGAAAAGGAAATACTGGAATTCATCTATAAAGAAATACTGGGGAAAAGTGAGCTGTTTCTACAGCATATGGAAGATACCTTCCTTCACTGGGGTGATGATGAGGAAATGATGACGATCCTGCTCAATAATTATTTCAACAAGCCGCATCTCTTCAACTTCCTGCAGCTGATCAGTAAAGAAAAGCTGGATTATGCAAAAGAACTGCTGCTGACAGTAATCGACAAAAAAGAATACTGCCTGGAGCTGATCAAACCCAAATTACAAAACTGGGATTCTGAACGTATTGCAGCGGTGGATATGTTACTGATGGAAATGGGCGTTTGCGAGTTCCTTTACTTCCCTACCATTCCGACTAAGGTTACCATTAACGAATATATTGATCTGGCCAAAGCTTACAGCACGCCACAGAGCGGACAGTTTATTAACGGGATACTGGATAACATCCTGAAAGACCTGGAAAAGGAGCAAATKGTTCAAAAACAGGACCGTCCCAAAAAGTAAGTGGGAAAAGTTATTTTTACTAAAAAATAGCAAAACCATGAAAAAGCTGTTCTGTTTATTCGCCTGTGGAAGCCTGCTGATTGCGGCTTGTAACAATAGTGCCAAAAAGAATACTGCCGCTACCGGCGCTACCGAAAGCGGACAAGTAAAAAATGATGCGCAATCCTCCGCACTGAATTTCGAAGAAAAGGTGCATAATTTTGGAGAAATTGTTGCCGGTGAAAAAGTAGAGTATTCTTTTAAATTCACTAATACAGGCACCAGTCCGCTCGTGATCGAAGATGCCATCTCCAGCTGTGGTTGCACCGTACCGGAATGGCCTAAAGAACCCATCAAACCCGGACAATCCGGTTATATGAAGGTTATTTTTGACAGTCATGGCAAATCCGGTTACACAGAGAAAGAGATTTCTGTTAAAATCAACAATAATGACGGTTATGTGATAGGACCTAAAATACAGTGTAATATCATTACCAAGTAGGACCGGCAAAACTATTAAATCAATTATAGATGAACATCCTGAACATTTTATTAATGGCGCCTCAGGCAGGTGGTCAAGGTGGTGGCAACTCCTACGTTTCCTTCCTGTTTTTCGGTGGTATGATCCTTGTCATGTGGCTTTTCATGATTCGCCCTCAAACTAAAAAAGCGAAACTGCAGAAACAATTTATCGATAACCTGAAAGAAGGCGACAAAATCGTTACCATCGCAGGTATTCACGGTAAAGTGAAGAAAATGAACGACGACAATACAGTTGTAATGGAAGTGAGTCCTGGTACCAGCTTCGTGATTGAACGTTCTGCCATCAGCATGGAATATACTTCAGCTAAACAACAGCAGAAACCGGCTGAAACCAAATAAGCTTAGAGATTACCTTTTTATACTACGGAGTTGCGGGCCCAGGCCTGTAACTCCGTAATTCATATGGGCCGGTTCGTATTTTTATTTAAATTGGGGGTATGTTAAAGATAGGAATCACCGGAGGCATTGGCTCTGGCAAAAGCACGGTTAGCAAAATATTTGAATTATTAGGCATCCCCGTATATTATGCGGATGACAGGGCAAAAGATATACTGGTACGTGATCCGGAACTGATGGCACAGGTGAAGCAACATTTTGGCCCTGAAACATACGACAACAATGGTCGCCTGAACCGGAAATATCTGGGAGATATTGTATTCAACAGCAAAGATAAACTGGCTATACTCAACTCTCTCGTACATCCTGCCACTATTCGGGATTCCGACCAATGGGCCAGTCAACAAACCACCCCCTATGTACTTAAAGAAGCCGCCCTGCTTTTTGAAACAGAATCTTTTCACCATCTGGATAAAGTCATCGCCGTTTTTGCGCCCCAGCCACTGCGGGTACACCGCGTTATGAAACGGGATCACATGACCCGCGATGAAGTGCTGGCGCGCATTTACAAACAAATTGATGAAACCATTAAAATGCGGTTGAGTGATTATGTAATACATAACGACGAACAGCATATGGTGATCCCACAAGTACTGGCACTACACCAGGAATTACTGGCACTGGCAGCATCCCATTAAGGTTACCTGGGGTATAGCGCTGCCGTACTCCCCTGCTGTTTTGCCTAACTTTGATAAAAATAAGGATAATGGACAAGGTGAATATTTCTCCGATACAACTCACCCCCGGTGCGGCGGAAGAAGTGAAGAAACTCCTGCAGGGCGCTACAGAAGCTCCCTATCTGCGGGTTGGCGTTAAAGGTGGCGGTTGTTMCGGCGTAGCTTATATGCTGGGATTTGACGCCATCATGGAAGATGATGACCTTTTTGAGGTAGATGGTATTCCGGTAATCATGAAAAAAGCCCACAGCATGTACCTGATGGGGATGGAAATAGATTATGAACCGGAAGCGAAAGGGTTCGTGTTCCGGGGGCGGGAAGCATAAAGCTGAAAGCAAAAAGCTATTGAGGCGGATGACCTTAGCGATTATTACTTCGCTTTGATCATCCGCCTCAATAGCTTTTTGCTTTCAGCTTTTAGCTTTCCCCTCAACAAAAAACCTCCTGGCAAGCCAGGAGGTTTTTTTATCAAACATCATTTCAGTTATCCTACTTATTTAGCAGCTGTTGCTTTCTGCGCAATCACTTCCACTGATTCTGATTCATTTGCCAGTTGGTTCTTTTTATCAAAGTCAACCAGTACCGGCGCTGCCACGAAGATGGAAGAGTAAGTACCAGTGATCACACCAATCAGCATAGCGAAAGCGAAACCACGGGTTACTTCACCACCGAAGATAAACAGGATCAGGATGGTCAGGAATACCGTGAGGGAGGTCATAATGGTACGGCTCAGCGTATCGTTAATCGCTTTATTGATAACGGTATCTCTGTCGCGGCCATGTTTACCGGTTCTGAAGTATTCACGGATACGGTCAAATACAATCACGGTATCGTTCATGGAGAACCCGATGACTGTCAGGATCGCCGCAATGAAGTGCTGGTCAATTTCCAGGGTGAATGGAACAAAAGATCTGCACCAGGAGAATACTGCCAGTGTTACCAATACGTCATGCAGCAAAGAGAAGATAGTACCGATAGAGTACTGCCATTTGCTGAATCGTAACAGGATATACAGGAAGATCACCACAATTGACAACACGGTGGCTTTTACCGCACCAGCACGTAAGTCGTCGGAGATAGTTGGTGATACTGTCTGTGAACCAACAATATAACGGGTAGCAAATGCTTCAGGTGTTACAGAACCATCATAGAACTGCTTCAGGCCCTGGTATAATTTATCTGCTACTTCTTTATCCACTGCGAGGCTCTGCTGCTCAATTTTGTAAGCAGTAGTGATATTCAGCTGGTTAGTGCTTCCGATAGTTTTAACGAATACTTCTGATTCAAATTCTTTCTTCAGAACATCTGCTACTTTCTCTCTGTTCATCGGATGCTCGAAGCGAACCGTATAGCTACGTCCACCGGAGAAATCGATACCGTGGTCGAAGCCATGGAAGAAGGAAGATACACCTGCTACCATTACAACAGCAGAGATGATATAAGCGTATTTACGTTTTCCTACGAAGTCGAAAGCAGCGTGTTTAAATACTTTACGGGAAATAGGAGTAAAGTATTCGAAGTGTCTCTTTCTCTTCATCCAGAAGTCTGTTACCATACGGGATACCAGGATACCACAGAACAGTGACAGGAACAAACCTATGATCTGAGTGGTAGCGAAGCCCAGTACAGGACCTAAACCGAAGTAGAACAGGATGAATGCTGTGAGGAGGGAGGTAACGTGACCATCCAATACAGGTGCATAAGAACGTTTGTAACCTTCTGATACGGCTTCTGCATAAGATTTACCATGGGTCAGTTCATCCTTGATTCTTTCGAAGATGATTACGTTGGTATCCACCGCCATACCGATGGTGAGTACCATACCCGCAATACCAGCCATTGTTAACGTAGCGCCCATAGATGCCAGGATACCGAAGGTAAACAGCAGGTTGAGTACCAGAGCAATGTTAGCTACCCAGCCGGCAGAGTTGTAATACACCAGCATGAGTACGAAGATGATACCGAAGGAGATCATGAAAGACTTGGCACCGGCAGCGATAGATTCCGCACCGAGGGTAGGTCCTACGATCTGTTCCTGTACGATTTGTGCAGGAGCCGGCATTTTACCGGATTTCAGGATGTTTGCAAGGTCACTGGCTTCTTCGATGGTAAAGCTACCACTGATAGAAGAACGGCCACCCGCAATTTCACCTTGTATAGATGGAGCGGAGTAAACGATATTATCGAGTACAATCGCTACATAGTTGAAAGTATTAGGATCTTTTGGATTGCTTGGCGCCAGTTCACCGGTCAGCTTTTTCCACTCATGGGCACCTACGTTGTCCATGGTCATGCTGATTTCCGGTTGGTTGTTCTGGTCCATATCCTGACGCGCATCTACGATTCTTTCGCCACCAACGCGTGGAGTAGGGTTCGCAGGGTTTACTTTCAGGAGGTAAACAGCCATCAGACCGTGTTTGTCTTCTTTATTTTCAGGACCGAAAGCGATCACACCATCTTTAGGTAATACCGCTTTTACAGCAGGCAGTTCCAGGTAACGGTTGAAAGTAGCGGTGTCCTTAGGGAAGATTCTTCCGATAGATGAACTTGGGAAGATAGTACCGGATTGAGGATCAGCGTTAGGAATGAATACCATGAACAGCGGATTTTGTTTCTGCTGTTCTTTGATTTGCAGTTCCTTGCTGGCATTTTTACCAGTATCGCTTTTAGAGATATACTGTTTCAGGCTGCCATCATTAGCGGTATCTGCTGGATTAGCGGCGGTGGCAGTAGCTGCTTTGGCAGTATCTACTGCAGCAGTAGCCGGTGCGGAAGATTTCAGAGAGTTTCTGATGGCTTCGTTCATCGGCATCAGTACGTTCTGGAAAAATTCAGGGCTGTTTTTGTAAACTTCTCTGAATTCCAGGTTAGCCGTTGCCTGCAGGTATTTGTGTACACGGGCAGCGTTATCAACGCCTGCCAGTTCCACGGAGATCAGACCTTTGTTTTCGTCCAGGCTGATGTTTGGTTGTGCCACCCCGAATTTATCAATACGTTTTTGCAGTACGATATAGGTATTTTTAATGGCAACACGTGATTCCTTGCGGATCATGTCCAGCACCTGCTGATTGGTAGAATTGAAGGTGATATCCTTTTGGTAGGCATTTGCAAAGATCGTTGCCAGTTTACCCTGTGGTGCTACTTCGGCGTATGCTTGACCGAACAAAGTAACAAAATCTGACTGGTTTGTCTTTTTGAGTTCATTTGCCCTTACCAGCGCTCTGTTAAACGCAGGGTCCTTGGATTGACCAGATAAAGCGCGAATTACATCTTCTACGCTTACTTCCAGTACAACGTTCATACCACCCACCAGGTCAAGACCAAGATTCAATTCTTTTTCTTTTGCTTTGGTGTAGGTGACATTCCATGGGAAACCTGCAATCTTGATGCTGCTGGTACTGTCCACGATCTCTTGTCTCCTCATTTTAATAAACCCTGCCAGTGTATCTGCGTAAAAACCGCGCAGTTCCTTTTCCTGGTTTGTTTCACCCGGATATTTTTTTTCAGGTGTAGGGTATTGTTTGGCCACATCGTCCTTGGCCTGCTGCTCTATCTTCTTCTCATAGTTCCGCACCAAAAACGTGAAGGACAATTGGTACAAAGAGATAAGGATCAGTGCGATGGCAAAAAATCTTACCAGTCCTTTAAGTTGCATACTGTTTGTTTCGGGTTTATAAAAAAAAATTTTAAGAGTTGCAAAGATAGAATTAAAATCGATATATTAAAGTCCTTGTTAAAAGACGCGCAGAATCAATCTGCGCCTGCTTTTGCAGGTTAGCTGGCATACTTTTTTGTAAATCTGCGATCCTGGATTCTGGTCTTTTTAATATTATTCCTTTGCTTTACAATCAATAACAACGACAAATATATGCAAACCCAACATTATCCGGCAACAGATAATTTTCTGGCAGCTTTGCTGAAAAGTCAAAAAAGCCGGTTAGGCGCGGTTTTCAGCGATCCTTCCACTTACCGATTACAGGTAATTTTCACCCGGATAGACCGGGATGAACGGCAAATGCCCCATTTTACAGATTATTTTTATGGCGTTCCGCCAGATACCTACTTCTACCCTGCTTCTACGGTAAAGTTACCGGCAGCGGCGCTGGCACTGGAAAAAATAAATGATTTACAGATCCCGGGCCTTCACCGGAATACGCCATTATTTACAGATCCGCTGCCTGACATTAATACCGGCGTTCGCCGCGATCGTTCGGCCGCCTCCGGGCTTCCTTCTGTAGCTCATTACATTAAAAAAATATTCCTGACAAGCGATAACGACGCGTTTAACCGGCTGTACGAGCTGATTGGCCAGGAGCCATTTAACCGCCGGCTGTGGGAAATGGGATATGGGCAGGCACAAATACGCCACCGGGTAGGGCTTCCCCTTTATGAAGCTGCGAATAAGCATACAAACGGGATTGTATTCCAGGAAGGCAATGTAGTATTATATCATCAGGCGGCGCAATGCAGCGGGCTACATTTCTCACCCAGGCAGGATTTTGCCGGACAAGCTTTCTACAATCACCTCGACAAGCTGGAAGCCCAGCCCATGAACTTTTCCCATCGCAACAAACTCCCCCTCACGCACTTACATGATATACTACGAAGTATAATTTTTCCAGAGGCTGTAACAAATCAGCAACGGTTCCGTTTAACAGAGGAAGATTATAGCTTTTTGTATCAACATATGTCACAATATCCGGAGGAGTCAACCGATCCAATATATGATCCGGAGCAATTTTACCAGGCATATACCAGATTTTTGCTTTTTGGGGGAGATAGTAATAGCCGGATACCCGACCATGTCAGGATATTCAATAAACCAGGATGGGCATACGGATTTCTGACAGATACCGCTTATATTGTGGACTTTGCCAACAACACAGAGTTCTTGTTATCCGCCAGCATCTTTGTGAATACAAGTGGGATACTGGGCGATGATCAATCCGCTTTTGAGAAAACAGGTAAACCCTTTCTCAGGGCATTAGGAGAAGTTATTTATGCAGAAGAGGTACAACGGGATAAAAAAATATTACCAGACCTGTCCCGCTTCAAACCAAAATAAAAAAACAACTGACAATAACACACAATTAAAAAACTGAGAGCAAAATGCTAACCAAGAACAATCGTGTATGGGCCGCGGTAGCCCTGCTGACTGCAGCAATCGGATTCACTTCCTGTCTGAAGAATGATAAAGTAACACCCAGCAGGCCTCAGGCACAGGTGCTGATCCTGAATGCCTCTACCAGTATGGTACCAGCCTCTTTTTATGTTGATGCGCAGAGAATAAGCAAAGATACTGCTAACATTGGTTATGGCTTCCTGGCTTATTACCCTGTTTATGGCGGCTCGCATACGTTTGAACTGAGGAAGAGAGGCGCCGACAGCGTAATTACTTCTTCCCGTACTTCTTACGACTCTACCGGATATTATACCTGGGTAGTATTGGGTAAAAGCCCGGTAAGCTCAGTAGCTGTTCAAAGCGATTTCACTTCCGCCAGCCAACAAAAAATCAACATCCGTTGTCTGAACCTGTCTACTGGCACAGGCGCGGGCGATTTGGTAGATTTCTATGTGGGTGACGAGAAAATAGAAAGCAACAAAATGTCTATGTCTATCAATGATGTAGCTATGGCGACCAGATTTACTCAGTATACCAACTTCACCAATAACACTAAAATTTCGGTAAAGAAAGCTGGCACTACCGAGGAACTGGCGGTTAATGCCAGTCTGACGCAGGTTGGCAAAGCGCTCAGTGTAGGCAACGTGTATACTATTTACTTTATGGGTACCAAAGGCAGCACGGGTGCTGATAAACCAATCGTGGATGTCATCCCGAGTCTTTTCTAAGCAGCAGATAAATTCTTAATGATAGAATACAGAAGGGGCCGTGATTACGGCCCCTTCTGCGTTGGTATGGCAGCCATACGGGATCTTTCCATGTATAATCTACTTTTTTTCTGTAGGTTTGTTCCGGTACAATGTTAAGATATGAATCAACTAGCAGAAAGGCTGTCACGGATTTCCGAGCCTCAAACAATTAAAATGGCTAAACTCGGCCGCGAGTTGAAAGCCCAGGGTATAGATATTGTAGACCTCAGCATCGGAGAACCGGATTTTGATACCCCGGAACATATCCGTGAAGCCGCCAAAAAGGCGATTGATGAAGGTTTTACACATTATACCCCGGTAGCTGGATATCCGGAGGTAAGAAAGGCAGTAGTACATAAACTGAAGAGAGATAACGGTCTTGACTATACGCCAGAACAAATTGTGGTATCAACCGGCGCCAAGCAATGCCTGGCCAATGCCGTACTGAGCATTGTAAATCCCGGTGATGAAGTGATCATCCCTACGCCTTATTGGGTCACCTATTCAGAACAGGTGAGCCTGTGTCAGGGTGAAGTAGTATTTGTTCCGTGCAGCATTGAGAATAACTATAAAATCACGGCGGCACAGCTGGAAGCGGCGATCACACCGAAAAGCAGGTTGTTCATGTTCTCCTCTCCCTGCAACCCTACCGGGTCTGTATATTCCAAAGAGGAACTGGCTTCGCTGGCAGCTGTATTCGCCAAACATCCACAAATCTTTATTATTTCCGACGAAATATATGAGTATATCAACTACGTTGGTAAACACGAAAGTATTGCGCAGTTTGGAGATCTGATCAATCGTACCATCATTATCAACGGCCTCAGCAAAGGATTTGCGATGACCGGCTGGCGCCTGGGCTATATGGCTGCTCCACTGGATATTGCCAAAGCCTGCGATAAAATTCAAAGTCAGTTTACTTCTGCCACCTGCTCTATCACCCAGCGGGCAGCTATCACCGCACTCAACGGTGATCTGACCACTGCCATAGAAATGGTAGCCGCCTTTAAAAAACGTCGTGCCTACATACATGAAGCCCTGAAAACTATTCCAGGTCTGAAAGTAAATGACCCGGAAGGCGCTTTCTATATGTTCCCGGATGTAAGTGCCTTCTTCAATAAATCATATGAAGGAATGCAGGTCAACAATGCAGATGACATGTGTATGTACCTGCTGCATAAAGCCAATGTATCTACCGTTACCGGTGTGGCGTTCCAGCAGCCCGACTGTATTCGTCTATCTTACGCCACCAGCATGGAAAACCTGGAGAAAGGCGTGGAAAGATTGAGAACCTGGCTGGCAAAATTGAGCTAAAAAAGAAGTTATATGAATAAAGAATTTATGGGAAGATGGTAGCTAATAATATGCTCCGCGTTTATCATCTCCCATAAATTCTTAATTCTTAACACTCAATTATATATAATATTATTATATATTTGTACGCATAACGTATAAAGATGGATGTGAATAAACTTTTGTATATAGCCATTGCCATTGGCGCCGTGGCGATTATATATCCGACCATAAAAGATCTCTTCAAAAAAAACAAGCCGGAAGATGCACCGGAAGGAGAAAAAAAAGCACCTGTCAACGCCGCCATACTTCCTTTACAGTTACAGGCTTATGAGCGGATGGCGTTGTATGTAGACCGTATTACCCCACAAAGCCTGATTGGCAGAATTTACCACCCGGGCCTATCGGCTGTGGATATGCAAATTGCCATGGTACAACAAATCAAAGCGGAATATGAGCACAATGTAACGCAACAGATTTATGTATCTACCGCTACCTGGGAAGCCGTAAAAACATTGAAGGAACAAACTATTTCCGTGATCAACCAGGTAGCTGTACAACTGCCTCCCGATGCGTCCGCACTGGAGTTGAACAAACAGATCCTGGAAGTTTTTCTGCAAGCCGGAGAATCTCCTGCGGAATTAGCGGCTCAGATTATCAATGCAGAAGCCAAGCGCATCATGCGGTAATTATCGCGCGTAGATCACTTCATTCAACAAATAACCTTTTCCATTAAACAGTATGTAAAGTGGTTTTCCCTGATACCAGGGAACGCCGGCTTTTTTGGCATGTACCTGTATATGCAGGTGCGGTTCTGTGCTAAAACCTGAATTACCAACACAGCCAAGGGGATCGCCTTGTTTTACATACTGTCCTTCCTTCACTACCACGCTACCTTTTTTGAGGTGGCCCATAAACACATAATAACCGGGCGTTTCCAGTAATACCTGGTTAGTATTCTTCGGCCCGCGGTCCATGTTGGGAGGAATATTATCCGGGTCATCGCTGTAAGCCCTTGCTACCAGGCCATCGCAAGGGGCATAGAGTGTATCGCCAAAAATAGTATAGTCGTGGAGGTTACGGGAAAAAATCTGGTTGGCACGTCCGCCATAGCTATTGAGCTGCACAATATCCATCGCATACACCGCGCCACGCAAACTAAAGTGGAACACATTGGTAGGCAATCCTTTGCCACCCTGCAACACATAAAATTTCCCGGATTTAAACGGCAACGATAAACGCACCGTATCTGGTTTACCGGTAGTGCCGGTAAAATAAAGAACACTGAGTAAAATAAATAAGGAAGACAACATCATATTGCTACGCCGCTTCCATAGCGGTGTAGGCTGGGCAGCATGATCATGCTTACGCAGCACATAAGCAGCGCAAACCGCCACCAGGAGGCCACCAAACACATATCCTGCATAGATGGATAAATATACCCAGGTGCCATATAAATAAAGAAATACAGCCAGGGACAACCCCAGCAACAAATAAGTGTAAGTAGCCCGCAGTGGCCTGCTACCGGCTTTCCATACCAGGTATAAACTATATAGCGCCAGCACGAGGGTAATGCCTAATAAACAATAAATGATCATAATTGCCTGCCAACTTTCACACAAATTATCAATATTTTTCTCAGCGGCGAAGTACCATAATAATTATGTAACATTGCAACGCTAGTTTTTGATACTATGGAAAAAACCATTCAAACCGATTCGGGCATTGTGATAGCGCCGGTATATAGCCAACCGTTAGCCATGGAAGAGCAACCCGGCAGCTTCCCCTACACCAGGGGCATACATGCCACCATGTACCGCGACAAGCTGTGGACCATGCGGCAATATGCCGGATTCAGCACGGCAGAAGAATCGAATAAACGTTATCATTACCTGCTCAGTCAGGGCGTAATGGGCCTGAGCGTTGCCTTTGACCTGCCTACGCAGATAGGCTATGATTCAGATCATCCGATGTCTGAAGGAGAAGTAGGGAAAGTAGGTGTAGCCATAGATTCACTGGAAGATATGGAGATATTGTTCAAAGGCATTTCACTGGAACAGATATCTACCTCCATGACCATCAATGCCACCGGCTTTATACTGCTGGCATTGTATATTGCCCTCGCCAAAAAACAGGGTGCCGATCTGAAGAAAATTTCCGGTACCATTCAAAATGATATCCTGAAAGAATATGCTGCCAGAGGCACTTTCATTTATCCACCGAAACCCTCTATGCGGGTAATCACGGATATTTTTGCGTATTGCAGCAAAGAGGTTCCGAAGTGGAATACCATCTCCATATCTGGTTATCATATCCGCGAAGCAGGCGCTAATGCCGTACAGGAACTCGCTTTTACACTTGCTAACGGTAAAGCCTATCTGAAAGCAGCGCAGGAAGTGGGACTGGATATCAACGTTTTTGCCAAACGATTATCTTTCTTCTTCAATGCACACAACCATCTCTTTGAAGAAGTAGCAAAATTCCGCGCTGCCAGGCGGATGTGGGCACATATCACCCAATCACTGGGGGCTACAGATCCCAAAGCGCAGATGCTGCGTTTTCATACACAAACGGGTGGTAGTACCCTTACCGCCCAGCAACCGCACAATAACATTGTACGCGTAGCCATACAAACACTGGCAGCTACCATGGGAGGCACCCAATCGCTCCACACCAACGGCTATGATGAAGCTTTATCATTGCCCACGGAAGAAGCGGCCCGCATTGCCCTCCGTACCCAGCAAATTGTTGGATATGAAAGCGGTGTAGCCGACACGGTAGATCCATTGGCTGGTTCCTTCTATGTAGAAGCGCTGACCAACGAAGTGGAAAGCAAAGCCTGGGAACTGATCAACAAAATTGACGCGATGGGCGGCGCCGTGAGTGCCATTGAACAAGGCTTTGTACAGGATGAAATAGCCCGCAGTGCCTACCGCTATCAGCAGGAGATCGAGAATAATGAAAAAGTGATCATCGGTGTTAA
The DNA here is from genome assembly GCF_056396465.1 of Chitinophaga sp. 05T412. NCBI lineage: Bacteria > Pseudomonadati > Bacteroidota > Chitinophagia > Chitinophagales > Chitinophagaceae > Chitinophaga > Chitinophaga sp. 05T412. Next base: position 91,406 of record NZ_JBFTLN010000020.1, read on the forward strand.
TAAATTTACAGCGGCTGACCAAACAGCGCCGGAGGTGTTCCGTATTGATGATAGTATTCGCGTATTACAATCTGAAAGACTAACATCTCTCCGCGAACGCCGCAACAATGCAGCCGTACAACAGTCGCTGGCCCGCATCCGTGAAGCTGCCAACGGCAACGAAAACCTGATGCCATTGGTAGTAACGGCAGTTGAACATTTGGCCACACTGGGAGAAATAGCAGATGTACTGAGAGAAGTATGGGGAGAGTATAAATAATTATATAAGCGTATTCAACAAACAAATGAGTTTAATCTATCACAACACCTGTCCGCTTTGTGGATCATCACAAATCCAGGAAGCGCTAACTGCCAAAGACTTTACTGTATCCAAAGAAACATTTGATATCTTCCATTGCGGAGGCTGTGGTGGCCGGTTTACACAAAATGTACCAGATGGTGCATCTATTGGCCGTTATTACCAATCGCAGGAATATATTTCTCATTCAGAAACCAAGCAAGGCCTTATTAACCGTTTATACCACAGCGTCAGAAAAATTACGTTGCGTTCCAAACAAAACTGGGTGCGTAATGCGGCTGGTATGAAAACAGGCAACCTGCTGGACATCGGCAGTGGTACCGGCGCTTTCCTGCATTATATGCAAACAGGTGGGTGGACGGTTACCGGTCTGGAACCCGATGAAAATGCCCGCCACAATGCCAAAACAATTTATGATATAACCGCATTGCCCATAGAAGACCTGTATACTTTGCCGGCACAACAATATGACGCCATCACCATGTGGCATGTACTGGAACACGTACATGATCTGCATCGTTACCTGGATCATATCCGTACCCTGCTGAAACCCAACGGGGCCCTGCTGATCGCCGTTCCAAACTATACTTCTTCCGATGCCGCTTACTACAAAGAATACTGGGCGGCCTATGATGTACCCAGACACCTCTATCATTTTTCTCCAGGCGCAATGGAGAAATTACTCACACAACATCAGATTAAACTGGTAAAAAAACACCCTATGGTGTTTGATGGCTTCTATGTTAGCTTACTCAGTGAAAAATATAAAACCGGCAAGAGCCGCTTATTCCAGGGCTTTTTCCATGGCTTCCGCTCTTATAGAAAGGGATTAAAAGTGGTGGATCAATGTAGCTCGATTGTATACGAGTGCAGGATCTAACTGCATAGAGCATAAAGCATAAAGCCGAAAGCAAAAAGCTATTGAGGCGAATGACCATTGCGAATTTAATATACGCTTTGATCATTCGCCTCAATAGCTTTTTGCTTTCGGCTTTATGCTTTCTGCTCTATTGCAATTTCATCTCGTCTATCAAACGGGTACATCCTGCGTACTTATCCACTATAAACAGCACATAGCGAATATCTACCATGATGTTGCGGCAAATAGAAGGGTCGTAATTAATATCGCTCATGGTGCCTTCCCAGGTACGGTCGAAATTCAAACCGATCAAACGACCATAAGCATCCAGGGCAGGGCTGCCGGAGTTGCCGCCGGTAGTGTGATTGGAAGCAATAAAGCAAACCGGCATTCTTCCATTAACACCATAACGGCCGTAGTCTTTTTTCTTATACAACTCAATCAGTCGGGCCGGTACATCGAATTCATAATCGCCGGGAATATATTTCTCCATCACGCCATCGAGGTAAGTGTAGAAGTCGTAGTGAACAGCATCACGCGGATTATAACCGTCCACTTTCCCGTAAGTAACGCGAAGCGTACTGTTTGCGTCGGGGTAGAATGTTTTTTTGCTGCCCATCACGTCCATTTGCGCCTGCATATACGTGCGTTGGAGGTTGTTGATATTAGATTGGATATCTGCCAGCGGTTTACTTACATTGTCCACAAATCCTTTGCGCATAGCCATCATTAAACGGGTAGCGGGGTCTGTCCACATTTGCGCTACTACTGTATTGTAGGGTTGTTGCACAAAAGTTTTCAATTTTTCGGGAGATGTTAAACCGGAGAGTGCATACATTTTATCCGCTAATGCGCGGCTGTCTTTGTTATTCTCCTGCCAGATCTGTGTAAAATCACTGCCGGCATATTGCGCTGGTACCCCTTTGGCGTAGAGCGCTACCTGGCTGACGCAGATGTCGTGGTCTACTTTGGCGTTATAATTCTGGTAAAACGACTGCATAGACGCCAGGAATTGTTCCCGCATGGTTTCATACTGCCCCTCTCCTCTTTCATGTACATCATTCAGGAAGGTGATGAGGCGATCGCCGATGGTAAACAGTTCTACGTTTTTCACCAGTTCACTGTAGTAGTCGCGTGTTTGCGCATATGGTTGCATTTGCTGGTAGTATCCATTCAATGAATCGAGTACACCGCTGTATTTTTGCTTCCATACCGGGTTTGCATCCAGCAGCTGGCGATAAGTAGCTTCGTATTGCAGTTTTTTACCGATGCCGTTGGTTTGTTTTACACCTTGCATTTCTCCCATCCATTTTTTCCAATAGTTGGCAGTACCGGCATATTTGGCGGCATATTGAATTTTAATTTGCTCGTCTTTACGCATGTAGCCGTCCATGATTTTGAGGGCGGCATCTCTCATTTCCACTTTGGCGGCATCTACTACTTCCACGGTTTGCTTCACGGCTTCTGACGGGAGGTATTCGGTGGTGCGGCCAGGGAATCCCATTACCATGGTGAAATCGTTTTGCTTCACTCCTTTCAGGGAAATGGTGAGGGCGTATTTAGGCTTTAAAGGCACATTATCCTTCGAATAAGGGGCCGGGCGACCATCTTTACCGGCATAGATACGAAACATCGAAAAATCGCCTGTATGACGTGGCCATACCCAGTTATCCGTATCTGATCCAAACTTCCCGATAGCAGATGGTGGGGCTCCTACCAGTCGTACATCGCGGTAGGTTTCTGTTACGAACAGGAAATACTGGTTGCCTTCATAGAACGGTTTTATCATGGCATCCTGCCAGCTTTCCTTACGGGCGGCCAGTTTGATTTCGTTTAAACGCTTATCTATCACCGATTGGCGTTCTCTTTCGCTCATGCCGGGTTTTACATCCTGCAGGGCGGCTTTGGTAACGTCGTCAATGCGGACAATGAAGGTGGCAAAGAGGCCTGGATTAGGTAACTCTTCTACAGCAGATTTCGCCCAGAAACCATTTTCCAGGAAGTTATTCTGCAGGGAAGAGTGCTTTTGGATGGCATCATAACCGCAGTGGTGATTGGTGAGCAGTAACCCCTGCTCAGAGATGACTTCTGCCGTACAAAAACCGCCGAAGCTCACGATAGCGTCTTTCAAACTACCTTTATTGATACTGTAAATATCCGCGGCACTGATTTTCATGCCCATTCCTTTCATCTCTTTCTCATTAAGACCGGATAACAGCTGCGGCAGCCACATGCCTTCTGTAGCATAGGTTTGCTGCGCCAGTACAAGGAATACTAATACTAGCACCCGTTTTACGATTCGTTGCAACATATCTGATATTCTTTTTATAAAACAGGCAATTTACTATAATTCGGGGAGGCGGGAAAAGATAACCCGGTGTTTCCTGTGATTCATCGACATAAACGCCCTATTTACAGAGATCCCATTGCTTATCTGGGCGGATTGCCGCAATTTCATTTTCTATCTATCTGTCGCAAATGTTCCGGTTAAAATCTTCGGTAGTAATAGCACACATCACAGGGTGGCTGATATGCCTTAGTTTACCGCTACTATTTATTAGCGGGCAAACGGGCGACCATCCGGCACTTTCCATCTTATTTTCCACAGATTACCTTGTTTTCGGGGTAACATATGTAGCATTATTCTATTTTCATACTTACTTTCTCCTGCCCCGTTTGTACTTCCGCAGGCGTTATGTATTGTACTTTTGTTTTGTATCCTTATTGTTGTTGATGATCAACTATATGCGGCCCTTTGATCATTTATTTAGCCGGACACCGCATCCGGTAGCAGCCCACCGGTTACCGCTGCTGAAATTGGATACCGTCAGCGATTTCCTGTTTCTGCTCACCATCTCACTAAGTATTGCGCTGGCAATTACCCGGCGCCGGCGGCAAACCGAGCAACAGGCACTCTATGCGGAAACACGTAAAACCCAGGCCGAATTATCTTTTCTGAAAGCCCAGATCAATCCACACTTCCTGTTCAACACCCTTAACAATATTTACTCCCTCGCCATGACACGTAACGAAAATACGGCCATGAGCATTATGAAGCTGTCGAACATGCTCCGGTATGTTACAGAAGATACGCGGCATGACTATGTACTGTTGGAAAATGAAATTGATTGTTTGCGTGATTATATAGATCTGCAAAAACTACGGCTAACCACCAAAACGCAGGTAAACTTTTCTGTTACCGGCAGTCCTGGTATAAAGTGTATTGCACCACTGGTATTGCTTCCTTTTCTGGAAAATGCCTTCAAATATGGGGTCAGCAATCATGAACCCTCAGAAATAAATATTCAGCTGGCTACTTCTGAAAATCATATCCATTTTTTCTGCAGCAATAAGTTATTCAGGATGGTATCGGATAATAGCCAGACTGGTATTGGCATTACCAACACCCGGCAAAGACTGGATCATTTGTATCCGGATAAATATGAATTGCAAATCAGTGAAGACAATGGGGCGTACGCGATTACACTACAACTACAGGCATAACTGATGGCTTATATCAAACAGTATTTCCGGCCTGAAATTTTTTGATAACAGTATTTATTTCGGGAGAGAGATCCCGCTCTGGTACTGCTCCAGCATCAAAAAATTCCAGGAACCGGAAATACCTTAACAGATTAGCTCTTACAACGATTAATGATACAGGTAATTGAGTGCAATAATATCATTGGCGTTGAAGGTGCGGTTACCGCCGTTAGAGCAGGCCAGCATCCAGGAGTTTGCATCCGGGCCGGAAGGGGTGCCAGGGATGTATACAGCGCCTACGCCGCCATCGCCTTCGTTTACAGCACTACCACCACAGCTGTAGGAACGATCCATATAGTCGGTATGACGCATACCGATACAGTGACCAATTTCATGCTGGATAACAGAGCCTACATACAGTACGTTAGGATTGGAACCATAAGCATACTGGTTAGTGTTCATCTTAATAGTACCGAAAGGATTACCGGCGCTGGTAGGGAAACCGGAAGATCCCAGCGTAATGTAGCCACCGCTTGGGCCCTGGTTAAATCCTTTAATGGTGATGTCAGGAGTACCGCTGGTAATACGCTGGAAAGTAAAACGCAGTCCTAACCTGTTGTAGCGGGCAATAGCAGTATCTGCGCCGGCGATAAATGCAGCACCGAGACTGGTTACTTTTACTTTGATGACGCGTGGTAAGGCGGTCACCAGTAAATTAGTACGGTATTGTTCTGTTTTTGCCACCCTGAGCACAGGGCTTACCACCTTCGTTTTCAGCTGGTCTGCAGTCAACAGGATATCGCCTTCAACGAGGTAACCATCTTCTGTTTTTACTACATTGTCTGTACTGAAACCGTTGTCTTTAATCTGGGCTAACACTTCGGCTGATACCGGATCAGGTTTTACTTCTTCTTTTTGTGCGCCATTTTTTTGGCAGGAGGCGAACAGGAAAGTGGCTGCCACGCAGCAAAGAACAGGAATTGTTTGTTTTCTCATAGATCCAAATTTTGGTTTGTTTTTTGGGTTTTGGTTTAGAAAAAAGATATCCAGGTTGCCTGTTTTAGTGAACAGGCAATTATACGTCACCGAAATACCGGCCATGCTCACCAGGCATACCATGTTATTACGCGTGCAGATTACACACATGGATAATGCCCGGCTAATTGCTGCTGGTGCAATCTTTCCGGTTTATTAATAACTACAACATGCCTGCAATGATTTGTGGTACGGCAACAGGAACATTTATTAATAAGTGCATTTCATACACTTATTAAAATGCTCAGCCTATTGCCACAAATGCAATTGCTTCGCTTTGTTTATAATCCCAAAAAACCACGGTGAAGTGTGCTCTCGTTTTTGGATAATTACAACAGCTAAGATGCCTGTAATGACACAGCATCTGCTTTTCAATGGATTGGCGATGATTCAGTAATACCGGCTACTTCCGGCTACAAGGATTTGCTTTACAGATTAACTAACTTGTGAAATKGTTTTCCAGATCGTTGTTTAGATTTGTTCAGATTTTGTCGAAAATTTGCTCTTAGGATTTCCCTTTTTCAATATTACAACTTTCGTTTTATTTAAAAAAAATATTTTGTTTTTTATCCGGCTAAAATTGCGTTGACAACCTAAATATAGTAGCTTTAAGCAACAACATATAGCCCTACATCACCGAACTATTGTTACAACGCCGCATGAAAAGTAATCCGCTGAAAATATGGTCCCTGTTAACTTTGCTGCTATGTTACTGTTATAGTACCGCTGCACAACAAAAAATTTCAACCGATAGCATGCTGCAACGATATGCAGCTGACACGTTTTCCCGTTCACATCCCGGTCCGCCTTACCTGGTTAAATTCAAAAAAGCGCCTGCGTCGGGGGTACTGCTACAATATGGACTAATACAAGCTATCAGCCGATATCATTATATTCTGCAAACGCCTCCAACAGACAGTAGTCTCCGATATTGCTACAGCGCCAATTCCAACTATAAAGCCAGCACCCCGTTGCTGATACAACTGGAACATACTCCGGATGCCGATAGTATCCTTACACAGGTGTCTTATACTCCGCATACTACATTGGCATACGCCGTTGTACGTACCCGTTCGGATCGTTTTTCTACCGCAGTGGTAACCGTTCAAAAGCAGCAATGGCAAGCGTTTATCAGTCAACCGGCGGTGTTGTTTGCCGACCGTATTCGTCGCCCCAGGCCGGAAATAATTATCAACACCAGCAATCTGACACTCAACGGTGTACTTATTACGCAACAACAATTTCCCTTGGTACAAGGAAAACGTATAGTCGTTTCCGTTAAAGAAGATCGTTTTGACACTACGGATATTGATTTGAAAGGGCGGTATCTTCCTTCTGCCTATACTTCTGCATTAAGCAGTTCCCATGCCACTATCATGGCTACGCTCATTGGAGGCGCAGCCAATAGCGGGCAAAACGGAAAAGGTGTGGCGCCACAGGTGAAGCTGAGTTCCGCAGATTACAACAGTAGCCTATTGCCGGATGATGATAAGTATTACCAACAATCCGGTATCACCATACAAAATCATTCGTATGGTACCGGCATAGAAAATTATTATGGAGCAGAAGCAGCTGCTTATGATCAACAGATTTACGAAGCAGATACCCTTGTGCATGTATATTCTTCCGGCAATATCGGTAACACCACGCCTGCCGACGGGCGGTATCAGGGTATTGCCAGCTATGCTAATTTGTCCGGCAATTTTAAACAGGCTAAAAATGTGATCGTAACAGGTGGTACAGACGGCGCAGGCATCATCATGCCCTTAAGTTCCAGAGGACCGGCCTATGATGGCCGTATTAAACCTGATATCACCGCATATGGTGAAGACGGCACGTCCGGCGCTGCCGCCCTTACTTCCGGTGCAACTGCCCTGTTACAGGATGCCTGGCTACAACAACACAACAGCCCCATGTCTTCCGCACTGGTAAAAGCAATCCTGATCAATAGTGCCAAACGCCCTTCAGGAATAACGCCATCTTATACAGATGGTTTTGGTCGTTTTCATATATTGGCCGCCATGCAAACCTTGCAGGAAAACAGGCTACTGACAGGATCTGTCAGCAATGGTACGCCTGCCATCTTCTCTATCAACGTTCCGGCAGGCATACAGCAGGTAAAAATAACTTTGTGTTGGAATGATCCACCAGCATCGGTAAACGCCGCTAAAGCGCTTGTAAATGACCTGGATCTGGTAGCCACTACGACGAACAATAGCTGGTTGCCATGGGTGCTTTCCTCCTACCCGGCCGCAGATTCCCTAAATGCCCCGGCTAAACGCGGCCGCGACAGCCTCAATAACACCGAGCAAATCACCATTGATCATCCGGCAGCGGGACCATTACAACTACGTGTAAAAGGCAGCTCCCTGGCTACGGCCAGCCAGTCGTTTTACCTGGTTTATGAATTTATGCCATTGCAGAGCTTTCAGTGGCAAAACCCCGCACCGGAAAACATCCTCGGCGCGGCACAAAATATACCACTGCAATGGGAAACTACGTATAGTGGTAACGGTGATATTTCGTACAGCACCGATAGCGGCCATACCTGGCTCCCCATTGTGCAAAATGTGCCGGTGGCCTCCGGCATTTACAACTGGATCACACCTAACATCCTCGAAAAAGCATGGTTTAAACTCACCTTGCCGGATACCGCGTTTATCAGCGCGCCCTGCTATATTTCGCCACAACTGACGATACATACCGGCTTTAACTGCACCGATACGGTATTGCTTTACTGGAACGGACAACCTGGTGCTGCTGCCTATCAGTTATATACGATGGGAAATACTACGCTTATTCCGTATAGCCAAACCCGTGATACGTTTCTCTTTGTACCGAAATCCACGGTGGCTTCCCTGTACTTTGCGGTAAGTCCCGTAGCAGCTGCCGGCTGGACCGGCCTGCGCAGCTATGCCACCAATTACACACTACAGGGAGTAGGTTGCTATGTGCGAAACCTGCTGGCCGATAAAACCACTGACAACAAAGTATTGCTTTCCCTTACCCTCGGAAGTACCTGGCATCTTAAAACCCTTTACTGGGAGCGATCTTCCTCCAAAGGATGGATAGCACTGGATTCTACGGCTATTGGGGAAGCCATGAATTTTAACTGGCTGGATCAGTCCCCCTCAGAGGGCGTAGTACATTACCGCGTACGTTTGCTCACTACAGATGGCCAAAATATATATTCAGATATTGCTTCCGTGAATATCTTTCTAAACAATAAAATACTCCTTTTCCCTAACCCTGTTAGTTCGCAGTTATACATCTTAGCTGAACAGGCCCGCAGCCGGAAACTGGTGATTACTGATATGAGTGGCCGTATTATGATGCAACGTAATCTGGAAGATAGCCAGGAAGTTATTCCTGTACAACAGCTGCCCAATGGTGTTTTCAATTGCAGTATTTATGTGGATGGGAAACGGGTGTATACCAGACAATTTGTGAAACAGGGGCGGTAGAGCATAACGCAGAAAGCATAAAGCAAAAAGCTATTGTAGCGAATGATTAAAGCGGATACTCGCTCTTTTCATTCGCTACAATAGCTTTTTGCTTTATGCTTTCTGCTTTATGCTTTTATAGATGTATTGCTTCGCCGTAAGCTACTTCTATGGCGTCTTTTACAGATTCGCTCATAGTTGGGTGTGGATGGATAGCATCCAGTACTTCCTGGTAAGTAGTTTCCAGTTTACGCGCTACTACTGTTTCTGCGATCAGTTCAGTAACGTTCGCACCAATCATGTGGGAACCTAACCATTCGCCGTATTTAGCATCGAAGATCACTTTAACGAAACCTTCAGTAGCACCAGCTGCAGAAGCTTTACCAGAAGCAGAGAATGGGAATTTACCCACTTTCACTTCGTAACCGGCTTCTTTTGCTGCTTTCTCGGTATAGCCTACAGATGCAATTTCAGGTGCGCAATAAGTACAACCTGGAATGTTCATGTAGTCGATAGTAGCAGGTTTGTGGGCGTATTTCTTTTCGTTGTAGCCGATAGCTTCTACGCAAACGATCGCTTCTTTGGAAGCAACGTGTGCCAGGGCCTGACCAGGAACCATGTCGCCGATAGCGTAGATACCCGGAACATTGGTTTGGTAGTATTTATCTACCAGTACACGGCCTTTATCGGTTTTAATACCCATACCTTCCAGACCGATATTTTCGATATTAGCGGCGATACCCACGGCGCTAAGTACAACATCTGCTTCGAGGGTAATTTCACCGGTTTGTGTTTTCACTTTCGCTTTCACACCGTTACCAGTAGCTTCCACAGCTTCAACAGAAGCGTTGGTCATGATATCGATACCTTTCTTTTTGTATATTTTTTCCAGTTCTTTGGAGATATCCTCATCTTCAACTGGTACTATGCGTGGGAGGAATTCAACGATGGTTACTTTGGTACCCAGGGTTGCGTAGAAGTAGGCAAATTCAACGCCGATAGCGCCAGAACCTACTACAATCATGGATTTAGGTTGCTTAGGCAATACCATTGCTTCGCGGTAACCAATTACATTTTTACCATCTATCTTCAAGTTAGGCAGTTCACGTGCACGTGCACCTGTAGCCAGGATGATGTGTTTAGCTTCATGTACTGCAGTTTTACCGTCTTTATCGGTTACTTCTACCTGGCCTTTGGCTTTTACTTTACCATTGCCCATGATCACATCGATCTTATTTTTCTTCATCAGGAACTGAACGCCCCTGCTCATTTTATCAGCAACACCGCGGCTACGTTTGATCACCGCTTCAAAATCAACCTGTGCATCAGCTACGGTAATACCATAGTCTTTCGAATGCTGCGTATATTCAAGAACCTGTGCAGTTTTTAATAAAGCTTTGGTTGGAATACAGCCCCAGTTTAAACAGATACCACCCAGGCTCTCTCTTTCCACGATTGCAGTTTTAAATCCCAGCTGAGAAGCACGAATAGCAGCCACATATCCGCCGGGCCCACTACCAATTACGATTACGTCGTATGCCATATTGTTTAATTTTAAATTGAACTCGCCAAAGGTAGCTAATTAAGCTAAAAGCACAAAGCAGAAAGCAAAAAGCCATCGGAGCAAATGACCAGCGCGAATATCCGCTTTAATCATCCGCTCCGATGGCTTTTTGCTTTATGCTTTCCCCTTTATGCTTATCGAAGATCTACCACTTCAACGCCGGGATATTTCTTAGCGTCAAATGTAAAAGTAGCATCGGTCAGGTTGGTATTTGGTGTAAAGTTGGTGATCTCGTAGGTGTAGTGGTTACCATTTTTCTCAAAAACCTTCATTTTTGCGATACTCTGGCTTTTCTTATCTACGGACACAATTACCTTAAATATATTCTTGGATTTATCAGTAGGTGTTAACTCTACATTCTGGTATACTTTACCTTTTTCGTTGGTTTCAGGTTCCAGTTTGTACAGATAATCTTTATCGTAGAAATTAGTGAACAGTTTGGCAGGTGTCATAGAGCCACTGCTTTGATCTACGTTATTGATCGTTACTTCGTTTACATCTTTGGCGTAGGTCCAGGAAGTTTTATTATCGCTGATAATTTCCTGACCTGGCAGCGTTACTTTATATTTTGCACCTTTCAGGTATACGGTTCCTTTTTTGGAATCAGATACACTGTTGTTAGCGCCTTCTACTTTCAATATAAAATTAGCTACTACTGTTTTTAATGACTTGAATTTATTACTTACACCATCCAGAACAACTTTTGCCTTGGGGTCAGAGGCGCCTTTGGATTGTGCCATGCCGCTGAAAATGATACCACTCAACAACATTCCTGTTAATACAAGTTTCTTCATCGTATTTTTTTTTAGTTTGTGCTCTCCCAGCAAAAACAAATGCCATGCCGGTATAGCGGGTTGGTCTTTTACAGGCAGCAAAATTCAGCATATTTCCTGAAAAAGGATAATTATTTCGAAGGACCTTAACATATTATAACAAATTATTAAGGATTTCCTGTAACTCACTTTCTGTTCTCACCAGTACTTCCCGCGCTTTGCTACCCATATTGGGCCCTACAATATTAGCAGCTTCCAGCTGATCCATCAATCGCCCTGCCCGGTTGTACCCCAGCTTCATCCGGCGTTGTAACAAAGAGGTAGAACCTTGCTGCGTGGTAACAATCACCTGGGCGGCTTCTTCAAACAGCGGGTCCCTGTCGGCAATACTGAGTTCCTTGCCATCCGGATCTTTGTCGTCCACATATTCCGGCAGCAGGAAGGCATCGGGATAGCCTTTCTGGTTACCAATAAACTCGGCCACACTTTCCACTTCGGGTGTATCCACAAAAGCACATTGCAAACGTACCAGTTCTCCATTAAAGGAAACCAGCATATCCCCCTGACCAATGAGCTGTTCCGCCCCACCAATATCCAGGATGGTACGGGAATCTATTTTGGAAGATACCTTAAAGGCCACACGGGCCGGGAAGTTAGCTTTAATAGTACCAGTAATAATGTTTACAGACGGACGTTGCGTGGCAATGATCAGGTGAATACCCACGGCACGGGCCAGCTGGGCTAAACGGGCAATCGGCATTTCCACCTCTTTACCGGCAGTCATGATCAGATCTGCAAACTCATCTACCACCAGCACAATGAAAGGCAGGTAACGATGGCCTTTCAACGGATTCAGGCGACGCTGGGTAAATTTGCCATTGTACTCACGGATATTACGGGTACCGGCTTCTTTCAGCAGGTCGTAGCGCAGGTCCATTTCAATACACAGCGCATTCAGGGTATGAATTACTTTTTTGGTGTCGGTGATAATCGCATCATCCTCACCCGGCAACTTAGCCAGGAAGTGCTTCTCAATGAGCTTGTAGAGCGATAGTTCCACTTTTTTCGGATCTACCAGTACAAACTTCAACTGGGATGGATGTTTTTTGTACAACAGCGATACTAGCAAAGTGTTGATACCAACAGATTTACCCTGACCGGTAGCACCCGCCATGAGCAGGTGTGGCATTTTGGCCAGATCGGCAATGAAGTTTTCGTTGTCGATTTTTTTACCAATGGCAATAGGCAAGTCCATGGTGCTGGTCTGKAATTTCTCCGAAGCCAGCATATTTTTCAGCGACACAATTGTTTTTTTCACATTGGGCACCTCTATACCGATGGTGCCTTTACCCGGGATAGGCGCAATGATACGGATACCCAGCGCTGACAAACTCAGGGCAATATCATCTTCCAGGTTTTTAATACGGGAGATACGAACGCCGGCAGCCGGCACAATTTCGTACAGTGTCACAGTGGGTCCTACGGTGGCACTTATCTTCTGTATGGAGATATCATAGTTTTTCAGGGTATCAATGATCTGGTTTTTATTCTTTTCCAGCTCAGAGGTATCCTGTACGATTACTTTATCAGCATTATGATTTTCCAGCAGGTCCAGTGTCGGGAATTTATAGTCGCGCAGATCCAGCGAAGGATCATAGGGATCTACCGGCTCCACGGGCCTGGATGGCTGAATTTCTTCTATCTCGTCTTCTTCATCCTTGTAGGTCTCTTTAATTTCAAACGCTACTTCCTGCGGACCATTTTTCTTTTTATTAGGAGCAGGCGTTTGTTCTACTGTTTCTTCTATATACAACAATGGCCCCGGATCTTCTTCTTCCTCCTCTTCATCTTCCAGTGGTGGCAGTTCATATTGTTCCTCCGGTTCCGATGTTAGCACAGGGGCTACTGGCGGCATGTATGGCGCATGGGAAGGAATAACAGTAATATCTTCTCTTTCTACCAGCTGCATCGGTGGCAGATCTTCTTCATTTTCTTCCTCTTCTTCATGCGGCGGAATCACCATCACGCCTCCATCTCCTTTCAGCCCATTTTTACGCGGGTCTTCCTTTACCGGTGGTGTGGCAGTGGCGACAGCGTTAGCGGCAGCAGCTGTTGCGGCGGGCACGGGTGCAGGAGGAGCTGCGGCGGGTATGGGTTTAGGTGCTTTTATTTTTTTCTCCGGCCATTTAAATTCAAAATTGAATTTCCAGATCAGCCAGGAGAAGCCCACTACCAGTAGTAAGAGGGCGGTACCTGTTTTACCCACAAAGCCGGAAGTCCATTTATTCAGGGCATCGCCCAGGGCGCCGCCCCAGGGGAAGTCGTTTCCACCGGCCACAAAAGCCATGGACATACTGATAAAGAGCAGTCCAAACAAAATATATTTCACGTTGCGCCAGATGCGGAACACACGGCGTCCTACGATGAAGTTAATACCGATGATAAAAAAGAAATAGCAAAACAGGTAAGCGGCAATACCTACGCCGTAGAAAAAGAAGTTGTGGGATACATAAGCACCCAGGCGACCGAGCAGGTTATCTACTTTTACATCTCCGAAGAAAAGCTCCCGGGTAGTGTAATGGAATATTTTATCCTGGTCATCTTCCCAGGTAAAAAGATAGGAAGTGAAGGCAATAAAACAGTACACAGACAGCAAAAGAAAGAACACACCCATTACTTTATGGGTCCGCTCATCTTTCACCAGTTCTTTTACTTTTACCTCGGGCTCCTTGTCTTTCGTCAACACATCAGGGTTCGGTGTGGGGCCTTTCGGTTTCTTGCTTTCCGGTTTTTCGGTTTTCAGTTTATTCCTGGACATAATTAGCTTTTAGCTGCCAGCTGCCAACTTTAGTGGATAGCGCGGCTACTACTAACAGATGACAGCTATATAACTTTCAATTTTGGGACTTCCTGGCGAATTATGGCAACTGTAAAATCCAGTGTGCAATAAATTCGGGTACCAGGGGATCAATGGTTTGCTCCAGCTCTCCGTATTCGGTTGCTGTACAAGTTTTGCAACGTTGGAACAAATGGTTCAATCCATCAAACTTACGGATTGTTACCTGCATATTTCCATTTTCGGTTAATGCACGTTCAATAGCATTCAGATTTGTAGTGGCATCCACCTGTATATCTTTCGTTCCATTAATGCCCATAAACGGACATTTCACCTGTTTAAGGTACGTTAATGGATTGTATTTCAAAATTGATAATGCTTCGGGGCTGAGATCGGCGTTATTCACCATCTCTTCCTCCGTCATTTCTTTTTTCACAGTTTCATCAGAGCTACGGTACAATTCCCTGATGATGGCCGCTGCTTTGGGCCGGGTTTGGGCAATATTGCTATCGGCGGCCAGCAGGTCCCAGTATGGTTTCATTCGTTGGCGATCGGCCACAATAAAACTATCGGATTTCCCTGCCATACTTTGTTTGATGGCCATTTGCTGATCTATCAGTTGCCGGCCGGTTACCCCCACGCCGGCCATGGATATTACAAAAGCCACGCCCGGATTGTTTGCTGCCACAATCTGTGCCACAATACCGCCTTCGCTATGTCCCAACAGGCCCACGTTCACGGGATCTACATCTTTCCGCTTTTTCAGATAGGCGCTGGCGGTACTTACATCATGCGCAAAATCATAGATAGTGGCATCGTAATAGTTACCGGTAGATTTTCCGGTGCCGCGGTCATCAAACCGCAGTGAGGCAATCCCGTTTCGCGCGAAATAGTCGGCCAGTACCAGGAAGAGCTTATGCCCCGCCATTTCCTCATCTCTGTTCTGTGGTCCTGACCCGCTGATCATCACTACCACCGGATATCTGCCTGCGGCAGCGGGGCGGGTAAAGGTACCTGCCAGTGATACAGAATCTTTGATATTATTAAACCGAACCTCTTCTGTGTAATATGAATACGGTGGTTTAGGCTCCTGTGGCCGTTTGTACAGGTCGGCGCTGGTAATTTCCTTCCGTCCAAGGTTTACATCGTTTTCATCGCCGCCGAAGCTGGAAATGCCTTTGAACTGTTTGGTAGCCTGATCCCATACACCGGTGTAGGAAAAATGGACCTCATCTATGCGAAGCAGCAGCGTATCTTTCCGGTATACAACTGTTTCCAGGTCAAACTTTTCGTCTTCTGCCAGGTCTGGTAGCTCCATGTAGCCTTTGTAGCCACCGGCGCCATCTTTTTCCAACTGTACTATCATGCGATATTTATCGCCGTAGTAACGTTTGAAAGTACCATACCATTTGCCGGCAATGCCCTCATTATCCTGAGCCATCGCCATTGAACCTGTCAGCACTCCCAGCAACAACACCCAAAAACCTTTGTACATATATGCGTTCGTCTTTATGCTTTTATTTTTAAAACACCGAGCAGCAGACTTACCCATCCTGCTATAAAGAATACACCACCAATGGGTGTAATGATACCGAGTTGTCTCAATCCTACGTCACCTGTCATTTTGAGCAAGGTCATCGCGTAAAGCGAACCGGAAAATAAAATGATACCGATAATAAAGCATCTGCCAGCCCATTCCAGCTGTGCGCCGGGAATCTGTGCGAAGAGAATGCCGGTAGCTATTAACGCAAAAACGTGATAGAACTGATAGGTAACGCCTGTCTGAAAAGTAGATACGGATTCCGGTGGCACCAGTTCTTTCAGCTTATGTGCACCAAATGCACCTAAGATAACTGCCAATGCGCCCAAAACCGCCGCCCAAACTAAAAAACTCTTATGCATACTAGAAATTTTGCGTAAAGGTATCCAATGAAATATTATCTGATGAAATTATATGCCTGGATTGCTGGTAGAAAGGCAACCGCTCTGCCATTTTCTTTTCTACAAATCCGATCAGGTCCTCATCCTCCAGATCAGCGATCAGCGGACGTTTGGATTTTTTACGTTGCAGTCTTTCTGCCATAGCCTCCACAGAAGGATTAATCCAAACGGTGGTACCATGTTCATTCATGAAATCCATATTCTCCTGGAAGCAGGGCGTACCACCACCACAGGAGATCAGGAAGTTTTCCTGTTCCGATAATTCCCGGAGCAGTTTACTTTCCTTATCACGGAAATAGTCTTCTCCTTTGGTAGCAAAGATGTCAGCAATTGCCATTTCTTCTGCTTCTACAATCACTTCGTCCAGGTCATAGTAGGGAAGATGCAGGTGATCCGCCAGTTGTTTACCCCAATAGGATTTTCCGGCACCCATAAAACCGAGTAAGTATATCTTCATAAATAACGCAACAGTGCTTAATAAATTCTTTCCTCACGCAGGATGAGTCCATGCCAGGCATAGGCCATTTTCCATAATATATTGCAAATATAACCGGGTATTTCTATCCTGTTTGTTAAAATCGGCGGTAATAAAACCTGCCTGTTGATAAACAAAGGGATGCAGTTTCATATTCTCCTTAAAATCAACGCTTCCCAGTCCATACCATTTAAACATGGCTTCTTTGGCGCTCCAGCAAATGGTTTTATGGGTCAGTTCATGCGCCGGGTCTATAAACGACCTTTCGGCTGGCGACAGAAACTTATGCGATACCAGTTCTATTTTTTGCTTCACCTCTTCAATATCTATGCCTACTGCGGCCTTGGTGCTTACAATAGCCGCTGCGTAGTCGCCGCAATGAGAGATAGAAAAATGGTAGCTATCACATACCAGCACGGGTTTACGGCTGTTGGTGACAGTGATCTGTTCGATAGGGAATGCGGGAAAAAGCGTCACCAGCAGGTATCTGCCCGCAAAGTGCTGCAAGCGCTTGTGCGGATGATGAATCGACGGGCTGATATTTACCTTCTCCCGGAAAAAATCTTCCTTCTCTGTTATCTTCCATACACCCAGCTTCGTTTCCGGATCAATTTGTATCGTTCGTATTAATGGCATATCTTGCCAAATTAAAGCAAAAAAGCAGAAAAAACAGTTTTTGGCAGCACGTGTTTAACGAAATGCTAACAGCTGAAAACCAAAAAGCTATTAAAACTAAACGAACCTAAGCATGATTCTGTCAGACAAACGGATATTGGAGGAAATTGAAAAAGGCACTATCGTCATCGCTCCCTATGACCGGAAATTCCTGGGTACCAATTCTTATGACGTGCACCTGGGCAAGTACCTGGCTACCTACAAAGACCGTGTGTTAGATGCGCGCAAACACAATCAAATTGAGCATTTTGAAATACCGGAAGAAGGATATGTGTTGCAACCTGGTACGCTGTACCTCGGTGTAACAGAAGAATACACCGAAACGCATGCCCATGTGCCCTTCCTGGAAGGTAAGTCGAGCACCGGCCGTTTAGGGATCGATATTCATGCTACCGCTGGTAAAGGAGATGTAGGCTTCTGCAACACCTGGACCCTGGAAATTTCCTGCGCACAACCCGTACGTATATACGCCGGCATGCCTATCGGGCAGCTGATCTACTTTGTAGTAGAGGGAGAGGTAGAAACTTTGTACAATAAAAAAGGCAACGCTAAATATAATGGCCGCACTATCAAGCCCGTTGAGAGCATGATGTGGAAAAATGAATTTTAATACAGCTGAAGGCATAAAGCCGAAAGCAAAAAGCTATTATAGCGAATGATCATTGCGGAATTTAATCCTACGCTTTAATCATTCACTATAATAGCTTTTTGCTTTCGGCTTTATGCTTTTAGCTTCAAAACATGCGCTTCTGCCAACGTAGGCACTTCCAGCTTGTCCATGAGGCGTTGCATGACTGCCAGTGGCACTACTTCTTCCCGTTGACGGTTTTGTTGTAACAATCTTTCTGCGGGTACTTCCACATATACAATGGTTACCGCTGCCTCATAAGTAGTAAAAAGACTGATCAGCTGTTCCCTCATTTGCCGGGTGATATTGGTGGCATTCCAGACGAAGGGTTGTTGCCGGCGTAAGTAAACCCTGGCCTGCTCTTTGGCCGCCTGAATCACCACCCCGTTACCACTTTTATCCGTTGGGCTGATTTTCATTTCCCTTCGGATATTATCGAGAGATATCACCGGCCACTGCCTATAATGTTGCTGCACATAGGTATCCTTCCCTGCCCCTGGCAGGCCGCTCATCATCACCACTTCCGTTTGCGGCTGTTGAAACGGCACATAGTCCGGCGGCGAATCTGTTTTCCGGAGATAATACATACGCGCTTCCGGTGTAGCAAAAGCACGTGGCTGGCCCCAGCACTCATTTTCCCGGCACAGCTCTTCAAAGCAATCCAACCGGTACAGTAAATCGGCCTGGTCGGAACAAATCCGGCCCAGGGCATCCGCACGGGCCAATAAGGCCAGCAACCGGGTATCTACCTCCAGACTGGCGATAATAGCCGCCCGCTGCGGGTCCGGTTTATCGAATACCCATAGCGGTAAGCCATGATACCTTACCAATTTGGCAATTTGTTCCCGTATGGTAAAAGGCGCCGGCACTTCCCGGTAAAGGATTTGCCTTGCCCGCCCCTCTCCTTTCCGCGCATGACCAGCGGATGTAATACGACCATCCGGTTCAATCACGGTGGTACTGTATTTCTCTACATCATGCAGCAAAGCGGCAGCCCATAGCAGCTCCTGGTCTGCTGCCGGTAATTGTTGGTATTCTGGTAGCTGCTCCAGCGCTACCAATACCATTTGTGTATGAATGGCTACATTTCCTTCCGCATGATGACGGGCATCCTGTGGCACCTGCTGCATAACGCGTACCCACTCAAAGGCCTGCTCCAGCGCTGCCCACGATTTATTTTTACTGAGCTGCCACATAACTACCTCCTTCATTATTTAACCTGGCACGGCGCCAATGTCGGGTCCAGTGCTGGTCTGTTTTCACATGTCCTTTGCGGACATACTTAAACACATTGTTTGCAAAATCGCTGACCGCATAGCCTGCGGCATTACGGGATACAATTCCCTCGATGGTAGCGGGCTGGCCGGTATGTATATCATACGGATCGAAAGTGCCTCTGCTGTTTACAAGCGCCAACGTATCCTGTTCAAATTCACTACGTGTAGCCGGCGGCGTTATCCGCTTAATTTCCGGCACTACCGGCAGCTCCAGCATAGCGGCATAGAAATGGGTTTCCTCCCAACTCAGCCACCGCGCTCCTTCCCGGATACCAAATACATAGAAATGATGATCCAGGTTTCTATATTCAATAGAATGCACAGCGTATAAATTTTCGAGGAAAATTTCCAGATCGCCTAAATCATTCTTTATACTTTGCCAATAGCGGCGGATGCTTTCTGACCAGGCCGATGTAGTAGGCGCAGCATGTGAGCGCGCAAATACACCGTAGCGGGAAAGACAATTATTTTCACCGTCCAGTTTTTCCGTATGAATCAGCACAGGAATCTGTTGCAGCTGCTGCCAGTATTCATATTGAATACGGTCATCGCTGGTAGTTCCCGGCGAAAACGGATAATGCCAGGTACGGCCATATTTCTGAGAAATTGCCATGTTATGGGGTTTAAATTAAACAATAAAATCACAGGCCGGTTCCGGAAAGGAACGGCGAAAGGAATGTTGTTAATATGCCTGTGAGATTACATGGCGCAAGTGTTAATCGTTTTAATTAATAAGCCGCAAAAATAAGAAAATAATTTAATAGTATATTACGCAGGCTTTTTGAAAACAACACCAATCTAACACCATGAGAAAATTCCTCCTTTGTGCCACCGCACTGGCAGCTATGGCTGCCTGTAACAACAGTGGCAGCAGCAAGCATAGCAACGGGTCCGACAGTACGCTGAACAATGCTTTCAGTCAGTATGAAGCACATTTTATTGACGCCCTGTGGAAAGTAAATCCCGACTGGGCCACCAGCGTAGGGTATCATGCCTATGACAGCGTATTACGGATACCAGATAGCACCGAAACACAGGTGCGACTGGCCTTCGCGAAACAACAACTGGATTCGCTCCAATCATTTGATCTTAAAGCATTAAGTGATGCCAACCAAATTGATTACCAGCTGATACAGAATTACCTGCAATCAGTACAATGGGCCATCAATGAGCAGAAAAGCAATGAATGGGACCCATCTTCCTTTAACGTCAGTAATACCTTTGCCTTTATCTTAAATGAAAACTACGCACCACTGGAAACCAGGTTACGTAGCTTTGGCAGCAGATTACAAGCGGTACCTGCTTATTATGAGGCAGCCAAAAAACAAATCAACAACCCTGTTCCTGAACTCACTTCGCTGGCCATAGATCAGAACAATGGCGGCTTATCTGTTTTTGAAAAAGACTTTGTTGATTCATTGAAGAAAACTACCATTCCGGCAGCAGAACAAACTGCCCTGGTAGCAAATGCTAAAGCGGCGGCCAAAGCCATCCGCGATTATGCAGACTGGCTAAAGGCGTTGAAACCTGCCAACCCACGTAGTTTCCGGCTTGGTAAAGCTTTGTACGACAAAAAATTTGGTTTCGATATACAATCCTCTTTTACTGCGGCACAAATCTATGATTCAGCAGTTGCCCGTAAAGCATTTATCCATGGAGAGATGATAAAAATCAGCCAGCAGCTGTGGCCCAAATATTTTGGCAATGCGCCGATGCCTGCGGATTCTCTCGCGTTGGTAGGCAGGATGATAGACACACTTTCCGTGCAGCACGTGAAGCCGGAAGAATTCCAATCGGCCATTGAAAAACAGCTCCCTACACTCATTGCTTTTATCAAAGAAAAAGATCTCTTATACATTGATCCATCCAAACCGCTGGTGGTACGTAAAGAGCCAGCCTACATGGCGGGTGTAGCCGGCGCTTCTATCAGTGCGCCTGGTCCTTACGACAAGGGCGGTAATACCTACTACAACGTGGGCAGCCTGGAAGGATGGCCAAAAGATAAAGCGGAAAGTTTTCTCCGTGAATACAATCAGTATATCCTGCAAATACTGGATATCCATGAAGCTATTCCAGGCCATTACACCCAACTGGTATACGCCAATCAATCTCCCAGCCTGATTAAATCGCTCATGAGCAATGGCGCCATGATTGAAGGATGGGCGGTATATACCGAACAAATGATGCTCGAAAACGGCTACGGCAATAATGCTCCCGAAATGTGGCTGATGTGGTACAAATGGAACCTGCGCGCCGTATGCAATACCATCCTGGATTACAGCGTACATGTGAAAGATATGAGTCAGGAAGCGGCCATTCATTTACTGACAAAAGAAGCCTTCCAGCAAGCGGCAGAAGCAGCAGGAAAATGGAAAAGAGTAAGTGTTACCAGTGTACAGTTAACGAGCTATTTCACCGGCTACAAAGAAATTATTGATCTGCGGGAAGCTTACAAAAAGCAGCAGGGCAAGGATTACAGCCTGAAAGCATTTAATGAGAAGTTCCTGAGTTATGGCAGTGCACCGGTAAAAGATATCCGGTTACTGATGTTGAAATAAGATTCATTTTTTACCATAAAAAAAATGCAGTGGTTTCCCCACTGCATTTTTTTTAGTAGCTGTTCATCACTCAGGTATCACAGCTCACCTCATCCCATGGCTGATTTCTATAGTTAATCAACCAGTTCAACGCATAATGTCTTTCATATACGGTACCTGGATGCACTGGCGCCTCCTCTCCTTTCAAACGGGCATCTACACAGGCCCAGTTGGCGCGGTAATATAAGTCATTGGCATCCAGAATTTCTCCGGTAGTGCGCAATGAAGCAGCCCCTGTCAGAAACGCAGCGGGATCGCTGTCCAGGCCCCGGAAAGGAAACTCATCTTCCGGTACCATGTCCAGATTGCAGAGTGTATCCATTTCTCCCAGGGAAGGCACTTTATTCAATGCCCAAAGGAGCACCCAGATACCTTCACACTTCCATGTTTCTTTTGTTTTCTGATCCTCCTGAGGATTTGCCAGAAAAGCTTTTTCTGCAGGAGTGGTTTTATCCCAGAGTTGGTGTTGTTGTAAATAGTTGATGACGGTGTCACCTGTCAGGTAGTCGAATGCCACTGTATTTACGGCAGCGAGCACGGCTACACGCTCCGCTACATCCCTGGCAGTACGAAGTGTTACCTGCGTTTCATCGGTAATCACTGGCAGATTCGGCGTTGTTTTCACATGCAGTTGTTTCAACTGGGCAATGCTCTGTTGTTTTCGGGCAGTAGCTGCGTCGGAAGGAGCCTCCTGGTTATCGAAGTAAACCGCGTTAATGTTGACAGCAAGATTGGTGGCCGTTGAATGTCCGTTTACATCGAGTAGCAAAGCGCCTGTTTTATCCCAGAAGCCTTGTACATCTGTATCGAAAATGAAATTCTTTTCACAAAAGAAGAAACCGTCCAGTTCCTGTGCCAGGTCCATCACGGCGGCTCTGAAGTCCCCATTAAAAGCCGGTTCTGCCAAAAAGATTACTTCTGTATTGATGGTGGCAACTTTGGCTAACAACAATTCCTGTAGTTTGGAATTTTCTGCGGGCAGTTGCTGTACAAAACCATGCATGCCTAACAGGTTAATGGTCACCGGGTCGTCGTTTCTTACCAGCTGATAGCCTGGAATAGCCCGTTGACGATACCGGATGGTGAGGGTGTTTCCTTTACGCAGTAATTTCTTTCCGGAAGTAATGGTTAACTGTTCCCAGTGTTGTTCCGGGCCTGTTACTTTTACTGCCTTTTCACCAAAATGCGCCCGGATGCGGGTCAGCACTTTATCCATGTCTATCTCATGCGTATAAAGCGTACAATTTTCCATGCTGTTTTTTTCGAGGGGCCAAAGGTAACCTAAAGTAGCCAAATATGGTATCGGATTTGCCTGACGCTGGTGTATCGGTAGCAATTCTATTCACTATAAACCAGGAAGTGATGAAAAGAAAAACCTTGCCAGCCCTGGCTGTCTGCGCATTACTGCTGGCAGCCGGTTGTTTACCTCCCAGACCACCCAGACCGCCAAGACCACCAAGGCCTCACCATCATAGTAGTATTATTATTTACCCTTCTTCTTCCCGTCTGCACGATGTTGCAGCATATGCAGGATTTTATTCAGTTTAGCGGGATCATTTACATAAGGGGAGAGGTCGAACAGTTCTACTTTTCTAAATGCGATAGGATGACTTTCACTTTGCAGGGAAATAGATCCTTCGCTTAATAAACGTCCATCCTTCAACAGGCTGGGATCAGCGTGGGATACCGAGCCACCACCTACCTGTGGCTTGTTGTATACAATAACGGTATCGCGGTCTACGATATGTTTAATCACTGAATCGCGCAGTACAAGTGCTTCTGCATGTACCCATACATCGCCCTGATAAGTTTTGGAGGTAGAGCTGATACAGTGGTCGGTGATGAGTTTACCATTCATGACTACGTTGGTACCGGGCGTACAGAGGTTAGATGTAGAGCGTGGGTCTTTGCCATTTCCACCTAACAGCTGATCTTCCAGTGAAATTGGAAAGTCCTGGTCTTTTTTCATGCTGGCAGCAGTTTGTCCATGGAGCATGATACCGCTGTTACGATACGCCCATCCGGGACCACCTTTCACCTGGTCGCCTGTAAATTTATATTCTACCACGATGAGGTAGGCAGAGAAGTTCTTTTTATAGAAAATGTGACCGTATTGTCCATTGAAATCGTCGTATTGATCGTAGGAAACTTTCATCATGCCGCTATCCACGCGGAATGTATTACCGTAGTTATCGTTCAGATCGTGGCCGGTTATTTTTACATCCCATCCGGTGAGGTCTTTTCCGTTAAAGAGTTTAAGCCACTTATTAGGGGCTATTTCTTTTTGCGCGGAACTGTGTAATCCGGCCAGTAATAGTAACGCGGTCAGTGTTTTTTTCATATATTCTTTGATTTGACGGGTTAAGATAGCTGATCGTGAAGAGATATCCAAGTGAGATCCGGAGCACCCGAATAAAGTGTGTAAGAAAATACGCACCGTGCCGGATCTGCCACACGAACGAACGTACGAAGCGCTTATCTATCTCACTAAATATCAAATAGTTAAATACATTTACACAAAAGTGCAGGGTTTTCGCTGTTAGTTCCCCAAACTGTATATATGAATTCCTTCACTCAAGCACAACCTAAGGCAGGCTCCTTATACGAAAGTTCGAACATCATTAATGTAACACCTGAAGGCAGGATTGTATCTATTTTCAGCGGTGCATGGCTGGTTGGCAATGCCATTAGCAAAGTAGATAAAAGCCCTGTGGCCAGTCTTCTAAAGCTCTTAGGCGCCGGCTATTTACTCTACCGGGGCATTAGCGGTAATGACCTTATTAATGGATTTTTTGGTAAAAGAAAACCAGACCGGCATACTGCTGCTGTTAATATTCGCACGGCTATCAGTATTGATAATCCACGAGAAGAAGTGTATTACTTCTGGCGACAACTAAGCAATCTGCCGGTGTTTATGAGGCATCTGCAGTCTGTAGAGGAAACTGATCCGTTTCATTCACATTGGATAGTAAAGGGTCCTGGAGGAATTGGTACGCTGGAATGGGATGCAGAAATAGTGAAAGAAGTACCTGGTGAAATTATTGGCTGGCGTTCCCTGCCGGGATCATCTATTGCCACCGCGGGCAGAATCACTTTCCGCGAAACCTTTAATGGGGGTACTGAAATAGATGTGATGATTACTTACCGCCCGCCCGCTGGTTATGTAGGCTCCGGGCTGGCGTGGCTATTGAATCCTGCCTTCGAAAATATGATTGTTAAAGATGTAAGACGCTTTAAGAATTATATGGAGACAGGAGAAATAGCGGGATAGCGGAAAGCATAACGCTGAAAGCTGAAAGCAAAAAGCTATTGAAGCGAATGATCGAAGAGGAGTAATATCCGCCATGGTCATTCGCTTCAATAGCTTTTTGCTTTCGGCTTTATGCTTTATGCATTACGATAGTGCTTCTCTTTTAAACCTGTTATATGTTCCCTGACTTTTGTTAATCAGTTTCAATACACGCTCGCGAACATCATCCTGTAAACCGCTGATTTCATGTTCAAATACTTCTTTCAGCTCAGATAAATCTTCTCCGTTTTTCTTTACAAGACCATTAATTTTATGGCGCCAGTCATCCGCTTTGTGTTTGATTTTTTTGCGGGTTCTGTCGCCGCTGTCTGGTGCTGTCAATAATCCGATTACTAACCCGGTAGTTAACCCGGCTATAGCGCCAGCTAAAAATTTCGTGGTAGACATAGTTATTGGATTTTTATGGTTTAACAAATGATTGCGGTGCGTAGTTCATTCACACTTGAAACTAAAATTTTCAAATATCAGGCCAGCAAAGCCATAAGCTGTCATAAAGAAATGTTATTAAAATAAAGAGAAGGAAAAACCACCTGCTATTAAAGAAGTCAAAAGATAAGTTTCAATAACGTAAAACATCGAAGGAGACGCTATCCAGGACAACATCAGAGTTGACATTGCCCCGGCAGGTGGATAAGATAAGCGTATTAGATAATGGAATTTATAAAAGTCAAACGGAGCAGTAAAATAATTACATTCTCGTATTTTTCAAACTATATTGAAAGAAATGAAATAATAAATTTTATTAAAAAGTAAATCCCCTCTGAAAGTCAGTTCCAGAGGGGATTTAGTTATAGCGTCAATTGCATTACATAATTAATATATATTATGAAATTGCGATCATTTTATTAAAACCATCATGTGGCGTTTGGTAAACGTGTACGACTATTTTGCATCCAGCATACCGGACACCAACCGGTTGAAGTCTGCCTGGAACTGTTCGTAATGTTCGCCGGTACCCGGACCGGAAAAACCGGTATGTACTTCCTGTACATTTCCTTTCTTATCAATAAAGATGGTGGTAGGGAAACCTTTGATACCTGTGAGCTGTGGTAACGTTTTCGCTCCCTTATCCGGATCACCCGGTGTTACGCCGGTGATGAGTACCGGATAGTTGACGTTGAAGCGTTTGAGAAACCCCTCCAGGCTTTTCTTTGATTTCTCAAAGTCGGTGGTACGTTCGTAAGCCAGTCCTATTACTTCTACGCCACGGCGTTTGTTCTTTTCATACCACTTGCTCAGGAAGCCGGTTTCGTCCATACAATTCGGACACCATGATCCCATGAGGGTGATGATCACTACTTTATTTTTAAAGCGGTTATCCTTAATGCTTACTTTATTGCCATTCAGATCCGGGAAGCTAAAGTCCAGTTGTTGCTGGCCTGGCTTCATGGTGGCGATGGTTCTTTCATCCGGTAAAGTAGCGGTATCGTTTTTTACTGCGGACCAGTTTTCGAGGCCATCGCCAATACCAGCATAGAAGCGTCCATTCGTGATACTATCTTTCCCTACGCGGGCGGTAAAGAGGTACGCATGCGAGCCATCGAAAGTAGAGAGGCGAAGGGTGTCTCCATCTACCACGCCGTCCAGGAAGCGATAGTCGCCGGTAGTAGTGAGGAAGGTACCGTGCACGATATTACCTGACTGCTTAAACTCTCCGATGGCGGTAGAGGGCGTTTTATCTTTATCTTTTGCAGAGACGAATTGTGTTACCCAGCGACCGGAAACATTGGCGGTTGCGGGCGTATTCACTTTAAAGCGTTCTGCGTTTCCTGCAACAGCCGTAAAAGGAATGCTCACATCTTTATCTGCCAGGTGTCTGATCCACTGGCCTTCCAGGCTCTTATTGGTGATTAAACGGGCTTTGAATTCAGAGTCAAAGAAGGGCATTTTAATAAATACGGAGTCGCCTTTTACGGTGACTTCATCCACCAGCAATCTATCAGTGGCATTGATGACATAGAGGGTAGGTTTACCATCGGCATTTTTTACGTCGAAATTGAAAACGATGTCGGCGCCATCGTTGCGGTGAAGTTTTGCCTGCCATACACCATCGGCCAGATATTTCATAGCGTTGCCATTATTGCAGGCGGCTAATCCAATACCAGTAAGGCAATAGAGCCATAGTTTTTTCATAATACTACTTTTGTGAATAGTTCCTTTCTCCAAACAGCAGGCTGCCGATACGTACCATCGTACTTCCCTCCTGCAGGGCGATGGGATAGTCGGCACTCATGCCAATGGACAGTTCTTTAAAGTACGTTTCGTTGTTAAAATAAGTGGTTTTAACAGATCCGAATAACTGGTGGAGCTGGTGGAACTCTTTACGGATCTGAGCTTCGTTGGTGGTGTTGGTGGCCATGCCCATCATACCGGCAATACGAACCGAAGCAAATGCGGCCGGGTCAGCGGCGTATGCCTGGAGCAGTTGCTGTAACTCCTGCTCATCTAACCCAAACTTGGTTTCTTCAGCTGCAATATGTACCTGTAGCAGGCAATGAATGATCCGCTGATGTTTAGCGGCCTGTTTGTTGATTTCCTGCAATAGCTTTAAACTATCTACTGCGTGGATGGTATGTACAAACGGCGCTATAAATTTCACTTTATTGGATTGCAGGTGACCAATAAAATGCCATGTTATATCTGCCGGTAAAACAGCCTGTTTTTCGACTAACTCCTGTACATAATTTTCTCCGAAGATCCTTTGCCCTGCTTCATAAAATGCTGCGACGTCTTCGACTGGTTTGGTTTTGGAAACGGCTACCAGTTGTGCATGGAAAGGCTGCAATTCGGAAATAATCTGTTGGTATGCTGCTATGTTAATTGCCATCGGACAAAGATAGGGCTGATTTTTGTAAAGCGGAAGGCAGAAAGCAGAAAGCAAAAAGCTATTGTAGCGAGTGAACACTGCGGATATAATTCGCTTTAATCACTCGCTACAATAGCTTTTTGTTTTATGCTTTTTGCTTTATGCTATCCCAGGATAGACCGGCTGATCACGATACGCTGTACTTCAGACGTACCTTCATATATCTGGGTAATTTTAGCATCGCGCATGAGGCGTTCTACGTGATATTCTTTTACATAGCCATATCCACCATGTACCTGCACTGCTTCCGTGGTAACCCACATGGCTGTTTCAGAAGAAAATACCTTTGCCATAGAGCTGCTGAGGGTATAGTCCAGGTGTTGATCTTTTTCCCAGGCGGCTTTGAGGCATAATAAGCGGGAAGCTTCAATGCGGGTAGCCATATCTGCCAGTTTGAACTGGATGGCCTGGTGTTGGGATATTTCTTTACCGAATGCTTTTCTTTCTTTGGAGTATTTCAGTGCCAGTTCATAAGCGCCGCCGGCGATGCCTAATGCCTGGGAAGCAATACCGATACGGCCGCCGGCCAGTGTTTTCATGGCAAACTTAAACCCGAAGCCATCTTCCCCGATCCTGTTTTCCTTAGGTACTACTACGTCCTGGAACATCACGCTGTGGGTATCGCTACCGCGGATACCGAGTTTATTTTCCTTGGCGCCGATAGTTACTCCGGGCATATTCTTTTCTACGATCAGGGCGTTGATGCCTTTACTGCCTTTTTCAGGATGGGTTTGGGCAATTACCAGGTATACGCTGGCGGAATTACCATTGGTAATCCAGTTTTTGGTACCATTCAGCAGGTAATGATCTCCTTTATCTTCAGCAATAGTACGCTGAGAAGTGGCGTCAGAACCAGCTTCCGGCTCACTCAGCATAAAAGCCCCTATTATTTGTCCGGATGCAAGCGGCACCAGGTATTTTTGCTTTTGTTCTTCTGTACCGAAGGTTTCGAGGCCCCAGCATACCAATGAATTATTTACACTCATGACCACGGAAGCGGATGCATCTATCTTGGAAATTTCTTCCATAGCCAGTACATAAGAAATGGCGTCCAGGCCTGCTCCCCCGTACTTAGGGTCCACCATCATACCTAAAAAGCCCAGTTCTCCGAGTTTCTTAATCTGTTCGGCAGGAAATTTCTGGTGTTCATCTCTTTCTATTACACCTGGCAGCAGCTCGTTGATAGCGAAATCACGCGCTGCCTTTTGTATCATCAGATGCTCTTCCGTCAATTGAAAATCCATGGTTATATTTTTATAATGTAATCCCCTCAAATTATTGAGAAATCAGGAGGTAAAAAAATGGGTAGGATAAAATTCAACATTGTCAACCAGAATTGGGAAAATATTGAACAAATCGCTACAATAACGCTACTGTATTGGATTTGGTTCAGGTAATATATACCAATTTTTCACCATTATAGGGTTGGCTGCTTTGGGCGTTCAGGTAAAATCCTGTAGCTTGCCTATAATGATCTCTTTATGAAGAATATCAAAATAATAGAAGTTAAATCAGAAATCGGAGCCGGAACCCGGGGCGCCAGTTTAGGCGTAGACGCTATTAAAATAGCCGCACTGGACTTCATGAGCAACTTTTTTGTGCACTTCCCCACCGAAGCAATTGAAACGGAAAATAAGCTGTTATTTGAACCTATTGAATCGCCTTATGCCAAAAGAATCAAGGGGACTTTCAATATGTATGAGCGTATCAGCAAAAGTGTAGCAGAAACCGTAAAAGCCAACTGGTTCCCGGTATTACTTTCCGGCGACCACAGTACTGCTGGTGCTACCATTGCCGGACTGAAGATGGCGCATCCCAAAGCGAAGCTGGGGGTGATCTGGATAGATGCACATGCGGATCTGCACACGCCTTACACCACGCCTTCCGGCAATATGCATGGTATGCCACTGGCTACCGCCATTGCGGAAGACAACATGGACTGCAAAGTGCATGATATTGATGAGAATACGGCGAGGATGTGGAATGCGTTGAAAAACATCGGTAAAATAGCCCCCAAGGTGTTACCGGAAGATATCGTATTCATTTCCCTGCGGGATTTTGAGAAAGAAGAAGACTATCTGATCAAGCAATATGGCATGAAGGTGATTACCACCAGTGAGGTACGTCGTAAGGGACCGGAGAATATTTCCCGATCGGTATTCCGTTATCTGAGTGATTGCGAATACATCTATGTTTCCTTTGATGTGGACAGTCTGGATGCGTCTATTTCCAAGGGTACCGGCACGCCGGTGAGTAATGGTCTCAGGGAAAGAGAAGCAGAAGATCTGATTGCCAAATTCATGCAGCACCGGAAAATCTGCTGCTTTGAAATCACAGAAGTAAATCCTACGCTGGATCGTGAGAACCTGATGGCAGAAATTGCATTTAATATTCTGCAGCGGAGTGTGAACGTGTTGATGATGAACTAACGGATTTTGAAATACGCCATGAGCCAGGTGGTTACTTCGCTATAGCTGCGGATACCTTTTTCCTGCTGATTGGCTTTCAGGTATTTATCGTACAGGATGGCAGAGTATTCATCTACTTTGCCGGTATAGGGTTCATAGAAGTCGATGATGGCTTTATGATCTGCCTTTACGCCGGGTACTGCCCTGCTCCAGATACTTTTTGCGAGGGTGGTATCCCGTTGCCCCAGTTGTCTTACGCTATACATAAACATATCAAAATTGGCAGCATAACGGAAATGGCTATCCGGAATGCTGGTAGCGGCCAGGTATCCTACAAAGTTGGCTTCTTCTTCGGGAGCATATCCCAGCTGGTGTGCAATTTCATGGCAGGTAATATAAGGTTGCAGCACGGCCGGCGTGGTGGTATTTACCTGTGCTTCATTGGTGAAGGGGTTGAGGTAGCCGGTAATGCCGATGTAATTGAGCCAGTGACCGTACAGGGTGCGTTTAACGCTGGGATGTCGGTAACGCAGGGCGGGCCAGGTTTTGGCGGCGGCTTCGTAAGCGGTGACGGCTTTCGCGAAAATGGATTGGCCGGTAGTATCTGCC
This sequence comes from Chitinophaga sp. 05T412, assembly GCF_056396465.1. Lineage (NCBI taxonomy): Bacteria > Pseudomonadati > Bacteroidota > Chitinophagia > Chitinophagales > Chitinophagaceae > Chitinophaga > Chitinophaga sp. 05T412. Next base: position 122,483 of record NZ_JBFTLN010000020.1, read on the forward strand.
GTCATCGCGTGGAGGGTATCGCCGGTATTGGCTTTATCCTGGTTAACGAGGTGCAGCAGGGTGTCTGACAGCTGGTATAGTTGCTGTGTGTTGTAATGGCCGGTTACCAGGCCGGTATCGGTGGTGAGGGAGTTGCGCTGGTAGTTATATCCCCACAGCACCAGGAAGGCGAGGTACACGGCTAACAGGAAATGTATACCCCGTAGTAATTGTAAACCAACCTGTTCCCAACGGAAGCGAATGACTTTATAACATAGTTTTAACAAATAAAATATTCCTCCAATAATCCAGGCGGTATATATTACATCTCCAATGCTAAATGGTACTATACCTGTTACTTGTCTGAACGCCACACTACTCCAATTATACCACCTATGGAAGTAGAAATCGCTGAAGCGGTTACTCCAGGCGAAAAATCCTTTTAACAACAGTATAGCCGTAAGTGTTAGTACAATACGGACAATTTTCTTTTTAATCAGGGCTTTTGTCTCCATATAATGTGGCAGAACATGATAGATGAAATTCTACAAAAACAATTAAGTGCGGCGCTTTCCGAACAATTGAAGGTAAAAGTACATATAAATGATGCAAAAAGCGTTCATGGGGGCGATATTAACGAATCTTTTCGTATAGCCACCAACGAGGGATATTTCTTCGTGAAGCTGAATGATGCAAAGCGTTATCCCGATATGTTTGCACAGGAATATGCAGGGTTGCTGGAGTTGCAGGGGGCGAAAGCCTTACCTGTACCAAAGCCACTGGCTTATGGTTCCGTGAATGGGCGTGCTTACCTGTTGCAGGAGTTTTTGACGAAGGGGCAGGCAGTGGGCGATTTCTGGGAAGATTTTGCTGTATCGCTGGCGAAGCAGCATCGGATTACCAGGCCACATTTTGGCTACCCGGGGTCCAATTATCTGGGAACATTAAAGCAATATAACACCCCTTATAGCAGCTGGTCTGTATTTTATGCGTTCAACCGGTTGTTGCCGTTGATCCGGATGGCGTACGACCAGCAGATAGTCGATAAGCAGATGGTGCAGCAGGTGGAGTCGTTGTGTAAGCAGTTGCCGCAGTTATTTCCGGCAGAAGCGCCGGCGTTGTTGCATGGGGATTTGTGGTCAGGGAATTTCATGGTGGGAGCCAACGGGAAGGCATGTGTGTTTGATCCGGCGGTGTATTATGGTCATAGGGAGATGGATCTGGYGATGACGCGTCTTTTCGGCGGTTTTGACACCCGTTTCTATTATGCTTATCAGGCAGCCTACCCATTGTTGCCGGGGTGGCAACAACGGATAGGGATTTGCCAGTTATATCCGTTGATGGTGCATATGATTTTATTTGGAGGGAATTACTACAACAGCATCCGGGAGATTCTAGAGGCCTACTGATTCTTCGCCGCGCGTATCAATAAATTCGCGCATTTTGCCATATTCTTCTTCTACGAGCGGATAAAATTTGTTCACTTCTTCCTGAATTTCGTTAAAAAGGAGGGCAATATCTCCGCTGTGTAATTCTTCATTAATGCGGAGGTAATTTTCCAGTTCCTGCATTTTGGCGCTGATCCAGGTCAGGCCTACCATCGCAAAGTTAGGTTTGAGTTTGTGTACCTGGAATTTCATTTTCTCCCATTCGTGTTGATCTACCATTACACTCAGTTTGGCGACTTCATCGCGGATGGTTCTGATAAAAATTTCAAACAGGTCAGCGGCATAGGAAATATTACTCTCATAGAGATCTGTGAGGTACTTTACATCCAAATCGTTGTTGAACTCGAATCCACTTAAGTTCTGCACTTCTTCCATTATTAGTTCTGTTTCGTCTTCGTTGAGATATTTATTAAAAATCTGTAATAGCTGATCCGGCGTGTAGGGTTTAGTGAGTATGTCTGTTATTCCTGCTGCCCGTGCCATGGTGGCCGTTCCTTCCATGGCAACTGCTGTAGTGGCGATTACTGGTGTAGCCACATTGGGTTGTTCTTCATCTGCTCTGATTTTCTGTGCCAGTTCCAGTCCGTTCATGCCGGGAATACGGATATCCATGAGGATAAGGTCGTATTGCCGGGATTCGAGAAAATAGGTTGCATCAGGCCCGTTAGTGGCGAGCTGATAGTTGATTTTATATTTTTCCAGGAGGCTCATCATGTAGCGGAGGTTCATCGGGTTATCTTCCACTACGAGTACCCTGGCGGCTTCAAAGGAGCGTTGCAGTAATTTCCTGCTTAGTTTGCCGGTGGCGGCAGTAAGCAGTCTGCGACTATCCATGAAGGGAACATTAAAGCTAAAGCAGGTCGTAAATCCGGGGACGTCTTCCACGCCGATACTGCCGCCCTGGAATTCCACCAACTGTTTAGCGATCGCCAATCCGAGACCGGTGCCGCCGTACATTTCACGGATATCCCCTTCTGCTTGTTTATAATTCCGGAAGATGAGTTCCAGTTTATCTTTCCGTATGCCTATACCGGTATCGCATACCCGGAAGCGTATCCAGAGTTTGTTATCCTGCCAGCTTTCCTGGGTGGCTTTGATAGCAATGGCGCCTTCGCTGGTAAATTTCTCTGCATTTCCTAACAAATTGATTAATATTTGGTTCAATAGCACATCGTCGCCAATCAGCCAGGTATTGAGGCTGGCATCCAGTTCAGCAGTTATTTTTACGGGGCGTCGTCCCAGTTTTAGTTCAAAGGTATGCCGGAGTGATTGAATCAGTTCGCGGAGGTTGAATTCGCGTTGATTTGTTTGAATTTCCCCGGCTTCTATGCGGGAAATATCGAGAATATCGCTGACAATGCCCAGCAGTATGCCGGAAGAGTGTTTCAGGATATTGACATATTCTTTTTGTTGGGCGTCCAGGTTGGTTTCTTCGAGCAGGTGCGCCATTCCGATAATGGCATTGAGCGGTGTACGGATTTCGTGGCTCATGCTGGCAAGGAACTCCTTTTGCGCATGCGTGGCTTTCTCCGCCTGTTGGCGGGCTTCTTCCAGTTCCCGCTGTAGTTTTTTCTGATCGGTGATATCCATGTGGATACCTGCACCGCCGGTGATCTGGCCATTGCGATCGTAGATATTAGCGGAGCTGGCGAGAATCCATCGTTGGGAGCCATCTTTCAGCTTGATTTCCATATCATATACCAACGGCACATTTTCCTCAAGGCGTTTTCTGCGGAGGGCCCGCGCAAAGGCACGGTTGCCTTCCGGCACAAATACATCGGTGATATTGCGGCCAATCAGTTCTTCTTCCTGGTAGCCGGAGAGACGGCAAAAGCTTTCATATACGCGGGTAATATTGCCTTTTACGTCTGTTTCGCACATGGCGGCGTTGAGGTTATTGAGTATTACCCGGAATTTCTCTTCATTGCGTCTTATTTCTTCGAGTCCGTTGTGGCGGCGGGTAATATCGATGGCTTGCCAGATGCTGCCACTGAAATTGTCGCCATTAAAAACGGGGAGATAGGTGATTTCCCAGATTTGTCCGTTGATGAAGGGTACTTCCCAGCCGAACCAGGGCTTTTTTTCCCGGCGGAGGGACTTCATTTTCTCTTCCAGTGGCAGGGTATCGGCTACCATTGGTTTAAAGAATTGAATCAGCGCGGTGTAAGAGAGGTTGACGGGGCTTTGGCCGCCCATATATGCTGAAAAGATATCATTTACCCAAATGCAACGGTGTTTTTCATTGGTCACCAAAATGCCGGCGTTGGTACTGTTGAGCCAGGCAGTTATGGGCAAGGAAAAGAGGTCCGGGGCGCCATTTAATGGCATGCCGGTACTACCAGTAGCAGTTATTTTCTTACTGTTTCTTCCTGTGGCCTTCATCATTCCGGGTGAAATGGGGAATACGGGTTTTCAATTAAAATAGGATGAATTGTGAAAAACAGGCATAAGATTAAGCTCAATTTATGTACCTTTGCGCCTCACGCCTGGATGCTCACACGTCAATATGGCTGATATTTTATGATATAAATATATATATAAATAAGATATCGTTAGTGAACAAATTTATGAAATTTTTGCAATTGCAAATATTTAATTACCTTTGCATCCCTCTAAAAGTGAGGATATTGATATGAAACCACTCCGCGAATTTGATATTGCCTTTGTAGGACTAAATCCAGGGGTGCATTCATTTCAGTATGCAATCGGAGATAGTTTCTTTGATAACTTTGAAGAGCCGAAGGATTTCAGCAACTGTGTGGCGAGTATAAATCTCACCCTGGATAAAAAGAGTAACTTCTTTTTGCTGAAATTCGAGATAGGCGGCAAAGTAACGGTTACATGTGACCGTTGTGGAGAGCCCTTCGAGATGCAGTTATGGGATGATTTCAATCAGATTGTAAAACTGGTTGACAATCCGGAAGAGCTGGCAAGTACCGAAGAAGATCCGGATGTATCGTATATATTAAAGACCGAAAGCCATTTAAACGTGGCGGACTATATTTACGAATTCATTCATTTGAGCATTCCAATGCAGCGTATACATCCCGACAATGCCGATGGCAAAAGCGGGTGTAATCCGAAAGTACTTGAAATGTTGGATCAAATGAACCAGCAGGCAAAAGAAAACGATAACCCAATCTGGAAAGGATTGGATAAATTTAAGGACAATTAAAAATTAAATAAAATGCCAAATCCTAAACGCAGACATTCTCAGCAAAGATCAGCAAAGAGAAGAACGCATTATAAGGCGGTAGCGGATACTTTAAGCACAGACAGCGCAACCGGTGAAGTGCACCTGAGACACCGTGCTCATTGGGTGGAAAACAAACTGTACTACAGAGGAAAAGTAGTGTTGGAAAAACAGAGCGCTGCTAAATAATTATTTTACTATTTTTACCCGAAGCTAACAAGACAAACTTGAGTTACATGAGAATCGGGCTTGATATGATGGGTGGCGACTTCGCCCCCACAGAAGCAGTAAAAGGAGTAAAATTATATTTAGACGCTGTTGCATCTGATGTGCATCTGGTTTTGATAGGGGACGAGCAACAGTTAGCTCCTTTATTAGCAGAAGCACAGCTGGACCAATCAAAATATTCAGTTGTTCATTCATCCCAGGTAATTGGGATGGATGAACACCCTACTAAGGCGCTGAAAGAGAAGCCACAATCATCCATCTCTATCGGTTTTCATTTACTGAAAAATGAAAAAATAGATGCTTTCATCAGTGCTGGTAACACCGGCGCCATGATGGTGGGCACCTATTATTCCATTAAAGCCATAGAGGGAGTGCAACGTCCTACTATATCTACTCTCGTACCCCGTGAAAACGGTTCGTACGGCCTCTTGCTTGATGTAGGTATCAATGCCGACTGCAAACCTGAAAACCTCGCGCAATTTGCCCTTCTGGGTTCTCTCTATTCAAAGCATATCCTGCAGGTAAACAACCCTAAGATCGGCTTACTGAATATCGGTGAAGAAGAAGGAAAAGGCAACCTCCTTGCGCAAGCTACTTATCCGCTGTTAAAAGAAAACAAACAAATCAATTTCATCGGCAACATTGAAGGTAGAGATATCCTCTCCGAAAAAGCAGATGTCATCGTTTGTGAAGGTTTTACTGGTAACATCGTACTTAAGATGGCTGAATCATTCCATGAAATCGCGTTAAGACGCAATATTCATGATGACTACATGAATAAATTTGATTCTGAATCATACGGCGGTACTCCCGTTTTAGGCGTTTCCAAACCAGTGATTATTGGTCACGGTATTTCCAAAGGAACCGCATTTAAAAACATGATACAGCTGGCACAACAAATGATTGATAGCAAACTGCTGGAGAAAATTAAGGAAAGTTTTGTAGCAAAAGATGCCCAGTAATTAAGGCTAAAAAGTATTTAAAAAACCGCGCTGGTAATCCCAGGGCGGTTTTTTTTTGAGCAGAAAGCATAAAGCTGAAAGCAAAAAGCTATTGTAGCAAATGGATCAAAGCGAATGTAATATTCGCACTGGTCATTCGCTACAATAGCTTTTTGCTTTCAGCTTTATGCTTTCGGCTCTACTTCATATCCAATGGTAATTTCACATAGAACGTAGTACCCTCATTCAGCTTGGTTTCAAACCATATCTCTCCCCTCGCCTGCTCGGCAATATTCTTACACATTGCCAGGCCAAGGCCCGTACCAGAGGACTTGGTGGTGAAGTTCGGCACAAATATGCGCGACTGCACTTCCGTAGAAATACCTTCTCCATTATCTGCCACACTGATAATTACGTTATGATCTGCTGTAGCCCATAATTTCACCATAATCTGCCCTTTCCGGTCGTCAGGAATAGCCTGAATAGCATTGAGCAACAGGTTGGTAAAGAGGCGGTTCATCTGGGTTTTATCGGCAAATACAAAGTAATCCTGCTCCGGTTCTACGTAGGTAACTTCACAATCTTCATGACCCTGATACAGCGACGTTAACGAATGCAATACCTCGTTGATCAACACCTCTTCATTATTAGGTTCACCAATGCGGGCAAAGGCGGAGAAGTCGGACGCAATATTCGATAAGTGTTCTATTTGCTCCACCAGCGTACCTGCTACGTTGCGCGATAACTCCTTCACATTCGGCGAATCACTGGCAATAGCACGCTGCAGGTATTGTATGCTCAACTTCATCGGCGTCAGCGGATTCTTGATTTCATGGGCTACCTGCCGCGCCATTTCACGCCAGGCTCCTTCCCGCTCACTCTTTGCCAATCGTACCGCACTCACTTCCAGCTTGCGCACCATCTTATTGTATTCTTTTACCAGCGCACCAATTTCATCATCTTTATCCCATTCAATTTCATCGTTACGCTGTCCGAGGTTTACGTGGCGCAGCTTTTCTGTTACCAGTGAGAACGAACGGGTAATAGAGTTGGTGATCAGCAGGGCCACCATCCCGGCAATGAGAAAAATGAAGGCGTTGAAATTAATCAATGCTACCAGGAAGCTGGATATCTGCTCATTCAGTTCTGTTTGCGTAGCAAAATAAGGCACGTTCAGGTAGGCAATGACTTCATGCGTATCATGATTGCGCAATGGCGTATAACCCGACAGGAAAGGCATCTCACCGATGTATTCCGTATGCATAAACTGGATTTGCTCCATGCGGAATAGCCGGTAATAAGCCTGTGGGTCCATTTTTACGGAGATGAGGCCTTTGTCCGTCATCATGGGCTGCGTGGTGAGTTGCAGATTTCCGTCACGGTCGTATACATTGATATCCAGCGCCCGTTCGTTGGCGATATCACTCAAGGAAGTAGAGAGCTTTTTCATCAGCTCAGAATCATAGATATCCCCTACCTGGTCCAGGTCGCGCTGATTCTCGAATACCTTCTCCACATCTTTGGCTACTTCTCTCATTGTTTTACTCAATCGCTCGCGGTTCTGTTCCTCTGACCGATAGATGAAGAACTTGATCGTGGTGATGGCCAGGATGAGGAAGGAGAAGATTACTACAAAGATAATGGTACCATGTACCTTTTTACGGATACTCACGTTGATGAGCGTACGTAAATTGCTGATCCGCATCCTTGCTTTAATGAGCAGATCAAACACCTTGTACACCACTACAATGAGCAGGAACAGGCAGAACATATACGCAAAGAGTGTGATAAATTCCACAAACATCCTGTTCTCCTTTACCACTACTACTACTTTGTCTGGTGTGGCGCGATATAATAATTCAGAATAGCCTTTAATAGATTTCACGGATACATCCGACAGTGGCAGATCGTGCGGATACAGGCGGATGGGGAATGGAAAATCGTTGTTGTTGGTAACGAGTATCCCCTTATCATATACTGCATAGGAATAGGTGCCGGCGTACTCGCGGCCAGGATCGGCCATGTCGCCTTCTACCAGCAGTTCCGGGTAAAGCCGGTCGCTGCTGACKGGCTTGGGCACCAGGGTATACACCAGCCATCCACTGACGTCACCGGTGGCTTTATGAAATTCCTTCTTGGCAATATAGGTGTAATCGTTAAAGCTGCGTTCATAGTAATAAAGGTCGTTTCCCGGCACCAGCGATGGCGTGGATTCCGAGAACATCAGCTTATTGAAAGTGGGCAGGCTCATAGTATCTGAGCCAAACAGTGAAGCGCCGCTTTCATCGTATGCGTAGATACTTACGCGGAAGCGACTCAGGTATCCCTGGAAATATTTGTCGAGCAGGAGGCTATCGAACCGCGCCTTGCTTTGCTCCCTTCCCACGCTGTCCTGGAAAAAATACTGAATAGCTTCATCGTGCTCAATCTTCTTCCCAATATCATTCAACAACATTTCCAGGTACGGGTCTTTTTGTCTGGACAGATCTTCTGCCAGCTTTTGGCGGGCCAGTACTTCTTTGTGGTTATTATAGTGTACCAGTGCGCCRGAGGTGGTGATGGTGAGCAGAAAGAGCCAGAACAGGAATGGTACGGTGGCCATGCTGCTTTCAAACCGATCTGCCAGGAAATCGAGTAATACGATATAGGCCAGCAGCCACACCACCATGGAAATGGAGAATGGTAATTCCGGGTTATGTACCCGTACCAGCAACCAGATGATGCCTACCGCACCGAGCCAGATGTATTTGGTACGATACTGGAAATTGGTGAGTTCATTCAGCAGGTAGTTAATAATCTGGGAGAAGAATAAAAAGCTGAACGAAATGAAGCCCAGGACCACAAAGCCGATGACACTGTATTCCGTAATGCTGAAGGAATTGGTGACATCGAAAGATATCTTTGAATCTATTACCAGACTTTGGATCAGATCTGCCAGGAATTGTTCTACCACGTATAGAATAAGGCTGGCGATGATGATGACCACACTCTGGGCCCATCGCTTTTTAAGTACGGGCGGATTAATGGTTTTCACGTGTTCCCGGAAGAAGAGGATCATCCAGAAAGTGAGCAGCACGTTGATCAGCAGATCTCCCAGCGAATAAAAGATTTCATCTTTTGCATAGATGCGGGGATCAAAAATATTCAGTTCCTTCAGGTTAAACGGAAACGGGTATACGTAACTGAGTACACGAAGTCCTAGTACTACCAACAGCAGAAACAGGAAGCCATACAGCGGATTGGTTGTTTTGGCGAGTAGTGTGGCAAAGAGATTCAGGAATATCAGTACACAGAGGCAGCCCAGCACACGCAGCAAAACGCTCAGGTTATTGGGTGGATGCACGTGCATGCCACTGTTGTAATCGAGGAAGAACAACGTTTCTCCATCGCCGTTATTCACTGCGAAGGTGGTATGCTCCGGCAGCATGAGGCTGGGTTGTTCCCGCAGAATACTGTATTCTTCGCCCAGTTCTTCTTTATGATAGAAGTGATTAACGAGGTAATTGTTTTTGATGGCGTATTCCAGTCGAACGGGGATTACGCCAACCAGGTATTGTCCATGGCCGGGGGGAGATACCACTTTGCGGGTAACTACCTCATAGTACCCGTTTTTCAGCTTCATGAACCGGGAGCCATTGGTGAGTGTTGTTTGCAGTTCTTCCGGTTGTACCTGGCTGGTATTCCAGAAAGTGAGCCAGATACCGCTGCTGCTGGAATCGTATGCAAAGAGGTAATATTCCAGGCTGGTGAGGTGGTCGAGTGTTTGTTCGTTATAGTTGCGCAGGAAGAGGGAGGCGGAGAGGCTGGTATCTTTGGTCAGCTTTGTGAATTCCTTTTCCCGTTGCTGGATACTTTTTTCCATACTGCGTTTCACGCCCTGTGGCGAGGAGTAGTAGGACCAGTAGTTACTGAACAGGAAGGCGAAGGTAAACAACCAGGCCGCGATGATCAGGAGATAGCCATGCCGCAGGAAAAAAAGCCGTATTTCTTTAGTATCGATCAATGCGAGTGGGTATGAAATTTACAATTGCTCTGTGGTTTTCACCTGATTCCAGAGTGTATCCATTTCCGTTAAAGTCATATCATTGAGTGTGCGACCCTGTTGTAATGCCAGGACTTCCATAGCCTGGAAGCGGCGTTGGAATTTTTTATTGGTACGTTCCAATGCATTTTCCGCATCTATATCCAGGAACCGGGAGTAGTTGACGAGGGAGAACATCACATCGCCGAATTCATCTTCCATGGCATCTTTATTCCCGTTATTAACAGCTTCTTCCAGCTCATTGACTTCTTCCTTTACCTTTTCCCATACCTGGCTGGTATTATCCCATTCGAAGCCGGTTTGTTTGGCTTTTTCCTGGAGGCGCATGGCTTTAACGAGAGCGGGGAGTGAAACGGGTACGCCGCTGAGGACGGACTTCTTCCCTTCTTTCAATTTGAGTTTTTCCCAGTTTTGTTTTACCTGGTCTTCTGTTTCGGCTTTCACATCGCCATAAATATGAGGGTGACGGTGGATGAGTTTATCGCACACGCCATTGATGACATCATTAATATCAAATTTTTGTTGTTCTGCGCCTATTTTGGCGTAAAACACGATATGCAGGAGGATATCGCCCAGTTCTTCCTTAATTGATTTCCAGTCTTCGTCGGTAATGGCATCTGCCAGCTCATAGGTTTCCTCTATGGTGAGCTGCCGAAGCGTTTGGATGGTTTGCTTGCGGTCCCAGGGGCATTTTTCCCTTAAATCGTCCATGATCTGCAGGAGGCGATCAAATGTGGCTGTCTTTTCCATATTTTGTAAAAATAGGGATCATTTTTAAGCTTTTAGCCATTAGCTTTTAGCTTTTAGCAAATGCCGCGAAGAGTGTTTGCTGTGCGCTACTAAAGCTAAAAGCTAACGGCTAAAAGCTAAAAGCTGGTTGGGGAATTCTTTTTCTTGGTAAAAAGCCCATTTTAGTTACATTTGCGAGCTATAAAATGGTAGTGATTTCATGGTTTTGAGACAACGGAATTTTATTGCAGCAGTGCATTTTTACTGCGAAAATATCTTTCTAAAAATCTTGTAATCAAAAGATCCCAAAAATGTACTGATTTATGAATCCGAAACACATTGCGCTTATTTCATCGGAGTTGGGTATTTCCGGCAAGCAGGCAGAAAATACTATGGCCCTTTTATCTGAAGGCTCTACCGTACCCTTTATCAGCCGTTATCGTAAGGAGGTAACAGGTAGTCTGGATGAGGTGCAGATAGGCCGTATTGAAGACTTGCAGAAGCGCTACAAGGAAGTAGATGATCGCCGCGAATTTATTATCAAAACGATCACCGAGCAGGAAAAAATGACGCCTGAGTTGCTGGAGAAATTAGAGCAAACCTGGGTGTTAGCGGAGCTGGAAGACATTTATCTTCCCTACAAACCTAAGCGCAAAACGCGTGCTACTGTGGCTATTGAGAAAGGTCTGGAGCCATTGGCCAAACTGTTGTTTGAGCAGCAGGATGGAGATGTTAACACAGCGGAAACATTTATCAATGAGCAGGTAGCTACATCTGACGAAGCCCTGAAAGGCGCGCGGGATATCATTGCCGAGTGGATCAATGAAAATGCCGAATGCCGTGATAAACTGCGTAAATTATTTGCCAACACCGGCAAGCTGACTTCTAAAGTAGTAGAAGGCAAAGAAGCGGAAGGCGATAAATATAAAGACTATTTCGAGTTTTCAGAAGACCTGCGGGAGATGCCATCTCACCGTGTGCTGGCGATATTACGTGCAGAACACGAAGGTATTTTGTTCAGCTCAATTGCGCCTGTAGAAGAGGATGCGAATACCCTGATCAATAAACAATTTGTAACGGGTAAAGGTAAAGCAGCAGAACAGGTGACCAAAGCGGCGGCAGATGCGTACAAACGTTTACTGCGTCCATCTCTGGAAAATGAATTCAGGGCGGTAGCGAAAGAAAAGGCAGATGGTGAAGCCATCGAGGTATTTGCTGAAAACCTGCGTCAATTGCTGCTGGCAGCGCCACTGGGGCCTAAAGGCGTTATTGCCATTGATCCGGGTTACAGAACCGGTTGTAAAATAGTAGCGCTGGATAACCAGGGTAACATGCTGGACAACGACGTAATTTACCCGCTGGAAAAGAACTACAAAAGAGATGATGCCGAAGCCTTACTGAAGAAGTGGGCGGTAAAATATGAAACCGAGGCCATTGCGGTAGGTAATGGTACTGCAGGCCGTGAAACAGAGGAGTTTGTGAAGAAGATTGATTTTGGCAAAAAAATCAATGTATTCATGGTGAATGAAAGTGGCGCCTCTGTATATTCTGCATCGGAAGTAGCGCGGGAAGAGTTCCCTGACTTCGACGTAACAGTTCGTGGTGCAGTGTCTATTGGTCGCCGTTTGATTGACCCACTGGCTGAACTGGTGAAAATAGATCCAAAAGCTATTGGCGTAGGTCAGTATCAGCATGATGTGAGTCAGTCGTCACTGAAGCAAAGTCTGGACCGTGTGGTGGTAAGTTGTGTGAACAATGTAGGTGTGAATCTGAATACTGCTTCTAAACATCTGCTGGCGTACATTTCCGGTCTGGGTCCTTCCCTGGCGGAAAACATCGTGAAGTATCGTAAAGAAAACGGTGCATTCAGCAACCGTATGCAGTTGAAGAAAGTACATCGTTTGGGCGATAAAGCATTTGAGCAGTGCGCGGGCTTCTTACGTATTGAGAATGGCGATAACCCATTGGATAATTCGGCGGTGCATCCTGAGCGCTATGACCTGATCAAGGAAATGGCACAGAAGCAACACAGCACTATAGAGGATCTGATAGCAAAAGAAGAAGTGCGCAAGCAGATCAATGCAAAAGATTATGTGAGTGCAGAAGTAGGTTTGCTGACTTTGGAAGATATCTTAAAAGAGCTGGCCAAACCTAGCCGTGATCCTCGCGACGAGATCTCGATCTTTGAATATGCAGAAGGTATTCACAAAATGGAAGATGTAAAACCAGGTATGGTATTACCAGGCGTAGTAACGAATATTACTGCATTTGGCGCCTTCGTGGATATCGGTGTAAAACAGGATGGACTGGTGCATATCTCCCATCTTTCCAATAAATTTATCAGCAATCCTAATGAAGCTGTAAAGCTGAACCAGAAGGTACAGGTAACGGTATTGGAAATAGATGTGGCCCGTAAGCGTATTTCTTTGTCTATGAAAGATAATGAGAAAGGTGGTGGCAACAAACCTTCACAGGGTGGAGAGCGCAGGTCAGAGCCGCGTAAAGAGGTGCGTGGCAATAATAAGCCTGCAGCGAAAGAAGCGCCACTGAATGATTTCCAGGCTAAACTGGCGGCGTTGAAGAATAAGTTTGATAATTAGCAGAAAGCGAAAAGCATAAAGCAAAAAGCTATTGTAATGAATGAAAAGAGCGAGTGTTAATCCGCTTTAATTATTCGCTACAATAGCTTTTTGCTTTATGCTTTTCGCTTTATGCTATCTCTCATATTTCTGCATCCATTGCAGGAATTTTTCCGGGTAATCGGTATCTCCTTTTTCGCTGAAGAGCATGAGGCTTCTGTTGATGGTGAAGCCGAGGTAGATAATATCCCGATCCAGGTCTACCGCAATAACAGCTTCATCATAGCCGGATTTACCGGGCATATAGCCTTCATTAAAGAGAATTTTATTTTCCACTTCCACGGGTGGTGTTACTTTAAACCGTTCAAAGAAAGATTTTCTGGCTTTACCGATGAGGGTATTAAAGCGGCTTTTTAGTGGTTCGTTGTCGAAGAGGCCATTTTCCATGGCATATTTGCCGTCGAAGCGGAGGAAGCTGTTCCAGGAAGCTACGAGGTCTGTTTGAATGGTATCATCACCGGCGATCATCGTATCCGTGTGAGGTAAATTAGTTTGGTCTGCCAACTCCACTGACCTGATTTGCCGGGCCGGGCCATTACAGGCGGCTGCAAAGAAGGTAAAAGACAACAGTGACGCTACAGGAATCCGTTTCGCACTCATGGTTAAATTTTTGATTTTTGATAGTAACGGGGGCTCACAGAAGCCGGCGGGTACCACTTTCCCGGCAGCTACAGTAATATCTCAGTGGAAGGTTAACAAGTCAAATAATAAAAAAGTTTAATGGTTTTCAATAAAAATGGGCGTTACTTTCCTTTAAATACAGGTGGTCTTTTTTCCATAAAAGCCTGCATGCCTTCCTTCTGATCTTCGGATGCAAAGAGAAGATAAAAATTCTTACGTTCAAAATGTAATCCTTCTTCGAGGGAGGTATCGAATGTTTTGAGGACTGCCTCTTTGGCCATTTTAAGGGCGATAGGGCTCATGGCAGCGGTTTCGCTGGCGAGCTTCACGGCTTCCTTTAAAAACAGTTCTACAGGTACTACCCGATTAATTAAGCCAGCTTGCAAGGCTTCTTGTGCAGTGATAAAGCGACCGGTAAGTACCATTTCCATGGCCAGGGCCTTTCCTACTGCACGGGTAAGGCGTTGGGTGCCGCCGGCGCCGGGCATTACGCCGAGTTTGATTTCGGGTTGTCCGAAGCGGGCGGTTTCGCTGGCTACAATCATGTCGCACAGCATCATGAGTTCACAGCCACCACCGAGGGCAAAGCCGCTCACAGCCGCAATGATAGGTTTCTTTATTTTTTTGATGGCATCCCAGGTACTGAACTGGTCGACATTATACATATCGATGGCCGTTTTATCGGCCATCTGCTTAATATCTGCGCCTGCAGCGAAAGCTTTTTCGTTGCCACTGAGGACAATCACCCTCACCTGTTCATCTGCATCCAGCATTTTCAGTGCATCTCTCAGTTCTCCCATGAGTTGCAGGTTCAATGCATTCAGTTCTTTAGGACGGTTTAATTGGATGTGGGCTACAAAAGGCGCCACTTGCTGGTGTATGATAATGTATTCCGGGTTCATCTTTAAAGTTAAAGAAATATGCTAAAAATAAGGAACAGGAAGCTTAAAAATACCAATACTGCTACTGCGAAATAAGCAACCAACAGCCCGATGGCTTTCCAAAACGACTTCATAAAGCTTTGGCCATAGTTGTTCATCAATGCACGTATCAGGTATAGGAAAATCAGCCAGCTAGCAATCGTCATAAACAAATCACTGTGGAAGATAGCTTTCCATATAAATCCAAACAATAGTACAATAAAAGCAAAGGAATGCAGATGAATGGCGAAGATGCCATGATCAGCGTAGAGCCATCTTTTCCGGTCATACATCCACCTCATCAACAAGGCAAACAGTGGCAGTAACAGGAACATTAACTTAGGTAGGTTGTGCTTGAACATTTCCACGATAACTTCCTGAACGTTGTCTGCATGTTTATATTTATGACGGATTTCTGCTATGCGCCGGAAGAAAAGTCGTGATGAGCCATGTAAACGTTCACTTTCCGGCAAGGCAGCCTGGGCGGAGTCGAATGATTTCACGGACGGATAGTCGACGAAATCTTTCGCAAACTTCCGTATTTTCTTTGCTCTCCCGGAGGTATCGTCTGCAAAAGCCTGGTCCAGGCCTTCATCAACGGTTAATACTCTCACGCTGTCTTTAGTCCACCTACCAGTCAGTGGCTTCACCTCTTCCGTTTCTGTTTCCGGCTCTTCGCCCTCACTGTGTTTGCCCTGAAGGGCGAAAACACCAAAGAAGAAGACAAAAGAAATAAACACATATAATTTGATCGGATTCACATAACGCACTCTCCTGCCGGCCATATACTCCCTGGAAAGGAATCCTGGCCTGAAAAACAGGTATTTAAGCGTCATCAGCAGCTGGGAGTCGTAATGGAAAATGTCTGCTACAAAGTGTTTAAAAAGGTGGCCGAAGGTTTCGTGCGGGACGGTATTTTCCTGTCCGCAGTGGGTACAAAAACGTTCGGGTACTTCTGTGCCACAGTTAAGACAGTGTTTATCCTCTCGTAAAGGTTGTGTTTTCAAGTGATTTAGACGGTTGTTGTGCTAAAAAAGGATACAAGATAAAGAAGAAATTACGAATTATCTTCCAGAACTATACGGTTAAAAAATTTTAATATGATTTTTGCGTTTTACCTTTGTCACAATTAAAAATCAGCGATTTTTACGTTCATGAAGAAAACGATTCTACTGGCACTAGGGATGCTGGCATTTGCTGGCAGGGGGTTTTGTCAATATTACTTCCAGGATATCTACAACACACAACAGACTATTGCCACCATGGCATTGCTGAAAGGCAACAAGGTGAGGACCCAGAAGGTGCAAACCCTGGATGCCAACCTGGAAATGGACCCGGACTTCCGTTGTGAACGTAGTTTGAGTCCTACTTATCACCAGATGCGGGCACAAACCCAGTCCAGTTCTACGGGCTATTCTGCGATGACGTCTTCTTTCTCTCCCAAAGGGCAGCTCACCAAAACGGTAGACAGTTCTTCCGCCAGCGTGACCACCACTTTGTACCGGTATAACAACGAGGGACTGCTGCAATATATCAGCAGCACCTCTATTGCATTGCAAAGCAAAATGCGTTTTGATGAAACGCGGAGCTATAGCTATGACGCCGCCGGCCGACTGCAGCAAATGATACAGAAGAAGGGAAACGGCAGTGATTCTACCGTAATTGCGTTTAAAACGGATAGTCTTGGTCACATAACAGAGGAGTTTGATCAACGTCAGCGTAAACGTACTTACTATAACTACGACAAATCCGGGCATCTGACAGATGTGTATCGTTATCAGCCGGCGAAGAAACGGATGTTGCCGGACTACATTTTTGAGTACAATGCACAGGGGCAGGTGATAAAGATGACTACCGTTAACGCACAAACGTCGTCTTATACTATTTGGGCGTATGAGTATCAGCCGAATGGATTACCTTTGAAGGAAACCTGTTATGGTAAAGGGAAAGAGCTATTGGGGATGGTGAAATACAGCTATGATCTGAATCCGTAAAACAGTTGATAAAAAAAGAGATTTATAAAATATTTTAATTCAGGCAGAAAAAAATTTTGCAACTTCAAAAAGAATCCTATCTTTGCAATCCCAACGAAAAAAGCTGATAGCTAAAAACGTTGTAAAGTTCTTCATTTCAAGCGAAAGTAGCTCATTTGGTAGAGCACGACCTTGCCAAGGTCGGGGTGGCCGGTTCGAGCCCGGTCTTTCGCTCAGTGTAAAATTCCCTACACACCCTGGTGGTGGAATTGGTAGACACGCGGGACTTAAAATCCCGTTTGCAGCAATGCAAGTGTGGGTTCGACTCCCATCTGGGGTACATAAAACCGTTGCAACTATTTGAAAGACAATAGCTTAGCAACGGTTTTTTTATGCCCAAATTTTCGAGTTCGCTTCCCTGTTTTTTACACATTATTTTCATTTTTAGCCACTTACGCGTTCAACTCCCATCTGGCTCAAATCCTCTGCCAGCCGAAATAAACTAAGAAAGAATAAATTTTGCCCTACAAATGAATAGCAATACTCTTTTCTGTCTTCTTCTTTAATCTGCGAGAAGTCCGTCCAATCAGCTTTTACAGTGTCTTCAATTTTTTTATCACAGCAATGACATTCGTGGCTAATGGCTAATTCATCGTTTAGCCCTTCCAGTGATACTGTCATATCGAAGCCACAGTCCGAGCATTTTTGCGCAGGCATATCATAACGTCTTCCATCAGCATCCACTAGCACTCTGGGCAAATGACCCTTTAAACATTCAAAAACAAATAAAATTGGATGATCTTCCATATCGAAGAAATAGGTGCAGAAGCGCAAGGGTAAGCCACAGACGTCACATGTGATATGCTTTGGTATCGGGAACTTGTCAATCAGCAAATCCTTCATTTCATCACTGTCCATCATTTCCTGTACTACCAGGTGCTTAATATTCGTCCTTTGAATTGCAATCGTTTTGTACAGATCAAATTCAAGATCACTGTTATTAGATTCACCAGATATCCCTTGCAACAAGGTAATCGTATGGCTATCATAACAGTCAAGATAGCTGCTATCTGCCTTCCGAAGTTTTGCCTTTGTTTTCATCTTTAGATTGTTTTAAAGTGAGAAGATCATAAAACAAATCCTTCCTATAGTTGAAAGCCAAAGCTGGATCAATGGCCGAAGTAAGAAATAGTTTACCGTCAAACTCAAGTCCCTCCGGAAAAATCAATTTCATTAGTTTAAATTTTTCCGCCTCTCTGTATGTCATAAACAACTCATTCAAATGCATCAACATCTCTCCTGCCCTATTGAGCATATCCAGCACCGGAAATTGCTCTTTCATCAGGATATTCACCACTGCCTCCCAATATGCCTTATGCAGGCTGCAATCGGCATACGCGCGATTGTACATGCTGGTCGAAATCACGCCATTTAAAAGAGCAATTTGTAGATAGTTAATTTTTTGATTTATTGCCTTTATCTGATCAACGCAGTTCTTTATCTCTGTGCTGTGGTGCTTCCTGTATTCCTGTAACCAGATTACAGCTTTATCCCTAACCTGGTCAAAATCCGTTGGTGTGAAAGAAAGCTGCTTCAGAATTTTATCAAACATCAGATGTAATGTTTCCCCCGGGAAATTATAGGAGCGCTCCTTTCCACAGAAATAATACAGATATTTTCGGCGACCACGGCCACCAGAATAGCTCCCAGAGATCGCAGCACCACAAGGACATCTTAACATACCACGTAAAGGAATAACCTGCTTAGGTTTACTAGCAATTGGCTTATGTCTTCTCTTCAATAAATCCTGAACTGTATTAAACAGAGATAACGATATAATTGGTTGATGTAGCCCTTTCACAAGTCTTTCCGGTTGACTGGCACTCTTTGCAATCCTAATAAAGCCCGCATACAAAGAATTACCCAGGACATGCTGGATACTATTATTACCTGTTCGATTAAATCCCTGACTCCTGGCCTCCTCGAAGATCAAGGAAGATGGAACGCCAGCTATATACTGCTGAAAAATAAACCTGATTATTTCGGCTTCCTTAGGCACAATTTCCAGTACTGGTAATCCCGCCCTATCTTTTTTGTTCCTATAGCCAAACGGAGCGTGATGCGTAAACCGCCCTGATTCTTTAGCCTGCAGCATGGCCTGGGCTGTACGGCTTCGAATAAGGTTTAGCTCATGGTTCGCAATAAGCAGTTTTATTCCACGCATCAGGAAACTACTTGGCGAAGAACTATCCTGTGATATTGGCTCGCTCACCGTCACCACACGGATTTTATACTTTTGATATAATTCGTCAATCTTCTGTAATGCCTTGATAAGTTCCCTACTAAAGCGGTCCAACTCTACGACAACCAAGTATTGGACCAGATCCTTATGTTTTTGGAGAAACTCTTCTAAAGCCCTCCAGTTGGGGCGATCAAAGGTGTCACTGCTCTCACCATCGTCGCGAAAGAATGCAATAAGGGTAAGATTGTTTTGTTCACAGTAGCGTTTTATGGCTTGTTCTTGAAATGTGAGGGAATAACTGGATTGGTCTTTGATACTGATGCGGGCGTAGCCGATAGATATAAACGAACTAAGCTGTCTCATAAAAAAGGATTAAGTTAAGGAAAATGCACTCACAGATAATATATTATATATAAATAATTATTACATTAATTATATTAATTGAACTTAGATATCATGCTTCTTGGAAGAAAATAATTATATTGGGTTCAATATGGTTCTGAATTGCCTAAATTCAAATAATAACCAGATGTAAAATTATCAACTGTACATACACCCTGACTTATTAAAGATTCCCCACCCAATGTTTATAACTAACTACGGCAGTTTTAACGGCTCCTCATGGGAGAACATGTTTCAAGTCATTTTGAAAAAAAAATATATGGCAGCTGGCTACCAAAGAGTGATGGCGTCACCAGGTGATTTTGGGATTGAAGGATATACTAAAAATGGGCATACTTTTCAATGTTATTGCCCAGACACAAATGAAGAAAACAAGAAACTTTACGAAAGACAAAGGGATAAGATTACTACTGATGTTAATAAGCTTAAGACTAACAAGAAGGAATTAAATGAAATATTAGGCGGTGCAATAATAAAACACTGGACCTTGATAACACCTCGTATTGGTCATCGAGATCTAATAGTTCATTGCAATAGCAAGCGGGATCTCGTAAAATCCTGGAAGCTTCCATTTATCGACAACAGCTCATTTCAGATTTTAGTTCACGAATGTGAAGATTATTCTATTGAAATAGGCGAGTACTTTGAACAGGCAAGAAAAAAATTTTCAATTTTGCCCAATTCTGAAGACACAACGACTGAAAAACTTGTGCAATGGAGAGATACTAAAATAGATTTGGTAAATAACGCGATAGAAAAAAATGAGATAAGAATAAAATCACTTGGAAAAGATTATAACATTTCCCAAAGGACTAATGCCCTAACGAATGAAACAGTAAAATATTACCTAAACGGAGAGTCGATTTTACGAATATGGCAAGGTTCACAGCCAGACAATCATCAAAGATTTATTGAGCTATTAGCTAGTGTAGAAGAGGAACTTAAAGAAAAATGTCTCTTAACTACTGTAGTACCCAATGAGTTTGTTAAGGAAATTCAAGCATACGTTGAAGAAAAAATTCGATATTCATTTTCCTATCTAGATGAGTCTACGATAATAAGACTTAAAAACTACTGTATTTCTTTTTGGATTATTACATGTCCACTATACTTCGAAGAAAATGTTTATGAAAAATGAATTATTTAAAGGTTGCTTCAGAGCGCGTAACCTGCCAATTAATGCAGACTACAGGCCGATGTACAAAGTTGGCATAATCATATTAATACTCAATATTGCCTGTCGAGGTGGTAAATCGTCGCTTAATAAGCTTCACTTCCTTGTTTGGAGTCTGAAGTCACGGAGAAACATGGCATTTATCAGATTAGCCTTAATTCGACAAGATTTTAGCAAGATAATAACCTGGGGAGTTGAACCTGCACTAAACAAAGCACTAAATATAGCTGTAGGCGAAAACTTAATAACACTTCAAGAGGACAAGTACAAATTAACTGAAAAAGGAATGGACTTAAGTAACAAAATCAAAAAAGATTTAGAAATTTTTATCGAAGAGAAGTCATTTTTAAATTATATTGGAAAACAGAAAATAACTGAGGAATATATTATCCAACTATCAGAACCCCGCCCATACTAAAATGATACGTATCGATGCTATCAAAATAACAATTCACACGGATAATGGTCCATTTGGAAGAACATTACAGCTATCAAAGGGCCTTAATATAATTAGAGCGAATAACACTTCTGGAAAAAGTTCACTTTTCGGGGCTATTTTGTATGGCCTAGGATTTGAAGAGCTGCTTGGTGGCAGGAATGATAAAGCTTTGCAATCCGTTTTCAAATCTGTTGTCAAAGAGATATCTTCAGAAGGCAAAGAACGTACCAGTCAAGTCATACAATCAGAAATTTATCTTCAAGTTTCAAATGGCAAAGACACAATTACAACAAGACGATTTGTTGTAAATGATAAGATTAAACCTCAGGCTGTAGAAGTATTCTTTGGAGACTTAGTAACGAACCCCAATGGAAATTTTGAACGGCAACCTATGTATCTCCATGATAAGGGCTCCGCTTCAAACGAATCAATTGGATTCCACAAGTTTCTCGAGGGATTCATTGGAGCAAACCTTCCAGAAATAGTCAATCAAGAAGGTAAGAGAGTGAAATTATTCCTACCACTTATTTCTTCTGCACATTTTATTGAGCAAAAAGCTGGATGGTCCGATTTTTACGCGAATTTACCTTTTTACGGCATTAGAGATGCAAGCGCTAAGGTTTTTGAATACATACTTAATTTCGATGTCTTTGAAATAGCTGCAAAAAGGCAAGAAGTTCAAAATCAGTTACGAGATATAAATGATCAATGGACCAATTTAACAAGCCAAATTAGCTCTGTGGCGAAGAAAGGTGGTGGTGAAATTATCGGACTACCGTTAATGCCAGAAATTCTGACTACAGAACTTAAACCATTCTTAAGATTTACCAGGGGCGACCAATCTTTAACCCAATCTCAGTTACTTTCTCAGCTAAAAGAGGAACTTGAAAAAACGATTTTGGATCTACATATTCCTATAAATGGAAATTTATCTAAAACTGAGGAACAGCTTGAAAAACTTAAAATATCAAATGAAAAGTATGAAATACTTTATGAAGCTCTTAGCGCTGAAGTCAGCCAAGATCGGGAACGTTTAAGGCAATATACTTCTCAGCTAGACAACGTTAAAGAAGATTTACGAAAAAATAAAGATGCAGAAAAACTCCAAAAAATTGGCCTCGCTGACAATATTGCTACAACACGTGGAATTTGCCCAACGTGCAATCAGAGCATTAATGATACTCTACTAAATGACCACATACATATTCTCCCAATGAGAATAGATGAAAATATAAAATACTTACAAGCTCAACATAAAATGATTGAGGCGTTTATCCACAATCTCAAACATGAGATTATTTCAAAGGATATTAAGATTTCATCCCTTGATGAGGCTATAAAAGAACAACGCTCCCGTATTCGGTCTCTAAAGAAAACCCTTATAAGTGATGACAGGCTTCCGTCAGAAGATCTTATCTCAAGAAAAGTAATATTAGAACGGGAACTATCCTTCTTATATCGATTGAGGGAAGAATTTGAAATGCATTTATCAACCCTATTCGAAATAATCGATAGATTCAAAAAGGCAAAATCCCAAAGTCTGAGTATATCGGATTCTTACCTATCTCCTGCCGATATAGATAAACTTTTAAAGTTTGAACTCTATTTCAAACAACTATTACAAAAGTTTGGATTTACATCAAAACCAATTAATTCTATTAAAATTTCGCAAGAAAAATACCTTCCAGTATACGAAATCATCTTACCTAACGGAATAAAAAAACAAGTAGATATTAGGTTTGAATCCTCAGCAAGTGATTTCATTAGAGCTCAATGGGCATATTATACAGCATTAATGAATACATCAATAAAAAGTAATGGTAATCATTTTTTGACCTTAATTTTTGACGAACCCCAGCAACAATCAGCTTCAACTAACAATTTCAAGATATTCTTAAGCGAATTAGAATCCTATCGAAATGAACAAGCAATAGTTCTCGCTTCATTTCAGAACTCAGAAGATGATTTTAAAGAAGCAACCCGTGAACTGGAATATACAAAAATCACWGACCTTTCAGAGGCAAACCAATTATTTGTACAACGCTTGGATAATTAATCAACTATCAATATAATATTAAAAGTTTCAATTTTGTCGCGCAGGCGAATACACGGTTTAAGAATCAGAAATTTTTAGCTTCAAAATTTTAATAAACTACTCAAAAGAATATTCTTCATGAGCATCTTTAGGAGCATTCTTGACCCAATATTAGATACATTGAGAGATGAAGTAATGCACAAGCTATATGATGAAAGCATCAAAATAATTAAAGAAGAAGAAAGAAAACAAAATCTAATCTGGGAAAAAAAATTACTAACTCTTCATAACGACCTAAAGGGTTGGATTGAAAATGATATTCCAATTCCAAATTATATTAAAAAAGAATACCCTTTTAATATTGCAGACTACTGTGTACAAGCTAATAAGCCTCATTGGGTTAAGGAGCTTCTACCTGCTTACTACAAGCAACTGAAGGTCATAAAAAAACGGGATAGAACAGAAAGGTTCATTAACGGCATTTTTATTTTGATCAAAATTGCAATAATCACGATTTGTATATCCTTTATATTGCTTTTACTATATTCAATAATTTTTGGTAAGCCACATTTTATGGGAGGCTAGCCTAATAGCAAGCCCAATTGATCTTGTACTCAAATAAAGTAAAATGTATATTCCGGTGATGCTGACCATGTATTCCGGGGCATGTTGACCACCCTTTTAAGAGACTAAAAAAGAAAGAACTTTTTGTGGATTTTCAAAGATACACGTTKAGCAATTAAGAGAACCTTATTTTTTCTTTCTCAAAGACTCCCCTTTGAGTTCTAATCGGTGACTATTGGCTGTCATTCTGTCCATTATTGCATCAGCTAAAGTAGGTTCATCAATATATTCATACCAACTTGATACAGGTAACTGTGAGGTCACAATAAGTGATTTTTTAGCGTACCTGTCTTCCATAATCTGCAGGAGTGCAAGCTTAGATATTTTATTAAGATTCTGTAGTCCAAAATCGTCCAGCACAATAAGTGGGATCTTTTCCAGCTGGTTTAAGAACTTCAGGTAGCTTCCTTCTGTCTTCGCCATTATAATCCCTTCTATGAGCCGGTTCATGTTAAAATAGCGGGTTTTAATACCTGATAAACAGGCTTGATATGCCAATGCACAGGCTACATAGCTTTTACCGCAGCCAGTAGACCCGGTGTCGGCTCCCCCAAATTTCGGCCGCAAGAATTAGAGTTATAAATTAAATGATTTATTAACTTTAATCTAGCAATATGAAAAGAAAGAATTTTACAGAAAGTCAGATAGTTACTRCTCTTAAAAGACAGGAAGGTGGCATATCTGTTA
>NZ_JBFTLN010000021.1:0-143592 GCF_056396465.1 Chitinophaga sp. 05T412
TCATAGCCTAAATGACTATCCAGTTCACCTTCCAGCATCTTTTCAATGCCCCGTTTCTGAATCTGGGCCAGGAAATTGTTTAGTTGATCGGCCGTTTTAAACTGCTTCAGAAAGTCGTCTGATAAAAAATCTTCTGTCTTCATAAAACTRTATATGCTTTAAAATTAAAAAATCGAGGTGAAACACCCCGATTTTTAGAATTTACACAGTTTATGAGATAGTGTCTTTAATTAAGTCTTTTTGTGAAATATTTGCCAGATATGTAACCTGGAAAGTTTGAAATTGCTCCTTCTTTCCAGGTTACATTATTTTGGTCATTTGTCTTTTGGTACTTTGTGTCAAGCCTATTTTTGAGCATTATATATTTTTCTCAATTCTGTCGAAAGAAATTATTTTAGTTTTTAAGGTTTCTCTTGCAGAACCTGCAAAAAAAGCTGCATCCAATTTGTCTATTTCTGCCATCATAGGTCCTATTTCGCTGTCTTCTTTCACAAGTATAAATTCAATATCTTCTGCTAAAAAGGTCAGTTCTACCTCTGGTAGTGTAGGTTTGGGTTGATCTTCTGGGCCACGCCAAGCAATATATTCAGCTTCTGTCATTTTTAATTGACATACAGCACAGTCAAATTCTGGAATGTAGCGCCATTCTCTCTCGTCATAAAATCTATAATTGTTAATAGTACCTTCTTTACGTACTAAATCATCTTCGTAGTGTTTGGTGTGATAGAGTGAATAGATTAAATAGCTGACCGAATCATTTAGATTCTGAGTAACCAATATTCCCTCTGGAGTTTTGTTACTAGCCAGTATAGTTCCAGCTACTGCGACTGTAGTCTGGCTAGCATTTAATGCCTTAATAAAATTGTCAATCAAATTGGACGTTTTATCAATGTATAAAACAGGATTTAATTTGTTCTTAATCGCCCATGCTCTACTTAAACCAATGCCATATCTTCCGTAAATTGTTTTCATCTTTATGTATTGATTCAGTTGCATGTCGCAAAAGGAAATCATTGGCACATATAAAGGGACTTTTTCCCCTCCATGATTTAATATTTCTTTACATCGGCTACCATAGAATTTACCTTTTAATATTGATAAAAGATTTTCTGAACTTTTTGTAAAATGAAATATTCCACTGGATGATAGAGACATATAAGACTTTTTTTACAAGGTATTCAAATTTTGTGTTATGCCGAGAGATGAAGCACGAAATGTTATAGGTGAAGGTTTGGATTTGGTACCCAGCATTGGAATTCTATTGAACATTCTTGCGTCGCACTCTTCAGCATTTGGAATTCTATTGGACATGAGTAGTAGATAGATGCGGATTTTTATTACCGGGATAGAAGCGTAGATCTAAGCGGGTTTAATGGTCTCACTCCGGCATCAGTCGGCAAAAAGGGCGCCAGGCCCTCGCTTGCCCCTTCCGCTGCGCTTCAGGGGCTGCACTCGGCCCTGTCACCCTTTTTGCGCTCCCTCCGCCTCCGTTCGGGCAGCTCCCAGTCTGGCTAAGGGCTGTTTTTACAATTGGTCGCTATTATGCCCGCCATCCCTCCGCTGCCCATTTTGTCCGCCCCCCGCCCGCCACCCCCGGCCTTCCATTTTTGATTTGCCGTCCGCTGGCGCTCCCGGCTAGACAAAGGTCGAAGGCGCGGCCTGCTGGGGCTCGCCCTCGCTTGGCCCCTCCGCTGCGCTCCGGGGCCTGCGCTCGTGCTGCCGCCCCAGCGGCCGGGGGTGGAAGGGCGGCGGGGGCGGGGCGACAGTAATCCTATTTAGCGGGAGATTATAGCACTGATCGACAAAACCCTGATTAAGCGACCGACAGGAGAACCAGGCGCGCGAACACCAGCATTTGTACCCTGATCGACATTGTACTATCGCGCGGCGTCCGTGAGAACAGATGATGGGATCAACTGTAGAGCATGGGCTCAACGGTATCACTTTGACCAGCGAAAGAACATAGGCCCAGCGTCAGTAACCCATCATCTATTCTCCCGGACGTTTGCCGATTGTTCAAATAGTGCTTTTTGTCAATTATACTTTCTCTACATAGCTGACTACTGATTGCCTGTTCGGCCCCATTCACGCCCGGCAGCCTCCGGACCGCAGCGCCCCCCTCACGGATCGGCCCCGGTTGGTGGCGTAGCACCTTGTACATCGCACACGGGTGCGTAGCACTCAAATAACGGCCCGACAGCGCGGCAAACATATCTATTAGCCACGCTGGCAAGCCTATGATGTAATACAGTAAATGTAAAAGTGAAGATGGGGAGTTAACGCTTCTTTAGGGCTTTTTCTTCCAGGTGGAATTCCCTCCACGCTGTTTTTAGATCTCTCAACAATAAATCATGGTTCCCTATGTATTTGACACTCATTTCCTCCCTGATCTTTCTCACCTCCGCCACAGCATCATACTTTTTTCTTTTTTTCATGATCATATGGTTTTAAGATTTCGCGCGGGGTCCTGATTTCAATTTGCCGATACCCCATGTGCAAATTTATGGAATTATAAAGTTTTATTCGGTCTAGGTTCACGATGTGTTTAAAATTCCAACTGGCAAGAACGTCAGCCCCATGCAACGTAGCCAAGGCAATATGTAACGCGTCATTATAGGAATTGTTACTTAGCGCGCCCGCTGCGATATACGTATCTGCTAGTTTCATAGCTTTTACATGCCCTTTCACTTTAACTTTAAAACGTTTGGGGATTTCCGCCAGCTTGGCCTTTACTTCATCTCCCGCGGGCTTCAACTCCATCATGACCAGATCAGACAGCATCAACTTTTTTACACCGGTCCTGAATTCCTCAAAAAGAGCATTACTGTGTACTTGAAATTCTTGATCAAAACAGCCTCCAATTACAGAGGTGTCTGCATAAACATTCAACATGATTGATAATTGAAGAAAGTGAAGAAGTGGGTTAAATCAAACTGCCTGATATAGGCACATAGTTACGCTACGAACACCCGGTGTTCGTTGGTAGGAGCATTTTCATTTTAAAACATGGTTTAATGGCAACCGATGTGCAGAAGGTTTACCGGTTGCTCTGGGTTAACAGAAAGTTGGGGCTATTCCTCATCAAGGTTAATGGAGGCAAGGAGGCGGCTGATTTGTCGCATCTTCCTTTTGCTGGCAGTTGGTTCCGGTTGGAGGGGTACAACTGGCAGTTTTTCATTGGTAATTACTAAACGGTTGCGTCGCACTTGGACATTAACCCGGTCACCAATAACAAAGCCGGCATCATGAAGCCATACACCGGCAAGTTGAATACAGGAAACTGATATCCATTGATCGGCTCGTTCCTGATGGAGTTGTTTGACAGTTATGCTTCTTGTTTTTAATTTACTTTTCATATTGTTAACTATTTATCACAAATATACTGATAATGTTATAAATATGATGTTTACATTGTGTTGTTTTGATCGTTTTTACGTCATTTTAATGTCATTTTATGTTAACTATTTATCACATTCTGTATGTCATTTGTGTTTGGCAATCTCTCAACTTAACATTTAATTTTAAATCAGTAGTTTAGCGCGAAAATCATCCATTATGACTTTTGGTGAAAAAGTTACCATAGCAAGAAAACAAAAGAAGTTAACACAAACAGAACTGGGGGACAGTGTTGGAACATCACGAGATATTATCGGAAAATATGAACGTGATGAAACAAAACCATCAATTGAAGTAGCAGCAAAAATTGCTGATGTCCTGGAATGCTCATTGGACTATTTAATAAGAGATATTAACCCCGAAGATGCACTTGCTAAAAAAATCAGAGAGCTTTCCCCGATCAATAAGGAATATGTTATGGCTGTAATTGAAGCGTTTGAAGCTAAAGAGAAATTACAGGGAAAAAGATAAAGGCTCCCGCTTGCGCGAAAGCCTTTACACCAAACAATCCCAAAGGTAACCACACCTTATAGCCGGGAAACGATTTAACAGCGGTCTAACCGCCTTCATTTGAAACTGCTGTCTGGCTTACCCCCGTCATGACAGTACCGGCAACAGCGATATAACCGGCAATTTTCACGATGATGACAGGGATAGCTGGGATGCCCATCAGGGCGCCACTAATCGCTGTCAGGAGCAAACCTATATTGCGCACCTTACTAAAAAAAGGCGGTGTTGATGCAGTGAGTCGTTGTGCAAGTTTCATACACACAATTTAAAGGTGAAGAAATGCCGGCCCATAAAGGCCGGTAATTAAGGGTTTGGCGCTGCCGGCATACCGGAGATATTCACCAGTGCGAGCGCATTGTAAGCACCATTTTTAAGGCTATACAAGGCCCCGTTAACCTGTTGGTAGAACTCTACACCCAACGCCAGAAACAACGGTTTGGTGCTGTTATCTGTCACGTTTACGGTCAACGCCATAACAGCGGTAGCAGTTGCATCGATGGGCAGCTCAGCACTGGCCGCATTGCCGTTKACGAACGTTTCCGCCTCGAAATCGACCTCCGCACCGGCAGCCTGGACTTTGAAATGCGTAGCACCT
The DNA here is from genome assembly GCF_056396465.1 of Chitinophaga sp. 05T412. Taxonomy (NCBI): domain Bacteria; kingdom Pseudomonadati; phylum Bacteroidota; class Chitinophagia; order Chitinophagales; family Chitinophagaceae; genus Chitinophaga; species Chitinophaga sp. 05T412. The sequence goes on from NZ_JBFTLN010000021.1 coordinate 4,502, forward strand.
GCAGGAGCGGCAACCATGTTGATGGGGACGAAAGAAGGGACATCGACAATCAGAGTACCCGCTGCGCGATCAATGGCGGTGGTGAATGGGGCGTACAAGGTACTACCCAGCCGCGCACTGCTGTTGAACTCAAAACCTTTGAGCAGCTCCGCCTCGCCGTCAATGACGTTGCGCTGGCCGCGTACATTGGTGGCATCTGCCTGAATCACCTTTACCATTTCACGAGTAAGACGGGATGACATATAGCTATCCCCGACGTTCAGCAGCATTGCCCGGAAGGCTGTTCGTAACAGCTTACCAGCTTTACCAGCGCGGCCAAACTCCGCTCCATTCTCACGTGTACGGACAAACGCCGGGTCTGTAGCGATACGGCTGGCATCTACGCCGCCTTTTTCACGTGCCAGGTGTCCGGCTTTCGTTTTGTAAAAAGTGATATTGCCGATTGTTCCTTTCAGGGGAATAATTCCACTTTGTCTTGCCATATAGAAACAATTGAATGATAGATAGGGCTGTTTACATAGCCAAGCCCGTTAGGCTCACATCTGCGCATGATGCAGTACTTTTGTGGTAACCACTCCAAACCTAAGCCGGCATTTTAACCCAGAAAAATTTCCATTCCGATTATGCCATTTTCGCAGAAAATAGTACCTAACCGCATAGTGATTTATGCAAAAGATGTGATGAACATTACCGGCAGAAGTGAGCGAACCGCCAGAAAGATCCTGCAGCAGATACGGGAGATTAACGGGAAAGAAAGGGGAGCTTTTGTTACTGTAGCTGAGTTCTGTTGCTACACTGGGTTGGAAGAGAGTAATGTCCAGGTGTTTCTGAAATAGCTGGAGGGAACAGATACATGGCCGGACACATAGTTCGGCCATGTATTAACGTCTTAGACAGTTTTGTCATCGACAGTAGCCGTAGGGGCATTACTCTTAACAGAAGCAATGCCATTATCACGACTAGAAGCACTTTCGTACATTTCGCTGGTGCCGATCACCTGGCCATTCGTGGCCTTTAGGTTAAAATAGTGTTTCCCATTTGAGGAAGTCTTTTTCTCGAATCGCTCATCATGTTGGGAATTGGTGCGTACAGATTCAATTCCGTTTTCACAATTTGCTTTTGTGGTGTAGCCTTCACTGACAAGAATAGTTTCGCCATTGCCAGCATTCAGTTTAAAACGAAACTCGCCTTTGGCGTCCTTGGTGATAACAAATTTTCCCATATAGATTGGTTTAATGTAAGCTCTGAAGATAAGTAAATAATTTAAAATATGACGCGAACATATTGCAGTGTATTTTAATGGGTGGTATATGCCGGTTCCAGGTTGGTCCCAGTCGTGTATACGATACTGTTAGATACCAGAAATATAATTTATACCCGTTTGTGCTTATTTAGCAAGGGTTTTCGTATCTTTGTAGGGTTGAAAAGTTCTTTTAAACCTAAGCAAAATAAGTTATTCCGGAAGGATACAAAATCGGATACACCAGCTAAAAAATCCTTGAAAAGTGGCGGCAATTAAGCCTTTGATATAGTCCCAAGGGGATCACTGGAAAGCTTCAAAGCCTGCGCTAGTCGCGGGCTTTGTTGTTTTGGTCTATTTCTTAATCTACCAAAGTGCGAAATTACTTTTCGTGGTTACTTAGTTTTATTTGGGTTGACTTGTCTATATGTAAGGTGCAATTTTTTAAGATAATTTTTAATAGAATTATAGGCAATTCTAGATTATGCCATTCTCAAAAAGATGTGTAAATTATCAGAGAACATTGCAAGTATAAAGTTTTCTAAACGTAATAGCCTATTTTTTATCATTGTTACCTATTTTATTACCATGGCAGGTGCGCTATTTTTTTCCATAGCCCTATAAGTAAAAATGTCTCCATTAAACCATTATCTTTTTCTATCCGGCGAAAGCCTGGGCCGTCGCGGCAATTAAAGGTGCCTTAAATTTTTAACACCAGGCAGACAATGTCCTGCCCACTACTTGCTATGATGACGATATGTCAACAGTACGTACAAAGGTGTTATCGCACCAATAATATACTTCCCTTGAATGTAAATTTTTCTCCGTTTTCGCAAACGGTTTCCATAAAATAAACATAACTGCCTGCCAGGGATTTCTGATTATTCTTGCTGCCATCCCAGCCGGCAGCAGGAACATTGATCTGGAAATGTGTATTTTCAAATACAAGATTTCCCCAACGATCGTAAATACGCAGGTAGATAATTTCTTTTACTCCTTTCCCTTTCGGATAGATGCGGTCATTTTGTCCATCAAAGTTGGGGGTAAAGGCATTGGGCATAAAAACGGCTGCCTGGTTACAGAGAATATGTATGGTAACATCATCTTTTGCCTTGCAGCCATAGCGGTTTGATACCTCTACAGTATATGTGGTGGTAAGGTTGGGAGTTACCTGTATGCTTCCACAGGCAGTACAGGTGATATCATTTTCCGGAAGCCATTTATAGCTGATAACATCATTACTTGTCAGTGCGCTCAGGGACACGGAAGTGCCGGCCATTACATCCTGGTCAGGTCCTATATTAACGGTAGGATAAGGTGCTACGGTTACCTGCAGAGATGTTTTATCGGAAAAACATCCTTTGTTGTCGTAACCGGTTACGGTGTAGGTATAGTTACCGGTGTGCGGCAGCCTTGCTTTAGTAACGGCGGCATTGGGATCGATGAGTCCTTCGCCTTCCCATTTATAATAATCTGCTCCGGATGCATATAGTGGCAGCAGGGTGCCCAGACAGAGTGTTGTATCCGGTGCGGCTATCACTTTAACAGGCTGTATCACCTGTAGTGTTAACTGCGCTATATTGATGCAGCCATTATTGTCTGTTCCTTTCACCTGGTAAGTGGTACTGCTATCAGGGCTTGCTGTAGGAGCAGCTATTAATGGATTATTGAGCCCGGTCACCGGCGTCCATTCATAACTGCTTCCCCCAACAGCTTCTAACACAGTCGTATTACGCCGGCAGATAAAGTCGCTCAGTGAAGTGGCTTTTACGTTCGGCAAAGGTTGTACCTGCAGCAGATGCAGGGCGGTATCTGTACATCCATCTTTGTTGGCAACAATGAGTGATATATTGACAGCGCCGGATTGGGTGTATACCTGTTGAGGAGGTGTACTTACTGTAGCGGTTTGTCCATTGCCGAAGTTCCACTGCCAGGTGAGCCCGTTGTTGTTTGTGGCGCTACCGTTGAAGCTGGTGGGTGACTGTACACAGACTTTATCCGGACCGGCAATGCTGACTGCAGGTTTCGTGTATACGTTCACGTTGGTAGACACCGTTTGATGGCAGCCATAGGCAGTGGTGGTGGTAAGACTGAAATCATACTTACCGGGGGTGGGTATGAAAAAAGATGGCGTGGCTGTACTTACGTTGGTGGGTATCAGCGTAGAGTCGAAAGTCCATTGATAGCTGCCTGGCTTGCCCAGCTGATCTATGGAAAAGCTGTTGAACACCGGGGCAAATGTTACTGTTCCTTTCCCGCAAAGGATATCTGGTACTGGTTTTATTTGTACATCCAGTTTGTCAATAACAATAGGGTTAGGAAGCCGGGCACTGCCCCTACAGCCATTTTCATCAGATAATAACAGCCGTGGCTGATAGATGCCGGGTGTTTTGAACAGGTGTTTTACTGCTGTATCTTTTGTATGAAGAATAATACCATCGGTAAAATCCCAGCTAAAATCCTGCGTGCTTTTACTGAGGATGGTAAAGTGAATTTCCTTTTCCAGGCAGCCGCCATCTGAACTGGCTATGATTGCGGCATAAGGACCTTTCACTTCTATAGTATCGGTGAATTGGTCTGAGGTTCCGGATGCTCCCATGGCTGTGAGTACTATGGCATAACGCCCCGGCTCCGTATACGTATGTACGGGATTGACTTCCGTTGAGAAGGTGCCGTCGCCAAAACTCCAATAACTGGAAACATAATTCAGGGAAGTGTTGGTAAAGTAAAAGATCATGGGGGCACAGCTGCCACCATTGGCAAAGATGGCTTTGTAGGCAAAGTTTGCCCCGATAGGAGATACCTTCACCTGTTTTACTGCCTGGTCTTCACAACCATTGTTATCCTTTACACGTAATACTACCTGGTGAATGCCGTTTTGAGTATAGTTATTCATGGCGGTGCCTGTAGCGGTAGAAGTATTTCCATCACCAAAGCTCCAGTCAACATTGGTGATGATGCCATCGGTTTCGGTCGATTGGTTATAGAAATATACATCGGTGCCAGGTTTGACCAGATAGCTGCTGGCGGTAAATGTGGCATGGGGGCCTTTTACAAGTAACGTATTATCGTAGCCGTAACTCATGCATCCGTCTTTATCGGTGACCTTCATCATTGGGTTATAACTGCCCGGCTCTTTGTAAGTGTGGAGAAAAGGCCCTTTGGTAAAGGTTTGTATGGGGGAGCCATCACCGAAATCCCATTGCCATTCGATAACACCGGCGCTGTTGCTGATGTTGGTGAGGTCTGTGAAAACAAGTTCATTACCGGGGCATTTTGCGGGGGGCAGCCTGAATGCCGCCACAGGCCCCCGTACGCTGACGGGTACCATGTTGCTGAGGTCTGTACAGCCTTGCAGGTTTTCAACGGCCAGTTGCATTTTGTATTTGCCGGGAACCAGGTTTTTGTAGGTGAACGTATGCTGGTTATCCGGATCGCTTACGTCAGTTCCATTGGCCATCCATTTATAGCCATCGGTTTTATATATGGCCGGGTTGTAGGTAGTAATGGCAGCACCCAGTAATTCATTGCTGCACAAAGTATTTTTGTCGGTGGTGATCACTATTGGCGCAGAAGCGATCACGGTTACAGGCATGCTTTCATGTGTGGTACAGTGGCTGTCTTTTACGGTAAGCCCCACCTGGTAGGTGCCACTGGCAGGGAATACGTGAGCTAAAGTACTGGTGGAAACCGTATAGCTGGTATCGGTACCATCGCCCCAGTTCCATTGCCAGGATTCGGCGCCGATGGAATGGTCTTCGAAAATGATGGTAGTACGTTTATTACAATCCACCGGCTTGACAGTATACCGGGGAAATGGGTTGGTGGCAGTAATATATTTCTTTTTGATGATGGTATCATAGCAGGCATGGTTACCTACTATCAGCTGTACCGTGTAGGTACCTGGCAGTTGGTAGCTGTGGGGCGTATTTTTTCCGGACCCGGTACCCCCGTCGCCGAAATTCCATTGCCAACTGTCGCCAATATCTGATTTGTCTTTGAAGACAGCCGGTGTATTGCCACATATCATGGGTGCATCCGGTGAAAAGAAGTCAGGTACAGGTTTCTGGTATACTTCTACATTATTCGTTGTTTGTACTTTGCCTTTACAACCATTGATGGTAGTATATTTCAGGAAAATCAGGTAGATGCCGGCTTTATTGTATTGATGGCTGGGGGTGGGCGCTGTGGAACTGGGACTACCATCTCCGAAATCCCATTCATAGGTTTTAATTGCGTCTGTATTACTGCTGTAGGCATGGAAGGTAGTAATTAATCCCTCGCAGCCACTCCGGTTTTCTGCATCCGCTGTGATTTTTACGGGGAATACGTCCACACTGACCTGGCTCATCGCAGTACAGCCATCTTTACTGGTGGTAGCCAGTGTAGCGGCATAATTACCTGCAACTGTATAGGAATGAGATGGAGCTTTTGAGCCAGAGGTCTGACCATCACCGAAGTCCCATTGTCTGGAAGTGCCGGCAGGGGCATTGTCTGTAAACTGAACGGAGGCTGGCATATTACAGAAAGGAGGTACCATTGCTGTGATGCCGACAGTCGGAGTTGGTTTGATGCTCAGTTTTTTTTCAATGATATCCACACATTGACCGTAGGTGGCAATCAGTTTTACATTTAGCGGACCTGCAGCCGGAGGCGTATAGGTAGTGGTATTGCCGGGATTGTTCATAGTTAGCTGGCCATTGATTTCCCAGGCTACTTTTAGTTGGGAAGTAGTGGAAAATACTCCACTATAGATCCCCGGTGTATTCGAACAGATGGGAGTCGGGAAGGTGAAGTCGGTCGTGTAGGCGGCAACGTTAATGTCATCCATTTTTTTGACAGCAGTACATTGCCCGGTATTCGTTACTGTTAGGGTAACGTTGTGCATACCTTTGCCTGTAAAGGTATGTGTACCGGGATCTTTTAAGGCGGAGGTGCTCCCATCGTCAAATGTCCACTTATAGGTCAGTGTACCCGGTCCTGTAGATGTATTGGTCAGTTGCACGGTGGCGGGTGCCTTACAGAATATTTTATCAGTCACATTAAAATCGGCTACTATAGGCGGTGTCACCTTTACCAGGGTATCTATCAGTTTGAAGTTGGTACATTGATAGCTATTAGTAACAATCAGGGTAACAGGATATTTGCCTGCCTGCTGATAGGCATGTGTGCTGCTGCTGCCAGTCCCGGTAGCGCCATCTCCATAGTCCCAGGTATAGGTGATCAGGGTACCGTTTACCGGGTCTGATTTGTCTGTAAAGGTAGGCTGTAAAGGGGCGCAACCACTTGCGTTGGTGGCTGTGAAATCCACTTTTGGTTTCGATCTTACGGTGATATACCCTGTTTTGATAACTGTGGCGGAATGGCCCGCCGTGTCTTTTACGGTAAGGCTTACCGTATAAATACCGGGTTTAAGATAGGCAGCCCCGGGGTGCTGTTCAGTAGAGGTATATCCGTTGCCGAAATCCCATTGCCAGGAAATTGGCTGTCCGGTTGACTTATCACTAAATGTTGTTAGCAGCAGTTCACAATCTGTGGTTGATGAAGCATTGAAGTCTGCTTTGATTTGCGCGTTAACTCCCAGGGAAATAAAACAGCATGCTAATAGATTGGCAAGTAGTGATGGACCCGATTTATGCTTTGCCAAGCTAAAAAGGTTCATTCATGGATACGTTGTGTATCTTGAATTTACGTTATTAATTGCAATGTACAAAATAGCCGGTATCTGGATTCCTAACCAGAAAGACCTTATTAGACAGGTTGGGTATTATAATGAGCATGTCGGAAAGAATGTTTTAAATGGATAGAGAGTAATAACCCAACAGCCAGTGGGGGCGGCAGTAGCCTTAAAATTAGTGGTTAGTTGCTATCTATGAAGGAAGCATATTTTTCTTACATTTGAGCTCACTACCCTGACTACAAAGGTTACACGTAATTAAGGTGACATTACGGTTAGCAAAAGCGCTCACCACTATCAGACACAGAATCTACAAGACATTACGAAGATATGTGCTACTCCCAAGAGGATTACCGGAGTTGAAATCCGCTACTATAGGGGATTTTTACGTATATCCCGTTAGGACACCAGAGCTTTTTCTGTTTTACAATCAATGCTTCCGCAGAAAGGAGCGATTGTCCAGACGCAAGATTTTAAAAAAGATGCTTATTTTATGATGTTAATCTGCGACGTATCCTGCTCAGGCTTTCAGGCTTCATGCCGAGAAAAGAGGCGATATAAGTAATAGGGACATTGTGCAAGACTCCAGGATAATCCTCAATAAGCTTTCTATAACGTTGCTCCGCAGAAAGTGTTGCCAACTCTGCAGAGCGATTTTCATTATAAGTTATAGATTGCTGAAAAACCGTTATACTAAAGTTTTTCATAGCGGCACTTTTTGACATCAGTATCTCAAGGTCAGTCTTTGTAATGCGCAATAGTTCACACTCAGTAATACACTCCACATTTTCATTAGATTTTGTTCCATTTACAAAATGGAAATAGGAAGTGAAAAAACCGGGAGGACAATTGATGTGGGTGGTGACTTCATCTCCATTTTCATTATAATGGAAAAGGCGTAGATAGCCGGATACAATATAATAAAGGTATTTCGGTACCTTTCCCGCTTCTTCAATGATACGGTTTTTAGGGAAAAGTACCGGTTCAAAATATTGGACAATCAAATGCTCATCCTCATTTGAAAGAGAATGGCCGGACCGGATAAAATCAATTAATTTCCGTTGCATCATATCTTCACAACCATGAATAACTGGTTTTCAAATTTACAATAACTATTTTAATAGCTCTTTATGCTCCATTAAATAAGCCAGTGCATCTTGTACAGCCTGTTTGGGGCTTTTGGGATTGAACCCCAGTTCTTTTCTTGCTTTTGTAATATCAAAATTTTGTTGCAGGCCAGAGAACATAGCAATGTCCTTACGGGTCAGCACTGGTGGTTTCCCAACCATCCTGGCGGAAAGTTCCATTATCCAGGCAATAATAAACAAAATGAATTTGGGCACTGAACCAGGTATTTTAATCTTCAGCTCAGGATATAATTTGTTAGCTAAAATGGTAGTGTCAGTAATAGTCATACATTTTTCGTTAGCAAGAATRTATCGTTCTCCCCCAAGGCCATTCAGTGCAGCCAAATAGCATCCTTCTGCCACATCTTTTACATCGATCCAATTCAGGGTGATTTTGGTATCAACCGGAATTTCCTTGTTGAGGATCAGCTTCAGAACGCCATAAGATACATTCAAAGGCAGAAAAGCTTCACTTCCGATCATTGCTGAGGGCATTACAGAAACTAATTCTATTCCCAGCTTTTCTGCCAGCTCGAAGGCTAGTTTTTCGCCATCATTTTTGGAATTGTAATACATGTCTCTGCGATCGGGGTTGTACCCATAACTTTCCTTGGTCGGAAGGGTTGTATAATTCAACGCAGCTATAGAGCTTACATAGACGATACGTTTTACACCTGCTTCTGCCGCGGCTTCAATAGTATTCCTTGTCCCTTGGATGTTAACATCGTAGATTTCTTTTTTGGGGTCCCTGGCCCATAACTTGAAAGAAGCACCTACAGCGTAGAAAGTCTCTACTCCCTGCAAGGCCTTTACAAAAGATGGTTTATCGGTTATGTCGGCCTGCACCACCTCACAGTCCAGGCCGGCAAAAGGAGCTTTATTATTAATGTTCCGAACTGTGGCCCTTACAGGAATTCCTTTCCTTATTAAAAGTCTAACCAAATTATTGCCCAAATGTCCGTTGGCACCGGATACTAAAGCCAGATTTTTTTGTGTCATAGTATTTCATTTTTAATGACACAAAGCTCCAACAACTATTTGCMAATTCACTTGACTTTTGTTAGGTAAAAAATCTGATGGTTAGCCTATTTTAATAATAAAAGTCTAGCCAATTGCTTCAAATTATCAATAAATTGGTTCGGGAATTGTCCGTCCGGACTCAGATTAATTAAGCAACTGTGTAGATATATAAAATCAAAGTTCTAAAAAGAGCTTCGCTTTATATATCTACACAGTTTTTTTTGAAATAAGGTCTTTATTTTCAAACTCCTTTATTGCATCTCCTAATGTTTTGCCAACATTTGCCTTCAACCAAGCCATAAACTCCCGATTCATTTTAAAATTAGCACCAAAATGAGATTGGAAAAAACGCCTGACGTTTTGAGTGTTTTTATAACTGGTTGTAATTATGGTGTTATCCTTTAATGCTTCTGAATGCCAATCAAATTTATTCATAAAATGAAGTTAAGAAAACTTTGTCAACCTTGTGGGTAAAGTAGATATTGCACATTMTACAAGATGTTACAAAGATACATGCTACTCCCAGGTGAAGGACATTTTGGTATTTTTAATTCTTCCAGTCGTTCTAACATCAACCCGCGGCCATTCATGTGGTCTTTAGTCTTGTTGTTATACTCACTGATAACGGCTGATTTATATATCTCTACCATACCCGGATGGGGAACCAGCTTGTTCACCTCTACTATAAATAGTTTGTTGACCACATTGATTCTAATAGGCTACCAAAAAAGAAATTTTTGGATATATTCATCCGGATTATTATTTTTGTATCGATCATTACAGAAATAAAATGAGAGGGAGACCAGCTACATATGATAATGATGCGGTGGTGCTCAAAGCCCAGGAAGTATTCTGGGAGAAGGGTTACAGCGCTACGTCTTTGCAGGACCTGCAAAGCGCTACACAGATGGGTAGCGGCAGTTTGTACAACACATTCAGGGGCGGTAAAAAGGAACTTTTTTCAAAGGCGCTGCAGCAGCGACGGGAGGCTTTCCAGGCGTTTAAGAAGGAATTGAAACAATGTGTTTCGCCGATGGATCTGATCAGGGACTTTTTTCGCAGTGTGGCAATGGCAGACGAGCATACACACCTGAGGGGATGTATTGTGGCCAATACAGTAACAGCACTGGCTTTTATCGATAACGATCTGGAAGCGGAAGCCGTTGGTATATTAAAAGATGTAGAAAAAATGTTTACTGACACCATCCGGGAAGCCCAGCGTACAGGCGATGTTACCAATCCTGCGGATGCTGCTGTTTTAGGTAGATATTTAATTACCTGCTGGAACGGTCTCAATGTAACCAGACGAATGCACCCTCATAAGGAAAAATTGAAGGAGCTCATTGAAATGCAACTGAGCATACTGCGCTAAAATTTTGTGTTTAATTATGTAACGATCATTACAAAAATATATTTATGGATTTACAATTAAGCGGTAAGACCGCCTTTATCAGCGGCTCTACCCAGGGAATAGGATTTGCCATTGCCCGGCAGCTGCTACAGGAAGGTGCGGAGGTAATACTTCATGGAAGAACATCCGCTAAAGTGGACATCACGGTGCAAAAACTCCGGACGGAATTTCCAACAGCAACCATCAGCGGATGGGCGGCGGATCTCAGCATCCAGGAAGAGACAGAAAGCCTGTTGCGGCAGTTGCCTCCAGTGGATATACTGGTCAACAATGCAGGCGTATTTGGATTAAGAGATTTTGAGTCGACAACAGACGAGGAGTGGAATGATATTTTCCAGGTGAATGTGATGAGTGCGGTAAGGCTCTCCAGGCAAGTATTACAAGGGATGTTGTCCCGGGATTGGGGTCGGATTATTTTTATCAGCAGCGAGTCGGGCATGAATGTTCCGGGCAATATGATTCATTATGGTGTCACGAAAGCTGCTATGCTGGCCCTGGGTAACGGGTTGTCAAAACTCACCAAAGGTACAGCGGTAACAGTCAATACAATCCTGGGAGGTCCGGCTTACTCGGAAGGTGTTGCGGCTGCGACGGAACATCTGGCAGCGCTACATCAACAGCCAGTAGGGGTGATGAAGGAACAGATCATACAAAGTACCAATCCGCACTCATTGCTGGGACGTTTTATCGAACCTGCTGAAATAGCCAGCTTGGCGGCATATTTAGCCAGCCCATTGTCTTCTGCCATCAACGGCGCCGCTCTAAGGGCCGATGGTGGGGTGTTAAGAACGTTGTAGTTGGCGTGACTGGCATAGCTTTACCATATTTTCCTGGTCCCCGGCCAGGCAGCTATATAGGGACCAGGATTGATATTTTGCTGATGTGATTATCCATCAATCATATGAGGCACGAAGCGGCTTTTATTATCGGTGATCAGGGAGTCCGCTTCGCGGATGCCGATACCTGCAGCCTGCTGTGCTATCACCCAGCTGCCTATCACCGGATATTTGCCATCATAGGCTGGAAGCTCGAACAGTTCCTGGAATACATATCCTTCCTGGCCGTAGCCACCATCGGAGGATTGCAGCAGCTGTCCGTGGTCGATCATTTCTATATTGGCTCCTTCTCTGGAAAGAATAGGTTTTTTCACGAAGCGGTTCATGCCGTGTGAGTCGAACCATGCTGGCAGCAGATTAGGGTGATTCGGGTACATCTCCCACAGGATAGGCAGCAGTGCTTTGTTGGAGAGTATCATTTTCCAGGCAGGCTCAATCCAGAAGGCCTGATTGGCATCTTCTGGTATATTTCTTCCGAAATCTTCTCTCAGCAACCATTCCCAGGGATATAACTTGAAGATGTTCCTGATAGACTCATTCTCCAAATCCATAAATGTTCTCGTGCTGTTATCCCAGCCCAGATCGTCTATAAATACCAGCTTGGTATCCAGACCCGCCTGCATAGCACAGTCGCGCAGGTACTCGGTATTGGTAAGGTCTTCAAGGGTTTGTTTCAGACAGCTGAAATGCAGTTTGCCAGGACGCAGGTAAGATGCGAGCATTTTCCAGCCGTCGATCAGCTTTTCATGAACAGAGTTGAACTGGTCTTTTGACTTATCAAAATCCTGCAGCCAGAACCACTGCACGATGCCTGCTTCATAGAGAGAAGTAGGAGTGTCGGCATTGAATTCAAGGAGTTTAAGAAGACCGTTCTTATAACAGAAGTCAAACCGGCCGTAGATAGCAGGATGATCTTCCTGCCAGGTTTTTTCTATGTAAGGGATAGCCCAGTCAGGAATCGCAAAGCGATGATACAGGTTGTTGTCCATCACATATTGCACTGCGCCCAGGCACATATCCCACAACTCCTGTGTGGCGCTTTCAATGCTGTTTATTTCGCTGAGCGTAAAGTTGTAATAAGCACTTTCATCCCAGTAAGGGACATCTGTTGTATGAAATCCAAACCCCAGCTTCTCTACGGCGCTCTGCCAGTTGTTGCGGGGCGGAATAGTAATTCGTTGCATCTGAAAATTAATTGAAATTAGGAAGAAACACTGAAACCATGTGAGCCAAATCCGCCACGGGTAATACTTCCTTTGAAACCATTACTGCCGGTGTTGGCATGCTCACTGAGGCCTCCGGAATAGTAACCGGCACGCGTATAACTACCATTGTAATAATGACCATAAGGTCTGAAGGCATAGTACCAGAGATGCGAATGGTGGTGGTATCCGTTGTTACCGGAATAATATTCATTGTCATTCCCATAATAACTTCTTACACCGTTGTAGGGAGCAGTGCTATCGCCGCGCATAAATACCCTGCGCTGGTGATGGGGGGTAGGCTTATGACAGCTGGCAAGTATTGCGGTAATCAGCACCAGTTGTATGTGTGCCGATTTTTTAAGGTTTTTATTGAACGGTGACATAAATCTCGTAGTCCTTCTGAAGTTTAATAGATGTAGTATCTCCGTTCCCGTTTTCACCCTGTTCTGTGGTTTGGCCCAGGGCTGGAATTGTATCGCGGTGCACTACTGTTTTGTACAGTGATGAGTTAGTCCATATTTTATGGGTAGTCACCATTTCATCATGAAACTTGTCGAGGTGGTTGGTACTGAGTACTGTTTCAATAGAACCTGTTTTGTCGATGGCATCGGTAATGTCTTCATTATTGGGTTCACTGGCGTCATTACTACAGCTTCCCTGTGTTAGCATACAACAAATGAGAGCGCCTGACAGGTATAGTTTTTTATTCATGGCGGATATAAATTATACTACGAAGTTAATAAGGGAATATATTATTTATATAAAATTTTTAACTATAATAGCATAGCCCCCAGGGTAACTATCGCTCAAGTAAGCTGCTTGAGGCTCATATTCGATACTTTTTTGCCAATAAGAAGAGTAGACATTCCGGGCGGGTTATCTGTTTATCTTGCTGAAATACTACGGGTAATTACCGTTTATTATTTTGTGATCAATTTTAATAAGGCCGGCAATTCAGGCAATTATTTTATCTATCTTCATGATAACATGAAAAGTAATATTATTAAGATATTGGAACAATGGAAGAATGAAAAGATCCAACTAAATCCTGCGGCATCTCTCGATTTAATTGTTGAGGTAGAAATAGCAACAGGCTTTATATTTCCTGAAGAGTTCAAGGAATTATATCAACAAGTGAATGGATTTTCAGACGGTGACTGGCGGGAAAACATGTTTTCAGTCTGGCCACTTGAAAGAATACTTAAGGAGTACAACGGGAGTGATGATAGCGATTTTATTGGGTTTTCTGACTTCCTCATTAATAGTCACAATATCGGGTTTCTTAAGACGCAAGGCGGGGTCTTTAAAAAATATGGAATTAATGAATACACCTATGTCTCAGATTCTTTTATTGAGTCAGTTAAGTTGATAAATTCCGATGCTGATCTAATTTATTGATGAAGGAGCTTTCTGCGTCGTATCAAAAACGCATAGTAGCCGATTTGAAATCGGCGATAAAGACAAGCAAGGGTAGAAAAGCGAGTGTTGGGCTACCGTTTCAGCCATCCCGTAATACTCATTCTGCGCTTATTCGTCAACAGAACTTCATGCTCCAGTTCACTGCTTTTGAAAAAAACAGTTTTGCCACTGTCCGGATCTATTTGCTGTGCATCACCATCTTTGTGGTAAACAGCCAGCTGTCCGCCATCAGCAGGAACCCAATCACTGTTCAGGTAAATGATCATCGAATATTGCCGGCTATCGTCATTACGGAACTGATCCAGGTGCTTTTTGTAAAAGCTGCCTGCTTCATATAAGGTGTAGTGAAACTCATAACCGGTGATGCCGGTGTAACAGGAGCGGTTCAGGTATACTATAAAAGCATCCATTACTTCGAAGAAAGCATTTTCATGGACATTGTTATGCGCCTTATCCAACCAGTAGATTACATCGCCACGAACGGATTTGTCTTGTGTCACCAGCAGGTGGTTACCCGTGCCCGCCGGGAGCATACTCTTGCCCGAATGGAGTTGTAGCAGGTTGCCCTTTAGGTCGCCCGCCAGCTGCAAGCTCAGAAAATTTGCTGAAATACCAACCTTGTTTTCAATAAAGCTGTTGATCAGTGTGTCGAATGACTGTTGCAAAAAAGAGCAGATTATAGGGACAGAATTATCCGTAGTCCGGTGAAGGTAACTGGAAATAAAGGATTTTAAGTATATTTCTTAACCGCCTACCCATGATACACTCTGGAAGAAGTAATGATGCCGTCTTTTATCTCCAGTACTTCTCCTACCAGCAGATCCTCTTCGTTGGGCACCTGACGGAGATATTCCATAAATACCCGGTCCTGATTGGCGGTTAACGTATGTACGATATATTGCAGGTGAGGATATCGCTCAAAAGAGTCCTTCCACCAGGCACGGAGTGCGTCCTTGCCTTTGATAAGGCCGCCTGTAGCTGGCTGCCGGATTTTCAACTTCGGGCTGTAATGAATCGCATTATCGTGGTACAGGGATAATAATTTTTCCAGGTCATGTTCATTGAAGGCTTCGAACCATTTGTGGGCAATGAATTCCAGTTCATTTGGTGCTGACATATACTGCTGTTTGTAAGCAGCAAATATAGGTTAGTTGTCTGGACCTCACCTACAAATTGCACCGGTAGTTATAAAATTGCAACCGGTGGCGGCCGGAAAGAAGTGGAGAAACCTGATAACGGTAGGTTGCTAGTACAACACCTGGTCACGGTATGGCAAGAGCTGCCGACTTGATCTTATGCCGATCTATATAATCGGCTACCTAATCCGCCCAATAAATAGAGTAACCCAATAATTACTGCGAAGAGTGAATAAAAGGTTTCCAGGTATGTATTTGTACCATTCCAGGAATGAGATATTAACTCCCCAAATCCACGTAGTAAATAGATCCCTGAGATGATGAAGATTACCGGTTTTTGAAAAGGTAGTTTTTTGTATGGATGAGTGGCAGAAAGGCCATACAGTCCAAAGATGAAAAATATGACGGCAACGAGAACCGTTAATGCATATGGTAGAATGGGATGCACTGCTGATAGTAGCTGCATTTCATGCCCAATCCCCGTTACCTCAAACATTTTCTCTGCACAGAATAGCCCTATTATGTGGCCAAATGAAATGATTATATTTATATACCCGCCTAATCGTAACATCAGCTTTAATTTAAGGTGATGAATGGAATGAGATAAATAACCGACCCTATTATAAATAAAATGGTTACTATTATATTTAGCGGATGCTTAAAGGGGAGTAACTTCTTAAAGAAAAATTGCTCAATTGTTCTTCCAATCCAAAATAGAGAAGACCCGATAAGTATGGCTTTCCCCAGCCTGGTATCAAGTAGCTCAGACGGAAAATAGATGCACAGAAAAGAATGAAAAAAGAAAATATAAATTATCCTGAGATTTAGTATTTGCATGACCGCCTGATTACCAGGAGTGATTTTTTTGAGTTCATTTTTCCAGTGTAGTTTATTCCAAAACAAACAGTGAAATAGGGCAAAAATCAGGCTGTGGATACCACAGATCACTATTAAAGTGCGCATGAGATTATTTTGACCCAAAGGTCTCCTTAATTATCCTTAATCCATTTGATATAGATCAAATTCTGTTTTTGGGATTTCTTATTCTACTCAATGTTTCTAATGTAATACCAAGGAAAGATGCAATATGGCCTAATGGAACTCTTTGAGTAATATCCGGACGGATAGCTATTAGATTAGTATATTTTTGTAAGGCTGTTTCGAACTGTAATGAAATTAATCTTTGCTGAAGCTTGATCACTGATTGGGTAATAGCATACCTGGCCAGCTTTTCTATATCATGATGTTGATCACATAGTTCCAATATTGCTTTTTTAGGAATGATCATTAGCGTGGTCTTTTCCAGGGTCTCTATATAGTGAGAACTGGGCGTGTCGAGAAAGAAGCTGCTTCTTTCACAAATAAAGTCACCCTCAAATGAAAACCAATCGCTGATGTCTTTCCCATCTTTGAGATAGTATGCCCTTAAAACGCCGGTTACTATAAAAATTAGTATGTCAGCATACTGGTTCTCTTTAATGATGACTGCATGCTTATCGAAAACCTCGATTCTTGAACATTCTTTTAAAGCCGATCTGCTTTCAGGTTTTAGCTTTAAATACCTCTTGTCGATTAAATTAATTGTATCATCAATGCTTATTATATTGTCCATGTCTGCTATTGAAATCCTTTTTAATGGCGCACAAAGATAACAAACTTATAAGGGTGAAAAACAGTTCCGGATGCGTTTGGTAAACCAGCGTTAATATCATCACTATACGCTTGAAGTTTTTTGTTATTTCCGAAATTATTTTTCACCGTGAATAGTTTTAGAAAACTGATAGCCAAAACAGCTATGCCAGAAGTTCAGTCGGTAATACCCCTCCCATGTATTACCTTTCTTATTTTAATGGAAAGGAGATGGTGGAAGATAGTTGTCCCGTGATTAATGAGGAATTTGTACTTAAAGGTAAAATTGAAAGGATACAACGGGTGGAGTTTTATAAGCAGTATAAAAGTAAAGGATTGGAAATCTGCGCTATCATTTGGGGTCTTTTCAAACTTTGAAGGAGATACTGGAATAGCTTATGTTTTGTTGTCAGGAAAATCTGATCTGACATGAAAAAAACTGCAAAACCTGTATACAGGTTTTGCAGTTGCTGAAATACGTTATACTATTTAGAGGATTCTTCCTCCATAAAAAACGAAACAAGCAACAAGAATCATGCTTTGCAACGGTATCTGACCCTATTGAGCAAAGCGATCTCAACTGAGAGTGCTTTTTTGCTTTGTGGGGAAATATATTTTTTAGCCCGCCCCAATCTGAACAGATGATCACATGCGACCTTAGTTCCATGTTTGTCCCAGTGCAGATCCGCCACTAGCTATTCCTGCACCGATCCAGCCACCTGCAGCACCACCGAGATCAGCAAGTGCTACTCTCACGAGTGGTTGCCAGTTGGCCTTTAACCAACCCCAAAAGCCTCTTGCTGCGGGGTTGTTCACAGCGACCATGAAACGAGCTTCGTTAGGGTTGCTGCCAGCTGGATTGCCATCATAATATTGATTGGTCCAGAATAATACGGAGTAACGGCCTACAGATGCCGCTTGCAGGACATACTGTGCATCTACCTTGGGCAAACGTGGATCTGACAACACATCTTTCTCAAAACTTACAATACGTTGTTTGTAAGTATCCCAGGTATCGGTAGTGTCATGCCGGTTAACAGTAGCCACCAGCTTCGTCATGTAAGCTTTCCCTTCAACGGACAACCTTGCCTGTGCAATCGTATTGATCAAATTATTTGCAGCATCAGCTTTCAGTTGATCCGAGGTAATGTTGGCACTCTGCTGATCAGGAATAATAGTACCCGGATAGTTCTTATTCGCAAAGCTTACATAGGCAACGTACAAACGCGGAAAGGTTTGATCCTTACTGTTCCATGATGCATCCTTTGTTGCAAGCAGACTTTGGTTGTGGATGTAACCGATCTTGTCATAGGGATTGGAAGGATTGGCAGCATCATCTATAGCAGCAACAACACGCTGTTGCGAAGCAGGAAGAATTTTGGAAGCTATATCTTGTTCTACAGCTTTCTTCTGGCATGAGGATAGCGCGGCCAGCGCCAATGCGCAGGCAAATAGTAATCTTTTCATTTTGATTTTGGTTTAATTGGGTTTAATTATAATGATACAAATTTTGAGTACATCTCAGTATCCATTATCGTCCTGTATTGATGCCTACAGCATATTATTAATAACAGGGGCATAAGAGAAAATACTTACAGTAACTTTCATGAATAATGAAAATTTTAAATTGCTAGTGATAGCTTGTATAAGCCTCTCATGCCTGTAAAATTCCTGTAGATGGCTGATGGTTAACGGCTGATAGGATAGCGGAATTATTGGGTTACATGTGAAACGGGATTTTTTTAACGTTAAAAATCATTAATAATAAATTCGGTCAATGGGCTTGGGTTATCCTTACTGCTAAAATGAGCTTGACGGTTAATGAACTAATATCCTTTATGAAGATAACTTTTTTGAATGAAAAAATAATTTTTAAATTCATGAAATTACTTACTGCAAAGACTTTGCAGGGGCTTCTCGATTTGAAACAAAGTACGCGGGTAACAACATTACATATACCCCAATAATTTAAAAAGCAAGTGTATGAATGAAAATGTGAGTAATGARAATGCGATGTCTTCCCATTGTATCACGTTTTATTTTTATAGCCAGTATATTATCTACAGGTTATAGATCTGAGCTTTACAAGTGCCTGGATCACGAAAACCAGTGCAACCAATGTAAATATTCACTATTACGTCGGGACTTACTAAAAAGCATATAACGGGTATATGCTTTTTAGTAAGTTTGAAGTTTCGGATCTATATGTTATTGTTTTGGCACCGTAATGGTTGGGTCCCATTGGAAGTAACCATATAAGTTTTGATTATTTCCTGAATCATCTAGTCTATATAGCGCAAAATTTATCATAAATGCTTCGGTTCCAGGTTGGCCTACCGTTGCTTTGTACGAATAAAAGGTGACTGTTTGATGTAGTGCAGGCAATCCATTGGAATTTGGATTGGAATTTGGTACAGCGGCACCAATTCTTTTTAAAGGAGTATATACAAACGTGTCAAATACGTCGTCATTAGGTGTTATATTCGGATTAGTATTCTTAAGGATACCATACAAAATTACAGAATTATCCTGGTTGTCAGAAGCAGATATAGCACGGAATGACACGGTATCTTCTACATGCGCCTTGAAATTTAAATCGGCTGTACCCTGACCACTGATGATTCCACGTGATCCGGTACAAACCATGTATTCGCTGTTATGGTCTATCGGATAAGGGTTGTCCTGTGTGTACTTGGTAACGTCGATACTGTTATCTTCACAATATTTAATTACATAGTTCGTGTCAATCACTATTGTAATTTCAATGTCTGCAGGTTCATTCTGATCTTTTTGTGAACCTTTCAGTGGGCTTTTTTGAGGGCTTGTTCTAGTGGTTGTCATAAAATAGAATTTTTTAGTTTATACCTACTCTATTATGGCTTTTCGGTATCCGCCATTTGTTAAAGAAATAGTTGTTGGAAACGAAAGAGACAATCATGGAGAGGATATAGCATCCCCATCTGTTTACATTAAACAGTTATGAACTAAACGGCTGTAAAGTGCTACCGGTAAAGGTTAACCGTTAACATAACAGATGAATGTTTCCGCCGTAAATGTATTTGTTTTAGAATTTTCCTATAGTAAGTTTGGAGTAAGGTATGATACCTTAGGCTTACGGTTATTTTGAGTTAATGAATAAATAAATAATTGCTACTTATTAACACGCGTAAATATCATTTTGTTTGATGGGAAGCGTGTTTTTATAAGAGGTCATAACACAAATTCTTTCCCTGATTTTAATAAGATTACCGTCTGCCTCGCTCCATTCAAAAGTATGGGCAAATTGCCTGATTCGAATTTATAGCCGATGGAGATTAGAAAATGCTTAAAAAGTGATTAAGAAATCATTAGAATAGACTTAAAAAGAGTATAAAATAGTTCGGACTACTGCTATTCTATTACGGATGAAAGACCGGGTATTTAATTTAAAATATTTTTTTCAGTAATAAGAAAGCTGTAATATTGGAAAACGATCCGATACAAACCCGAACGCAGAGCCATAATCTTTAAGCAAATCTAAGTAACCCACATTTCAAATCTGTAATACGAGAAAACCACAATGTTCATTCTAAACATGCGCCTGATAACGATTGTTACAGGTGAATAGTCAATGTTTTTCCCGTCATTTCAAGTAGGTGTATGCTTAAATATTAGTTGTAAAAACACAGCTATAGTAAATACTTTTTTCGTGCAGGCACGATAGCAATCTAAAATCTAAAACCCAAAATCTTAACCCGATGAGAAATCAAGTATTTTTTCTTTTGATCTGTCTGTTGGCAGGTTCGTTCATCACGTCATGTCAGAAAGGTAACAAACAAGGGAATGCTGATAAACCCGGTATTTCTAATGACGTATTAACACAAATCAAGGCAAAAGGCTTCAGTACCAGTAATGTACATGCCGTAAACGGAGGGTATCTCGTAGAAGGAGATATTTTTCTTAGTTCAAAAGACCTCAGTCAGAAAGCCAAAACAAATAAAGTTAGAGTGGCTAAAACAGAGCAGTATTCCACTAATAACCTGGTAGCTAGCCTGCCACGTGTGATTACCGTGAGGGTTAGTAATCTGGGCAGTGCTTTTGTACAAGGCGCCGACCTGGCCATTCAACGTTACAATGCGTTGGGGCTGCGCATCCAGTTTCAACGTGTTACCAGCGGTAATGCGGATATAACTATTCAGGGCTTTTATGAAGGGCCCAGCGGTGGCTATATTACTTTAGGATCATCCGGTTTCCCTACCGATGCGGGAGACCCTTTTAATCTCATTCAGATGAATACCCACCCTGACGCATACGGCAGCAACCCGAATGTGCAGTACGTAGGTTCTGTGCTTCAGCACGAAATAGGACATTGCATTGGTATGCGCCATACCGACTATATGGACCGTTCCTATAGCTGTGGCGGAGATCCGGTGGATGAAGGTGATGGCGGTGTTGGGGCTGTATATCTGCCAGGCACTCCAAGCGATCCTGACCCGGATTCCTGGATGCTGGCCTGCTCCAATGGGGGCAACCGCACTTTTAATGCGAATGATATTATTGCATTAAATTACCTCTATCAGTAATCCATTGCTAACCGGAAATGCATGAAAAAAGAAAGGTTACACCGCGGCTATCGTGCCGGTGTAACCTCTTTGTTATAGCTGCCTCATAAAATGAGGCAGCTTTTCTGCTTTTGATTTAATGTCCACTTATCAACAAGTACAGTGGCACCTGCAGTACCGGCCTTGTACTATCGTCAGAGAAAACCGTCAGATCCAGGTCGTACTGCGCCTGGTTGGTTTCCGGCATATGTGTATCCTTCCATTTCTGCATGGCTGTTGCTACCATGGTCGCTACTGCCAGTCCTTTATCTGCGATACTTACTTTCGTTGAAGCCAGCAGTAATACAGGCAGGTTTATTGCGAATGAAGTGCCCGGTTTGGTATACTGATAGCTGACGTGTAATTTAATCAGTATATCCGTTAACGTTACATCGGCGGTGAGGGCAATGAAGAGCTGGGCCATGTTCTCCTGCAGCGTTCTCTGTTGCGGCGCAGGGAAGACATTGCTGTTGATAGTCGCGATATCTACGGCGCGGTTACAGTTGAGTAATGGCACGAGCTTGTCGAAGAAGCGCACCCACGGCGTCTGATAGATGAACCGTTGGTTGGTGGGCTGCCAGGTACCATTACCATTCTGTATCAGGTACTCATTGCGGATGATGCTGGCGCCTGACCAGCTGTTTTGCTCATGGAGTATATCCAGTGCCTGCATGATCACTTCTCTGTCAGGATCGTCGTTCCGGTGGGCATACGGGAGATATTTATCTTCCGCATTTTTGTATATCCAGGTATTACTTTGACCGCTCACCGGCTCTGCGGTGTAGTTGCTGATGTTGACCAACGGAACCATCGGCACGCTGTTGCCGCTGTCTGCCGCAACGGTGATGCTGAGATAATTGGTAGTCTGCTGTTCATTTTCTGTGATGGTATACGATAAAGTATATGGCGACAATGCCAGGCTAAGCGGTCCGTGACTTACCAGTTTTTTGGTGCGCGGATGTATCTGGTTCCAGGTGCTCCATGCAGTAGCCACTACAGTTACCACATTGATGAAAGCCGCTACGGCATTCTTTGCAGCCTGTGCATTCGGCGTGTTTTTCGTTACATCGTCAGCAGTCAGTGTCAACAGGTGCATGTTGAAATCAGCCAGCATGGCAGGGTATACAGACATGAACTGAGATAATGCCTGATCCAGTGTAGGCGCGTCATCCAGGTTCCGTGACAGGAAAGTATTACTGGATGCCGGGATATTGAACTGCACCTGCGTGTGTATGGTATCCTGTGCGGCAGACTGGTTCTGATATACATAACGGTAGTTCCATGCTCTTGTATCAGCGATGGTGATAGGATCGCTGTTACTATTGACAGGATATTCAAGTCCCTGGCTCAGGATGGAAGGCGGCGTAGGATAGGCACGCAATGGAACCGGTATGGTGATGTTGCCTATCTGCCCCAGGCTGTTATCCAGCGGGATAATGAAGGTCAGCCAGGACGATGCCATGTAGCCTTCGATGCCATCAACAGGTTGTAGTTGGTATTCCAGGTGACTTACCGCATAGCGCATGTCTGTGAAGCTGAAGCTGCGACTGGCCGGCAGGTCTTTCGATTCAAACATATACGTTAGCCACGATTGCCCGGTGCCCAATGGTACTTTGGCGTTGGACAGGGAATAGGAAGTATTAGGCGGTGTACCGGGTGGCAGGGAAGGATCAGTACCTTTCATGCTGCCATACAATGCAGGCACATAAGGTGCTTCCGGAGGCTGATTGTTGCTGCCTGTCCATCCGGAGCTGATAGTGGCAGGTGTCTGCACAGCTGTCGTATAGCGGTAAGCGTTAGAGAGCAGTTGAAGGATCACCTGTTTCCATTTGTCCTGTGCGTTGCCGATGTTGGATTGTGGTGTATTGCCAGGATCTATAATGTAGTCGATGGTTCCTTCAATAGCATTGGCAATGTTTTCTTTTTCAGCCAGCAGTGATGCCAGTGATACACCGTTATCTAACAGGAAGGCGGGCACAGCATATGCCGGGCTGAGGAAATTATCTACCGCGGTGAGGAACTGCAATCCCCAGTTGTCGAGGTCTATACTGCTGAAATGCTGTGTTACTGCGGCGCCTGCAGGATAAGGCTGTCCACTTGCATACGGATAGTTGTTGCTGCTGAACGACAACAAGTTGTTGGCCAGCGGTACGGGTGCAAAGAAGTATACTGCAGTGTTGTTGAAGTTGAAATTGATACCGCTCTTTCCGTTGGTGTCCAGTCTTATCATCCAGATGGATGGTATCTTGTCTTCGCTTTCCTTCGGTGTGCCTGTCGCCAGTTTTAGCGTGATGCCTGCGGTAGGCTGATTTTTGAAGGCTAGTTCAAACTGTTGCGCAAATGGGGTGAGCGACAAAGAATCATCGTTACCGCTACCACATGGCGTGCCTTTAGATTGTGGCGGTACGGTGGTCTGTGCGCTGGCGATACCGGCAGTATTGGCAAAAGCCGGATCGATGTGCGCAGTACGTTGTACCGTTGCCGTTAATGTCAGTGGCAGTATGTCTGCATAGCTCGCAATTGTGGCGGTATCCACCGGGCTGCTGATTGTATACAGGATGCTGTTGCTGTCTACGGTAGTAGCGGCTACTATGGCTTTCAGGTAGCTGATCACCGGTGTGAGGAAGTTGGTGTTCAGGGCCGCTATATTTATACTGCGACTGGAACCTTCCGGTAAGGCAGCCGTGCCATCAATAGAGGAACAGAAGCTCATATTCACATCCGTACATACTACCAGCTGATAATAGAGGCGCATGTAGGTTTCGAGGTCTATGGCAGCATTGTTCTGGCTCTTGCTGCCGGTGTATTTTGTCTTGTCGAAACAGAAGCTGAGCTGTATTTCCGGCTTGCCGGCATTCTGGGCAAACTGGTAATAGGAAGATACGGCAGGCCACTGGGATATTGCGATGAGTGGATCTGTGTATAATGATGCCATTGATAACGCCAATGGCTGCACGTTGCTCATGGGTATGTTACCAAACATATCCTGCCAGTTAAGCCGCATCTGCACTGTAACGCCGATGCCTCCATAAGGATTCGGATAGTCTGGGTCTGTACCGGAAGGCTGCGCGTATTTGTAGTAAGGGATCACCGCTGCGTAGTTCCAGAAGTTAGTTTGCTGGTCCAGCGTTTCACCTGCGCGCAGTTGATTTACCTGGTCTTCATCCAGTGTGTCTGCAGGACCTGCGGGCAGCAGGTTCTGATAGGCCGCCACGCCAGGTAGTGTAGTACCCAGCAGGTTGAATTGGTTTTGCAGGTATACCTGGTTATCAGCGGTGGTTGGTGGTTGCTGAGAAGGATTGTATTCTCCCGGATTATTGCGTACTACTGTATAGCCCACCGTGCCCACTGGTATAGTAGCCACGCGGGTGGTGATGCTGGCTGCCTGCGCATATACACTGGTACTGGAAGTATCCACCGGATCACCGGTGACCACGCTGTTCACAAATGGTTGTATGAGCAGATCCGTATAAGTGACCACCAGCGTGAGGCGCGCTACACCGTCTTTATTGAACAGATACGGTGGAATGCCAACGCCGTCGGAACTGCGGTAGTACAGATAAAATCCGCCTGATCTTACAATACTGTTTTCCCACAACAGTTGCAGGAAGATGCCTGGTTTGTTCAGCGTGTTATAAGTGTTGCTCACGTTGTCTTTCAGGTAGCCGAATGTGCCTACCGGGTTGGTTTCTGTGCTCAGGTTGGCCTGCACAATAGCCACTTCTAATGCGCCATTGGCAGCGGAGATATTACCTCCGGTGGAATCCGTTGTCGGATCAGGTTCATACAACACTTGTATTTGTGCAATAAAGCTGTCGTCACCTTTGCGGGTAGTATTAAGGAAGATGACCAGTTGTTGTAATAGTACCACGCCACTGTCGTCTGCGCCGGTGAGGTTGTACATGTTGCCGGTAAGCGGTGTATTAGGTCCTGAGCCAGCGGTGATCTGCTGTATTGTAATCGGTACAGTGGTAGCCCAGGCAAGATGACTGATGCTTCCTTTCTCGCTGCCATCGCCGGAAGGCTGGATGGTTTGGATGGAGAAAGGAATGGAGGTACCGGCATGTAATGCAAATATATCGATCAGGTTTTGTGGTAGCAGCCACAGCACAGGATTTCCGCTTACACCGGCAAAGTAATCGCCGGGGTATTGCCACAGTGCCGGACTGTTGAGCGTAAAGGCCTGCGGTGTATCGCGGTAATTTACCATAGCAGCCGGTGAGCCGGATTCAAGGGTAGGCGCCAACACTACACTGCGCATATCATTGATGCGGGTAATTTCATCATTGTTGATGGTGATATTGAGCGCAGCTGCATTATTGGGATTAAAGGAAATCCAGGTGGCTGCGGCATCTTTGGTGATGTCTATACTGAAGGTATCACCGGTTTTGAGCGCCGCAGGCAGTGGGAACTGCTGGCCAGTAAGCTGGTATAGTGGCGTAATAGCGCCGGTAGCCGCATTGGGTGGCGCCGGTAAGCGTAAGCCATACAGGAGGAACCTGGAAGACATGCTGCCGGCCTGCGTTACATTGGCGGTTGTCACTACTGCATTGACAAGGCTTTCGGCATCCAGACTTGTTTTCTTGTTGGCCTGCATATAATCCAGCGCATGTTGCAGGAATGTTTTGGCCACGAGGGCAATGAAATCTGTGAAGATAAAAGTCGGCATGCTCAGGTTCTGCTGCTGCTGATAATCGGGGTCAGTCACCTGCGAGCAGGCGTTGCCGTAATAATCAGCAGTGAGCTTGTTTTCTGCATCCATACTAAGCGTACGCAGTATGCCCGAAACGGCGCTGATATAGCCATTGCTGCCGGTCATGCTCTGTGTGGCGAAGTTTATCTGTGTTCCTTTGGCGCCATTGTAATCTGTTTGCACCAGCAGTGGCGGCAGCGCAGGGAAGATGGCGGCCTGCAACTCCTGCTGGGTTGCCGGGTCTGTAGCGGTGATTTGTACGCTGAAGAAGGTTTTTAAGAACGAAATAACGTCATGTCCTGCTGTATTGCTGTAGTTGAATGGGGCTGCATTATCAGGCCTTGTGTTGAAATAGCATAACAGCGCCTGTAACTGATCAGTGCTGATCTGTTGTGTTTGCAGCCAGCTCAGTGGAACACTGCTGCGGCCATTGCTGACCAGCGCGCTGAGACACCAGTACAGCACGCCGGTGCTGAGCGCGGTGAGACCGTTCACCGTATTGGCAATATTGGCGGAGGCGGTATCGATATAAAATATCATGTTGTATTGCGGGCCAGGTGTAGCGCCTTCTCCGGAAAGAGTCAGCTGTGGAATCACATACAGATCCAGCAGGTAGTTGGTGCCGGTATCCGGTGAAATAGGCTGCCAGTTTAATGTTACGGCCAGGTCTGCGGCAATGCGGTGGTATGCCGGGAAATTGCCGCCGTTGAGACATCCGTTCCATCCTGCATCCTGTGTATGATTACTGCCAATCACAAACTGCGCCCTGATAGTTGCGCTGAAGCTGAGGTTGATGTGTATTTTAAATAATCCCAGGTTGATGGTGATGCGTAGTGAAACGGATACACCTGCTACAAAGGAGATCGGTATCTCCATATAACTTTCTATCGTAATACTCACATACACATAAGCCAATATATCCACCCGTGCAGATATAATAGCAAAGTTCACTTCACCATAGATATGACCCACCAGTCCGAATGTGCCTTGCAGCTTATAATAGGTGTCGTCTTTTGCACCACTTAATCCTGGTGTTGCATGGAAGATGGCGATCACTCCCTGGAAAATGCCTACAGCAGTGAGATACAGCCCCGCCTTCAGAATACCTTCATCAATTGTTTTGCCTACGCCCAGTTGCAGTCCCAATCCAAAGGCTATCACGGGATTGAATATGCCGCAGGTAGTTTGTGGGATATTGGTAGCGGTAGCGCCACTCAGCCAGCCGAAGTAAAAACCGCCGGAGCCGGTGAACGGAAACACCTGTACGGTGAAAGAGCGCGAGAAGTCTGTAATGCTGGCAGGGAAGCCGAAGTCGAGATAGAAGTTACCATTGGTGTAGATCTTGATTCCGATATTGGGAAGCGTAACGGATACTTCCCCAAACTCAAGATGTCTGAAAGCATCTGGCAGTTGCAGATCTATCTGATACATGCCGATGTTGTCATTTATTTTCTTATAAAGAATTTCAAAATAAAGATTAGCAAAATAAGCCGCTGTAGGATCGATGCTGATCATGAGGCCATATAGCTCCGGATCATTGAAGATTAGCGCCATCCTGTAAAACTTCGCTACGGTGAAGTCTGCGCCGAAGAGCCAGTGGCTGTTCTGATCGAAATACAGGGTGCCTTGTTTGTCAGGTTTGATCGGTACACTGTTAGATTGACCATTGGTGTCAGAGAATGATTTCTTCATGGTATCGATAGCGCCCTGTATGTTGCTGATATTGCCAGGATTGGTAAATGCCACATGCTGGCCCATACCCAGGAAACGAAGATCAAAGAACTGGCTGCCCATACCCGGCACGCCCGGCATGTTGCGCACATCGCTGCCTTTGCCTGCCAGTGGAGCGGTTTCTGGATTGCCACTGCTGATAGTCATGCCCAGGAACTTGCCTTCAAAGCCAAGATATACACCGGTACTATCTTTCGTAAGTGTAATGGCAGAAAGTTGCAGGAAGCCCAGGTCTACATTGCTCTTATACACTACTTTCAGACTGCTCTGTGATGGATCACCGATATTTCTTACATATACAAACGACAACCCGTTCAGATTAATACTGTTGAGCACATTCCAGGGAGCCGATAGTGTGAAGCCCGGCTCAAATGAAGCAATTAGATGTGTGATGATCTCTCCCAGCGACATGTTTCCGAATACCACCGTGATCGTGTCTGTATTCTTCCCACTGTCGTGCTGGTATTGCGCTACAATACCTTCCCATTCGAGGTACACCTGTGTATCCGGTGTGCCGAATTTATAACCCACCTTGAAGTTCATGCCCAGCAGCAGGGCTTCCACGGTGATATTACCGGAAGCATTGCCATTTACATAATCCATCTGCAATGTAGCGGTGAGTTTAGGCAATATAAAGCTCTGGTAATTGAGCTGCCATTTAACGGTGCCGCCTGCACTATATTTATTTTTCTGATCTACTGCTCCCGGCGCCGGCGTGTATACGGTGACGTTAACCCCCTCGATATTCAGTGAAGCCTGATCTAACCAGGCGGGCAGGTTGGTGATACCCAGCGAGGAGAGGAACGTTTTCACCAGCTTCATGATGTTGATGCTGGAACCGGGCAGCATAGCGCCCATGAATGTCCATCCTGCGGAAGGATCTGCCTTCTCTGCGCGCAGTTCCAGCTGAATGTCGACGATGTTAAGCTGTGTGCTGATAAACCCGCTGATGGTGCGGTCGGCGGAAGAGAAAGGATTCTCTATATCCAGCGCCATCGCTGGGTTCACAATATCCAGCACATTAAAGAATTTAATATCTACCTGTGTGGATATATCGAAGTTGATGCGGCTGATCTGTCGGGAGCTGGCGTTGTAGGTGATTTCAAGGGTATTGAGATTGAAGCTGTCAAAAGTAATATCTACGGGCAGTGCAGGTGCGGGGGTAGTGGAAAGCCCCGGGAGCGCCGTGAAAAACTCATTGTATTTATTGATCTCCACTTCAGCGGAAAAAGCAAGTAGCCATTCATCTTCGCCGAATGGCAGGTGCGCATTGACTTGCAACTCTGCTGTAACGGAAGACATCTTCATATTAAATATACCATCAATGTCCAGTGTGAAGGTGGGTTTCACCGGCACTCTGTTAAACTGCATCATCACGCGTAGCTGCTCGATAGCAAAGCCGCTGGCCACCTGCCAGGGATGCGGGTTGGAGATGATTACTGTTACATCATAAATCTTCTGTATGGCCGGATTAAAAAGAATGCTCAACTGAGTGATACCGAAATTACTCAACACCGCCACTTCTTGTGGCATGCTGCCCAGCACATTCATACCGGGGAATAAGCCCAGAATATCGTATATGCCTCCCAGTAAGGTTTGCTGCGTGGAGAATGTCAATGACCATTGATTAGCTGGCATATTGTTGTTGATCGGTACGGCCAGCGATATAGACAGATCCGTTTTACCAATGCGGAAAACACCGGTGACGGCGAGGTTGGGGGTTCGCTCATTATTAACCGGATTGACATACGTAAGAACCGAAAAGCCGAAATCCTTCAGCGAAAGTCCTGCTGCACCTGGAATAATGGGGAAATCGATGTTGGACGAAAGGACGGAAAGCGTCATGGCATAGGTGACGGAAGAGGCATTTAACTGAATCCCCGGAAATGGAGCAGAGGGAAATATATTGGGATCTGCCAGCCGGTTCAAGGGCAGCAGTCCCATCTGTGACAGCTGTAGTATCGATAGTTGGTTAAGAATGGAATCCAGTACTGTTTCCAGTATCTCGCCCCGCGTGTTGATCAGTTGCAGCACACCGTCATTATTCTGGTTATACAGCGCCACTTTCCCGGAAATGGACAGGATATTATCTTTCACGGTGATATCAGCCGGAGTAAGCGTAAACACCATGTTTTGCAAGGACAGCATCTGCAACAGGAACGGGAACCTATTGCTGGGTATCAGTGTAGGCGTAAGCGTTAGAGTGCCGTTGGTTTGTATCTGCTGTTGCAGTTTGCTGGCTAGTTGCTGAAGGTCCATGGTGACTGTTTTATGGAAATAAGATGAGGAACAAAGTATTTATCGATAACAACAGTGATTACGGTGGTGTATTACGATGGCACTGATACGTAGACAAGAGTTGATTGGTGTTCTTGTAATAATTCACCCGGTAGACGTAGAACTGGCTTTGTGTCATGATATTATTCGGTTCTACTTTCAGTACATAACTATCTTTACAAGTCACATCTTTGCTTTGGTACTGATTGTTACCATGTACACCCGTTGCGCTGTAATCATTGCCATAGCTGAAGTTGGTACTGTCCTTATTGGCAAACAGGTTGATAGCGGTAGAGCGACAGTACTTCTTTGTACCACTGGTGAAGTTATAGAGGTTAGTGATATAGATTCCACGATTATTAACACCCAATGGCCGTTGCGCGGAAGACCATTCAGAGAGCGGATCTAATAACGTGTCTATGCGTTCTTGAAAATCAGGTATCGGTAGTCCCCATTTCGACATATTACCTGCCGACAGAAACATTGCACAGGCTGTGAATCGGAGAAGGTCGCTGCTGGAGCTGCAATCACTGCCGTGATGACTTGTCTTGAAAGCACAGACATGACCTTTGGCTGATACATCGTTGGCATTTCTATCGAAGCGGTAACTTTTAGTATTGAAAAGCGAAACAATGCCTCCGTCCACCGTGGCTTCCTGGTCAATGTAGTTAGTACAGGTGCCGTTGCTATATCCACCCATATCTCCCGCGGTGAAGTAGCGGAACTGGCCATATTCGAGTATAAAGCCCAGCGAAAAATTATTGGGATTGTTACGGTTAGTAATACCATTATTCACGGCGGTGTCACCGGCGCTATAAGTGTAGCCGGAACTGGCCACGCATTTCAGTGTAGCAGGCACACCGTTCAAAGTGTCTATCTTCAACACTTTGCCTATATCACGTGGAAAAGAAGTGACCACGAGGCTGCGGGCCCGCAGGTAATTATTAGTGAACCCATCTTTCAATGCCTTCCTGTAATTGGGCGCATCGCTGGCACCTCTGTCTGGAGTGGCTTGCGGCGGATTGATAGGGGCAAAGGTACCGCCAAGCGCATATCCACCGGGATCTATCACGGTGTCTGCTCTGAAGATAGTACCGTTCGCCAGTTTATTGAAGCCTGCATAGTGATCCTTATGGAAATGTGTCAGGATGAGGTATTTAAAAGTTACGGGCATATTGGTCGCGCCAAAATAATTGGTGAAGTAGTTTTGCAGGAATCTGTCTGTTCCTGAATTGCCGCCGTCAATCAGTATCTTCACCGGAAAGGTGTTGTTGGCGGTATCGTGGACTACTATCATTGTTGCGTCGCCATTTTCGACATTGATATGATGTATCTCCAGTATTTTATTCTGGGCCGCTGTGTACAGCGGAAGCAGGAGGCATAGGCAACAACAGCATCTGCGAAAAAGATTATATAATTGCTGATAGCACATTGTTTGTTATTATTGAATGATGATGAATGAATACTTTACTACGGTGTGTTGCGATGACATTTATATCCCCCCAGAAAACGCATGATAACACCCTTCCAGTAATTAGTCATGTATAAGTAGAAGACGGATTGTGTGGTGATATTATTTGGTTCAACGGTCAGTATATAGCTGTCTTTGCAGGTCGGATCATGGCTGGAACCGGTCATCGCACCGGTGGCCACGCCCGAGGTATCATAATCGTTGCCATATTGAAACTGCGTATCTGTACGGCCGGCAAACAACTGTACCGCATATTTCAGACAACTGTCCCTTTCTCCGCCAAATCTTTTGAAGTCGTACAAGTTGGTGATGTAAAGCCCGCGATCAGATACGCCGAAAGGCCTTGTGCTGTCTGCACGGCTGGAAAGCGGCTTCCACGTGGTATCCAGGCGTTGTTGAAAGGCTGGGTTGGGCAATGCCCAGTTTTTCTGGTTGCCTGCTGAAACGATAGCTACTGCAGGTCGTATCTTTAAGAATACAGGATTGGTGCTGTGATCACTGCCGTGGTGACTTACTTTGAAAGCGCAGATATGTCCCGTTGCACTGTCCCTTGTGGCGGTGTTATCAAAGCTGTAGCTGAGTTGATGCAGTAGGGTGTCCAGCCCACCTACCAATGTCGTTTCCTGGTCGATGTAACTGCTTCCGTTCTGACCACCCAGGTCTCCACCTGTGAAGTAACGAAACTCACCGTACCGAAGTACAAACCCAAGTGAATAATCATTGCAATTATTACTACTGGAGACACCATGAGATACAGAATCTCCGTTTCGTGCATATGTATAGGACGCAGCGGCCACGCAGGTAAGCGTCACAGGGACACCATTGACGGTACCGACAGTAATGGTTTTCCCTATATCGCGGGGAAACGAGGTGAGCACCTTACTTCTGGATTTCAATAAGTTGTTATTGTAGGCCTTTTTTAGCGCAGCCAGATAGACACTTTTGAATCTCGGAGTTGAACCGCCTCTTTTAAGTGCTGCGGCACTGGTGTCCGGAGGAGCTATTGCCGCGTAGGTACTGTTGAGTTTATAACCGCCAATATCAATGACGGTGTCCACCTGGATGAAGGCACTGTCGCCCAGCGATTTAAAGCCGAAATAGTGATCCTGGTGATGGTGGCTCAGGATCATATATTTAAAGTGTGCTACAGGCATCGAGTCTCGCAAACAATTTTTGAAATAATTGTTGATGAAGGCATAGGATTCTCTCAAACCTCCATCAATCAATACGGCCGCCGGAAAGGTATCCACTACGGTATTATGTATCAGAATCATGGTCGCATCTCCGTTTTCTACATTGATATGATGTATTTCCAGTCTTTCCTGCGCTTTTAGCGAATGCGTTAGCAGCAGGCACATACAGCATATAAGACTGTACAGGTTTGTTTTGAGGGAGAGGGGAAACATAAGATTGATATTTTAACAGCGTCATTTTTTTACATAGGCAGCATACCAGCCAAGGCTCTCTGGTGGTGCACCCAGATCCGGGTTGCCAAAGAGGAAGAAGCCAATATTACCTCCTGGTGGAAACGAAAGACTGAGCAGTTTTACTGCAATATTATTGATCTTCATAAGATAAGCTGCTTTACCAGGACCGCTGCCATCCGCCAGGGATAAGGATACGGAACCGATGTCCAGTTTTAGTACACCTTGCAGGCTGAAGAAAGGCGCCTGTGGATTTACACCAGGGAGCTTCAGCGCGGCAGCAGTGCCACTACCGCCTACGTTCCACGCAGCCAGGAAGGTGCTGTTGAAACCTGCGGCTGAGGCCAATGCGCCCAGGGTACCCATGTTGAGTGTGAACACGAGTCCATACCAGTCACCTGAAATGCCTTCCTGTGGCTGGTTGATCCATTGTGTTACGTTCAGGAATCCCTGGGATGCAGGCGTGTTGTCTTTGGAGCCACTGGTCATACCCGTGAGCTGTAGCGGGAAATGCCTGTACAGGCTATCATTGCGGGCGGTACTCTGACCGATGTCTGCGGCAAGATGACTGATGTCGAAGCGGAAAGTACGTGTGGAGGGTGTTTCCAATGGAAAGTCCATGTCGAGGTTCAATCCTGCACAGGCAATGCCGGCACTACCCGGTGACGCATTCACTTCACTTCCGAAGGAAAGGATATCAAAATCACTGAGCTTGTTGAAGTTGATGAATCCCCAGCAGGAAAAGACCGACTGCACAATGCCCTGACCACCGCTTTGCGGCACAGTGGTGCTGAAGGATGCTTTCTGTATTTCTACATCCTGCATAATTGCGCTGTCAAGAAAGATGAGACTATCATCTGTACTCACAAACGTATACGCCGGAACGCCATTGTGATTTTCACAGGCTCCTCGCAGTATCACGAGGTTGTTCCGGTTATCTGCTTTTGTTTTCTCACCGAAAAGCCGGTTGATGGTAAGTGCAATATTGCTGTTGAAATTCACCACCTTCGCATTGCTGAACAGCACTTTGAGATTGAGCACCTTAAAGTCATAATCCACGTCTGTATTGATCACCGCCTCTTTCTTGTATCTTTCTACGGATTGTCCGAGTGAAAGAAATACCTGGTCTTCATAATCAATCAAACCAAACAGGGCGCTCACAGGCAACATGGATAATGCACCGTTATCATTGTGTACTACGCTCATGTCTATACCAAAATGATGGGCATTGAACCGTTGCAGGTCGATACCAGCCAGCAGGCCTTGAAGTGCAGCAGGGAAATGTTGCACATCCACATTGATAGCAAGTGCCAGAACTCCCTGCCATTGTGGGTCTGTAGCTGCTGTATAGAATTTATAGTAGTCGTTGTCTTTATTCACCAGGTAATTATCAATACCTGTTTGCACATATTGCTGTATCCATGTTGACAATAATTCGAGTCCATTGTTATCAGTCATGTTAAACTGATTCGCCATCGTCCATCCCTGTGGATTGCTGATATGATCTGTCAGTGCACCGTTGCGGAATTTGAAGATCAGCACATTGTTGAACTGACCATATACATTCTGCTGCGGTACATCGAGTATAAAAGGCCAGCCGTCCATATACATTTCATTGCTGAAGGAGCCAAGTACTGGAGAATCGCCAACAGTAGGATTGAAAGAGATAACGTTGAACAGTTGATTGGTCTGGAAGGCGCTTTGTAGGGTGGGGCTAAGATCGCTGAAGAAAAGTTTGTAGAGGGGCGACGTGGTGCCATCACTCTGCAGATACTGATTGCTGGCTAATTGCAGTAATTTCCATACGCCGCTTGTTTTGTCGGCTTCGATATAAAAGCCTTGCGGGCTGGTACCCGGTACGATATCAGCGGTTGCCGTTTGCATAGATCTGCGTGCCTGCATCAATTGTTGCTGCTGGCTAACGCCGATGGCATTTTTGCGTTGCGCACTGATGATTTGTAGCTCGTATTGTTGAGGGTCAGTAAGTACATTGCTGGAAGTAACGGCGCCGTAGGAAGCCATCGGAAATACGATTGTTTGGGAGAGTGTTCCTGCATTGGGAATGAAGCTGCCTAATACTTCCTTATTTGTAAACACATCCTGATCAGCCGCAAACAGGGAAGCGCCTACCGGTTGTGCATGATAGATAACAGTGGTGTTGCTGCTGCTACCTTGCTGGATAGCGGCCCATGCAGTCTGGTAGCTGTTGTTGAGCACGGGAAGCACCTTGCCATCCTCATCCAGGTTGGGTGATCCTGCTAAAGGAAACCGGTCTGCATAGGCAGATTGTTTTGCAGTGAAACACAGCAGATCGCCGGTGCTGCCATTCACTTCTGGCGTGAAGCTTACACTCTCTGTGCCGGCGAGGCCATTCATGAAGCGCATCTGTTTGTTGCTGTCGAGATAGGGAGCATATTTGCTATCCAATACCAGCGTGAAGTTACCGGACGGTATGAGATACCAGGACAGTGTATCGGCGACATCCCGGTGGCTGAATACGAGCAGGGCGCTGCCAGGGCCAGGGTAATTATCAGTACCATTCACGGAAGATAGGTTGACCACCGGTTTCATCTGCAATGGATAGCCATAATCCGCGGTATAATAAGTATCGAATAGGGTGGGACTGGGGGTGTTGACCTGGGTATCAGAATAGATGGTTTGTCCCAGCAGGGCAAAGTAAGTTCCTGTCTTATGTATGTTCATCATATCCACAGGATTGATACTTGCCTGGCAGAGCAGATAGTAATTGAGAAGGCCATCTGGCACAAGCGGATAGCGGATGGTACAAAGGGAACCATCTGTTGTACTGTTATAGAAATATTTTATGCTGAGGTCATAGGCTACCGCGGTAAAGTCACGGGCAAGGTTGAATCCGATCACCAGGCGCATGCAACCTCGGCCAATGCCGGTAAATGGGAGTACCAGCGGCTGGAGTTGTGTAACGGTGCTGGAGGCTATGGTGTTGGCCTGAAAGCTGACCTGTGAAGGATCATTGAAGGTGAGCAGCAGGCGATCATTGTCGTCATCAACGGAAAAATAAGTGTTGATGGAACCGATGTATAGTGATGCATAATTGTTACCGAAGCTGAAGTTCATTTGCTGCATGATAGCAAAACCTTTATTGTATTGTGTCAGGAGCAGCGCTATTACATTAGCCGATGAAAGGGCATCATTGGGGGACCTGAGCCATAGGATTGCGTTATCAGGTGTACTACTGGAAATGAAATTAATATAGTTCCATATATTCTGTACCAGCGTATCTGCACTGATGGCAGGGGCGCTGGTGGCAAAAAGATAATAGCCATTGACAGCAGTAGTATCGATGAGGCTGAGGGTATCTTTGCCGGAGGAGGTACCGGATGCCAGCACAAAGGCACACCAGCCGTTATCGTCAGGGGTGGTGTATAGTGATGTATTACCTGAATGGGTGTTGCTGAATGCAAGGGTGCTCATAGTACTCAGCGGTTTATGGTTTTTGCATGCTTGGTGGTGAGATGCCATTGACAAACCACGCCGCCAGCAGACCTTTGAAAACAAAACTTTGGTTGTTGCTTGATACGCTATAACTGAAATCGCCGTTCAGCATGCCCGGCATATCAGGCAGCAAAGGCAACATTTTCAGTAAACCGCTGGCACATCCTGTTCCCAACTCCAGATCAAAAATATAGGTGTTGGTAGTGGGGGTGAGTCTGCACAAACCTGCCACCTGTGTGTTCAGTAGCAACACACAAGTGACAGCATTACCGCTGCTGTCGATCTTGTATATTATCTGCAAATCACCCAGGGCACGTTGTGTGCATTTTCCGGGAGTAGAAAGTACATCGGTGACGCAATCCGCCTTTGGTTGTTGAGCGTATAGCAATGAAGAGATAAGCAACAACAGGACAATACCTGTTGTTGCTATTAGTTTTACAGACATCTATCTGATGATATTAAACCTGATCCTCTTTAATTTTGGGTTTAACTTTAGCGCCTGCCTCGCCACTGGCATTCCATGCAGCAATGGAGGCTGAGTAAGGAGTATCGTTATTACCTTGTTGATCTGTAGCGTCACCTTCTGCAAAAACGCTACCATCAGTGAATCCTATAGCAGCTGTGAAAGTGGCCTTTTTGAGATTTACGGTCTGCTGCCCTCTTTGAAAAGTTACAGGGCCTGCTGTAGGCTGAATAGGCGAAAGTGTTACGCTGCCGAGATCTCCGGCGGCAGACGTAAATTTTACTACTGCTATCTGCATGCCGCCACTAATGCTGACGGTGGTGGTGGCAGAAACGGAGTTTACCAGAGGTGTAGTCTGTTTATAAGGGAAACCCATAGTGATAAGATTTTGAGGGTAAAGAAATTGTTGTTTGATTACAGCCGTAAAGGTAGGGTGGCTGTTATTCTGTAGAACCCGTATTTATCCCGTCAGCCATACGTAATATTACGCTTGTTCTGTCTGTTTTTTTTCTTTATACTACTACCATATGCTGCCGGATAGCATACACAACAATGCCTGCAGTGCCGCGTACATTCATCTTTTCCATGATCCGCAACCGGTAGCCTTCTACCGTTCTGTTGCTAAGGCCCAGCCTGGCCGCTATTTCTTTGGTAACCATATCCTGGCATATCAACTGAATGATCTGCTTTTCACGGGCGCTGAAGATTTCCTGCTGTGTGGAGGAACGTGGCGCAGAAAAAAGGCGCATCGCCTGTGATGCAATAGCACGGCAGTAATAAAGCTTCTTGTTGTATACATCATGAATGGCTTCCAGTATCTCCAGCCTATCGCATTGCCGGAGCAGAAAGCCCTGCACACCGGCTTGTAACATGCTGCCCAGCATCGGTATATCATCCAGCAATGATAATGCAATGATGTTTACGTTCGGCAGCGTTTTGGGCACGTATTGMAGTACCGTGGTGTTGCCGTCAATATCAAATGTGGGGTCAGTGAGGAGAATGTCTGGTTGTAGTATAGTCAGCGCGGAAGTAAGCTCGTTGCCATCAGTCGTGGTTCCCAGTAGCTCTATATCTGGTGCGGTCTGTAGAATATGCGAAAGCCCTTCAAGGTACACCTCCTGACGGTCAGCCACGAATAGGCGGATAGGATAGTATTGTTTCATATGCGATGCAATTCCCAGTCAATGTATTTCATGGGGCTGGTTATTTTGAGTAAGGGGCTCCTGGCTTATAATCTTGTATGCATACTGTCTGAAGCTGGTGGCCTCATTATATGTCTTTACGCTTTGTAAAGACACTGTGATAAAGGTAAGGGAATTTTCATTAGCGCATATCGGGAAAAATAACGGGTGATAAGTGCCGTTTAGTTATTGCCTCCGCATAATATTTCGGGGCGAGTATCACATTAATACGGTATTTCGTCACATTATCCCTGTATTGTTGGGTTTGAGGATACTTTTGTCAAAGTAAAGAAATTACGCACGTTGATATCTTCAAATTTAATGACCATGAAAACGCTATTCGCATTTCTGTTTTGTTTTATGCTGTTGCCTTATGGGAAGGCGCAGCATGTGTCGGTGAAGATAGACTCGTTGATATCTGCTTATGTTAATCTGAATAAGTTCAGTGGTGTTGCACTAGTGGCCTACCATGGTAAAATACTTTTTGAAAAAGGCTATGGCTGGAAAGACTTTTCAGATAGCAGCTTAAATAATGCCAACACCATTTTCCAGATTGGTTCCATCACAAAGGAATTCACGGCGGCAGTCATCTTAAAATTAATTGCACAAAAAAAGCTGGGATTGGAAGATAAACTCAGCAAATTTTATCCGGATTTTCCCAAGGGAGATAGCATCAGTATTAAAAATCTGTTGACACATACCTCCGGCATTCCTGATTATACCCACCGTGATGATTTTGTAAAGATATCCGTTATACCAACGAATGAAGAGAATATGTTAACGCAACTGAAGCAACAGTCGCTGGAGTTTTCTCCCGGAGAAAGATTTAAGTACAGCAATTCCGGATACGTATTATTGGGCTATATTATTGAGAAGGTGACACATGAGCAATATGAAAAAGTAGTCCGGGAAATGTTGCTGAGTCCTTTAAAAATGGAAAATACCGGATTTGATTATAAGGGATTAAAAAGTATCAATAAGGCGCAAGGCTATATGATTATTTCCGTGTTGGAGAAAAAAGTATGCCCCGTTATCGATTCTTCAGTGTTCTTTGCTGCAGGAGCTATGTATTCCACGGTAGGAGATTTGTATAAATGGCATCAGGCGTGGCAACAGGGGTTGGTGGTGTCCGGGGAATTGTTAAAGGCCGCCTATACGCCATTTAAAGGGACATATGGTTATGGATGGGATATGGATTCTGTATACAACAAACTAATGGTTGGACATAGTGGCGCCATGTTTGGCTTCAGGTCTAAAATGGTCCGGATACCTTCAGACGACCTTTTTATTGTTTTGTTGAACAACCGTTCTGATGATCCTTACCTGGCAGCAATTTCGAAAGGTATTGCAGCTATTATTTATCAGCAGCCATATGCTTTACCTGTTCCGGCAGCCAAACTTAGCAGGAAGGAGCTGGAGACTTATACGGGGAGATATGAATTTAGCAGTACCGATTTTGCAGATATCTTACTGGTAGATGGTCATCTGATGGGGCGTTCTCCCAGAAGGTCCCTGGAGTTGATAGCCCGTGAAAAGGATCATTTTTGGGTAATGGAAAGGGAAGGGGAAGAGGGAGAGATTACCTTTGGACGAGACGCGAAAGGTGAGGTGAATGAGATATATTTAAATAAAGGAAAAGGTGAGATACGGGTGGGGAAGAAGATGCAGTAGTTGATACCAGGCATAGTAGATTTTTTTTCCTACATCTGATTCAATTTTTGCTTCAGTTCAGCTGCATCGGGAAATTCCATAGCGTTATAACGATCTA
Organism: Chitinophaga sp. 05T412; assembly: GCF_056396465.1. Taxonomy (NCBI): domain Bacteria; kingdom Pseudomonadati; phylum Bacteroidota; class Chitinophagia; order Chitinophagales; family Chitinophagaceae; genus Chitinophaga; species Chitinophaga sp. 05T412. The sequence continues at coordinate 44,264 of NZ_JBFTLN010000021.1, forward strand.
GTCTGGTAGATATATTTTTCCAGCCACTAAGTACCATGCTCATATAATGCACCCAGTTGACTACAGCATCCTGCCATATACCGAAATCCGGTAGAGAGGATTGTAGTGTGATAAATTCTTTCAGGTCTTCATTATGCAGACGAAGATCCTCGAGGAAGGCTTCTTCCAGGGATATCTTATATTCATGCTGAATTACTTTTACAATGTTATAGTAAATGCTATCCGTTGCTTCGTCTTTCGCTGCTGACTGAATCTCGTTAAAATACGTGACCAGGTGGCATGCCAATGCCTGGAGACGCAAGATCGCAGGATGCTGATGTATCTCAGGAGGTAGGATGATACCGGTTTCCACCTCAGTAAGCTGTAGGAATGGGTATAGGCATATAGAGTCTTCACGCAAAGCGATGCATTCTTTCACTGTTGGAAACGCTTTGTTCTTTTTGTATATCAACTCAGTTCTCAGCCCGGAAAAATACCGGTTGATCATGTCCGCAAAACGGGTGATAGATTCATTTGGGATGAACTGTAGCAGTTCTTGCCTTAAGGTAACAAGCATCTGACCAAGGGGGATTTCTGCTTCAGTGGCTCCTATTTCACCTTTCAATATAGCCAGGGAGCGCCTTTGTACACCGTCAATATCTTCAGGGCTACTTTCTTCGTACAGGTCGTCGTTATATAATGTCCATAACATGAGCCTGCCCAAGGGCTTCAGTCGCTCAAAGGAGGCAGTAGGAAACCATTGGGAAGTAATGTGCGCTGTTTTGGTTTTCTTATATTTTTCACGTACATCTGGTGCCAGCTCGTAGAGCCATAAGTATTCTCCATCAATCCATTGTTGGTCGGTCATTTCCTGCAACTGGTCAGCGTAAGGGTTTTTTAACGTTGGAAATGGATATCTGAAATGTGTTCGGAGTAGTTCAAGGGCATTCATATTTCTGAATATTCTGGGTCATAAATAATGCTATTCGTCTGCTTATAGGGCGACTCTCCAATTCCTGCGAAATGTCTTTCACGGGAGTTGAGGGCAGGAGACGTTCGCCAGTGAGAGAATAGATGTCTTTAAATGGTAATTGCGAAAATTGGCATCAGTTAAATAATATGGCTATTGTAAACCATATTAAGTAGGTAACAATGGAGTAACTGCTGGGTTGCGATGTCGAGGGTCAAACACTTCCGGCATGGTCACTCTAACTGGTGTTTATTCTTTATGTGATTAACTAAAACTTACATCAGTACAGACTCTTTGGTCTCCTTGATTTTTTTTGAGTCAGTAGCTTAATACAAACTTAAACTAACGTGATGCTGTAAGACCGCAATCTGAAATTACTTTGTTCAACAAACGGTAAAACAAAACAAGGAGGTCTGCTGCCAGCTTGCAGCAGCAGACCTCCTTATTTTTATGCACGACGAACCTTTTTTTTTGATTAATCAATTTACAAAGTGGAGTCGCAGGGCATGTGACAGAAATATCTATTGCTAAACTCAATTATAAATATGAAACCTGAAGAATACAAATCCAGCAGCTACCTCCCTTTGAATTACTATCCATGGCCTAATCTTGTGAATCCACATATAGCGCAAATGGGGAGAGATATGGATTCCTGGATCGACAATGATTATATTTTTCTGACAGACATACAGAGAGAGAAATACAAGAAGATGCGATTACATGCCTGTACAGCCTGTATGTGGCCCGATTTGACCTATGAGCAAACTATTCCCTGCAACAGGTTCATGCTCCAGTATGTTGTTCTCGACGATCAATTGGAGCACTCCTCGCTTCAGGAAATTCAACAGCAACGAATCCGTTGTACAGCAATTCTTAAAGGAGAACAACCTGGGCCAGACGAAAATGCACTTTATCAACATATGGCGATTCTCAGAGACGAATTTCGGGCTTTTATGCCGGAAATATGGATGAATCGCTTCATTAATTATTTCTACAAATCCTTCAGATACGGGATTGAATTAGAATATTCTTTTAAAGTAACCAAACAACCTCCTTCTCTTGCCCTTTTTAAGGTTATCCGCGAGTATTCGGTGCTTATGCATCCATATTTGGTCTTGGGTGAGATTGAGTCGGGGCTTGTCCTCCCAGACCATATTATTGAGCATCCCATTATTCAAAAGATAATATCCTTGATTGTTAGAGTTGTTGCCTGGCAAAATGATATCCATTCTCTGCCAAAGGAAATGGCGAAGGGTACAGAAGTGTTTAACTTAGTCCTTGTGCTGCAACGGGAATATCATTTATCGTTGGAAGAAGCTTGTAATGAGGCTTTTCGTATACATAATGCAGATTTGGAAGAAATGATCAACTTGCACAGGGACTATCGTGAGTTTGGTGAATACCAGGAACACGTGGATAAATTTCTATATTATGCGGGAGTCGGTCTTCAGGGAGTAAATACATTTTATTTACAGGAAACGGATAGGTACCTGCATGGAGGCGTAGGATTTGCCTGGCCTGAAGAAAAGCATTCTCGCTGAAAGCCACCAAACCCCAAAGGGAAAGGCCTACAAGCGCCTTTCCCTGATATAAGCACTGATTTTATTACACCGAATGACTCAGCAACAACTGTATCATATCCTGTAACATTAACTCTGCCTCATGATTCTGGATCATAAAGTCGCTGAAAATAATGCGTCCGTTCTGATCTATCAGAAAATTAGAAGGGGCTCCTCTTACTGGCAAATTATGCCGATCGGCTTCTCTATCTTTCAAAACAGTAAAGCTATAACCGCTGGTCTTCACAAACGGGATCACATATTCATCCTGCTCTGGTGCAATGTTTACGGCTACATAAGAAACAGCTTGTCCCTTGAAATTTTTCAGTACCCTTTCAAAGTGGGGAAACTCTCCTCTGCAGGGGCCACAACCCGGAAACCAAAAGGTGAGCAATACTACTTTGCCCTTGTAATCTTTTAAAGAAACTTTACCGGGAGTCATATAAGCATTAAAATTAAAAGATGCATCTTTCGATGCTGCGGCGAGCTGCTGACGGATATCGGTATTCACCGCCGCTTCCGATTTGCCGGTTTTTTCTCCATAAGCTATCAATGCTTCTTTCGTAGATCTGGTGGGTGTTTTAACATAGTACCTCAACAGGGTATCATAAGCCTGCTGTGGCTTGCCGGCTTGTGCTGTCGCTTTGGCTTTCAGTAACATCCACAGGGTTGATTCATTCCCCCGTTTCTTTACTTTCATCGTTGACAGTAACGCGATGGCTTCGTTTGTTTTTTGGTCGCTTAGTAACTGATTCACCTGTATGATCTGAGTAGCCAGTTCCTGTTGCTTCTCGTAATCTGCTTTCGTTTCTGCATCGATACCTGGTGTCTTCGCCAGTTCTGACGCGAGTTGCAAAGCCTGTTGCGGATTATCTGCCAGCAGGATATCAAAATATTCAGACATTGCCCAGGCAGACCAGTTAAATTTTGCTACCGGATAATCCCTGCGCAGCTGCTCGTAGTAAGCCAGTTGTTGTTGCTTATCTGCTGTCCGGAAAGCCAGCCAATACAAGGATTGTGCGCTACGGGGGCTTTCAGGGAATTTTTTAATTAGTTCATGACTGAGTGCAACATACTTTTCCGGATCACTGCTCTCAAAAGAATAAGCATATGAAGAGAAGTAGTCTGCATTATCCGGTTCCGCTGCGACGGCTTTACTTATGTACTCAGATGATTTTTTAAATTCACCCCAGCGTTCTGCATCAATGGCCAGCTCCGCCCAGGCCACTGCCAGCTTGGGGTCCAACGCCACTGCTTTCAGGAGAAATGGCCTGGCAGCAGGGCTTTCCTGGTTAGTGTAGAAAACGCCATAGCCATATGGTACTGCCGCTACTTTGGGGTATTTCTTCATCCACAGGTGATATTGTTTGGTCACCTTTAAGCTGTCTTTCCGCGCTGATTGCACATAAGCTTCATGTGCAGATAGATTGTCGGGATGGGCATTAATCACCGCCAGCAGGCTATCTGTTTTTTTTTGTTGTGCTTTTACAGCCATGGGTGCATGCAACAGGGCAATCGCCGTGATGGTATAGCTGCATAGATAATGGAGATTGATTTTCATATGTCAGTTTTTGATAATTATTGATGAAGTTACCAGCCTGGATTTTGCTCCAGCACTTTTCCTGCCGGATACTTTTCCAGTTCGGATTGTGGAATAGGGAAATAATACATTTTTGGATCGAAATAACGTTGTTCCAATGGCACGGTAGCATAGGTTCTGACGCTATTGATGCCACCAATTTTCACGGCATTGATAGTGCCGCCAATCATGGTTGCTCCGGTTCCCCATCTCCGGATATCGTTCCAGCGTTGCCCCTCAAATGCCAGTTCTACGGTACGTTCCCGTACATAATCATCCCAGGATAATTTTCCTGCCGGTATTTCCGGCATGTTTACCCTTTTACGCAACAAGTTAATGTAAATGCGGGCTTCTTCCGGATTACCCAGTTTCAGCTGACACTCCGCGTAGTTAAGATAAATTTCTGCGAGCCTTAGCATAATACAGTTCTGGTAATTCGTATTGTTACCATAGAAAATATAGTGCGGATTCAGAAATTTACGCAGCATGTAGCCCGTATAGGTAGTACTGTAAGTAGATGGATTGATGACGGAGCCCAGCTTCATATCCATATTCGTATTCATCCAGGTAGTGCCGTCATACATAATGCTGGCCTGAAAGCGGGGATCGCGGTTGGTGTAAGGCTTTGCCGGATCAAATAAGGGGGATTGATTCCATGCCTTGCCGTCCGTCATCAGGTATTGATCCACCAGGTTCTGTGTAGGGCATTCTACCACACTGCTAAATCCGGTAAAATAGGAGGAGTTGTCATACGTATCCAAAGAATGCGTTTGGCCGCTTTGATCACCTGCATATTCCTTGTTGAAGATGACTTCATTGTTATCATCATTTTCCGGATAAAACATGGCGCCATAATCCGGGAACAAACTGAATCCTCCGTGATCAATAATTTCTTTGGCGGCAGCGGCCGCACCGGTATAATCCTTCTGATTCAGCAGCAGTCTGCATCTCATGCCCAGTGCCGCAAATCGTGTAGCCCTTCCCGTGGATTCATCTGGATACCTGTCTGGCAGGGAGGCGGCAGCGGTAGTCAGGTCATTCAGCATGAAAGCCATACAGGCCTCATCAGAGCCGCGGGGAATAGACAAATCATCCGCGAGCGACAGTACTTTGTCTACAATCGGGAAACGTCCAAAGGTCAGGTAGAGGTCCTGACAGCTCTGTGCCCGCAGAAACATTACTTCTCCTTTGATCTGTTGTTTGCCGGCAGTGCTGAGTGGCATATCATCCAGATGGGACAAAATGGTATTGCAAGCCCGTATATTCGTATAGGAGCCTGTCCACAGACCATTATAAATTCCCGTAGAAGGAGAGTACTGGCCTGTATTCACGAGGGCAGCCTGTAAATAAGGACGGGCACTTTTAGCCTCATCGGTAATATCACAGGGCAGCCAGTCGCCGGCATCATCATAAATAGCATGCATACCAGTATAGGTTTGCAATACCACCCGGCTTATCAGGGCGCTGTCTTTCCATATATTGTTGTCACTGTAAAGATTCAGGGGTCCTTTATTCAGTGCATCCTTGTTGCACGACAGGATGGCCAACATAATTACCAGTGATATATAGCTGATTAATTTTTTCATTGGAGAGCATTAAATGATACAAAAATTCGTTTCACTCATCAGAACTGCAGGGTGGCGCCGGCGCTATATGACTTCATCAGCGGATCACGCACCTGGCCGGCGCCTTCCGGATCAAATAATTTGAAACGGGAGAAAGTAAACAGATTGTTGGCGGTAACTGACAAACGTAAGCTACTGGCGCCAATGCGATGCAACAGTGCGGTTGGTAATAAATAAGCCAGTTCTATGTTTTTTACACGCATATAAGCGGTACTACGTATCCAGTAGTCGGAGTATTCTGTATTGTTCTGATTATTGTACCACAAACGGGGGTAGGTGGCATCTGTATGCGTAGGTGTCCAGCGTCCCAACAAATCTGTGGAGGCGGGCAAACCAGTATAGGTATATCCTTTCACATTACCAGCACCCTGGAGCAGTATATTCATGGCTATACCCTGATAGCTGACACCGCAACGGATACCGTACTGAATCTGTGGAAAGAAATTGCTGCCTACTGGTACGCGGTCTTTCGCTGTTAATACACCATCTCCATCTATATCTTTATACCTGATATCTCCAGCTGCTACGCCAGGATACAGCGGGGTAGGACCTTTTGTGACTTCCTGCGGGCTCTGATATAAGCCGTCCGACTCGTAACCAAGGTATTTGGAACCCACTTCACTATTAAAGAATCCGATAGATTTACCTGATAACTTCTGCCAGTCCGGGATACTTTGTGATTCCGGGTAGTACACTATTTTATTCCTGGTAAAGCTGATATTTGGTGAAATAAAGTAGTTGAATTTACCGAGATGATTAGTATGACTTAAAGCTATTTCAACTCCTTTCGTATCCACAATGCCGCTGTTCATGTCTGGTAAGCCAATGCCAATCACGGAGGGAACCTGCATAGATGGCGGCGCCAGAATATCTTTGGTACGTTTGTAAAAATAGTCGGCTTCCAGCGTCAGCAGATCTCCTGCGAAATGTGCTTCCAGTCCGCCATTGGCAATAACGGCACGTTCCCATGTAAATGCCGGATTGGCCAAAACATTAGGCGATAAGGTTTGGTAGTACTGTGGCGTAGCTCCTCCCAGTGAATAGCCTGGAGTCGTTCCCAGTGCATAGGTGGTGAGGAACTGATAGGGGGATACCCGGTCGTTTCCCAGCTGCCCCCAGGAGCCTCGTATCTTCAGAAAATCAAGGTGATTGATTTTATCTTTCATAAAAGGTTCTTCTGATATCACCCAACCAGCAGATACGGATGGGAAAAATCCATACCGTTGATTGGGAGGAAATATATCAGAACCATCATACCGGAAGTTGAACTGAAACAGGTAACGTTCTGCGTAATTATATGCCAAACGGCCCACCAGGCCTCTTCTCGCACTCTGGGTGCCGCTGCCGTCGTTGGTAGCCCTGGTAGGATCACCCAAACTCAGCTCAGATAAACTGGAAGATACAAAGCCGGACCGTTGTGTATTGAAATTATCGGTAGTGGCATTTGTTTGTGTATAGAGTAACATACCAGATACCGTATGTTGCGCAAATGATTGGTCGTATTGCACACCGCCTTCCAGTGTAACGTTCTGTGTTTGTCCGAAATATTCTTTCAGGAAAGGCGCCGTAGGATAGCCAGGCACTGGGGTGTATTTGCCGGCATCATCTATACTATACATGTCAAAAGGTGTCGCAAAACGTTTACCAAAAGAATAATATTTATCATAAGCCCCATTTCCCTTCAGCGATAATCCTTTTATCCAGGGCAGGTCATATTGCAGGGTCACCTGCGAATTGAAAATATTACCATTGGTCACCCAGAAGCCTGACTGTCCGATAGACTGCAGATAAGCATTGCCTCGCTGTTCCGGTACATAGGCATATAAGCCATTACTAAATTTATTGACACGGGTAGGAGGGGTACCGTACATGTTATTAATAACATACTCCGAACTATATACCGCTTCTGCATTTTTTTTATTGAAAGATCCACTCACGTTCATCGTTACTTTCAGATCCCTTGTCACTTTCGCCTCCATATTACTGCGTAGATTATAGCGACGATAGTTTTCTACCGGAAATAATCCGTTATTTTTTGCGTAGCCTCCGGAGATATAATAACGCACTTTATCGCTTCCTCCGGAAACGGCCAGATTATAATTCTGCTGCCACATAGAACTGGCCAGTACCTCATTGAGCCAATTGGTATTTGGGTAGTGATCAGGATCAGACCCATCTTTGAATTTTTGTACTACTGCCGGACTAAATCCCATTCCCTGGTCAGGCTGATAGAGATTTTCGTTCTGCAATGATTCATTGTATAGCTGCGCATACTGATAGGCATCGAGTTGTTTATAATATTGCGTAGGGCGTTGGTTAATCATGTTGGCGTTAAAGGTGATGCTTGTTTTACCGGTGTTGCCTCGTTTAGTGGTGACCAGTATTACGCCATTGGCTGCCCGGGCGCCATACACCGAAATAGCCGAAGCGTCTTTCAATACAGAAATACTTTCAATATCGCTGGCATTCAGATCATCCAGACTTCTATCCGGAATACCATCTACCACTACTAACGGGGCGGTATTATTGAAGGTACTTAGTCCCCGGATAAAAAAGGAAGAACCTGCGCCTGGCGCCCCTCCCGATTTCATAACATATAATCCGGGTAGCCGGCCGGCCAGCATATCGGAAACAGCTACACTGGAATGATCTTCGGATAATTGTTTGGCATTAACAGTGGCAATGGCCTCTGTTTTATTTCGCTTAGTGGTGGTGCCATAGCCGATTACAACGGAAGCGTCCAACTCCAGTATCAGTGGCTTCAGGGTAATGAATAGCTGCAATGGGGTATTGCCTACCTGAATATTTTTCTCCACGGAATGGTATCCAATAAAGGTAACTGTCAGGATATAACTACCGGGAGATAGATCCCGGAGATTGAACTGTCCTTTTTCATTGGTAACGGTGCCTCTGTTAAAAGGTTTTACTGATACCGTGGCGCCTGGTACGGGAGCGCCATGCTCATCCACTATTGTACCCGAAACAGCTCCCATTACAGCCATGGGCGACGTTATGATAGCTGCAGGTGTTTTCGTTCCGATTACTACCAGTTTATTTTCCTCATCAATATGCCAGGAAAACGGTCGGCCGGCCATACTCTGCTCCAGCGCCTGCCGTAGCGAGGCACGACGCATCTCAATGTTAATATGCGTCACATCTTTTATTAGCTGTGCATTGTAGAAAAAATGATACGCGCTTTGGTCTTTGATAGCCAGCAACACCTTCTCCAGTGTGGCGTCTTTCAGCGATAATGTAATCTCCTGAGATACTCCCTTGGCACTTACATGCAGACAAAATACAACGATCAGGAAAAAATTCATTCTCATAATCAACATCACTTTTTTAAGAAAAGGATGGGCACAGGAATGCCTCAAGCAATTATTTAATTGCATACATTTGTAATGTTTGGGTGAATTGATCAACTTTCTTTAGTCGGATAGTTTCGGTAAACCCGGATAAAAAACAGAAGTGTCGCAAGCACTTCTGTTTTTATTTTTAAGACGTATTCTTTTTCATGACTGGTTGGTTTTTGGTTGATAATAGTAATAAATGGTTGGTTGATTAGTCGATAATATGGATCGTTCTTCCTTTTATAGTATAGTGTATATCGCTGAGTGAAAGAATTTGCAATGCCTTATCCAGGCTTACATTGCGGGGTATTTCTCCCACAAATGCCTGTTGTCTGTTTTGGGTGTCAAATACCACCTCCACATCATACCAGCGCGACAGTTCCCGCATCACGGTTGTAATGTCCGACTGGTTAAAGGAAAAGAAGCCATTCTTCCACGCAATCACCTGATCGGTATCGATTCCCTTTATCAGCTGCCATCCACGGCTTTCCTGTCGCGATGCTTGTTCTCCCGGCTGCAGTACCCTTGAAAAGTCAGTACCGGTTACCTTCACTTTACCTGTGAGCAGGGTAGTAGCTGCCACCGGCTCATCATCATAGGCCTTGATATTAAATTGTGTCCCCAATACTTCCACTGTTTGACCTTTTGACTTTACAATAAATGGTTGCCCCGCTTTGGAAGCCACTTCGAAGTACGCTTCGCCGGTAAGCGATACTTCCCGCTTATCTCCGGTAAATGAAGCCGGATAATTTAAAGAACTGGCTGCATTTAACCACACCATGGAGCCATCCGGCAACATGATCTTAAACTGTCCCCCGCGTGGCGTGATCAGGGTGTTGTACACCTGTTCCTTTGTAGTACCGCCCTTTTCCTGCTGATAGGCGAGAAAGCCGCTATCCAGCTTTACTAATTGGGCCGCCCCTTGTTGCCCTACCACGCCATTCTGTACATCTGTGAGTGCAATGGTACTGCCATCCGACAATTGCAACACCGCTTTGTTCGTACCCGGCGCTATATGTGCCACTATTGGCGTGGATGGCTGCCTGGGATTGCTCCACTGGTGCCACCATATCCCTGTTATCCCTATCAATACTGCCACCGCCGCGGCATACTGCCACCATCTCCGGTATCTCACTTTCAGCGAAGGAGATACTTTATCTACCAGCAGCACATGGGCCAGTAATGGGTTCCAGTCTTCTTCCGATATCACAGCTCCTGCCGGCGTATTTTCTATTAGCTGAGCAGCTTCCTCGTTGAATAGCTCACGGTTATCTTCATTCAGAAAAAAGGCCGAAAGCTCCTCCTGCTCTGCTGTTGTCAATCTGTCTACACTGCATTTTTGTAATAAATATGCAATTCTTGGTTCCATAGCTTCTAAAAACGTGTAGTGAAAATTTACAGGTATCCCGCTGTTGTAATGACAGCCTGGTGTATATAAGAATGAGAAAAAGGGAAATGGTACTTATCCAGATACTTATTTTTTTTAAAATAAATATCCGAATAAGTGTAACTTGTTTATTATCAATATTTTAATGTAGTAAAAATAAAAGAGGAATTATTTTCCCGGCGGCAATAAGATACTCGCGGATATAACCGAGGGCTGCACTGAGGGTATTTTTAACGTAACTGTGGGAGCAATGGAGTTGTTCGGCTATTTCCGCTGTCTTCAAGCCTTGTTCCCTGCTCATCTGATAAATTTTCTTTCGCTGAGGCGACAACTTATTCACGGCTTGTTGTATCAATAGCTGGGTTTCCTTTACCTGTAGCCGATCTTCACCCACATTGGCCACCGCATCGATGGTGTCATCCTGCAGGTTAGTCATTTTGCGGCTGGCAGCCTGTTTATTAAAATAGGTAAAGCATTCATTGGTGGCTACTCGTATCATCCAGGCCCCAGGCTCCAGTAAGCCTGGTAATTTATCACGACTCATCCAAATCCTGATAAATGTTTCCTGAACAATTTCCTGTGTGCCTTCAGCTGATTTAGCCATACTCCTTATAAAAGGAGTCAACCAGGGAAGTACGCAATAAAACAGTTCGCGAAAAGCATCTTCATCTCCCTCCGATATCCTGATTAATATTTCTTCTTTAATATGAAAGTTGGTACCACGCAATATCCCCGGTATTAGATCGCCAGCAATTTAATCATTCTCTGATTTCTTTTTGAAAAATGCTGGGGGATTTGTTGATGGCTATTATTTTGTCAATGAAATGAGGGATAGCAAAAAAAGAAGTGGAATAGGGCAAAAAAGCGGTGGTGGGTGATGAATAGTACTGCTACTTTTATGTGAAGTAGAGCAATTATGTTGCATTGTGAAAGAAGAGCATTACCAAACATCAAATGTGAAAATAAATTGCATGGTATCTAAAATTAAAAAGTATTCATGGCTGCGTCACTGCGCGCTCCTTTTTTTAGTATTGCTCTATTCACAACATGTAAGTGGGCAAAATCTCCGGTTTTCTACCAGGTATTGCTCCATTATAGTTAATAACAAAGGTTTTATTACCAGTATCAGACATCATCAAACAAAACAGGAATATTGTCCTCCTAATATGTCGTCCGCATTAATGGCTTTGGAAAAAGGAGGCCATTACTTGTTGCCGGTGGCAGCCCGGGCAAGCGGGAATACCATCATACTGAATTATCCCAATGGCTCAGTAGCTACGCTTAAAACCGAATCTAAGGGTGATTACCTGCGCTTTGAGTTGGTGTCGCTTAAACCCCGTAATAACATCGACAACGTTGTATGGGGACCATACAAAACAAACATCTCTCAATATATTGGTGACGAAATTGGGGTTGTTCATAATCAGGATTTCGCCTTCGGCATTTTTTCCCTGGATGAAAACACTACCGGAGGTTTGCCCTGTGATGGCGATTTGGCGCAGGGATATTACTATGTTCATTCGAGTGATCCGGTAAATCATCCACTTCCCTCACATCTTAAAGAAGGGCAACGTTTTCGTTATGGAGGAGATGGAATAAGTGATGTGGATATGTCGTCACAACCGGAAGAGTATTTTAAAATTAACGGTGGTATCGCAGCGCAATTGGAACCCTCTTTTGGCTCCAGCGTTACCATGCACGCCCGGGACCGGAGGAAAAGGCATTTGGATTTTATCACCTTGCTACCGGGATACGAAAAGATGAATTTACCCCGGCATCAATGGGTGGATTCAATTGATGTTGATTTAATAGGGTCTTCCATTGCCATGTTTGGTTGCCCGGATTCGGTGACACTTCCCTTAATAGAGAAAGTGGTGATCAATGAGAAATTGCCTCATATTAAAACAAATGAAGGTAAATGGATCAGAGATCCGGCCACTTTTAAAACAGATATTGCCTGGTCAGGCGTACATGATAGTCTGATCAGTTATGCCCGGCAGCTTGGTGTTCATGCAGTACAGGACGAAGGTTTGGGTGAGTATTATCCCAATCCGGCAAACCGATGGGGAGATAAAAAAGTCAATTTCAAACATGGGAATATATCCATTGCAGAATATACCCAACAAACCAATAAGTATGATATTGCTTATGGACTACATACCTTGTGCGAATTTTTGCAGCCACACAATAGTGATGTATCACCGGTACCCAGCGATAGCTTGGTAGTACTTTATTCCACCACTATCGCTAAGCATATTTCTGCAACAGATACCGTTATTTATGTTACTGATACCACCTTTTTAAATGAATATGGCGGATGGGAAGGCAACCATACCAATGTACTTAAATTAGGGAAAGAACTGATTGAGTATAATGGGGTAACGGCAGTTCCTCCTTATACTTTGAAACATGTAAAGCGTGGACATTATAATACCGTTGCTGCGTCTCATTTAGCAGGAGACCGGGTTGATAAATTGCAGCCCAATTGTTACCGTGGATTTGCGCCCAATATTTATTTGCAGGATAAATATGCGGAATACTATGCGCAATGGTTGATTGACGGAGGTATGAATTATATTGACTTCGACGGCTTAGAGAGCTGCGCTTACCAGGCGCAGGGCACCTATTCATTTAAAAGATTTTTCAGAAGACTATTTGATACCTATACGGCTTTGGGTGGGAAGTATCTTCGGGTGATGGGTTCAGGAATATCCGAAGGAAGTTGGTTATATATGAGTACCAACAACGTTGGCGGGAATAGTAACATGTTTAATCCGGTTACAGATAAGTGGGGAATAGAAGGGAAGGATATTCGTAATCTTAGTTTGAGTAACTACCTTCCTTGTACCTTTGGTATTCAGGATTTTCAATCCAGTTGGACGTTCAGGCAGGCAGACATTCTGCAATCCAGGGCTATTGGCTGGAATGCCATGTATATGCTTGGCTTAACGGAAGCCACTGTAGAGAATTGCAAAGATAAAACGCAATTCTTTCAAACCTTTCGCGCATGGGAAAATGCCCGGAAAGCCAATGTTTTTAGTCATAGGCTGAAGAAGGAAATGCGCGAGGAATCAAACCATTTTCACCTGGAGCAGGTGGACGCGAATACCTGGAAATTATACCGGGTAGATGTATCCGGTAAATGGAGTACTCCCGAAATGCTAAAAGGAGGTAACGTTTTATAAGGTTAGATTTGCGAACTTGTTTTATTTTAGCATATTCCACAAATCGAACTGAAATATGAGAATTGCGATATGCGGCGCTCACAAGGTGGGTAAAACCACATTGGCAGAAGAACTGCTGGAGAGCCTTCCCGGGTACACACTTGAAATAGAACCATACTATCAGCTGGAATTATCGGGGTATGAATTTTCAGAAAGCCCTACTGGCGATGATTTCATTGAACAGTTTAATTATTCAGCCAAACTGGTTTCCCAAAGCGGAAATAATGTAATCTTTGACAGATGTGTCATTGACCTCTTAGCCTATCTGCATGCGCTTGATCCACGCAGAAATATTCAATCGCTATTTGAAACAGCGCAAACAGTAATGGCAGAAATTGACCTATTGGTGTTTGTGCCTATTGAGGAGCCAGACCTGATACCGGGTCATCAGGCGGATCTGCCAAAACTTAGAAGCCAGGTGAATGATTTACTCCATGATTGGATAGCGGATTTTGGGATAGCAGCAATTGAAGTGAGTGGTACATCATTGAATCGCAGAGACCAGGTACTCGCTGCGATTTCATCATAGCTATTGTGCCAATGCCGATCATACCGTTCATTTACTTTCATGTATCATAAAATAATAACACAACAAATGCTGGTAGAAAGCAGCATTTGTTGTGTTATTGAATTTTCCTGAATGAGGGATTATTCTGAACGTAATCTATCAATTGGATTTGCCTTGGCTGCATTGAATACTCTCGTTCCGATGATCACACTGCAACAAACCAGCACTATCAGGAACGTACCGATGTAAGGCGCTGGTCCGGCAGCAGGATGATATTGATAAATAACCTGGAAGATAAATTTGCTGGTGAACAGATAGCCCAGGGTTGACCCGATTACGAAAGCAATAAGAAGAATCCGCATGAACTCCCGGTTAACCAAGGCAATGATTTGCAGTATAGATGCGCCGAGTACTTTGCGGATACCGATTTCTTTGCTTCTCTTATCTATATTCAAAGAAATTTGTGCGAACAAACCGGATGCGGATAAAAGCAAAGTAATAATAGCTAAGAAAAATGCAATTGATTTGAATGCTTTCGTCATACGGATTTCCTTTTCAATTAAATCTGATTGTAAGTAGCMTCTGTAGGGAACATCGGGTATCAGTTGATGCCAGGTGGATTGTAAGGATTTGACTACTTGCGTTAATTTATCTTTGTCAGCGCGAACAACCATATACTTATAATCATCCGGCATCGCCATGCGTAACACACAAGGTGGTACAATTTCATGGAGGCCATACTCTTTGTAATCGTTTACTACACCCACAATTGTGTAACGTGTACTATCGAGGGTTACTTGTTGACCAATGGGCTGTTTGATTTGCAAGCGTTGCAAAAATGTTTGATTGACTAAAACCGACATATCCGCATCGGCGCTGGAATTGTAAAAATGACGTCCCTGGACTAAACGAACCCCCATACTATTGAGGTAGGATTCACCGCCAACCCTTGCCACCTGTGTTTGTATTTCGCTGTTTTCAGTTTTGGCAGTTTGGGTATAGCTACCATCACCAATTTGTTGAACACTTCCCGCTACGCTTTTAATTTCCGGGTTTTGCTGAACAGCCTGGCTAAAAATGCGGTACTCCTGGGGTGTGTTGATTTCTACTACTGCTACCTCATTGATAGCATAACCAAAATCGGCTTTCTTTTGAAATGAAGTATGCTGATACATCACAATGCCTACTACCAGTGAGAAGCACGATAAGCTAAATTGTGAAGTCATCAGAAAACGGGTAAATCGACTGGAAGCGCCAAGCGCCGTTTTGCCTTTAAGAATTAGCAACGGCTGAAAGGAACTCACATAAACTGCCGGATATAGACCAGAAAAGATGGCGCTGACAGCTGGCAGGCATAACAGAAATAACCAAAGCATATAATTCCTGCCATAGTCTGGGGAAAGGTCAATGCCGGTAAGCATGTTAAGGGTAGGCAACAGTAAGTGGACAAACAACAACGCAATAATGGCTGCTAACAGACAGAGTACAATATTCTCCGTGAGAAACTGCCAGATTAACTGACGTTTGTAACCTCCCATTACCTTTCTGATACCGATCTCCTTTAACCGGTTACTGGCAAAAGCAATGGAAATATTGGTGAAATTAAAACAAGTAATCAGTAAGATAAACAGGGACATAATCGCGGGCACAATAACGAGTACGCCACGGGGATTAGTGGTCAACTGACTGCCGTACACGTATCCTGGCATATCAATATCCGAGCTGACCGCCAGAGAAGAAAAGGGTTGGAGCGTAAACCCGTCTATCTGCCATTCGCTACGGTTACGATTATGAAGCGCTGCATAAGGGTTTAGGTTGGTGGTTACAAAGCGGGAGGTATTCGCGTTCTTTAATTCAACAAATGTTGTAATGAGCGCTGGATTTGCCCAATCCTCAGGGGAGGGCCGTCCTGGTATATGGCTGTTTTTGAAAGAAGTAATGATATCGAATTGAATGCTTGAATTAGCCGGTATTTGCTTCGTTACTGCGGAAACGGTATAAATCTCCCGCCTGCCTCCTGGCGCAATGAGTGTCAGGGATTGACCTACGGGCACCTGTTTTGGAAAGTATTTATCCGCAAAAGTTTCACTGATGACCACCTGATTCGATTGATCAAATCCAGCCAGGTTACCATATTTTAGCGGGAAATTAAAAAAATCAAAGAGGGTCTTGTCTGCGTAATGCATTTGCTCATCGAACGTATGCTCCCCAACTTTTACGACTACTGAAGTGTTGCTAAGTCGCGCAATTCGTTCAGCACCGGCGCTTTCCTTCTCCATTACTTCCGCTAATGGTAAGGGTACTACGGCCCAGGACTGTTTATTCCCATCTACTTCGCGGATACTATTTAGGCGGTAAATATTTTGGGTATGATCGTGATTTTTGTCGAAGTCCTTTCTATAGCTGTAGTTGAGATACGACAATATACAACAGGCAATGGCAAAACCTAAGCCTACAATGTTGAGGACCACATAAATCTTATTGCGCCAAAGAACACGGAAAGCGATCTTCAAATAGTTTGAGAACATAAGGTTAATTTAAAAGTACTTTCAAGCTGTTAAAATGATGGCGCTATAGGAGCTCTTGAAAAAGACATCGTTGGCGCATGGGCAGTCACCGACAACTACCATACCACCTTGGTGGATATTCCTTTGTCTGCTGTGGTGGCTATGTTTGTATCAGTTATATAATGGTCTTTATGACAGGGATGTACGGATACGGACACGAGTGTCCGGTTTTATATTCCAATTATTTGTATCCCAATTGCCGTAAGGTACATTTAAATTTCACATGCCCGCATTTTTAGAGCAGAACGTGATATCAGCGGAAAGCAGGTATCACGTTCTGCTATTAATACAAATGTCGAAGTAATTGATAACCTGTTCTTATCAGTATTGCTTTATTTATGCGGATCGGCCTGGGCAGCAAATTTTACATAGTCAACATACAATGCCGTATGGGCATCTGTATAAAAACCAAAGGTAGTAAATCGGGGGACTATCAGTGCTGYCTGGTATACCATTTGACCATTGATGAAAAACCGATACTCCCCGGCACGTATTTCTTCGATGCGCAAAGTGTTATATGCCGACGTGCCCTTATTTATGCAAGCGCATTTTGTGAATTCAGAGATCGCATAAACGGAGTCATTCGCCTTGGCAAATATGACATATTCGCCTGTTGAATACACCCAAAAGGTAAATTCATTGAAGATCTTAGGTGCTTGTTGGACGGTGTGCCACAAGATCCCGTATCTGGCCTGTGGAGAATCTGCCACTACTTTCATTTTCATTTCCAGGATATTGCAGGTAGACACCACTTCAGCAGGTGTTCCCAATCTCAGCGCCCAGAAGCGATTGGCCTTTTGGGCATCCAGGACGTAGTGTCCGCTCTTCACGATCGCAGAGGCGGTATCACCATGAATGATATTGGGTACCATTGGATTAGCGGGATCATCGAAGTCCATCTGCAGCAAAACCTTTTCCTGGGCCGGCGGAGTGGGAGATTGGGAATATACTTTTTCGGTGATGATGAGTAATAGGATCGATAAAGTCAGCAACTTTAAATGCATAAGGGAAGGGTTGAGTGAATGTGGTGAAAACATGATTCATGAGGTTAAGTAAAAAGGTTAACTCTGAGGATTAGAGGGTTCAGGAAAACAAAAAAACTATTGGCGCTGGATTTTGCTGTTATTCGACGTGATGTTGCTCTTGGGTGATAAGTTTCCTCTTTTCAGGTTAGTCAGCAGGAAAATTGAAAATTAAATTTTCCTGCTATAAGTTAGCCAACAACTTTAAATCTACCAAGAAAAGAGACAGATTTTGTACTGTATCTTTCACGAAAACAACAAAATTCGCTGTAGCAGCGGTTTTGTTGTTTGAGCCTATTTTGCTTACCTGGTTTTATTTGGGTTGAGGGGTCGTTACCAGGGTATTTCACCTGTTTCCGGATTATTTTCCTCACTAAAAAATTTACCTGTTGGACCATCATTGTCGATTAGCGCATATTTTACGATCCGTTTTCCGGCATCATCAACACTTCCTGGCCCGCGATGCCCATTGAAATCTGTTTTCGTATATCCGGGGCAAACAGCATTTACCTTGAAATTGGTATCTTTTAATTCGTATGCCAGAACAACCGTGTACATATTCATGGCTGATTTTGAAGAAAGATACACAGCGCCTTTGTAGTCGTAGTATTTATATGTTGGGTCGCTGTGCAGGGTAATTGATCCCTGGCTGGAACTTACATTTACAATACGGGGTGCGGACGACTTTCTCAATAAATCAATAAATGCCTGTGTAACCCGTACTACGCCGTAAACATTTGCATCATAGGCGGCCTTAAACTGTTCAACAGTGGCGTCCAGTGCCGTTTGAGGGTAACCACCATAGATACCCGCGTTATTAATAAGTATATCTAATACTTTTGTTTTTTCCCCTATTACTTTGCGGGCTTTAGATACGGATTCGTCATCTGTAATGTCGAGCTGAATAACTTCCACATTATTTAATCCCTTCGCCTTTAATGTAGCAATGGCTTCCGCACCATTTTCCGGATTACGGCTGCCGAGATAAACATAAACCCCTTTTTGAGCAAGTTGCTGCGCAACTTCAAAGCCAATGCTTTTGTTGGCGCCTGTTACTAATGCAAATTTCATGTGTATGAATTTTATGAAGCAAAAGTAGCCGGCCGAAAAGTAGCGGGAATGGACAATTCAATTTATTTCCCCGACAAATCTTGCCTGGGCAAAAAATCACTTGCACTCTTTCCGGTGCTTTTTTTGAAGAGCCTTGAAAAATAATCGGGGTCATTAAAGCCTAGTTCATAGGCCAGTTCTTTGATAGAAGTATTAGAATAACGTAGTTTCCGCTGCGCTTCCGCCATCAAACGGCCAATAAAATAATCTTTAGGCGATGTGCCGGCATATTCTTTTACGATCCGATATAAGCTGTTGGTAGATAAAGCTAGTTTTTCTGCAATGGCGTTGATAGAAGGCTGCTCTGTAAGAGACGTTTCCACCACTAATTTGAATTCAATAAACTTCGAAAGATTGGCGTTTAGCGTATTGGCGGGTTCTCTGTTTTTGAAATAAGCGCTGTTTAATTCTGATAGCAATGAGTTCAGATAAGCTAATATTATTTCAGTGTCGGCCTCCTGTTTATCTGTGTAAAGTAGCTGATTTAGAATGCCGAAAACCTTTACGACTCTTTCTTTTGCGGCACTGTCTAAAATGATGACTGGTGCGCTTAAAGGGTTGACCAAAAAAGGAAATGGTTGCGGCAACAATGCCAATGTGTTTTCATCAAACAGCACCTTGAAATATTTAAGATCGTCTGTTTTAACCGGTGGCGTGAAAATTTGATTTGGCATTGCAAAAAGCAGGTGCCCGTCAGTCAGCGTAAAGTCTTGTAAGTCTAAATTATAGGTAATTGAACCACTTTCAATGAATACAATAAAATAGGAAGATAATCTGCGGGGTTGCAGCATCTTTTGTTGCATGTCTGCTGACAGATAAGGATTGTCGTTTGAGCGAATCTTTATTCCCAGCTCATCATGCGGTAAGTCCTCCTGTTTCCCTTTTTGTTCCTCCATATTATTTGCTCAAAAGTTTGTACGGTGCTGCGATGCAATGATCACTAACCGGTTATTTGGACAATAACTGGTTAGTGATCATTGAAGTTAGCATTTTTTGCTTATAATCAGCTGATTTGCTTACAAGCTAAGACCAGTAATGCTTTGGAGAAGAGGGACCCCATTACCGGTTCCAGGAAAACTTCCTGGTGAAGTCCCAATATCCCAATATAGTAAACACAATAAAGAACCCGATACTATACCATTCATGCTCCGGCAATGGTCCCCATTTTGCTTCATGAAAAAAGTAAGGTCTCGTAATAGACAAATAGTGATAAGCATACGGGAAATATTTCACTTCCTCCGCACTGCCCTGAAAAAGTGCGACCATCACAACGGAACCAAAAACAGCAACCCCAATGGGAATGATCATATTTTTAAATCGTATGCTGAGCCAGATGTGTATGGCTATAATACTCAGTGAAGCAATAAGTGAATGAAAACAATTCAGGAGTAACAATTCCATATCAGGCGTATGCGTAATAAGTTGCAGCTGAGGCCTGATGGCGCCAAGTAAATAGCCAAAGATGATCCAGAAAGGAATAAACAGCAAGTAATAGCAAATCACGAACAGGAGCACCGCCAGGAGCTTGTTTATATATACCTGTCCTTTTTTAATGGGTAACGTAAATACATGCTTCCAGGTGTTGTTTTTATATTCAATATTAAAATACAAACAAATCAACAGCACGATAAAAAAAACGGAGTAAAAGAAAGCCATTCCCTTCCATGACATCTCTGAAAAAAATGCCCATGGATTATCATGGATACCTTGTACAAGCTGCTTCCATTTAGTCAGCGCAACGAAAGCTACAAATGCAGGCATTAGAGAAGCGCCCACCAAAATCAGCCATTTGGCAGATGAATTTTTGATCTTTATGATCTCTGTTAAGAATGAAGGCCAGAATCTAGTCATTAGTTACTTGTTAATTTCATAAATACATCTTCTAAATCATGATGCACCACCTTTACCTCGTATAGGCTTAAACCTGCCAGCATGATCGTTTTGCATAGTTCGTTGACTTCCGTTTTGTCCCGGTAAGGCACTATCACCCTGTCGCCTTTTAAAGAGATCGCCGGTTGATCAGTTTTCAGCAATAAAAAGCACTCCTGGTTATTACTGGTATCAATCACTACAAAGGACTGCTGACGCTGTATCGCTTCCAGTTCTACAGCGCTACCCTGGAACACCAGTTCGCCTTTTCGCAGTACTCCGATATGGGTAACAAGCTTTTCCAGCTCCGACAACAGGTGGCTCGAAAGGAATATCGTTGTTCCATATTCTTTGTTGAGGTGGAGCAACAACTCCCTGATCTCAATAATTCCCGTGGGGTCAAGGCCGTTCACCGGCTCATCGAGGACTAACAGCGCTGGTTCCGGAAGCAATGCCACTGCAAGGCCAAGGCGCTGCTTCATTCCAAGGGAATAGGCATCAACACGCTTGTTGGCAGCATTCGTAAGGCCTACCATTTTGAGTACGGTATCGATCCTACTGTTGGGAAGTCCTCTTATCAGGCAGGTGATACGGAGATTATCCCGCCCCGTCAGGTTTTCATACAAGGAGGGCTGTTCTACCAAACAACCCAGCTTTGACAGAATATCCATCCTGTTACTGGCCAAAGGCTTCCCGAATAGCGTGATCTGCCCTGTTTGATGTGGCAACAATCCAAGCAAAAGCCTGATCAGGGTGGTTTTTCCGGAGCCGTTAGGCCCTACAAAACCATAAATAGCCGAAGCCTCTACTTGCAGGTTGATCTTATCAAATACAGGGGCCTTCTTATCATAGCCAAAACTTAAATTATTAGTTTCGATAATAAACTTTCCCATCATTATCCTAATTTTAGTCAAAGGAATGCAAAGCTCATTTTCCGGGAAATAAATTTTGTCCAACTCAGCCAAAATTGTGTTGAACTTATTTTTTTTGAGGTCAAAATTTTTGACATGAGTTTTGTTATTTTATCATCTGCCTTGTATTATTTCGCCATTCATGAATCAGATCCAAAAAATGATAACAAGGCTGTTCGAGAGTAGAACAGCTACACATATTGCATTCTGCACCTCCTTTTGTCTCTTTTTCTTCGTCATGCTGCTATTCACAGGCCGTCCTTTGAAACTAGTCTTTAATGTGGTGACGATAGGCCTCTTTGACCTCTTATGTATTTATCTGGGCAGGTGGTGTGCGAGGAGATTGCTGGCAGACAATCAATTTCTTCCCTTCTTCCTGCAGGTAGCCGTGATTACGATAGCGATGACTGTAGTAGCCTCAGCTGGCAACGAGTATCTGAGAATTGGGCCGCCCAGGTCATTGCGGCTTTATCTGTCGTTTAATTTCCCGCTTACCCTTGGCCTGATTATTCTTGGCATATTTCTCACTTTTACCAGGGCAAGCATTGTTCAAAGGATCAATGCTGCGGAAACTGCACAACGACAAAAAGAAAGTGAATTAAACTTATTGTTATCACAGTTACGCCCTCATTTTCTTTTCAATACACTGAATAATTTGTATGGGCTATCTCTTTACGAACATGAAAAGTTGCCAGACCTGTTACTGAAGCTATCTAACCTGCTCCGGTATTCACTTTATGAAACCAGCCAGCCATATGTTTTTTTGAAAGATGAATTAAATTATATCATGTGTTATATAGAATTTGAGCAGATAAGGTTGGGGAAGAAAATGCGCATTACAGAGAACATCTCCCAGGTAGATGCGGACGAATTACGTATTCCGCCGATGATCCTGATCACCTTTGTGGAAAATGCGGTCAAGCATGCAAAAAAAACAATCCACAACGATATTGTTATTAATGTATTTACAGAGATGATCGATGAATACCTCCACTTCTCCATCTCCAATTCCATTGGCAATAACTTGTTCCCCGATGAACGTTCTTCATCGTCAGGGATTGGTCTTTCTACCACTATCAAACGCCTCGATGGCTTGTTTGGAAAGGATTACCGGCTGGAGCAATATACGGCCGATAACTACTATCATGTAAAACTTAAACTTAAAACGAAATGAGAATTATTGAATGTTTGATTGTAGAAGACGAGCCTATTGCCAGAAATATACTGATCAACTACTGTGGCCAGTTGCCTAATTTGCATATAGCCGGCGTAATGGAAAATGCAATAGATGCGTGGGCCTTTTTACAAAACAACTCCGTAGATCTTATTTTCCTGGATATAGAAATGCCGCAGCTGGATGGACTTCGCTTTCTGGGCACCTTGAAAAATCCGCCATTTATCGTTTTCACAACCGCCTATAGTGAGTATGCCGTGAAAGCCTTTGAGCTGGCCGTCAGCGACTATTTATTAAAGCCATTTTCATTTGAACGTTTTCTGATTGGCGTAGATCGTGTTTTAAGCCAGATGAATACACGTAATGGAACAGATCCTTCCATCGATAGCCGGGAAGCCGATTATATATTTATCAAGGCCGATGGTAAAATATTCAAGATACGGTATGAAGAGATTTTATATGCTGAAGCAAGCGGCAACTATAGCACCCTTGTTACAAGATCGGGCCGGTTTTTACCCAATATGCCGTTTTCAAATCTGGAGGAATTGCTGCCTGCTGCTTCATTTATAAGGGTTCACAGGTCGTTTATTATTAATAAAGCACAGGTCAGTTATATTGAAGGCAACAGGATTTTTGTTGAAAAGAATGAAATACCAATCGGCAACAATTACAGGGAGGCCATGATGAAAAAACTGGGTCTGTAGCAAACGTGGAATTGACCACCGGATAGAAATATTCCGTTGTATATTTGTCTGCCTGTTGAACCCATTTTTATAAAAGCATCGCCACTATGTCTAAGAAACGCTATGATTTGCTCATCTATTTCTTATTACTTACTGCGTTAATAGCAATCGTACTGGGGATTACCCGTTTTATGATTGGCGATCAGATATTTACACAGGAGGTATTTAGATATTGGCTGCTGGTAACCAATGTTATTTTATTTATTCAGGCGGTGCTGTTGCTGAGTTACTATTATAAACAGCAGTACTGGTTACCATTTTACACTGGAATTGCATTTGCTGTTTTGAGTCTTTTTTATGCTATTGTTGTCTATGTGGCGCTCGTTTCAGGCAGTTTCATGTCTATTGTTTTACCGTTGTATTACGTGTTAACAGCCGTTAGTGTGGTATATGGGCTTAGTTTCCTGTTCTCAGCGGTCAGAAAGCAATTATGGCTGAAGGCAGCGGGTATTTTAATGATTGGGAATGGACTTGTCCTGGTTATTTTGTGGGGGCTATACACGCACAACTATCTGAGTGTTAGCGTTGCGGGAAATATAGATAAATTGGCTTTCCTGCTGAGTGTGCTGATACCTGTGTGCTTTGCCGTCCATTTTTTGAGGGAACGGAAGACGTTGAAGGAAGAAGGTCCGGTGTTATTAACACCGGGCCTAAAAGAAAGGACATTGACAATTACCGCAGTCATAGCCGGCTTAATTGTGTTTCCCCTTGGAGCTGTACTGTTGGGATCAGCCAGTAAGTCGGTGTACTGGGATCATCAAAATTTTAAGAGAACCCAGGAGTTAGCTGAATTGTTTGAAGCCAGAATATTTATAAATAGTAAAGGAGATACGCTGCGGTATCGCCTGTTAAAGCCACTTAATTATGATACTGCAGTCAGATATCCACTGGTCGTTTCCCTTCCTTATGGTGGGCAACCAGGAACGGATACCATCCGGCAAATAGAGGGAGCTGCCGCTGCGCTGTTATTGTCCAGCAATGATAACAGGAAGAAGTATCCTGCTTTTTTGTTGGTGCCTAATTGCCCGGCAGGCTCAGGATGGGGTGGCATTCCMAATTATCCGTCTGCAGACGTACTTGTATACGAAACCATTGAATCTCTTGACAAGCAATTTAACATCGATCCAAGGAGGCGTTATGTAACAGGTATTTCCAGGGGAGGGTATGGCGCCTGGAATTTTGTATGCACTCGTCCGGATTTGTTTGCAGCAGCCATTCCCATTTGTGGTGGTGGAAATCCGCAGCTCGCGTTCAGGGCTGCGCATGTGGCAATATGGGCTTTTCACGGAGAAAAAGACAGGAATGTGCCAGTAAGCGGATCACGGGATATGATTAATGCGATCAGGAAAGCAGGAGGCAACCCCAGATATACGGAGTTCGCTAATGAAGGCCATAATATCGGTTATCAGGTGGAGACAACAGCCGGCTTATGGGACTGGCTGTTTGCACAGCAGAAGAATGATTAAAAATAATTTACCGCAATGCTTTCTTTCTATAGCCCTCTTCTTTTTTTACATTCAGTAATGGTAAGATGTCACATTTGCATATCGCCTGGTGTCTTGATGTTTGAACAAAAAAATCAGGAGGATATTCATTATGGCATTACGTATTTCAAAAGTAGTACTCCCGGCAGAGCTGCGGGAATCCATGGTTAAGCAATTAGGCGCTGTTCCTGAGCCAGTTGAGGTGGTATGGCACAACCCTAAAGTAGCTACCGCTAGTCTGGAGATGGGGCGGAAGGTGGGTGAGTGGAATGTATGCGACGAACAACTGAAGTCGTTTGCGCACATGGCGGTTGCCGCAATGGTTGGCTGCAGCTGGTGTCTTGATATCGGCTACTTCCAGGCGCAGCATCAGGGATTAGACCTGACCAAAGCCAGTCAGGTACCCCGTTGGAGGGCATCCAACGTATTTACGCCGTTGGAGCGGGAGGTGATGGAGTATGCGGAGGCAATGACCAACACACCCATAACGGTCACCGATGAATTATCGGCACGTTTGCTGGAACAACTGGGGCCCGCAGCATTGGTGGAGCTGACGGCACTTATTGGCTTTGCTAATCTGTCTACCAGGGTCAACATTGCACATGGTATTACTTCACAGGGCTATTCCGACGCTTGTGAAATTCCGTTAACGAAACGGGCAGGACAGCCCGATGTAGTATTGAAATGATGATCCAGGATTCATTTATTACCCACCGGAATCTGCTATTCACGGTCGCTTACGAGATGCTTGGGTCGGCCACAGATGCAGAAGATATACTGCAGGAGGCATGGCTTCGGTGGGTCAATGTAGATCAATCGCAGGTGCATAATCCGCGTGCTTATCTTATTCGGATGGTTACCCGGCAGGTGCTCAACTGGAAACGAACGTTGTCGCGTCGTCGGGAAGACTATGTCGGCGAGTGGCTGCCAGAGCCGTTGCGGACGCATCCGGATGCGTCTGTGGACCTTGAATTATCGGAGAGTATTTCAATGGCGATGTTAATTGTGCTGGAAACACTTGGCCCAACAGAGCGGGCTGTATTTGTGCTGCGCGAGGTATTCAACCTGCCATACGACGAGATTTCCGAAACCATTGGCAAGTCCACGGTTACGATCCGGCAAATTGCGCGAAGAGCACGCGAACATGTTGCAGCCAGGCGTCAACGGGCGACGATCAGCCGCTCCGATCAGCAGGCCGTGGTGGAGCGGTTCCTGGCTGCCTTGCAAACCGGGCAGTTGCAGCCACTGATGGAAGTGCTGGCACCAGACGTTACACTGATTGCCGATGGTGGTGGATTTGCCGCAGCAGCTCCTCGTCCTGTTCACGGCATTGAAGGGGTAGCGAATTTACTGACACGTCCGAACCGGATGCTGACTGCCAGTGCCTTGTGGCTGAATGGTGAACCGGGCGCCTGGATAGAAAGCAATGGCGCAGCGGCTGCAGTGAGCTTTGTTGTGGAGAATGGGCGGATAACCCGGATCTACGCCATCGCGAATCCGCAAAAGCTGACAAGATTGGATAAACCAGTGGAATTCGGAAGGTAGCTTAGATGGCGGTCATCCTTTTATGGGAGGTTCCGGAATTCTTTCTGCATAAACGCTATAAAGTCTTTCTGCAGGCGACTTTGATGAGGAAGCGTCACCAGGCACCAGGACCTTTTCGAGAAATCATCCTGGAAGGGCAGCATTTTCAAATCGCTGGTTAAGAGCGGTGCAGTGAGCCATTTGGCCAGCACTGTAATACCAAGATTTAATTTCACCATTTCCAGAATGACTTCCGTTAAAGGCATTTTTATTACCCGCGAAGGTTCGGCCTTGTTGGGTTTCAGCACATTTTCTACTAAATCATTATCCTTATCATCCACATCATAGCTGATTAATATCTGTTCCCGGAAGTCCTGCGGGCGTATCACGCGTTGTTTTGCCAATGGATTGGCTTTACTGACAATCACCACCAGTTCATCGGGAAATACCTGCGTGTATTTAAAAGAAGTGTGGTCGAGCGGCTTCCTGGCAGGCCGGTTTACCAGCGCTATATCCAATGTGCCGTTTCGCAAATGGGACATTGGCTCCCGCGTAGCCCCCTCTTTGATGTTGACATTAACGAGCGGAAAGCGCTGATGATATTTCTGAATGAGTCTCGGTAGCCAATTGTAAGTAGTATAGCATTCTGTGCTGATATTGATAGTGCCGCTATCCCCATTTTTCAGCGACTCGATTTCCTGTTCCAGTTTTTGCAGCTCAGCCAGTACTACGGCCGCGCTGTCAATCATCTTTCTGCCGATGGGGGTGAGGTATAGTTTTTTATTTCTTCTGTCAAAAACTTTCGCACCGATTTTCTTTTCCAATTCCTGTACATGATGACTCAAGGCCGATTGAGAGATGAACAGTTTTTCTGCGGCGCGGGTCATTGAGCCTTCTTTTTCAATGGCACTGACTACGGTGAGGTGATGCAGGTTGATATTTAACATGAGTTAAATAGATTGATATCTAAAAATTTATTCATTATTTTCATAGATAAAGGTAGGTTAATTTCACGGGCAGAAATGATCACCATTACTGAAATAATTCACCAAATAAATGGATATGAAAAGATACCTCCTCGCCCTTATTACCTTACTTTTTTCTAATTACACATTGGCACAGGATATACCCGCCCGCTGGGATGAACTGGTGGCCAGCGATTTCCCTGCTGCGCTGCAAAAATCTTCCAGGACCTGTATTTTACCGATCGGTATCCTCGAAAAACATGGGCTGCATGCGCCTATTGGCACAGATCTGATCCATGTACGGGAATGGGCAGCGCAAGCGGTAAAATCAACCTACGCAGTTGTTTTTCCCGATTATTTTTATGGCCAGATAAACGAAGCCCGGCATCAACCGGGTACCTTTTCCCTTCCCAATAAATTGATACTTGACCTCCTGGAAGCTACCTGTGAGGAGATCGCCCGCAATGGTTTTGATAAGATCATCATTCTTAACGGCCATGGCGGCAATCCGGAATTTATAGAATTTTTTATGCAGGGCTTATTGAATAAGCGGCATAACTATGCGGTGTATTTTTACCGGCCCGATGTAGATTCGGAGTATGTCAAAGCCTATCAAAAAAGACATCTTACAGATATAGCAGCAGATCTCCATGGCGGGGAGAGTGAAACGTCTGTTTTAATGCATTATCGCCCTGATTTGATACGCCTGCAGCGCGCAAMAGGTGAAAATGGTCAGAATCAGCATCGCTCTTCTTTACCCGGATTGTACACGCCGATATGGTGGTATTCATCTTATCCTAATCACTACGCCGGCGACGCCTCAAAATCGACAGTGGCATTAGGAAAGTTTATCACAGACCATGAAGTAGCGCAGTTTGTGAAGGCATTAAATGAAGTGAAGGCAGATACAAAAACACTCGAATTGCAAAATGAATTTTTTGATCGGGTAGATCAGCTAAAGTGATATCCGTAGTGTGGAGGACATTTACTCTTAACGGAATTATACCTCAATGTCTCTATAAATATGTCAACCAAAATTAAATGGAGCAGGTTAGCCCTGCTCCATTACAATGATATCAGTGATAGTTTTGATTTTCGTCATCCCATCCACTTTACATCGGGATCTATGAAATTATTCTTCAGGTAAATGTAGCCAAGTTTTCAAGCCGTGTGCCGATAAGAATCTGCAACCTCCGAAACAACATGTAATCCGGATGTTATATTTTAGCAGATTAAACGCCACGTAATAATCTTTCAGCATGCATAGTATAACAGATTTTATTGCTGATTACTGTGATCTATCCGGGCCGGAACTGGAAAAGGTAGCTGCCGCATTTAGTTTTAGGGAGATAGAAAAGGATGCCCTGCTCCTAAAGAAAGGTCAGGTCGCTGGAGCGATATCTTTTATTGTGAAAGGATGTTTTCGTTTATACGCATTAAATGAGAAGGAAGAGGAGATTACCACCTGGTTGGTGTTTGAAGAGATGGTAATAACGGAACCTACCAGCTTTCTGATGCGGCAGCCGTCCAGGTACTATATACAGGCATTGGAGCAAAGCAGTATTTACAGTATCAGCTTTGATCAGCTGCAACAGTTGTACGCCGATATTCCCGCGTTCCAGGAATTTGGACGCAGACTCATGGAAAAATTATTGGTCAGCACCATGTGCCGGGCCACTTTCCTTTTACTGGATACGCCCCAGGAGCGATACGACCGTTTACTCGCACAACCGGAATACATGCAACGTATCGCCTTAAAACACCTGGCTTCCTTTATTGGAATAACGCCTACTTCATTGAGCAGACTCCGGGCCCGTAAGACTTCCTGACATCCTTTTTCTTGTCTTAAGACAATTTTTGACGCTGACATATCCCCGAATTTTGAGGTATGAAAAACAGGCAAATGTCATCAACAGCGATTGTACTTATTACTGGCGCAAACCGTGGATTGGGCCTGGAAACAGCCCGGCAGTTATTGCAAAAAGGACAACAGGTGATACTCTCCTGCCGTAATGAGCGAAAAGGACAGGAAGCGGTTCAACTGTTACAGCAGGAACAGCTAACCCCTGCATTTATTCCCCTCGACATCACTGATCCACAACAGATAAAGGCCGCCTATGAGTGGATCAACGAGCACTATGGTCGCCTGGATGTATTGATTAACAATGCCGCCATATCGGGGGGAAATAATACCCAGGTGACGAAACGAATGTCTAACACTATCCTCGATGGCGATATAGCGGATTTTAAGGCAATATATGATGTCAACGTCTGGGGCCCCCTGCAGCTGACAAGAACGCTGTTGCCTTTGCTGAAGAAAAGCAATCAGGGACGTATTATAAATGTGAGTAGTGAATTAGGGAGTATTCAACTGCATGCGGACCCTGGGTCTCCCATTTATCAGGTGAAAAAATTTGGATATAACAGCTCTAAAACACTACTTAATTTAGTCACTGTTTATTTGCAACAAGTGTTAACCGAAACAGGAATTTCAGTATATGCTGTTAGCCCCGGTTGGGTGAAAACAACCATGGGAACCGCTGCGGCGCCAATGGAAGTGCCGGAAGGCGCATTGGGCATTGTAAAGGCGGTAACAGCACCTATCGATGAAGGGCACTTCTTTAATCATCAATTACAAAAGATACCCTGGTAATATCTTCTTCCAGATTGTAAAAAGGCTTCCGGTCAGGAAGCCTTTTGGTTATTATCGTATGTTATAGCACCTCCTTGCTATTCCCATCTTCACAGATGGTTATTTATAAAATTATTTGGCAGAATAATCAATTTATATTTGCTTTGCCGTACTTTCTGGTCAATGCAGAATATCTATAAAAATATCATCAACCGTCCTTCTTAGCAGGAACTCCTTCTGCAGGCAGCCTATGCTGTCATCTTTCTATTCATTTGTATATCGTTTTGCGTCATCGACAGTAATGTCCATGGACGTGGTTTCCAACCATTAATATTTTTACCGAAATGATTTTTGAAAACAATCAGGCTTTTGCACAAAGCCTTGATCAGCAGGATTCATTACACCTTCTGAGAGCCGAGTTTCTGTTTCCGCAACAAAATAATGCGCCGATCATCTATATGTGCGGAAATTCGCTGGGATTGCAGCCCAGATCATCCCGCAAGTATGTAGACCAGCAACTGAACAACTGGGAAAACCTGGGTGTGGAAGGATGGTTTGAAGGAGAAACGCCATGGATGTATTACCACAAAGAACTAAAAGGGCTCATGGCCAACATCGTTGGCGCCGGCGCGCATGAGGTATGTCCAATGAATACCCTCACCGTGAATTTGCACCTGCTGATGGTAAGTTTCTATCGCCCTGCTGCCACCAGGTTCAAGATTATTATGGAAGCAGGCGCCTTTCCTTCCGATCAATACGCAGTGGAGAGCCAGGTAAGGTTTCATGGCTACGACCCAAAAGATGCTATTATAGAAGTCGCGCCCAGAGAAGGAGAACATACACTGAGAACAGAAGATATACTGTCGGTGATGGCAGCGAATAAAGAAGAGATTGCCCTGGTACTTTTTGGGGGCGTCAATTATTTTACCGGCCAATGGTTTGATATGCCGGCTATTACAAAGGCGGGTCATGCTGCCGGCGCTGTTGTTGGGTTTGATCTGGCGCACGCGGCAGGAAATGTGCCCTTACAACTGCATGATTGGAATATTGATTTCGCTTGCTGGTGTTCTTATAAATACCAGAATGCCGGCCCTGGTGGTATCAGTGGCATTTTTGTACACGAAAAACATTTTTCCGATAAACAGCTCCATCGCTTCGCCGGGTGGTGGGGTTACCAGGAGCAAGAGCGCTTTAAAATGCAAAAAGGGTTTCATCCTGAAGCCGGTGCAGATGGCTGGCAGGTGAGCTGTACTCAGGTGATTCCGATGTCGCTGTATTATGCTTCCCTCAAAATTTTTGAGAAAGCGGGCTTCATGGAACCACTCAGAAAGAAGAGCCAGCAGCTGAGCGCCTATTTATGTTACCTGATCGGTGAAGTGAATAAAAGTCTCGGCTTTGAACAATACAAGATCATTACGCCGTCAACGGCAGGGGATAGAGGCGCCCAGGTATCTATTGTGGCGCAATACAATGCCAAAGAAATATTTCATGCCCTGGTGGCCAATAATGTCCTCGGCGACTGGCGCGAGCCTAACGTGATCAGGTTAAGTCCTGTTCCCCTCTATAACAGTTTTGAAGATGTGTTTCTAACAGCAGAACGGATGCTGACCATCAGCAAAACACTTGTTACACAAAAAAAATAACTGACAGATGGAAATAACACCGGAAATAAAAGACAGACTATCCCGGCTGCACGAGAAGTATGCTGTCATGGGACAGGATATTACAGCCTATCTGGATGGTTTGCTGTATGCAGATTATCTGACTTATTGGGACTACATTCACCTGGATACATTGCTCAGTCTTCAACATCCGAAAACGCCTTTCCCGGATGAGGAAGTTTTCATCATGTATCACCAGATTACGGAACTGTATTTTAAACTGGCGCTGCACGAATGCCGGCAAATCAGTACCAACACATCCCTGACGCCTGATTTTTTTGCCTCCAGACTAAAAAGGATCAATGCCTACTTCACAGCCCTGGTATCATCTTTCGATATCATGGTGGATGGAATGGATAAAGAACAATTCCTGAAATTCAGAATGTCGTTGTTGCCTGCCAGTGGTTTTCAATCCGGGCAGTATCGCATGATTGAAATCTGTTCTACCGACCTGATTCAACTGGTTACCCTTGATAAGCGGGAGGAATTGAAACAGGCATCACTCGCGGAACAGTTTGAATATATCTACTGGAAATACGGCGCATCGGAATTATCTACCGGTAAGCAAACGCTTACCCTGCAACAATTTATCGCGAAATATGCGGGACAACTGTTGCAACTGGCGCAGAATAATATCAGCACTAACTTCTCCGCCCTGTACAAAACATTGAAGGAAAGTGGGGAAGATATGAGTGTGGTAGAAGAAGAACTGAGAAAACTGGATTTGTTTGTAAACGTAGAATGGCCGCTTTCTCACTATAAATCGGCCGTTCGTTATCTGGAGCGTGATCCGGTAGATATTGCCGCTACAGGAGGTACCAACTGGCAGAAATACCTGCCGCCAAGATTCCAGAAAAGGATTTTTTATCCCTATCTGTGGACAACCGAACAGGTGGAACAATGGGGTAAAAGCTGGGTGATGAATGTATTGAAGTCATATAAAATATAGCAGGAGCTTCCTGTCAAAGCGCCGCCGCTTACATCCCTGAGATGTAAGCGGCGTTGTTGTTTTTTTAAAACCTCATAGTTACCCTTGCATTCAGTGCAAATTAGTTTTATATTCGCGTTATTCATTTAAGAACCACGTTATGTTGTACTACAGGCCACTGCGCCGGTAATCTGACATGCATTCATTTAATTTTTCTACAGTGAACAATAATACCCGTGCGCGTCACCCGCGGCTTATTTATTGTTATTTAAAATCGAAAAGATGAACCGACTTGTAAGGCTAAGAAATTGGGGTATTGCATGCTTTTGCTTCCTGTTACCGAAACAGCTATTTTCTCAATCTACCTTTATTCCACCGTATAAAAATACCTGGACCAAACCGCCTCAGGAAATTCCAACGCATACCTCTACAGATGCGCCACTGATGGGTAATGGCGACCTGCTGGCGACATTCGGTTATCAACCCAATAAGCTGAGATACTATATTTCAAAAACTGATTTTGGCAGATGGGTATCCAGATATGGTCATGGAGATGGAGAGTTTAGTCAGGCGGGAAGCAGGCTGGTAGCTCACCTTGATATCGACTTTCAGGCAATAGACAACAATAATGAGCAGTCATTTTCGGCCAGTCAGGATATCTGGAATGGCCAAACTGTGGCCCGGATTGGTAATAATATATCTGTTACTTCCTGGGTTTGCGCTACGCAAAACCTGATTTTTATTAAAGTGGATGCGTTGGAACAGAATGCAAAAGTATCTGTTAATCTGGGGGCGCCGGAAAATAAGATGGCCAAACTTTCTGCCGGACGATTGAAAAATGTTATATGGCAAACACGTTCCTTCGAAGATGAGGTGGATATACCTGCAGAAGCAGCTATTAAGGTAAAGATAATTAATAGTGATACACGGTCAGAAATTCTGGTTAAAAAAGGGCAGCCACTACTCCTGGCGATAGCTGTTGGAAGTAATTTCGGACAGCAGCATCCATTGGGGTTCGTCAGGGACCGCCTTGCGGGTATGGATGAAAGAAGTGTTGCCGGTTTTCTGGAGGAGCATAACGCCTGGTGGAAACAATACTGGCAGAAATCCAATGTGGTATTGAATGATACGGTGATGATGAAAAGCTATTATCAGGGCTTGTATACCATGGGCGCCTGTAGCCGGAATATAAATTTCCCTCCGGGAATTTTTGGATGGATCTCTGATGATACCCCCGCGTGGAATAACGATTACCACCTGAATTACAATTTTGAAGCGCCGTTTTATGCGCTATATACCGCCAACCGCCTGGAACAGGCATTGCCCCATGATGCCCCTGTACTGGCATTTATGCCGAGAGGGAAATGGTATGCAGAACAGGTAACACATACCAGAGGGGTATTATACCCGGTGGGAATTGGCCCCCTGGGAATAGAAGTGACGCGGCAGGTGGATACATTATATTCCCGTTTTCATCCAACAGGTATTGAAAAAGGGGGTATGTTTTGGCAGCAACGGTCTAATGCGGCTTATGCGTTGCTAAACATGGGGCAATACTGGTATAGCACTTATGATACCAATTATGCTGAAAAGATATACCCGTATGCAAAGGCAGTGGCGGAGTTCTGGGAAGATTATCTGAAATTGGAAGATGGACGTTATGTCATTTATAACGACGCCATTCACGAAGGATCTGGCCATGATCTCAATCCTATCCTGTCTTTAGGGTTAGTGCGAAATGTGTTTAATCTGATGATTGATATGAGCGCCAATATGCACATCCATCCAACAGAGATGCAGAAATGGAAAAATATACTGGACCATATCAGCCCGTTTCCCACGCAAGTCCGGAATGGTCGTGTGGTGTTCCGCTATACAGAGAAAGGATTGGATTGGTACGATGGCAATGGCCTGGGTATCCAGCATATCTATCCGTCAAATGCTATTACACTGGATAGCGATACGGCGTTGTTGTCAGTGTCCAGGAATACGGTAGATGAAATGAAACGGTGGAGAGATTATAATACCAGCAGCAGCTTCTTTATGGCGGCCATCAGGGTGGGCTATAATGCAGATACCATCTATAACAAACTGCATGCTTTTATTGCCAATACCCGCCCCAATGGCTTTATCAATAATAATGTGCATGGTATAGAAAATTCATGTGTGGTCACTAATGCTATTGATGAGATGTTATGTATGAGTGTGGGCAATGTGATCCGGTTATTTCCCGTGCTACCGGCAGGGATAGACGCTTCGTTTAACCAACTAAGAGCCAACGGCGCATTTTTGGTGTCTGCCAAAAGAAAATCGGGCAATATTTCTGACGTGGAATTTGTCAGTGAAAGAGGACGAACTTTAACCATCGATAATCCCTGGAAAAACAGGAAGATACGGGTGATCAGAGGAGGTCAGCGTGCAGAAGAAATGAAAGGAGGTAGGTTTACGATATCCACCACGAAGGGCGAAAAAATAAGAATAGTGCCTGAATAAATAAAACAAGAAAATAAAATGGGGCCTTTATGGCCCCGTTTTATTTTTTAATGTCCTGTTGTTATTTTAATAACCGGCGTATAATTAAAATACTGCGAGGGATTTTCTGCGCCTCCCGCGGTACGTGCCGCTGCTCTTAAATAGTAAGTAGTATTGGGTTGCAGCCCGGTGAATGTTTTTTCGTAAGTCGTACTTTCGATAGTAGCATCCGGTGTATTTTGTACATCCTGTGCATCATTCAACTTATAACTATTTACATCTGCACCGGCGGTGGTGCCTATTACTGCCGCTACACGCGCTATTTTCTGCGTATTGGCATTCCGCTTCACCGTATATTTTAGGGTAACACTGTTAGCCGTTATATCGCTGGCGGTTGCATTGATATACAAAAATGGTTTTACCGGTATATCCTGTTGCGTTTGCCCGTTCACTTGTATGGTCAGTGTATCCGGATAGTAGAAAGGACCTTCTGCTATTACTTTATACTTACCGGAGAACAGCATGGCATTTTCATAAGCGCCATCGGCATGTACGGCGGTATTTACCGGATTAGGATTGTTGGTGCTGTATTCCAGTTGATAGTACCGGATCACCGCGCCATTCATGGTTTGTA
The DNA here is from genome assembly GCF_056396465.1 of Chitinophaga sp. 05T412. NCBI lineage: Bacteria > Pseudomonadati > Bacteroidota > Chitinophagia > Chitinophagales > Chitinophagaceae > Chitinophaga > Chitinophaga sp. 05T412. The sequence goes on from NZ_JBFTLN010000021.1 coordinate 80,141, forward strand.
CCGGCACGGCGTTGTTAGTGGTATTATCTTTCAATATACCATATAACCGCGCATCGGGACTTTGGTAATTATCTTTTTTGCAACTGCCGGAGGCAATGGCGGCCAGCAACAGGAAGCTGTATGTATGGAGAAAAGAATGTTTCATGACGAAAATTTTAGAATCCTGGATTTTGAACGAGTCGGCTGTTTTTATCGATTTCCCCGTTGGGTATTTTCTGGTAATACATTCTCGACAGGAAAGTGCGGGTGTTTTTAGGCGTCGGTACAATTTCGAAGGTATACTTCATATTGGCGGGCGACTGGCCATTTTCCCACATCAGCCACGGATAGAGAGAGTGGAACTGGGTATTGTTTAGCACGTCGGTGGCCACTCTCCAGCGGCACATATCCCACCAGCGGTGATTTTCGAAGGCCAGCTCTACTTTCCGCTCATGTCGTACCTGGTCGCGGGTAATGCTTGTCAGTTGTTTGATGCCGGCGCGATCCCTGATTTGATTGATGGCGTTGAGGGCTTCAGCGGTTTTACCCAATTCAATGGCTGCTTCAGCATAGTTGAGCAGTACTTCTCCAAAGCGGAAAATCGTCCATGGAGTGGTAGAGCGACCATCATTGAGCCGGTTTACGGGGTCCATGAATTTTTTAATATAGAAGCCTGTTTTAGTAGGATCACCGGAAATCATAGGGCCGTCTTTACCTACACGTGGAATGCTGTTAGCACCGCTGCCATAGGTGTCGGTGAGATTGGCGGCAGTATATTTCACGCCGTTATCAATCACCCCTCTTCTTATTTCCAGGATACCATTTTGCCATGCGGCGAACGGATGCAAAATACTGGCTACGAACCGGGGATCTTTATTTTTGAATAAATCAGCCGGGTTGCTATATACAATCGGCGCACCGCTTGCGTCATTTACTTTTAAGGTGCCTTTGCTGCCATCTGTATACTCAAATTCTTCCGCCAGTTCCAGGGTCGGATTGGTGGCGCAGCCGTAGTCTATTTTAAAGCTTTGTGGCGCATTGAAGAAATCGAAGCCATGGGCGAGGTCGGGCGACAGATACGTTTTTACAAAAATGATTTCTTTATTTTTCTCCAGGTCACCGGCGGTGAGGAATAGCTGTTGAAAGTTAGTGGCTTTGTCGGTATAACCATTGTACAACTGGAATTTGCCGGAATTGATAATCAGCGCGGCGGCATCAAAGGCTTTTTGCCAGTATCCTTCTGCGTTACCGGAAATACCAACGATGCCATTCAATTGCACGGCGCCATATTTGGCGATAGACGCCGCGTAAAGCATGGCGCGGCATTTAAGCGCATAGGCGGCGTAGCGGGTAGCCCTGTAGCGTTCATCGGCACTATAGGTTTCAGGAAGTTGATCTGTGATGGCATCCAGTTCCGTACCTATGAACTCATATATTTCCTGTTCTTTGTTACGGGGTACTTTCAGTTCTTCCAGGTTGTTGCCATTGAACTGCTGTACTTTGGTAATCAGCGGTACGCCACCATATCGTTTTACCAGGGCAAAATAATAGAAGGCGCGGATGAACCGGGCTTCCGCGAGGAAGCGGTTTTTCAGTTCACTGCTGATGCTGGTGGTAGTACCAATTTTTTCAATGAAATCATTCACGGTTCTTACGTGGTTATATTGCCACCAGGGAAACATTTCATCCCCTAGGATGGGGTCCAGTGTGGCGCCCCAGCTATAGGAACGTACGGCTTCATCTGTTGCCTGGCTGGGAAATGCTGCCTGGTTCCCTTCGCAGGTATAATCAAAATCTTCTGTGGGCAAATTATTATACAGGGTAGCGGTGAGTGCCTGTATGCCTGATAAAGAGCCATAGGCTGCATCATCTGCAATGATGTTTTGGGCTTTCCGGTCAAGGAAGTCCTTATTGCAGGAGCTGATGGCGAGGGCCAGCAGCAGGCAGGAGATGTGTTTATATATGTTTTTCATGTGTAGTCTTGATGGGTGATCAGAATTGCAGGTTGAGTCCCAGGGTAAGTACCCGTTGTTGCGGATAATACTTACCATTACCAGCGTAGTTGGTATCGTCGTTGGTAGGGATTTCCGGATCAATAAATTTCAGGTTGTCGAAGGTGAACAGGTTTTGTGCCGCAAAGTAGCATCTGACCTGTTCTATCCCTACTTTAGCCAGCAATGGTTTAGGCAGATTGTAACCTAATTCCAGTGTCTTCATACGCAGGTAGGAAGCATCTTTCAGCCAGTAAGTGGAAATACGGCGATTGTTGTCGAGGCCATTAGCGATGGTGGACGGATATTTACCCGGCACCCATTCGCTTTGCGGATTATAGGGATCTTTGCGGTGCCAGCGATCGGTAAAGAAAGCGTAGGTATTACTACCGTTGCTGAAAGGATCTTTCAGCGCACCATCAATCAGCACGTTGTAGTTGGCGGCGCCCTGCAGTAAGATGGTCAGGCTAAATCCTTTCCAGGTGGCGGAGAGGTTCAGGCCATAGAACAGTTCAGGTGTATTGCCGCGACCAATAATCGTTTGATCGTTCTGATCTATTATGCCATCGTGGTTGAGATCTTCATATTTGATATCTCCTGGTTTGAGGGTGGTATTTCCTTTTTTATCCTGTATGGCCCAATTGGCTATTTCATCCTGGTTTTGGAATTGTCCGGCGGCGCGGTAGCCCCAGATTGTATTCTGCCATCTGTTTGTTCTGTTGTCTCTCCAGTTGGCGTACGCGTTGGTGGAGTTGGCGCGTTCCAGGTGAACATCTTTGGTGCGGGTCCAGGTGATATTAGGAGATACATTCAATACGATATCACCTATTTTCTTATTGTACCCCAATACCAGTTCAAAGCCCTGTGTGCGGTCGCTGTTCAGGTTTTCCTGTGGCAGGGTGGCGCCGTAAGTGCCGGGTAGCGACAAGTTACGGTTGGCCAGTAATCCGGTTCTGTTGCGATAGAAGAGATCCAGTTCAATGGTCAGCATATCTTTCAGGAAACCGGCTTCAAAGCCGATGTTGGTAGTAGTGGCATTGAACCAGGTGAGCAGTGGGTTTGGTGTGCCGGCGGGCGTAAGACCACTGAGCATATTTCCTCCGAAAATATATTTACCTGCGGGATAAGTATAACCGGTGAGATATTGAAAGGCGCCGGCCCTGGTATCATCTCCAAGTTTACCCCAGGAGCCTCTGACTTTGAGGTTGTTGACGATGTTGGTGGCATTATGGAAGAAAGGTTCCTCACTGATTCTCCAGCCTGCAGAAACGGTGGGGAAGAAGCCCCAGCGGTGATCCGGTGAAAATTTATAGGAGCCGTCGTAACGAAATCCGAGTTCCAGCAGGTAGCGGTTTTTATAGTCGTAGTTCACGCGGCCTACATAACCCATATAGGCTTCTTCACTGGCAGCGCCGTTATTATTTTTGTTGGTACTGGCGCCGGCAAAGAGCTGGTCGAGGCCATCGAGTGTAAACTCACGGTAGGCGTCGAAGTTACCCTGTATGATTTGATTTTGTTCGGCGAGGAGTAAGGCTTTTATATGATGATCGCGGGCAAAGGTGGTGTTGTAGTTGAGGGAGAACTGCAACAGGCTGTTGTCGCGCTGATCATTTAATTGTTTTAAAGTAGAGGGCGCGTTACCGATATATCCGGAGGTATATTTTTTCGTAGCCTCGTCATAGTTATACAGCTCATATTTCTTCTTCCAGATCTTATCATTTTCATTACCTGACTGATAAGAGAACAAGGCTTTGGCACTTAATCCGCTCACATAGGGGATCTCATAGGTAAGCGCCGCGATGCCGCTAAGGTTACGGTATTTCTGTGCCTGATAGCCGGAATAATCGCTGTTGCTGCTGGCGAGTACATTTTGAGAGATGTTGGTGACCGCATAATAATCCGGATTACCGTTGGCATAAAGCGGATAGGTAGGATAGGCTCTTTGCACCTGATCCATGAGTACGCCGGCTTCAACACCCGGATAGTGGCGGTTTTCGAGTCGCCCACCCAGGTTCAGTTCAGCGGTGAGGCGTTTACTGATTTTGGTGCTGATATTACTGCGGAAGTTGTAGCGTTTAAACCAGGTATCGCCGCTGGTCCACATCCCTTGTTGGTTAAGGTATCCGAGGGAAAAGAAGTAGCGGGTGGCTTCGGTACCGCCGCTGACGTTGATGTTGTGGTATTGTTGCGGACTATTTTTCCGGATGGCGGCGTTGAACCAGTTCACGCTTTCATATCCTTTCTGGCCTTCCCGGAATTTCTGTACGGCTTCGGGGCCATATACCACGGGGAGGCTCTGGTTGAGTTGTGATTCATCGGTGAGTTCCGCGAATTCTGTGGCATTCACGAAGCGGGGATATTTGGTATTGCTTTGTATCCCTGTGTATCCGTTGTAAGTAATTTTAGGACGGGATACGGTACCTTTTTTCGTAGTTACCAGTACAACACCATTGGCAGCACGTACGCCGTAAATGGCGGCAGAGGCATCTTTCAGGATGGAGATACTTTCTATTTCGGAAGGGTCCAGTTGTTGAAAGGTAGCCGGAACGCCATCTACAATCACCAGTGCGGGACCAAATCCGCGGATATCAATATTGGAGCCATCTTTACCTGGTTCTCCGCTATATTGCACGGCCCTGATGCCAGGTAATCTGCCGGCGAGGGAGTTGCTGATATCGGTAACGGGTGATTTGGCAATTTCACTTCCTTTTACGGAAGCAACGGCGCCGGTAACATTTACTTTTTTCTGGGTGCCATAACCTACCACCACTATCTGGTTAAGGTCGCTGATGGCGGGCGTGAGTACAATCTGCAGACTGGATTGTCGGCCCACGGCTATTTCCCGGCTGTTATAGCCCACGAGGGAAACTACCAGGACATCTGTTTCTGCAGCATCCAGGCGGAATTCACCGTTGTCGTCTGTGTAGGCGCCTTTCTGGGTGCCTTTAATACTTACGCTTACATACGAAAGCGGGCGACCTTTTTCATCCACCACCTTTCCACTGATGGCAGCGCGGGTGGCGGCTACCACCGGGGTGATGGCTTTGCGGGAAACGATGATGGTTTTGTCGATGATTTCGTAGTAGAGTGGTTGTTGTTTTAAGCAGGTTTTCATTACCTCATCAATAGATGCGCCGGTAATGTTCATGTTCACTGGTTTGGTATCTGTGAGCCATTCATTGCGGTATACAAACGTATAGGACGTTTGATGTTCAATGAGGTCAAACACCTTTTCGAGCGATTTATCTTTCACGTTGAGTGAAATACGCTGTGCGAAGGCGCCGGCAGATACGTTCAAACAAAATAGTGTGAGTAACAGGCTGGTTAGTTTCATAACCCTGATAACTTGATTACGGAGGCAAGGGCCGTTAACCGGGCTGCTTGCCTGACGCCTGAAGCGGCGTCTGGTGAATAGGAACCGTGCTACAGGAACGGTTTTAACATAACAATCCAATTGCATAGATTTGCAGTGTTTGGGTGTAGAAATCAATAATCTTTAGTCGGATGTTGTTTTATAGTAACCCAGACATTCAGCCAGGGGCGGGTCCAAGCGCTCCTGGTTTTTTTATGGATTACCGGGTACGCAGTTTATGGCGCATTTTTCATAACGGAACATTGATTTTGGTTAATAATAGCTTTTGCTAACGGTGGAATATATACTTAGTGCGATACAATTAACTTTCCTTTTTCCAGCCTGGAGTGCACGCCGCTGAGTTCCAGGATACGCATCACGTCCGATAGGGGCATCTGCCGGGGTACTTTCCCGGTAAGATGTCCGGAAGGAGGGGTGCCCTGGTATTCAATATCTATGTCGTACCACCGGGATATTTGCCGTAATACCATCGGGATATTATTGCCGGCAAAGCGGAACATACCTTCTTTCCAGGCAATAGTCTGCGATGTTTCTACTTCCTGTACCAGCATCTCATTGTTATCATTATCAGCAATGGCCTGGTGGCCTGGTGTCAGCAGTTTTTCCTGTTGACCGCTGGTCACTTTCACCGCGCCGGATAACAGGGTCGTATATACGTTTTTTTCATCGGGATAAGACATGATATTGAAGCTGGTACCGAGTACGGCTACTTTTACCTGTCGGGTATATACGAAAAATGGTTTGCCTGCCTGGGGGGCTACTTCAAAGTATCCTTCTCCATTAAGTTCTATAATCCGCTGTGGGCCAGTAAAAGCAGTAGGATACTTTAAGGTGCTGGCGGCGTTGAGCCATACCCGTGAGCCATCGGGGAGCGTGAGTTTATATTGTCCTCCCCGGGGAACGGTCAGGGTATTATAGAGTACTTCGTGGGTATGGGTGTTTTCGGGAGATGTATATAAAAGTGAGCCATCGTCTTTTTTGATGATGGCCACATTGCCTTGAGCGGCTATTTGCCCACTGCTGCTACTGTCTAATATGACTTGTTGTCCGTTGCCGAGGGTAAGAATGGCTTTGTCTGACCCGGGCATTACATCCTGTATAGCGGCCAAAGGTGGCTGGGGTGTTGGTGTACGATGTGTCAACAGGTAGCTGGTGGTAACAACGCCCAATAATATAGCGGCAGCTGCCCACCATACGTATTTTCGTACCCGCGTTGAGGTAGACTGCTGCATGCCCAGGTTATTTTTTATTTGCCGGAGCATGCGTTGTTCGTGATCGCTTTCACTGCTGGCCAATGCCGCCGGAATGTCCACAGGGGCATCCTGACCGGCATTGTACCAGTCTGCATATTCTTTGGCTTCTTCCGGTGTAATCGTTCCCGTTAGCCATTTTTCTGCCAGTATTTCGTATCGCGATGGTGATTGCTCCTCACTCATAACAAGCTGGTGTTTATATTAGGTCAATCGAAATGGGCCTATCCCCATATGCGGCGGAAAAAAAATCAGGGGAGGGTGGAGCAAAGGAGGGAGGAGAGGTGTTTGAGTCCCGATTTCAGTGATTTTATAGCCCTGGCGAGATTATGTTCTACTGCTTTTTCAGAGATATCCATTTCCCGGGCAATTTCTTTCTGGGAGAGCCCGTGCTCGCGGCTAAGCTGATAGGTAACGCGGCAGCGTTCCGGGAGTTGCGCCACCAGCAGGGATAATTGCGCCTTCAATTCTTCGAAACCAAGCCATTGTTCGGTAGAATGGTCGAGTGGTGAAAGTTGTTCCTGTGCATAAGCGGAATACGCCCGGGCTCTTTTTTTTCTGGCCTGTAAATTAATCACCCGGTATTTAGTCGCTACGGCAAGGTAAGCGGCCAGATGACTGGTCAACTCAATTTGCCCTCGGCGGGCCCATATATCGGAGAATACGTCCTGTACCAGCTCTTCGGCTTCCCCGAGGCTGTCCAGTTTATTGGCAGCAATAGAAAAGAGTAGTTTCCAATATCGTTTATACAAAATGGTAAAAGCGCCTTCATCCCCCTGTTGGAGTAGCTGAAACAGTTCCAGGTCGCTCAGTTCATTTGTCATTGGCGTGGCGCTTACAGGCGAATCGGTGTATAAAAGTTGGTTGATATCTAAAGCAAAATAATAAATACCGTTCAATAATCCACCTGTTTTTCCGGCGCTGTAATCGCCACGCCTGTTATGCCCCATTAAAACCTCACCGCCACTCCTGCTTTCAACGCAAACGGTGTTCCCGGTGTATAATGTAACTCTGTTACCGGATGCTGCTCCTGTTGCAGTCTGGTTTCGGTTTCAAATTGCGCTTCATTCCAGTTTACATTAAACAGGTTTTGCGCGCCAAGGGTGAATTCCAGGTTTTTATGCGTATACGCTAATGCCAGGTCGTTCACAAAATAACCATGTGCCGTGACACTGTTATCTTCATTGGCCGGTCTGGCTTTCATATAACGGTAACGCATATTCGCAGAAAATCCTTTACCGAATTGTACGGCGGCGCCGCCGGTGCTGGTCAGCACAGGCGCCAGCGGAATATAGTTGGTCCCTTTAGGCTCATCAATAAAACGGCCATGTGCATAGTTGATATCCGCATCCAGGTATAACCAGCGAACCGGCTGATAACGCACGGTAAGGTCTACACCCAGTCTGCGTGTTTTACCGCTGGGTTCTACTACGGCTTCATCTCCCACATATACAAATTCCTGTTGCAGATAGGTATACCAGATAGCAGGTTGTATAAAGAGGTTATGCAGTGGCTTCCAGATAGCGCCCAAATCAGCGCCGGCAGACATTGGCATAATGTTCCTGCCTTGTTGCTGTATGACTACCCGCATATCGTTGGAGTGAAAACCAAGACCGGTTTTCAGATACCACTGAATATGTGTATTCGGTGAGTAGCTGAAATTTAATTTAGGACTTACCCTGGCCGCCTGCTCCCTACCGGTGGAAGGGAGTAGCTGATCGTGGTAATTAAACAGCAGTTCGTCGAAACGTAATCCCGGTGCAATGGTCCAGCCGTTTTTATGCCACGTTAATCCCGTGTAGGCATATAGGTTAGTTTCGGTACCATTACCCCAGGACTCCCGTCCCAGCAATGAATCCMGGCGATGCACATGATTCAGCTCCAGGTCCATGATATCATCTACCCGAACGCCCACTCCGGATTCCCAGCGGAAATTGCCGAACTGTTGGGTGTACTGTTGCTGAAAGCCAAACATATTGCGATCATCCCGTTGTTCAATTTCATCGCCATTCACCGGATCTTTCAGGAAGAAGGTGAAGTTGGAAAAGAGATTGAATTCATAATGTGTGTAATACAGGAAGGACGTGGTTTCCGCGTTGTTGTTGAAAATATGGCGCCAGGTAAATGCGGCATTGGTACGCTGTGTGTTGCCACCTTCTGTGGGATCAATGGAGCCCCAGCGACTAATCAACCCTTCCGCTACCGCTCTTTCCGGAATTTGCCCGGATGCATTCCAGCCGCTGCGAAAAGTTGAAGCCTGGAAGTTAATATAGTTATGGTCGTTTAGCCACTTGTTATATTTTCCGAAGAGATTCAGCCGGTTAAAATGTTGTGGTACATCAAACGGACCATCACTGTAGCCATAGTCTGCAGCGATATATGCATTCTCTGCACGGGCGCCGCTTTTATGCAACAGGTTAAATAATCCTGTTCCCCGCACGGTGTTGAAGGAACCTGCTTCCAGTTTTACCATGCTGGCAGGAAGGCTGTCGAAAGTATGAAAGCTCACATACCCGGAGGTATTCAGATCTCCTTTGGATGGATAATAAGCACCTTTCCCAAAATCAATCCCTTCAATGGTTTCCGGGATCAGGAAGTGCAGATCAGCATAACCCTGTCCATGTGCATGAGACACCATGTTCACGGGAATGCCGTCCGCACTGATATTAATATCCGTGCCATGGTCGTTATCGAATCCCCGGAGAAATATCTGTTCTGCTTTACCACCGCCGGCGTGTTGGGCAATAAAGAGCCCGGGTACTTTGCGCAGTAAGTCCTGTGCGGTATTGACCGGCGTCATTTTGAGATCCACTTTCAGCATGGCGCGTTCTACTTTCGGCGCAGTTACTTCTATGGGAGAAAGGTGGGATTCCTTTAACGGAATGGAATCTTGCGGTGTTCCCGCATAAGCATAGTGTCCGGCTGCTATCAGCGCAGCGATTGTCATTCGTCTAAGCATTCTTTATATTCATCTTCGTTACCAATTTTTTCAATACCAGCGTGCCCCAGGAAGCGGCTACAAACGGGAACGTGAGCACTGCCATGTGCATGGCCAGCATGCCTAAATCAATCATCACAGAAAGCACGACGGCTATCAATACCCAAACCCCATCTTTAAAATCCTTTCCGGAGAAAGTAATGGCGCATAAAACGGCGTTGAAACTAAGCAACCCCATATGGATGTCTGCTGCGGGTTCTGCAAACTGCAGTGAAATATAGGCGCCCAGCACAGATCCTATCACGCCATACAGCGCCGCAACCGGTGAGCTCACATATACACCCAGGAAAAAAATCAGTCCAGCTAAAATGCTGCCCTGGAAAATCACTTCTCCAAAACCGTGTGTGGTAACGGTGAAATCATCATATGCCTGTGCTACAGAGGTTACTTCTACAGAAGGCGCTATCACGTAAAGATGTTTGAAAACAAACAATAATACCCATGTGATAAGGATAAACGGTAAAGTAAATCCAGGGATGTTCCGTTTAATCATGGCATGCTGAAGTATGGCCGCCAATGCTGATCCAATCATCACCGCGATCCAGATAACCGGGGTGGGCGCAAAATAGAAGGTCAGTGCTACGCCTACCAGCGTAGGGCTAAAGCCATATAATCCCTGGTTAATTTCTTCTTCCGGATAGCGCAACAGCCAGGCGGTACCAGTGCCGGTGCATACGGCCAGCAGAGCGGCAAGCCCCATGATGGCGGAATCATAGAAGATGCCTGTGAGGAAAAGTACACCGGTCCAGGCGTTCGGTTGAAGCATGATTTGCCCTACACCCTTCAGAAGCCGGGTGACAGGTAACAATTTTTGTTCTTGCATGTGTATGATATTTTACCAGCCGAGGAAAACCATGCCTACGCCGCAAAGCGTTACCACGGCCCCTCCTATAGCATGGACATAACGTTCCAGTTTATCTGTTTTGATGATGGAATAACCATAGCAACCCACCAATACCATGGTTAGCATGGTGAGTACGGTGGTGATGGCGAATACGGTGATTAATACAATCACTTCCAGCCCCGAGCGATGAGAGCCGGAATAAAAAAGCAAGGGTACCAATGGTTCACTGGGCCCCATCACGAAGATGGCAAACAGTATCCAGGGCGTTACTTTCACGCGGTTTTGCGGATATACGATCTCTCCATGTTTATGTTCGTATACGTAAATATCTCCGTCGCCATACACATCGAAATGTTTATGTGGTTTATTCAGCCACGCCTGGCGTAGTCCCCAGAGTAAATAGAGTACGCCAAATCCCAGCAGGCACCAGCCGGAGAGGTTGCCTCTTACGTCCTGGAACCAGGTGAGCTTTGATAGCTGCCAACCCAGCAATACACCCAACAGCCCGATTAATACAGAACTGAAGATATGCCCGAAGCCACAGAGTACGGTCCACAACACTGTTTTAGACAGCTTCCATTTACGGGAGCGCGACAAAACGATGAAGGGCAAATAGTGATCCGGGCCGGTGGCGGTATGCAAACAGCTGATGGTAACAGCCGACAGCACAAGTGTTGTTAATCCTGCATTCATACCAATATCTCTTTTTCAATGGTCCGGAAATAAGCGGCGATGCGTTGCAGACAGGAAAATAGCTGCTCTCCTCCATTGCCAAGGATACGCACTCCCAGCACGCACGGGGAAGGATTGCTGATACCTATGGATACTGCTTTTTCATCTCCCAATAACTCATACAAAATATTTACTTGCTCCTCAGTGATTGGCGTACAGGTGTTGACGTGCAGCAAAGTAGCCTGATGGGTATATCCTTCCATTTGCCCGATGGCCGCCATATCCACCAGGGCAGGCTGCAACAGGAGATTATCTTTTACCAGGAGGCGACCGTTATGGAAGATCTCCGTGATATTGTGGAAAGAGCTGTACCGGAATATCTCACCGGAATGCTTTCTGCCACAGGTCAGTATTTCCCCGAAGGTGAGCATACAATTATCCGCTACCTCAATATGGTTTTTCCCTTTAAAGATGGCATTCTCATGTGGCACCACCGGATGTTGTACATAGGTGAAAGCCGAGCCGGGATGCAGTTGTATGCGTTGTTGCTGGGTAGCGCCCCGCTGCATATTGAACAGTCGTTGATACGACTGAGACTGGAGTTGGAGACGGCTGCCTGCTTCTACCACAATATCAATATCATAGTCGTCTCCATCCAGCATCCCCGGTGATGAGCTCATCACCATCAGGTACAACGTAGGATCACTGCGATGTTCGCTGATGTCGGCCACCCGGAAAGGGGGCGTAAAGAAAGTATCTTTCAGGTACGAGCGCTGGTTTTTAAATCCGCTCGTGATAGTTAGCCTGTTCTTCATGCTGCTTGTTTATCTCACCAAAGCTGGTTCTGCGCTGTCTTCCAGCAATGCATATTTCTGAATCCAGCCAATCACCGTATCCAGTCCTTGTAAAGACATCAGGTTGGTGAATACAAACGGTTTACCGTTGCGCATTTTGCGGGCATCTCTTTCCATGACGCCCAGATCTGCGTGTACATAAGGCGCCAGGTCAATTTTATTGATCACCAGCAGGTCAGAGCGGGTAATGCCGGGACCTCCTTTACGCGGGATTTTATCTCCCTCTGCTACATCAATAACAAAGATGGTAACATCCGCCAGGTCAGGGCTGAAAGTGGCACTAAGGTTATCACCGCCGCTTTCAATCATGATGATTTCCACATCCGGGAAACGGGCTGCCATTTCATCTACTGCTTCCAGGTTCATGCTGGCATCCTCGCGGATAGCAGTATGCGGGCATCCGCCGGTTTCTACGCCAATGATGCGCTCTTTGGGAAGCAGGCTGTTTTTAGTGAGGAATTCCGCATCTTCTTTGGTGTAAATATCGTTAGTGATCACACCAATGCTGTAATGATTCATCAGATGGCGGGAGAGCCTTTCAATCAGCGCTGTTTTACCGGAACCTACGGGGCCGGCTACACCAATTTTCACATATTTTCTGTCACTCATGAGTGGATAATTTTAAAAAAGTTAAGACATGTATAACCGGGAGTACAGGCGTTCGTGCTGCATACACCGGATATCAAAACCGGTATTGCATACGCCCACCAGGTCTCTGTCGAGGTGAATGGTTTTTTCTATCAATCCGGCAATTACGGTCTGCATACGAAACAGGATATCCTGCCCGTCCAGTTGCCCGAGGGGCACCAGCTTCACGGCATTTGTCACCATGCCGGCGGTAGCATTATAGTAAAATGCATACAAGGCTTCCGGCAAGGGGATTTCTAACAGGGAAGCATATACGCCAAAGGCAATGGCATAGTGTCCGTCTGTTTGTTTCTTTGTGATGGCATTTTCATAGGCAGATGCGAACGCAAAAGCCTGCTGCCGGCGGAAAATTTTGATCAGTCGCAGCCCCAGCTTCTGGCTGGCATTGCGTATTTCCGCAGGCAGTTTCAATGCACTCAGCTCTGCATCCAGCAACAGGAGAGCCGGCAGATCGTTGTTGGCCGCCGCCTGGTAAGCCAGGCATACAAAGGCCGCATCGTTGAAATGCAGGTTGGCGGTCAGCATTTGTTGTACAAATTGTTCCGCAGTAGCGGTATTGTGCACCATACCTTGTTGCACATACGTTTCCAGGCCATTGGAATGTGTATAGCCACCAATGGGCAGTGTGGGATCACTCAGGTGCAACAGGCTGCCGAGGAAAAAGTGATGCGTCATCATTGTTTCGATGTTAGGCCCATAATTTTGGAGAACAGTGAACTGCTGCCGCTACCATGACTATGCGGCTGTACATTGGCATTCAGCAGGTTGGTCAAACGGGTATGCTGTTTTTCGATAGCATATCCGCTGGCCTGGAGCCAACGGAATATCGGTTCTTCGAAAGGCAGTAGTACCTGGTCGTTTTGTATGAATACGGGAAGATGTTTGTTGCCTATTTCGTAGCATACGCTTCCCATTTCCAGCAGGTTCCGCGGCGTTACAACAATGGCATCGCTGGGAATGRTATCCACCACTACTGCATGCTGCTCGTCCATCACCAGGATATCGCCCTGGCGCAGGCGCTGGCCTTCCCGGAGAAAGCGGATCGCGATCTCGCGGCCAGCCGCTGTTTTCTTACGCTGGATACGTTTAGTCGTTTCAAACCATTCCAGGTGCAGCAGGTCTACTGGCCGATCAGCGATCGATAGGTTGTCCGTATTGCCTAGTACTGATTCTATAATCATACAAACTCTTTTTTCTTAGAACAGGAAATAACGTTGCGCCAAAGGCACCACATCTACGGGCTCGCAGGTAATCACCTGACCATCCACGCGTACTTCGTAGGTTTCAGGATTCACGGTGATGTCCGGTGTTTTATCGTTGTGGATCAGGTCTTTCTTACCAATGTTGCGACAACCTTTTACCGGCAGCACTACTTTTTCCAGACCATATTCTTTCACGATGCCATTATCCAGCGATGCCTGGGACACGAAGGTGATGCAGGAGCGGGATAATGCTTTGCCATAAGCGCCAAACATTTTACGTAGGATCACTGGCTGCGGTGTTGGAATGCTCGCATTCGGATCACCCATTTTAGCGCCGATGATCATGCCTCCTTTAATAATCATTTCTGGTTTCGCACCAAACAGTGCGGGCTTCCACAGTACTACATCCGCAAATTTGCCGGGTTCAACAGAGCCTACATGCTCCGAGATACCATGTGCAATGGCCGGGTTGATGGTATATTTGGCGATGTAGCGTTTTGCACGGAAGTTATCGTTGTTGCTGGCAGCATCTTCCGGCAGGAAGCCACGTTGTACTTTCATTTTATCGGCAGTTTGCCAGGTGCGGGTAACTACCTCGCCTACACGCCCCATGGCCTGTGAATCGGAGCTCATAATGCTGAATACGCCGAGGTCGTGCAGGATGTCTTCCGCCGCAATAGTTTCCGGACGGATACGGGAATCTGCAAACGCCACATCTTCCGGAATGCTTTTGCTCAGGTGGTGACATACCATCAGCATGTCCAGGTGTTCATCAATGGTGTTTTTGGTAAACGGACGGGTAGGGTTGGTAGAGGCGGGCAATACATTTGGATACATGGCCGCTTTGATGATATCGGGCGCATGACCGCCACCAGCGCCTTCTGTATGGAACGTATGGATCACGCGGCCATTGATGGCATTCATGGTGTCTTCCAGGAAGCCCGCTTCATTGAGGGTATCCGTATGGATGGCTACCTGTACGTCATATTTATCCGCCACTTTCAGCGAAGCATCAATCACCGCCGGTGTAGCGCCCCAGTCTTCATGGATTTTCACGCCCAATGCACCGGCTTCCACCTGTTCCGCAATCGGACCTTCGGTGGCGCAGTTGCCTTTGCCAAAGAAGCCCAGGTTCATCGGAAAGGCTTCCGCGGATTGCAGCATACGGGCAATAAACCATTTACCAGGGGTTACAGTGGTGGCGTTGGTGCCATCAGCAGGACCGGTACCTCCGCCAATCATAGTGGTAACGCCGCTGAATAGCGCGGTTTCTATCTGCTGCGGAGAGATAAAGTGGATATGCGTATCAATACCACCAGCCGTAGCAATGAGGCCTTCGCCGCCATGTACTTCTGTGGATGCGCCGATGATCATATTGGGTGATATGCCGTCCATGGTGTCGGGGTTCCCTGCTTTGCCAAAGCCAACAATGCGGCCGTCTTTGATACCGAGATCACCTTTTAGGATGCCCCAGTGATCCATCAACACCACGTTGGTAATCACAAAATCCAGTACGCCTTCCTCACGCAGCGCGGTACTGGATTGCGACATCCCATCCCGCACGGTTTTGCCGCCGCCGAATTTATTTTCTTCTCCATAGGTATTGAAATCTTTTTCAATTTCTATAATCAGGTTGGTATCACCCAGGCGCACTTTATCGCCTACAGTAGGACCATACAGATTGGCATATTTGGTTTTATTTATTTTCAGGCTCATGAGGTTGGTTTTTAAAGTTCATCGGTTCGAGTTTTGCCATGGCAGCGGCTTTAGCGGCATCTGTGGTCGTGTCGCCCCTCACCAGGTTATTATGCCCAAAAGCTTTGCGGTTGCCACCAATGGTGACCAGCTCTACTTCTTTTTCCTCACCGGGTTCGAAGCGAACGGCGGTTCCTGCAGCGATGTTGAGGCGCATACCGAATGCTTTTTCGCGATCAAAATCCATTTTGCGGTTCACTTCGAAGAAGTGGAAATGAGAGCCGACTTGCACAGGGCGATCTGCGGTATTCACCACTTTGATGGTAACAGTGGCGCGGCCTTCGTTACAGGTGATATCTCCTGCCGGGATAAAGTATTCTCCGGGAATCATGTGAGCGATGTTTAGCGGTTATCTGATTGGGTTGTGAACGGTGACCAGTTTGGTGCCATCCGGAAAGGTGGCTTCAATTTGTACGTCGTGAATCATTTCAGGCACGCCTTCCATGACTTCTTCACGGGTTAACAGGGTAGCGCCATACTGCATGAGTTCAGCCACCGAACGCCCGTCGCGCGCGGCTTCCAGCAGTATACTGCTGATGTAGGCGATAGATTCAGGATAATTGAGTTTCAGGCCCCTTGCTTTACGCTTGGCAGCCAGTTCTCCGGCCAGATGGAGCAACAGCTTCTCTGTTTCTCTGGGAGTCAGATGCATATGATTAAAATTTTAAAAGATAGCGATGTAGTGTACTTCGAAAGACCTATGCTTACGAAGATAATATTCCACTTACAGAAAGTATAGTGGGGTAGTTGACATACGAAATACCTCAGCTGCGCTTCAACAGCGGCCCCGACTTTCTCTAAAGTTGGCTAAATACGCCATGGGTAAGGCGAATCAGGATTGGAAGGGAATCAATAATTGGTGGTACTGTATGAATTTCGGGACTGCCGCAATGGGTCGATCCGCGTGCACAAATCCGGTATAATATGCCGGTGCATTATCCTGGTTTTCGAGGAGCGTAAGGTAATAGTCAGACAGGTTATTGAGAAGAAGATAGGGATGTTCGTTCAGTAAACGGCTTACTTCTTCGTCGTTATCGTTGTCGTTAATGTAAATGAGTTGTTCCGGATGGAGGCGTTCATGAGCTGCCTGAAGCTGTTCCATATCCACTACACTGGCGGATAATGTGATGCTGTTACCACGGCTTTGAAGGAGTGGACCCTGATTTTTTCCAGTGAAGGAAAAACCGATCAGGAAGAGTACTAATAATATGTATCTGAAATACAAACTCATGTTTCGGACCTGCAAATTACTGCGAATTGAAAAATGAGGCTAGCACAAATCATGACTATTGTATCCAAAAACAGGTAAATTTGTGCTTATGAGGTCTTCCGTAAAAATCTTTTCCAATTTTGAATATAAAAAGCAGTTCCTGCCGGGTATCTCCAGCCAGGTACTCCTCAACGATGCACAATTGCAGGTGTATAGAATAGAGGAATACCTCCGGAATATTGTGATACCCGTATTGCCCTATCGTACCACTTTTAACTTCCTGATTTTTGTTACCAAAGGGCATATTATTCAGCAACTGGAAACGGATGCACACCGGCTAAACGCCAACTCCATCCTGTTGATCCGCCAGGCCAATATCACCGCTACCCTGGAGATATCCCGCGATGCCGAAGGCTTCTTTGTCGTATTTGAAAATGAGGTGGTTGAAAACCTCGCGTTGAACCGGCAGCTGTTTAACTTTTTCTTTACTTCTCCCTTTGTTAAGCTGCCCACACCGGCAGTTCGCTGGCTCTCCCAACTGGTGGAGTTAATGGAAGAAGAACTGAACTTAAAGCATGTCTCCCTGGAAGTGGCCATCGGCGTATTCAGGCCTTTCCTGCAAAAGATTATTGCGTCCGCTGCGGCTGGCCATGGTAATATGACCCGGGCCACGGAAATTTCACTGCATTTCAGGGAACTGGTACAGCAACACCACCTGAAACAACGGCAGGTAGCTTATTATGCCCAAAAGCTCAATATCACGGAAAATTATCTCAATAAGGTGGTGAAACAGGCCACTGGTAAGCCACCTAAGCAATGGATCAATGAAGTGAATATCCTCCATAGCCAGATTCTCCTGCAGGATGGCAGCAGAGACATTGCCAGCGTTGCGTTTGAATTGAATTTTCAGTCGCCTAATTATTTTGCGAGGTTGTTTAGGCAGGTGACAGGGGAAACGCCGACGAATTATAAAAGGAGAGTGGCCATTAATGTTGGCAAGTAATCATGAAATTAGCTGGATAATTTAAGTAACGAAGAAGTGAAGGTTACACGATCAGCGCTAACTGGTTGCCATCTCGCTTATCGTTATTCAAACATTAATATTTAATAAATTCTTTTATCAGCTATTGAAAATATATTCCGGAATCCGTACATTCGGCAAACAATAAAACAAGTAACCCTTTACCAAGCCTCTATACTTATGAGTATGTACTGTAAGCTATCTGTTTTCTTTCTTTTTTAGCTTATTGCCGTAGTGTTTGATGTATGACTTTCACTAGCCTTTTTCTTGATGATCCCTACAGGAAAAAAAGCTCATGAAGGAGATTGTTTGTGCATATCAATAAAGTTATTGTAGCGCCCTATATTAATGTAGTATATCTATGGAATTAAGATCCCTAATCAGTTCCTCGTTTGTAAAGCGAGGGTTAGCTATCGGTTTACTGATCATGCTATCGCTTGGTAGCCGCGCTCAGGATGATTTTGCCGCCATCACAAAGTCATTGAGTATTACCGCTCCTTCTCCAACAGCATCGGCACTTGGTGAGTACGGGAAAAGTCCGGTGGGTTTAGCTACCGGATCGCCAGACGTAAGTATTCCCCTATATACGGTGGAGACACAGCATTTGAAAGTACCATTACAGCTGAGGTATAATTCCAACGGAGTTAAAGTGGATGCCATCGCATCCAGGACGGGCATGGGCTGGGTATTTGAAGCTGGAGGTGTAATTACGAGGAATGTGTATGGAAGTCCGGATGAAACTAGCACCTGGTTACCTTATGTTAATGACATAACAAGTAGGGCTGGTATTAAGTATATGCGGGTCGCCGCCGAAGTGTCAGAGGGCGGTCAGTTAGCCTATGACACTCAACCTGATTTATTCACTTTTAATTTCGGAGGGTATACGGGTAAGTTTACACTTAATTCCGAGAGGAAAGTGGTGTTGATGAAATATGAGAATCTGAAAATAGAGTATTCGATTTTGCAGGGATTAGTCAATTTTAAGATAACAGCTCCGGACGGCGTCGTTTACTGTATTTTGACAATGTTATATTAGGCATTAACGGCGGACCATTGCTGGAAGATACACATTATTATCCATTTGGGTTAACCATGGTAGGAATAAGCTCAAATGCATTGAAAGGCACTAACTATGTAGACAATCGATTAAAGTATAATGGGAAGGAGTTGCAAAATAAGGAATTTTTGGATGGTAGTGGATTGGAATGGTATGACTATGGTGCTAGAATGTATGATGCTCAGGTTGGACGGTGGCACATATTAGATCCTTTGTCGGAAATAAGTAGAAAATGGAGCCCGTATACCTATGCCTATAATAATCCAATAAGATATATTGATCCGAATGGAATGTTAAACGCAGATTCAAAAGATCGGGAGCGCGATGTTGAAGAGTTAAATAGGCTTAATGCGCAGGGAATGGGTTATATAGGCGCGAGATCTGATCGAGTTACTCCCCCCTCTGATTTTTATGATAAAGGTGGGAATCTCGTTAAACACGTTGAGGACGGCTCAAATGCAATTTATCAGCAGACAGGAAAGAGCTATTATCAACGTTATATATTTAGAGGATTTGATGAAAGTCAAAAAGGAGTAAACCAGGTGAATTTGACAACTGTTATTCAGGAGGCGCAAAATTTAAACATGAATAATCCTTCACTAGAGCCTGATGACGCAACATATTGTAATTATGCAACACAAAATATTTTTCAAACAGTTATTTCCGCCACCGATAATTCTTCTGGCCTTAACTTTTCGGGAGTGGCAAATGTTATGTCCGACTTGTTTTTAAATTCAGATATATTAACACACGTTGACCAGGCTACGGCATCCGCGGCTGCGACTAATGGGCAATTGGCCTTCTTTGGATATTATAATCAAGGCAAAGCACCTCATAACCATGGCCATGTCGGAACTTTTTCAGTGGGAGAGAATCTGTCGAAAGGTACTATAGCTAATGTTGGAGCGCACAATGGATTCATGCCTGTTGGCCCGGGAAAAGGAACTGTATTTACGCAGCCTGCCACGTTAAATCAGGTGAATTTTTTTACAGTAAACCCAACTATAGTGCCCAAAAAATCATTTCAAATAATACCTATTGTTAATTTTTAGATTATGAAAGTATCATTAATCATATTAGTATTTATTTCGAATTTTCTGCTTGCCCCGGTTTTTGCGCAAGTAAAAAAGGAAACTTACATCACTCAAAAAGATATTGTAGGAGTTTGGCAACGGGATTCTAAGTTAGTGAGGAATGGATTAAGTCAAAACTTTGAATTTTATATGAATGGAAAATTTGTGGTTAATCTGGGAAGTGATAAAGATGATGGCAGGAATGTTATTAAGCTAAAAGGGAGATATCGATTAGATAAAGATAAGTTATATATAACTATTCTTTCAAAAACTATTGTTGATGGGAAAATTGTCATCAGTGATGCCGGAGTAAGTTTGAATATTTTTTCTTATGAAGGTAAAGAGGTGGAAATTCTGGAGAAAAATCCTGTCGAAATATCCGACCCTTGTTATATTACTGTAATTACCACTCAAAATATAAAAATCAGTAATGAAATATATTTTAAGATTAAATAGTCGATAACTATGTACTGTAGGCTATTTATAATCTCTACCCTTCTTTGCTGCCTGTGAGGACTACATGCGGCTTGTTTGGGCATATCAATAAAGTTGTTGTAATAAAAAAGCACCTATGCATTCAACTCATCTCGCTTTCCGCTTTTGTTGGATATTTCCGTTGTTTTTATGCTCCTGCGATGGGATGGTATTTAAACGACAAACACCGAAAGCGTTTTTGAACCATACCATTGCGCCACCCCATATCTATACCGCTGATCGTATTAAAGCTATCAAACAACTGACAGCAGCGATGTTAAGGAATGAAGATTTCTTCAGCAGCGACAATTATGACGACTCTACAGCATTATTTGTTGATACTATACTTTATGCCCCGGACTTTAATAAATTGGCGATATTCATCATCACGAAAAACTCCACAAGTAAKCAATTATACCCGGAAAGATATTTTGAATGGTATTATGAAGGTACGTGCTATTTAGCTACAAGGCAGCAGGATACGCTAGACCTGTACTTTCTGGGACCAGGTTATACAAATTCTTACGAGCGGCCGAGGTTGGTGAAAATTATGCATGATGATTATTTCCACGCATTTACTACCACAGACACTACCGGACCTTATGCATATAAGTATAATCTGAACGATACGCGTTTTTGGACTAGTGATGTATGGCAGCGAAAGGAAGAAGCGAAAGCCCAGCGTAAAGCATTTGAGGAGGAAAGGATCAAGCATCCTGAAAATGTGTATATCCCACCACGAGTACCCCGCAGGCAGGCAAAGCAGCATAGTAATTAATCCCGGGAAACAGCTTTCCCCCATTTGCCGATATTTTGTACAAAATACCGGATGATTAAAAATGCGATACCAAATACAGCGAACAAAATAGGCAGCGATATGAGCAATATGGTTACTATAAATCTCCAATCTCCCAGAAAACAGTGTCCTTCCATAGCTATCATTTACTTCTAAGGTAATCATAAAAATAATGGATAAGTAGCACCGCTATTGCTTATTTTTACCCCCTATAACACACGATATGTCCAAAACTGTGCTGGTACTCGGCGCTAACTCCGATGTAGCAAAAGAAGCCATCTTATTGTATCTCGAAAAAGGATACCACGTGATAGCAGCATCCCGCAGCACCGCGGAAATAGCAGCTTTTATGCAAGCGCGGAAGGCACCTGTAAATGGGCTCACCATCTGTCACTTTGATGCCACTGCTTTTGAAACGCATCCGTCATTTTATGCCGGTTTACCCGCTAAACCTCATATAGTGGTATATGCCGCCGGCTTCCAGGTAACCAATGATCAGGCGCTGGTGGATTGGGAAGGCAGCTATCGCATGATGCAGGTTCATTATGCAGGAGCGGTGTCTGTTATCAATCTCATTATTACAGATCCCGATAACAATCATCTGGAGCGAATCATTGGATTGTCTTCCCTCTCCGGTGTGCGTGGACGGAAAAGTAACTTCGTGTATGGTAGCACAAAAGCAGCCTTTACACAGTACCTGGCTGGACTAAGACAATACCTGTTTGCCAGAAAAGTAATCGTGAACGTCATCGTAGCAGGATATATCCGTAGTAAGATGACCGCCGGACTAAATCTTTCGGAATCATTATTAATGGAACCGGCTTTCATTGCCCGTAAAATAGTGGATGCCGGTAATGGTTTTACCATTGTTCCCGGTATTAAATGGAAACTGATTCACCAGGTATTAAAGTATATGCCGGAGAAAATGGCAGCCCGCTTACCGTAGTGCAGGTTAACAAATCATTATGCCGGATAACGGCTATTGCCCCATTCCCGTGAAGTAGTATATTTACCAAAGAAGGAAAATCAATGTCGTGTATAGTTACCCGTTAGTCCCGGCAGCATTGATACATAGTTTGTTTTAGAGAGATGACCATGGCTATCTTATCACCCGTAAATAAAAACCCGAACACATGAAAAAAATCGCGAAACATCTCTCCCTGTGCCTGGCTTTATTCGCCGCTGTAGCAGTAAAGGCCCAATCGAATGCAGGAACCCTGGAAACGTCCCATCCGGCTGTAGCAGCCAAAAATCAGGTAGTAACCGGTTACTATTTTGTGGCTGCCAAAAAAGATGATCAGCCGAATGATCCTTACCGTAGCGTCACTTTTGTATCCAATACTTATGGATCAGTTACGCTGAGGTTGAATATTCCGTTGTGGCACAGTGTAAAGCAGCCTTATGTAACTTTGGAGAACCTGACCAGAGGCGGTTACCAGCGCTTTACCACCTGGCCTGGAGAAGCTACCTACAGAACTGAAACAGTAACCCTGCAGTTAGGCGATCAATACCGGTTAACCGCCAACATCCAGCCTAATCCCAGCGATCCTAATGACGACACCGACGAAGATGTATTAGCAACATTAAGCTGGTAAGTGTCATAAAGTATTTATATGAAGGCAACGTTTTCATCGAAAACGTTGCCTTTTATTTTATCAGCGCCACGAGGCATGCTGCCAGTACGCCTGCACTCAACGCTGCCAGGCCAATGGAGGTATAAGGAAACCTTTTTTCATATTTCACAGCTTTCAGAAATGCTTTTTTGGTGTTGTCATGCCCGGTTACACTTTCCATACTGCTGCGCGCCTCTTTGTTCCTGACCACACTGAAAAAAATAAAATCCTTTTGTTGAGGAAAGTCTTCCGCCAGCTGTAGAAAATAGGCAGGTTTTGATATCAACACCGCATTCAGCACCTGGCTATAATACTCACTTTCACCGGCATAAACCGCGGGGAGCAGCGCGATGCTATCTTTTAACACCGCATAATCTATCTCCCGGATATTTTTAATCAGATAATTAGTCAGACGGGTATATTTATCTTGCTCATGGGAAATGCTGTCTGCTATCACTTTTAGCCGGTTATCTGCCAATGTGCGGAACTGCAGATAATTCATTTCTTTGGTAGTTACCGGTAATGCGTTCCAGGAGAAAAAACCGTCTCTGAATGAGTGGTGATTCAGCGGAAATGTTTTATTCAGCTGTTCACTCATCGCGAAATAATGTCCCAGATACCAGGCTTTATTCAGCTGCGTGTAGGCAATCTCCGGCGCTGGAAAGCTATACAATCGCAGTCGCCCGTTTTTGCTGGCTGTATTCACCAGGTACCATTCATTGTTCTCCCTGATAACGCTGGATTTTAGGCCTGTATAGGCGCTATCCGTCTGTTGTTGAAGGGTATCTGTCCGGATGATGGAGGGGCCCGATCCTGCTTTATCCAAATAGTGCCCCATTGTATATACGGTGGCGTTGTTACTTTGAATATCTACATAAAAAGAATGCACTTTGCTGCCAGTCTGAAAAAGTTGCTGGCCATGGGCAGATATAATCGTTGCCGATGCAAACAGGAGGGTAAAGAGATATTTCATATAGCTACAGACATCTGGTCACTTAAATGTAGCAGAAAATGCCGGGAATGTGGCGTGGTTTTTTGTCTTGGCAGGTTTACAATGCTCCCGCAATCATATAACGGCACCTGCATAGTCCTGAAATTACACAAAGAAAATGGATGTTGGTTTTCCGGAGATGACATACGCCGCAGATATGCATAATTATACGATCTTAGTACCATGTGGAAGGAATTTCAGATTGTTCACGGAGAACAGGTGTTGAACCAGCACCAGATACAGCTAAAATTTCATGAAAGCGAAGAAGCCTTCATGGACATCATCGGCGCAGATGGCTATTTCTATGTGCACAAGGGCGACCTGCACCTGGAAGGTGATCTGAACCTCGACAAAATGGATAACATGCCCGATGGCCGGCCTCCCTTAGGCGTGGTGGTACTTGGCCATCTGACCGTTGATGGCGGAGTACTCAATGAAACGGGCGACTATGGTCCGGCGTTATATGTGGCCGGCCACCTGAGCTGCCGTAACCTCCTGATTGGTGGATCGCCGGTGCGCATAGATGGAGATGTTCGTGTGGAAGAAGTCATTCTGCTACACTACAACCACGGCTGGATGCAATGCGATGGTACCTTTACCGCCCCGGTGATGATAGTAGACGATTATCACCTGATGCCATTCCGGAAAAACATCAGCCGGTTTTATTACAACGACCGCGATCCGGAAAGCCCCGCCGAAAACGAATGTGGAGAAGGGGAAGACGGAGATCCTGTCATCTCTCAAAACTTACACTTACTACTCAGCAATCCATTAACGACCAACTTCGAAGAAATTATTCGTGACCTTGATGCCGGGGAAAGTGTGCTGGAGCCAGCGGAACGAACCATGGAATATTGGCGCACCAAAGTACGCCGTAACTGGCGCGATCTGAAACGCGTACCCATGGAAATGCGCACCAATAACCTCTGCCACGAAGCCATGGCCTATTACATCGGCGCACTGGAATATTTCCCGCCGGCCACTATCACCGCGGAACTGGCCGCCACCGCAGCAGAAAGAGACGGCAAAGCATTGCGTTATCTGCCACCAGAAATGATTACCCGGGAGCTGTGCTACATCGCGGCCAAACATGGGGCTATCCTGCAAGTGGATATACCGGAACAATTTTATGAACATGCTTTGCTATGCATCATCATCGCTACCAACGACTGGCAGATGGAGCGTATCCCCACGGTATTTATCACCGAAGATATGCTGGTATTATATGTGAAACAGGGCCGTGGCGCCTGGCTGGACAGATACTGCCAGCAGTCGGGTGTATCCAAACAAAAAGTATTGGAACGCGTTATGACAGACGATATCAAATACCTGGAAAATGTTTTTAACTGGCATTTATCGGCTGCCACTTATGCGTTCGCACAGCAACATTATGATACGCCGGCTTACGCGGAACCATGGAAGGGGTATAGTGAACGGTTTGCCCGGAAAATAGCACGACTGGCATAACCCATATTAGGAATACCCCGGTGAATATCGTAAATTTAGTACGCTTTAATTTTTATATGGAACAGTACGAGCGCATCTATTTATACCAGCGTATTGTGAAGGCAAAGCTGTTTATTGACAATCACTTTGCCGAACGGATTGATCTGGGCAATATCTCCGATCAAGCACACTTTTCTAAGTTCCATTTTATCCGGTTATTTAAAACCAGCTATGGCTATACGCCTAAAAATTATCTGATCAAAGTCAGGATGGATCATGCTAAAATCCTGTTAGGCAAAGGGGAGTCTGTGCTGGCCACCACCATCCTGGTGGGCTTCGATAGCCCTACTACCTTTGCAGGCGTATTTAAAAAAATGACAGGGAAAACGCCGTCTGCCTTTCAAAAGGAGCAGGAGGAAAAGCATACCGCCATGCAGTCTAATCCGTTATGCTTTGTCCCCAATTGTTTCGCAGAAACGGTGGGATGGACAAAATAGCAATTTTGAAGAGGTTACACGATCGCAAAATACCCACCTTTGTAAAAAGTCAATCATGATCACCAAACTAACGCATACCACCGTTTACGTGCTTAACCAGGATAGCGCCTACGATTTTTATGTGAATAAACTGGGGTTTAAAGTCCATACAGACGCGCCCATGGGAGCAGGTGGCCGCTGGCTGACCGTTACGCCACCGGAGCAACCGGAGCTGGAAATCACGCTTTTCCTGGTCACCGAAAGCCCCATGTTCGATCAGGAAACGGTGCAGGCGATGACCACTTTAATCCGGAAAGGGGCTTTTGGCGCTGCCGTATTTACCTGCAAGGACATTATGGCCACTTATGAAGAATTGAAGACGAAAGGAGTGGTGTTTAAAAAAGCGCCCACCAAAGAATTCTATGGTTTTGAGGCCCTGTTCCTTGATGATTCCGGAAATTGGTTTTCACTCGCACAATTATTACCATCCTGATGCTGAAGTCTGCCTTTAACGAAGACATCCGAAAGGACCTATTGAATAGAATTGATGCCCTGCAGGAAACAAACAAAGCGCAATGGGGTAAGATGACCGTGGCGCAAATGGTGAAGCACTGCCGGCTTTGTGATGAATATTACTTCGGAAATGTGTCTGTTCCCCGTTCCTTTTTGGGACGCCTGGTAGGTAAGCATGCTATCGGCGCCATATTAAAAAATGAGGCGTCGGAGATGGGAAGAAATGCGCCTACAGGGAAGCAATTTAAAGTCAGTGACACCCATTTAAACTTTGCCACGGAGCGGGAAAACTGGAAGCTGGTCATCATCAGGTATGGTACCTACTCTCAGGAAAGCTTTGTGCATTGGTTTTTTGGACGATTAAGCCAACAGCAATTAGGGGAACTGATTTATAAACATTGCGATCATCATTTGAGGCAATTTGGCGTATAGTCGTTGACGTATGCTAAAGTAAAAAGCTATTGTTGCGGGTAATATACGCAACAATAGCTTTTTACTTTTCCTGAAAGATGCTGAATCAAATGTAGTTAACCAATACTGGAAACAGGGCTTGTCAGTATCTCCTTTATTTCTTGTACTTCCCTTCTTAAAAAACTGATTTCATGATGCAGAAGACTTTGATCGCCGGAGGTGTTAGCGGCTTTATTATCTTCCAAAATCAGGGTAATAAAATCAGACATACTCAATTCGTAGAAATCTGCCAGCAGCAGCAATTTAGATAACGGCAAATCTCCCACATTGCGTTCCCAGCCAATATAGGTGGGACGGCTCACCAGTACTGAGGAGGCTACATGTTGCTGTGTACAGCCTTTCGATTTTCGTAGCTGTACCAGGACGTTTTTGAAAATAATACTCATGGGTTTTTGTAAGGGCTTTTTGACGGGTTCTTTGTAATGGTTGGTTTATAAGAAAGACGATTGCCTGAATGTAAAAAAAATAATACATAAAGTAAAAAAAATCGGATAAGGCGATAGTTATGGGATGGTTAGCTTTGTATCGTGCCGGCACTTATGAAATCATCTGTTTAAAACCAATCATTACCATGAAGAAGATCGCACTCGCCTGCCTGCTTATGCTGGCTATTTTTAGTTGTACCAAACAAGACAAGCCGATAAACACCGCAAAACCAAATAACGTGAATGCCACGCCTGTTCAGCTCACGATGGACAAGGCGGAGAACATTCGCCGCGTTACACAGTCATTGGAAAACGTAGACCTGCCTGCGGATAAAAAACGGGAGATGATAGAAGACATGGTGGCAATGGTAAATTATGATGCTAAGCCACCTGCCAATGCAAGAGTAACTACAGATGATGTTGACCCGGTACCTTGTGCTGCGCCTTCATACGCGAGCGGTTATGTATTCCAAAATCTGCTTGCACCTGCAAATCTGCTTTTTAATCCGCAAACCTGCACATTTGACTGGCCACAGAATGTGCCTGGTGGAACTCCCTGTGCAGCAAAGGTACTGAATAAACCCATGGCGGGCGGCTGGTCATCTACTCTTATTGCCTATCACCTTACCGTTAACTACACGATGGGACAAAGCGTGTATACCGGCCAGAGAGGTTGTAATTGATACCCGGTAGGGAATTAATTCGTTCTTTTACTTTCATCTTCAATGCCAGCCTTTCTTTGGCTGGCATTTTTTACTTGTTTATTGCCAAAGCGGTAGCTAAGGCTCATGCGTAGCTGCCGGGTTTCTTCCTTATTGCTGCCGATGATTTGCTGGCCGGCAAAGTCGCTGGTGAACCGCGTTTCCATGGTATTGAAGATGTCACTGATGGAAAGGCTCAGGGCAGCCGCATTTTTCCAGAACGTTTTTCTAATGCCCAGGTCCACACCGCCCTGTCCTTTGGCTTTTATTGTAGATTGCAGGATAGCGGGAGAATTATAAAAGCCGGTGACTTCTCCGGTCCAGTCTTTGCCCAGATGGAACGATTGACGGATATTGCCACTGCAGCTATAAGCCTTCAAAGAAATGCCCCGGCCGGGCCCAAAGCTCCCATTGTACAAGGAATACCAGGTAGTACCATTCATAAATATTTCATACCATTTGAATTGCGTATGGTAGTTGGCCGCAAAGCTGATGATATCTTTGGTAGCCAAATTTTCTTTAGTGATAAATGTTTTGGATTGTTGGGTAGTATCCGTAATAGTGGAAAATACATCTTTTACACGACTATAGTTCAGGGTGGTAAAGAGCTTTTGATGGTACATGAACGTGACACTGATACTATGGGTGTATTGAGGCTTTAAAGCAGTATTCCCCTTCTGATACGTATAGTCGTCGAGTTTAAATTCAAATGGATTTAAATCCCTGTATCCCGGCCGGTCAATCCGGTAACTATAGTTGAGCCCCCATTGGTGCTGCGGGTTTTTATTCCATACAATACCAGCACTGGGAAAGAGACGGATATAGTGTTGAGAGAAAGAAGAGTCATAAGATTGATAGCTATCATCCTTATACTGGTAACCGCGGGAAGTTGCCCGGATATTTGTTTGCTCCAGCCGGAGTCCCAATTGAAACTTAAGGCTTTTGAAATCCCTGTAATAGATAGCATACAGCGCATTAATATTTTCCCGGTAGGTGAACCGGTTACTCCGCGCGCTATCCAGTTCGGACATGGCGGGGGTAAAGTTAAACTGCTGAAAATTATTGTCCGTGATTACATACGATACCTTGGCGCCCATACTGATTTTGCCTTTCCCTGCCTTTTGCTCATAATCTGTTTTTATACTGTAGATGTCAATGTCCGAGGGAGACAACATTTGATAAGTATTGCTGTCCAGCGGCAGATGATGTTGGGGTTGATAGTAGATATTGGATTGTAGCTGGTTACTGCCAATACGATAAATACCATAATCTGCGTCTGCGCTCCACGCTGTGCCTGTCGACGGATTGTTGTAACGATAGTTCAGATTGGCGGTCATAAAATCCCGTTTACTGCGTGTGTTGCCGTCGGCGACAAGCGTGCGGTCAATGAGTTGATTGGCACGTGTAATGATCGCTGTTTGACTTTGGATGTTGAGTGTTTTGTCGGCGATCAACCCGGTGGCCATAAATCCCACTGATTTTTTTTGGGTAATGGTATAGTCAATTCCCGTGCTGATGTTATGTGCGTAGTTGCCAACGGTGCCGTTCGCCCGCTGGTCGAAGAGGCTATCTCCCAGGGCACGCAGCATGCTATTCCGGGCATCATAGTGGCCATTGCTGTAGTTGTAATTGCCGTAGATATTGATGGATTTGTTGCGGTAATTCAGGGCGCCTCCGCTATTATACTTAGGATAGGTAGCAAAGCTCCCACCGGCAAAAATGCTCCCGTTGGCGCCGAAGTTTTTGTTCTTTTTCAGTTGCAGGTTGATGATGCCGGCGTTTCCGGCAGCATCGTATTTGGCGGAAGGATTCATGATAATGTCAACCGTAGACAACATAGAGGCGGGCGTGCTTTTTAGAAACGCTGCCAGGTCCTGGCCACGAAGAGGGGAGGGCCTGCCATTGATGTATATGATGGTGCCGTTTTTGCCCATTAACGATAGCTCCTCGTTATTGTCAACCTGCACGCCAGGGGCCTTGCGCAGCAGATCCAATGCGTTTTCTCCGATGGTGGTGGGGCTGTTTTCTACATGCAGGATAATTTTATCCGCGCTGATTTCCACCATTGGTTTCGGCGCGGTTACCTCAACGGTCTTAAGGGTATCTGTTTTTCTTTTCAAGCTATCATTGGCACGGTGCTCCTGTGCATGCAATGTAATAGAGAATAACAGGAGCAATAATAGAAAAGAGCAGTATCTTATACAGGTAGCAGAAAATGCTTCAATAGTCGAATAACTCATAGGGTGCTGTTTTTTTATAAAATTCAGCGAACGCGTGGATGTCAAAATAGGAATTCAACCAGGTGAACTGTTTTATCCACATACAGGTCTTTTGTTTCCAGCAATTATTTGATAGAGAAAAAGGGGCGATAGATAGAAAATATGCTTCCATTGGTTGAGTGGAGGCAGCCATGAATATTAGAGTGTTATATTTATAGTATGATGAATCGGAGACTCCTCATCGGACACATTTTATTTTGGGTGCTGATTGCCTCCATTCAGATCTATACCCTGATATGGGTGAAGGCCAGCAACGGAATAGGACATTGGCTAACGGCTTATCTGCTTTATATTATTTCTTTTTACATCAACCTGTTGGTGATCTTTCCCCGTTGGGTAAAGCGCCGGAAGGTGATGGAGTTGTTAATGGGATGGGCGGCACTGATATTATTGGATACGGTGGTGATAATTGGGGTGAACAAGCTTTTTGGCTTTTATCAGAAGGGAGATCTGGCCTTTAAATTCCTGCGATTCTTCTTTCAATCGTGTACGATATTGGGCATCATGATTCCGTTAGGTATTGCCTATCGTTTTGCAGTGGATTGGTTCAACAATGATCGTATAAAGCGACAACTGGAGAATCAGCAGTTGAAAACAGAGCTGGCTTTTTTGAAGTCGCAGATGAACCCACACTTTTTCTTTAATACACTGAATACCATTTATATCCTGGCATATCAGCAATCCAGTAAAACGGCGGATGCAGTGTTCCGGCTGTCGGAGATGATGCAATATATGCTGTATGAGAGCAACAGCGAGCGGGTAGTGGTGCAGAAAGAAGTGGATTACATCAGGCAGCTGCTGGCGCTGCAGGAACTCAGAATGAAAACGCCGATCGCCTGCAGTTTCACTATCACCGGCGACCTCACCAGGTATACTATTTCACCTTTGTTATTGATTCCATTCGTGGAAAATGTGTTTAAGCATGGCGTGATAGATGACCCGGCAGATCCTGCAGAACTTACCCTCATTTTATCGGATAAAGCATTACATTTTTATAGCAGAAACAGGATTAATAACGCCTTGAAAGACGCATCCGGCGGTATCGGGTTGGTGAATGCCAAAAGGAGAATGGAACTGTTGTATGCAGATATGCATACGCTGGAGATTCTGCAGGACGACGCATATTATACCGTTAAACTCAATGTAACATATAACTGACATGGATATACTGCGATGCATCATTGTGGATGATGAACCTTTACCACTGGAGTTGTTAACCGACTATATCGGGAAAACGCCCTTCCTCGAGCTGGCAGGGGCTTATACCAATCCAATGGAGGCGTTGGCTGCAGCCCAGGCATCGCAGATAGATCTGGTTTTTTTAGATATACAAATGCCCGAATTAAACGGGCTGCAATTTATTCCGCTGTTAAGAGAAAAAAGCCGGGTGATACTCACCACCGCCTACCGGCATTTTGCGTTGGATGGTTACGACCTGAATGTGATCGATTATCTCCTGAAGCCCATTCCGTTCGACCGTTTTCTGAAAGCGGCTACCAAAGCCCTGCATACAGCTCGCCCGGTGGCGTTGCCGGATGCCCCATCTGACATCACAACGAATGCCACCTATTTGTTTGTGAAATCAGACTATAAGTTGCAGAAAGTAGATATGGAAGATATCCTGTTTATAGAAGGCCTGAAAGAATATATTGCGATTCATACCACCCGCGGGAAAGTAGTGACGTTGCAGAATGTGAAAAAAATGGAAGCCATTCTGCCTGCAGCTAACTTCATCCGGGTACATAAGTCATTCATTGTGGCCATTGATAAAATAGATACCATAGAACGCAGCCGGATCTATGTGAAAGATGCCGTGATCCCTATTGGCGATTTATACCGGGATGCGTTCTTTAGTGCCATTCAGCGTAATAATATTTCTTAGTAAAGATTCGCGTTGTTCCCACTACACATACCGATAACTGACAGTCACTCATCATGCTGGATAAGTTAACCTCCTCATCTCCCCTAATTATCCTTGTTATATTATTGGTAGCTATAATCGTGTACTTTTACCCGAAATATTGAATCGTTCATAACATGGGACTAAAGAAGCCATCCGTATTGCTGGCTATATTCAGAAGAAAGGGCGCAGAAGGTACAAAAACACGTATCATTCATGAGGATAATAAATTCTTTTATCCGCATCAAATGAGCTTTTTGCTGGATGAAGAACAGCCACTGGTTTGTTTTCGGGAAGATGATGCCAATTGGGTACTGATAACAGGCGACCGGGTAATCGCATCAACAAAAGGAAACATCCTATCACTGCCTTATACTGAACTAACGAGGGTGAACCTGGCGCTACAAGAGGAACACAAAGACAACAAAACACCGGTAAATTTTACGCGTCTTATTTTGACAATGCGTAACGGAGAAAGCCATATCATCACCGTCGAGAAAGGCAAGCCTTATCAGGGGATTTTCCAGCTGTTACATTTCGCGGCCGGCGCATAGCAGGGGAAACTAAAAATGGAGATTTTATATCGGGGATAATTATTGCTCATTCAATCCTTGTAATCCTTTGATAAAAGTGGGCAGCTGTGTATCCATATGATCCAGGTTACTATAAATATCACCTTTCGCATGTACTCCGCTTGCAGTAAGGCTCTTGGATAACTGGTTGATTACTTCCGGTAGTTTAATAGCATTGCTATCTGTATTTTCTGCATCTTCCTGTCCTCCGAAAGTAAAGTAGGCATTGAGTTTTACAGACCCTGTATGTATTTTTTGAAACTGCTGTAGCAGATAGTAGTGGTTATAGTGTAGGGAAGGGCTAGCTGCAATGTAGCTGCTAAACCCGCTAGAGTGGCCGGTAAGCTGTTGTAGTAACGCATATAGCGTAAAGTAGCCGCCTAAGGAATGCCCCATTAATACCCGTTTGGAAGTATCTCCATGATAAGACTTATCTATAAATGGTATCAGCGTAGTACGAATAAACGACAGAAATTTATCAGCGCCCCCACTGGTACTCATTTCGTATTCCGGAATAGCGAGGGGATAGATATAGTCCCTGTTGCGAAGTGAATCCATGGTAGGAAAATCTTTATAGCCAATGCCTACCAGTATTACGTCGGGCGATAACCCTACAGCTGCATAACTACGCAGTGTGGTGGCCATGATATCAAAATACAGGTTGGCATCCAACAGATATACCACCGGGTATCGTTTCGGTGGAGCGGTATAATAATCTGCCGGCAGGCTCACGGAAATATGAAAACTATCCGCCACAGATGCTGCATAAAGGGTTGTTGTAACCAGTTGTGGCGGCTTAGCCAGCATAGTGGTTGATTGCCCGGTGTGGTTACATCCGGCTTGCATAAAACCCACGAAAATAAGGATGGATAGATACCTGATCATGAGTGTTGAATTTTTATTCACGTGAATGAATATGCGCGTTATCAATCAGGTAGAAATTACTAAAATATATGGCCTTATTCAACCGGTATTTTATTGTTGTTGGTAAAAATGCGGCAGCATTCCGTACTGACATAGGATTTAAATATTTGTTAAAGAAGACGAAAGTGCGATATCACTTCTGCCAAAATATTCATGAGAAAGAAGCGAAGCACTGACTTCGTGAATTTCTTCTTACCTCTTAGAAATGGTACCCATCTGTTGGGCGTTAATCAGAAAATCTGTAAGGCCATTGATAAGCAAGCGGTGATGCCCTAAATATAGTCATTTATGAAAGGGTATAATGGCTGCCAGGTTGCTTCATCGATAATACAAAATGCATTACATTCGAAAAAAAAGATATGAAGTAGTTTGCGCATATGGGATATGGTGATCGTTGCTCGTTTATTTCAGTCAATACTTTAAGTTAATAAAAAAACAGTAAGATATCCGCCTATTGTGCCGAAATAAGAATGCCCCCAACAGGTTCAACGGAAAGTTTAACCTGTTGAGGGCATGGTATATGCTGAGATGTTGTTGTAATTAAAAACCGTCCGGAATTTCAGGCTCCACCAGCTTTGCCAGTTTCTCCAGACTTTCCTGCCAGCCCAGATAGCACATTTCTGCTGGTATCATGGACGGAATATTTTCCTGGGTGATCTTTATTTCTGTACCTGCCAGATTCTTCTGTAACACAACAGTGGTAACCATTTCTCCGGGCATATTAGGATCATCGAAGGTATCGGAGTATTTCAATCCTTCATTAGGCTTCAGTTCCAGGTAGCTGCCGCCAAAGGAGTGGCTATGGCCGGTACCAAAATTCTGGAATGACATCTTAAAAGTGCCACCTACTTTAACATTCATTTCGTGAACCGTACAAAGAAAGCCATAAGGAGGCAACCAGGAAGCAATAGCCGTAGCTTCTGTAAACGCACGGTATAATTTTTCCGGAGTGGTTTTAAGAACCCTGTGTAATGAAACGCTATTGTTTGACATAAGATACTTTTTTGATTCCTACTCTTCTGGCTTTTCGGTTCCGCCCGTTTTGAATGGTTGCTGCTCCATCGTCATTGATCTGACATAACAAAGATGCCCCGAAATTCTGATTGCAAGGGTGGCGCAATACGACAATTTAAAGGGTTATTTGCGACGTTGCCCGAAAGGATGAGGAACAACCATTGATAGTATTTTTTAGGGAGATGAAAACCTTTTGCCGCGTATGGCGCCTACCTGGAAACAGGTATATTTGCCTCCTTGTTTCCCAGTATATGCCACATATCCGGAATCATCTATTTTTGTGTTGTCAGAAAAACCATCAAAACTATGCTTTCTTATTTTCGCCAATCAGGTATCATTGTAGCCGCTGTAGCCCTTTTTACCGGCAGTAGCCAGGCACAGGGTCAGTTCGACAGTAAATTACTAAAGAATGGTAAGTATACCCTTGCCTGTTATATGGTAGATGGTAGCACCGAATCGCCTATCGGGACCTTTACGATTGGTATTAATACTACCAACGATAAACTGGCACTCACCACCAACATGGCCCTCGTGGGGTTGGAAGAGTGGAAAGATACTGCCGTATCTAACCTGAATAATTTTAAACCGGTGTACCGGGCCTCCCACAGCACGCTTAAAGACATGGTGCTGCACTTCGATAATGGGGTTACCGGCTATTACGTGGATAAGAAAACAAATCAGAAAACCCAGATCAAAGAAGCCGCGAATCAGTATTTCATCGATAGCTATACCTATCCGTTTTTATTGTCGCTGCTGCCGCTGACTTCCGGCTATAGCACCGATTTGCCGGTATATGAATACAAACCGGAAAATAAAGAAAATGTGAAGAAGGCGGTCGTGGAAGAAGTGACCAACAGCACCTGGGTCAGCAAATACACCGGTAAGCACGATGTATGGGCTGTTACCGTAGTAGAGCCTTCCACCGGCGAAAAATCAGTATCCTATATCGATAAGAAAACACGTCGCCTCTGGCAAATTGATAGCTGGTCCAATGGCACACAAATAAGAATGGTGGATGCGGAAACAGATTTCAATTCCATCAAGGCACCATTTGATAAGGACCTCACCATGAAAATGGTGAAAGGTGGTAACTCCATCATTTACGGTCAGGTGTTTGCCCGCGATTTCGACGACAATGGTACTGTGTTTGCCAAAATGAAGGTGATGAATATCAAAGCCAAGCAGGTGGCCCCCAAAGGTACTCAGGTGATCCTCATCCCTTACAATGATTACTTTAAGGAATGGGTGAAGGTAAATGATGCCCAGCGTAAAAAAGGCCGGGAAGGAATCGCTTTACTGGATGATGCCGCTGCATGTATTAAAAGTACCCGCGTGTACGACGATGAAGGCCATTATGAATTTGTGAACCTGATGCCCGGCGAGTATCTGTTATACACCGAGTTTAGCTTTTCTCACTCCTATACTGTTGCAGAGGTAACCGGCTACACAGATCATTATATTAATGGAATGTTCCAGGGTACCAGCACTAATACGGTGAACCGGGATCACAGCACCGGCAACAGTGCGGTGGTGAAGAAAGTAGTTACTATCAGCAAACCAGGTGAAAAGGTGGAAGCCAAACTAAAGAAAACACGTGCTTGATAAGAATAAGTGAATCGGAACCGCCACGCCTAAGCGTGGCGGTTTTTTTATGCCCGCTGAAATCAGTACCCCAGATCCGCTAATGGACTTTCGGGGGGTATTTACCAAAATACCACCCACAGTTGCGGTATTACAACCGTAAGTAGCGTTATTACAACCAATAGTTGTGGCGGGTTTGATCGCTATGGAAAATAACCCCGTTACCTTTGAGCTATCGAAAAACTACAAAAGATAGCAGCCATGGAACCAGGTATGATAGGTGGCAAAATTGCCAAAGCACGAAAAGAGCGCAATATGTCTCAGGCGCAACTTGCCCAACAGTTATTTATTAGTCCGCAGGCCGTTGGGAAATGGGAGCGGGGAGAATCCATTCCTGACATCATTACTTTTAACCGGCTCGCAGAAATTCTCGGTGTCGACCTCAACTATTTTTCAGACAGCTTCCCTTCTGTGGCCACCCCTGCAGTAATACCACCAGTCGAAGAAGGACCGGATAAGCCCGGTTGGGACATGTCACGCGGCAATTGGGTAAAAGCCGACTTTTCGGGGCTAAAAGACCTGCATGAAAAGTTCAGTGGCTCCAATATGCTGTCCACTAAGTTTGTGGGCTCGGATATGTCGGGCTTGCTCATGAAAGGAAACAACATCGACAGCTGCGACTTCACCAGCGCCGATTTGAGCCGTAGTCAGCTGCAGGGCTCCAGCTTGCAGACGAATGTTTTCAGGGATTGCCTCCTGAAAGAAGCGTCATTTTCCCGCTGCCATATCAGAAACTGCAACTTCACCGGCGCCGATTTAAGCGGGGCCGTGTTCAAATCCTGCTCCCTGGAAAAGAATATCCTTACCAATGCGGTATTACACCGCACTTCTTTTAATGCCACACATATTGCAGATGTGGTGTTTGAAGGCATCCTGGACGAATGCTACTTTGAAGACAGCTCCTTTTCCAATGTCATCTTTCGAAACACAAAACTCACGAATACTTTCTTTAAAGGCAGGAATCTGAAGAAAATCCGGTTTGTGGATTGTGAAGCCGACCGGCTTACCTACGAGTTCCTGAAGAATGGGAAAGCAAATTTGACAGGTATCATATTGTTAACAGCATAAGGAAATAAGACATGTCGCAACATGAAATCGCTATTTCAGTAAAGGGATTGAAGAAATCCTATAAAGATCTTGCTGTATTGGCAGGAGTAGATTTTCAGGTAGAGAAGGGCAGTATTTTCGCCTTGCTCGGTCCCAACGGTTCCGGCAAAACCACCATTGTTAAAATCCTCACCACGTTGTTGAAACCCGACAGCGGGCAGGTGCGGGTAAATGGATTTGATGTGGTGGCATCGCCCGACCATGTACGGCAATCCATTAGTCTCACGGGGCAGTTTGCCGCTGTAGATGAAATTCTCACCGGGCGGGAAAACCTGATCCTGATTGCGCGGCTGCGTCATCTTCATGGCCCGCAGCAGATCGCAGAGGACTTGCTGCATCGCTTCGGCTTAACGGAAGCGGCTAACCGCAAAGTGTCTACTTATTCGGGTGGTATGCGCCGTCGCCTTGATATTGCCATGAGTCTGGTGGGCTACTCCCAGCTGATTTTCCTGGATGAACCCACCACCGGCCTGGACCCCGAAGCCCGCATCGAAGTATGGAAGATCGTGAAAGAGCTGGCCAATAGCGGTAAAACGGTATTCCTGACCACGCAATACCTGGATGAAGCCGAACAACTCGCCAACAGAATCGCCATCCTGCAGGAAGGTAAAATTATTGCCAGCGGCACGCTGGCGGAGCTGAAGAAGCTATTCCCACCTGCCAAAGTAGAATACATTGAAAAACAACTGACGTTGGAAGAAATATTCTTGTCCCTCGTTGGTAAAAAAACAAACAACTAATATGGAAGCAGTACCCTCTTATTTTTTTACAGACCTGCGGGTGATGTTAGGTCGTTCTATGCGCCATGTGTTTCGCAGCATGGATACCATTATCACCGTTACCATTATGCCCATTGCCCTGATGCTGTTGTTTGTGTATGTGTTGGGCGGCGCTATCCAGAGTGGGGCGGATAATTACGTTAATTACCTATTGCCCGGAATTATGCTGATGGCTATTGCTAACAGTATGGGATATACGTCGTACCGCCTGTTTCTGGATATGCAGCGGGGCATATTTGAGCGGTTTCATTCCATGCCTATTGCGCGTTCTGCCGCAATATGGGGACATGTATTGACTTCGCTGGTGTCTAACTCCCTGTCTGTGATCGTGATTATTCTCATCGCGTTGCTGATGGGCTTCCGTTCCCCGGCAGGTATATTCTCGTGGCTGGCAGTAGCAGGGATACTGGCCATGTTTACACTAACATTGACGTGGATCTCGGCCATCGCCGGATTAACGGCTAAAACCGTGGATGGCGCTGCGGCTATCGCCTATCCGATTCACTTTCTGCCTTTAATCAGCTCGGCATTTGTGCCCACTAAAACAATGCCCCGCGGTGTACGGATATTTGCCGAAAATCAACCTGTTACTTCTATTGTGGATAGTATCCGTTCCTTATTGTCTAATCAGCCGGTAGGTAATGATATATGGATTGCCATGGCCTGGTGTCTGGGAATTATGGTAGTAGGCTATTTCTTCGCCATGCGGGCATATAGGCGGCGCGCATAAAAATGCGTTTGTTTTGTGTGCTTAACCTTGTAGACGATGTGCTACAAGGTTTTTGCGTGAAGGGTAAGTTTTAATGAATGGTGTTTATATCACGGCTTGTTTTAAGCTGCCATTTTTCCGTTAATGCCTGTGGCATATCTTTATAATCAGACCAGTAAATTTCACGGGAAGGAATATCAATAATCTTAAGATGGTCCTGGAAAACACTTTTTTGTAATCCCAAAGCATTATATTGTTGCTTATCTAAATACAGATAAATCCGCCAGTCTTTAGTATCCGCCTGTTTGAATTTTTCAGAAATTGCGGAATCCAGATAAGTGACAGGGTTCGCGTAAATGCTCAATCTATCAACACTTGCCGGTACATTTTCTACCCGGCTAATGTGATTGTCACCGACATTCAGGTTTTTCAAATGCAGCATATTTTTGAATTGTGAGGGGATATATTCGAGTTCATTTGAAAAGACTTCCAGAGAGGTGATATTACTACAAAAACCAATGTGCTGAGGTAAGTATTTAATTTTGTTCATGCCAAGCTGCAGGTAATTCAGTTTTGTTAGCTGACCGATAGCTGCTGGAATATGGGTTAGCTCATTGTGAAATAGATGGAGTGTATCCAGTTGTTGTAATTTTCCGATTTGATCTGATATAGCCGTTAATTTATTGTGTGCCAGCAACAAGGTGTTTAATGCTGATAGTTCACATAGTGCCGCTGGCAAAGTGCTAATAAGATTCCCATTAGCATATAAACGTCTTAAATTTTTAAGACGAACGATATCGTCTGGTAAAGCGGTAATCTGATTATTGTTGATATGTAATATTTCCAGTGAGGGCAGGGCTGTTAACACTTCGATATTTGTCAGCTGGTTATTATTCAGATATAATACTTTCAGCTGGTGCATTTCCGCAAACCACTCCGGGATTTCCGTAAGCTGGTTATCATCCAGATTTAAGTTGGTAATATGTTTGTTTTCCAGCAAACTTGCTGGAAATGTTGTTAGTTGCTGGCCTTTGTAGCTGAGTAAGGATGATGACATAGAGATTCAAAAGTAATAAAATTGTAGTGGTATTGTTTCTTGTCTTTTTAAATAGTTGTATGGAAAGTATTATATTCGACGGTGTAATATCTTCCTATGCCTAACAATTCATCACAAGGCTCTTCTTCATGGATGCCTACCGCCGACTACATCAATGCATTCGACTTTGACTATATGGAAACGTATTCCTTCAATCGATTCAATCCTCAGCAGGCAGCGGAATACAATGAGTTGTCTAAAAGAAGGGAGCAGGGCGGCATACCAACAGCTGAGCGCAAACGTTGGGAGGAATTGGAAACACAATACAATGGATTTGATTTATTGGTAAATTCAAAGGGTGCTTTTCATCCTTCTGCTGTAAAGCTGGCGACTTTCCAGGTAAATGATCCGTTGGCAATACGGTTTAAGCAGATATTACAAATGGAGGCATTCCTATGGTCGCCMACACTTTGCGCTCCTTACTACAGAGATGCCGTCGTTTTTTATGACGCATCTAATAAAGTGGTGTCGGTGCTGAATATCTGTTTAAGTTGTCTGTATATGACAGATGGTAATCAGTTCCTGAAGGCAGATTTTGAAGTATATGATTTAGTCAAGAAATTTTTCCTGGAAAATGGTCATCAGATAGAGGAGCCTCATACATTTATGATGAAACAGTTCGGTGAAATGAAAGCAAAAAAACTGGCAGAAAGAGAAGCAAAACGTACTCGTGAGATAGAGTAGCACATCCTCCCATTTCTCCATAATAAGGCTTACCTATTAGCTGTAACACGGGATTGGTAATCCTGCTGAAATTTTTCGCTGGCAGCCTTTAGATCTGCGAACAATAAATCATAGTTTTTCCAATATTTTACGCTCATTTCGTTTCGTATTTTGCGGACTTCAGCAACCGCATCATATGGTTTTTTCTTTTTCATATTTATTGGGTGTTAAAATTTCACGGGGTGTCCGTATTTCAATAATAGGATAACCTAGTTGTAAGTTAATGGAATTATATAACTTAATGCGCTTAAGGTTAACAATATGTTTGAAATTCCAACTTGCTAAAACCTCTGCTTTGCTAAGTGTAGCCATAGCAATGTGCAGGGCATCATTAGTACTTTTGTTGGTCAATGCTCCACCGGAAATATAAGCTTCTGCCAGTTTTACTGCTTCAGGTGTATTCTTGTGTTCTGATTTGTAGTGTAGGGGCACATCAGCCAGTTTTAAGTTTATTTCTTTGCTGGCGTTTTTTAATTCCAGTAAAACAAGATCAGAAATAACCAGATGCTTAATGCCACTCTTAAACTCCTCAAATAAAGCATTGCTGAATTCTTTAAATTCAATGTCAAAGCACCCTCCAATAACAGAGGTGTCTGCATATATAATCATAACGAATAACAATAGGGTTAACAATCAACACTATTATTATTCGCATGAGCGTTTAAATAATCACACTTGTAATAAGAATATCAAAATGTAAGTTTGGGTGAATGTCAGCATCCTTGCGTCGCACTCTTCAGCAGTAGTACTACTATCAGCCGCTGGTATATAATAATACTGCCATGTATCAACAGGTGCCTGCTATGGTAAATTGCCCTTTTTAGATTAAATTCGGTAAAACGTGATGGGTGCACACTGCGCACCGGTGTTTAGGGAATAATCACTGTTCAGTCCTTTCTTTATTTTCATCGACATTAAACATATCGTAAAGTCCATTGTCTAAAGTCCAGCCAGGATGATAAACACTATGATTCATTTGATGAAGGCCCAAAGAAAGGAAGTAGTTGGTAAAAGCCGCCTCTGTAAGGCATTTTTGCTTATACTCTGCATATCTGTCGCAGGCGCTGCACAAGCGCAGGTAAACGACAGCCTGGCCGTATTGTCGCTAAAGCAATGCGTTGATTATGCGTTACAGCATCAGCCCGCCGTTCAGCAGGCGCTGATTAAAACCAACATCACCCGCGCATCTAATGCTATCAATCAATCCGCCTGGTATCCCCAGGTAGGCGTTACCGCCAATCTTAATCATTACCTGCAGCGACCTACCACGCTTTCCAATGTGAACGGCGTGGAAACGCCTATCAAAACGAGTGTGGTAAATACTTCCACCCCCGGACTGGGCGTTACACAGAATATTTTCAACCCCAGCCTGATCTACGCTACGCGCATCGCTCCGCTCAACCTGAAAATGGCGGAACAGGGGGTAGACAGCAACAAAATAGAATTGGTGGTCAATGTCAGCAAATCATTTTATAGCCTGCTGCTTACCCTGCAACAGATAGATGTGTTGAAAGAAGATACCGCCCGGCTCGGAGAAAGTATGCGGATGGCCTATCATCAATATGTGGGCGGCATCGTAGATGAAACAGACTACGAGCAGGCAAAAATCACCCTGAATACTTCCCTCGGACAATTAGTCCAGGCCACTCAAAGCGTTTGGCCCCAATACACCATGCTGAAGCAGTTGATGGGATACCCCCAGCTGCAACAGTTCAATGTTACTTACGACAGCACCGCTATGCTCAACGATATTAATATTGATGTATCGGAACAACTGCAATACGATAAACGCATCGAGCTGAAACAACTCAACGTACAAAAAGATATACAACACCATCTTACCCAATACTATCAGAAAACAGCGATCTTCCCTTCACTGTCCGCTTTTTTTAATTACAACGCCGCCTTTCAGAATAATGAATTTTCGCAATTATATAATGTAGCGTATCCTAACTCAATGGTGGGGCTGTCGCTCAGCTTGCCGCTATTCACTGGCTTTAACAGAACCCAGAACGTGCGGCGGTCCAAACTACAGGAACAGGTGTTGGATTGGAGCGAAGAGAACCTGAAGTCATCTATCTATTCAGAATATGCAACGGCACTGTCGAATTATAAGAGCAACATTTTTAATATGCAGCAGATGAAGGAAAATGTGGCATTGGCGAAACGTGTATATTTTGTTGTAGACCTGCAATACAAACAGGGATTGATCCCTTACCTGAACGTGATTACCGCAGAAACAAATTTGAGAACATCTGAATTAACATACCTGAATGCCCTGTTCCAAACCCTGTCCAGCAAAATCGACTGGCAAAAGGCAATGGGAGACATCGCATACTAGGATCTTTTTCTGCCAAAAGTAAAATAGGCTCTATGAACAGCGTAATACGATATACCATCCTGCTATCAGGAGCTACCGTTTTCTTTTCCTGCCGGCAAAAGCCGCCGGTAGCCAATCCGCCTGCATCAGTGAACCTCTTCACTGCAAAGCGCGAAACGGTAAGGTATTACGATCAGTATCCCTCCACCGTACAGGCCATGAGTCAGGTGAATATCATCCCAACGGCTGTACAGGGTTATGTCACTAACATCCTCGCCGCCGACGGCGCTACTGTGCACAAAGGACAACTGCTATATGAAATAGATACCCGCATCTACCAGGCTGCCCTCGATCAGGCCGCCGCCAATGTGAAAGTAGCAGAAGCCAATCAGCTGCAGCAACAACAGGACGCCGACAGATACGTGTACCTGAACCAATACAACGCGGTGGCCAAACAGGCATATGATCACGCCATGATTGCACTGGAAACAGCCAAAAGCCAAACGAAAGCCGCACAGGAAGCACTGAAAACTGCCAAAACAAATCTCAACTTCGCCAGCATCTACGCCCCCTTCGATGGT
Source organism: Chitinophaga sp. 05T412 (assembly GCF_056396465.1). Lineage (NCBI taxonomy): Bacteria > Pseudomonadati > Bacteroidota > Chitinophagia > Chitinophagales > Chitinophagaceae > Chitinophaga > Chitinophaga sp. 05T412. Next base: position 123,619 of record NZ_JBFTLN010000021.1, read on the forward strand.
ACCATCGGCATCAGCCAGGTAAGAATAGGGAACGTAGTAGTAGGCGGACAAACCATATTAAATACCATCTCCACCAACGACCCCATGGCCGTGGATTTCCTGGTGAACGAAAAGCAGGTATTGGCCTTCGAACGATTTAAAAACGATCGCAGCGTCATGCCCGACTCCTTATTTACCCTACAGTTACCCGATAACTCATTGTATCCTTTCCCCGGAAAAATTTCGGTGATCGACAGAGCCGTGGACCCGCAAACAGGTACCATCCGCGTGCGACTGGTATTCCCTAACGCACAGCAATTACTGAAAGTAGGGATGAGCTGCATTGTGCGCGTGCAAAATCAGGAGTCTGCCCCACAACTGGTAGTACCCGGGAAAGCCGTGCTGGAACAAATGGGAGAATACTTTGTATACGTGGCCAAAGACACCGTGATCGCAGAAAAGAATGCAGGCACGGCCACCACCACACCACACAGTGACACACCCAGTTTGCACGCTGTCCAGAAAAAAATTAAACCCGGTCAGACAATAGGCGCCAACGTGATTGTACTATCCGGTATCAGTGAAGGCGAAAAGATTGTGGTAGATGGCATACAATCTATCCACGACGGTTCCCCCATTGCTGTGGGCAGCAAAAAGTCCAAAGCAACGGCAGATTCCAGTAACACAAAATAAACCCGGCATAAAGATTTCCGTAGCGCATGATTGCAAATACATTCATCAAAAGACCCGTAACGGCCATTGTGGTATCCATCTTATTGGTACTGACAGGGAGTGTGTGTATCCTGAATCTGCCTGTGGACCAGTATCCGGATATTACCCCGCCAGTAGTACAAATCAATGGACAATATATCGGCGCCGATGCACAAACCGTAGAGCAAACCGTTGCCACACCCATAGAACAGCAGGTGAATGGTACGCCCGGCATGGAATACATGCAGAGCAACAGCTCCAACAACGGCAGCATGCAGGCCAACATCACCTATAACATTGGAACAGATATCGATATCGCTACGCTGGATGTACAAAACCGCGTGAGTATCGCCACGCCATTGGTGCCCAGCGCCGCTACGCGACTGGGTCTCACCGTGCGCGCGGTAAATCCCAGTATGCTGATGATGGTGGCCATCTACTCACCCAAAGGCACACACGATATTACATTCCTGGATAACTACACCAATATCTTCATCCAGGACGCCCTGTTGCGTGTGCCCGGCGTAGGTACCATCAACAGCTTCGCGGATAACTTCAGCATGCGCGTCTGGATGAACCCGGAAAAAATGGCGTCTTATAGTCTGACACCGCAGGATATTATTAATGCCCTCAACGCCCAGAACGTACAGGTAGCCGCCGGTTCCGCCGGTGTGCCGCCACAATCCAAATTGCAAACGTTCGAATTGGGCATACTCGTCAACGGCCGCCTCAGCAAAGTATCTGAATTCGAGAATATCATTGTGAAAACGATCCCCACCACCGGTGCATTGGTATACCTGAAAGATGTAGCCCGCGTGGAATTGGGTAAGTTCAGCTTCTCCAGCAACTCATTTGTCGACGGACACCGCGCGTCCTACTTACGCATCTACCAGGCCCCCGGCAGCAACGCCCTCAAAAYGGCGGAAGGCATTTACAATCAGCTGGCACAGCTGAAACAATTCTTCCCCGCCGATGTGGAATACAAAGTGCCTTTTGAATCAGTGACCGTCGTGAAAGTATCCATGAGCGATGTGGTAGTAACGCTGCTAATGACGCTGGCACTGGTAGCCGTGGTGGTATTTGTTTTCCTCCAGAACTTCCGTTCTACGCTCATTCCTGTACTGGCGATACCCGTATCCATCTTCGGCACGTTCTGCTTCTTTATTCCGCTGGGATTTACCATCAACACCCTCACCATGTTTGGTTTTGTGCTGGCCATCGGTATTGTGGTAGATGATGCCATTATTGTGGTAGAAGCGGTACAGCATTATATGGATGAAAAGGGGATGTCGCCCAAAGAAGCCACCTATTACGCCATGAAAGATATTTCAGCGCCGGTAATTGCCATTGCGCTGATATTGGCCGCGGTATTTGTGCCAGTAGGATTTATACCGGGCATCGTAGGACGCTTATACCAACAGTTTGCGATTACCATCGCCATTTCGGTGATCATCTCCGCCTTTGTGGCTTTATCGCTTACGCCGGCGCTTTGTACGTTGCTGTTGAAACCTACGCCTCCCGATGCTAAGGAAAAAGGCATCGCGAAGTTCTTCGGCGGATTTAACCGCTGGTTTGACCGCATCACCAAAGATTATGTAAAAGGAGTAGATAAGAGCATAAAACGTGCAGCCGTGATMGTGGTATTGCTACTGGTGATCTGTGCAGCTGCATTCTTCCTGTTTAAGCAGAAGTCGTCAGGTTTCATCCCCTCCGAAGATGATGGTAACCTGTACGTTACCTTCCAATTGCCGCCGGCTTCTTCTACCGTTCGGTCGGTGCAGGTGATGAGCAAGCTGATGAAGGTAGTGCAGGAAACGCCGGGCGTAGGCCACTATGCGGCGTTGTCGGGGTTGAATGTGATCAACAACGCGTCTAACTCCAATGCCGGTACTATTTATTTACAACTCAACCCCTGGGATGAGCGTACCCGTACCAGCGAGAAGGTGCCCGGTATCATCACGGAATTACGCAAAAGAATTGCGGATGCAGGCATCAACGATGCCAATGTGGAAGTCGTGCAGCCTTCTCCGTTACCCGGTGTAGGCGCTACCGTTGGGTTTAGTATGCAGATAGAACAACGCAGCACCAACGACGACCTGCACGCCTTTGAAAATGTAGTGAACCGCTTTGTTACGGAAGCCAATAAGAATTCGGCTATCACGGGGGCTTATAGTTTCTACAATGCACATACGCCGGGTTTCAGTGTGAACGTAGACCGCGAGAAATGCGAAAAACTAGGCGCCGATATAGGAGATGTATTCACCACCATACAGGCGTTTATGGGTAGCATGTATGTCAACGACTTTACCACCTATAACCGCACCTTCCACGTGGTAGTACAGGCGGATACAGCCTATCGCAATGTGATCTCAGATCTGAACAAGTATTACGTCAGAAACCAGGCCGGACAGATGTTGCCACTGGGTACCCTGGTGAGTTATAAGCCTATTGAAACGTCACCGTTAATCTCCCACTTCAACATCTTCCGCTCGGCGGAAATTGATGGGGTGTCCGGCAACGGTTATAGTACTACAGAAACCATTGCAGCGCTGAAAGAGGTAGCGGCAAAGGTGCTGCCCGCCGGCTATGCGTATGAATTTTCCGGGTTGAGTTACGAAGAAATAAAAGCAGGTTCTACGACCATTTATATCTTTATTTTCTCCATCACCTTCGTGTTCCTGTTCCTCTCTGCCTTGTATGAAAGCTGGTCGGTGCCGTTCTCCGTATTGCTGGCAGTGCCTATCGGTGTATTCGGCGCCATATTTACGCTGTACCTGGTACCTGGACTTACCAACAACGTATATGCACAGATCGGTATGATTACTTTGATAGGGTTGGCGGCAAAGAATGCGATCCTGATTGTGGAATTTGCCAAAGTGCGGGTAGACAGGGGCGAAGATCTGATTCAATCCACACTCGAGGCAGTAGGACTTCGTTTAAGACCTATTGTAATGACTTCCATGGCATTCATCCTCGGGGTATTGCCGTTGGTACTGGCTACCGGAGCAGGCGCGGTATCGCGCCAAACCATTGGCTATACGGTGTTAGGAGGTATGATTGCGGCATCTACCATTGCCATCTTTGTGGTGCCGGTATTGTTTGTGGTGATCACCCGCTTATCATATGGTAAGAAGAAACTGGCGTGGCTGAAAGAACATCACGAAAGCCTGATGGAAAAGGCCCGCAAACTGGAAGAACAAAACATTGATCCGGAACTGGAATTTGAAATAAAACGGTCCCGCGATTTTAATAATACTGCCGGCGAATGATAGCAAGTACATTCATAAAAAGACCCGTAACGGCGATCGTGATCTCTATTGTGCTCACGATATCCGGTCTTATTTGCATGTACAACCTTCCGTTGGATCAGTTCCCGAAAATCACGCCGCCAGGCGTTAGCATCTCTGCGAACTATACCGGTGCAGATGCACAAACGGTGGAGCAAACGGTGACCATTCCCATAGAAGAGCAGGTGAATGGGGTGCCGGGTATGATGTATATGCAGAGTACCAATACCCAAACCGGTTCGGCAAATATCAGTGTCACCTTTAATGTAGGCACCAATGTAAATATTGCTACGCTGAATGTTCAGAACAGGGTAGGACTGGCATCGCCCATTTTACCATCCGTAGTAGGACAGCTGGGCGTAACAGTTCGGGCCCGTAACCCGGACCAGTTAATGAATCTGGCCATCTATTCTCCCAAGGGGACGCATAATATCAGCTTCCTGGATAACTACACGAGTACTTTCATCGTAGATGCGTTGCTGCGTGTGCCGGGTGTAGGCGATGTGCAATCGCGCGGTAACCCATTCAGCATGCGCATCTGGATGGACCCTAAGAAAATGGCATCTTATGGATTGATGCCAACAGATGTCATTACGGCGTTACAGCGACAAAATGTATATATCGCTGCCGGCGCAGTAGGTGCGCCTCCGCAGCCACTGGATCAAACCCATGAGTATACGATTGTAGTGAATAGTATGCTGAGTAAGCCGGCAGAATACGAGAAAGTAGTGGTGAAAAAAATTCCGGCTACCGGGGAATTGGTTTACCTGAAAGACATCGCGAGGGTAGAACTGGGCAAATTTAATTACGGCAACCAGGGCTTTGCCGATGGCAAACCTGCCACTACGGTAATGGTGTATCAATCGCCCACCAGTAATGCGCTCCAAACGGCGGAGAATGTGTACGCGGCGCTGGCAGAATTAAAGAAGTCGTTTCCGCCGGATGTAGATTATGCGGTACCATTTGAAAATGTAACCATCATCAAAGTATCGATCAGCGAAGTAGTGAAAACATTGTTTGAAGCATTGGCGCTGGTGGTGATCGTGGTGTTCCTGTTTTTACAAAACTGGCGCTCTGCCATTATTCCGATTATCGCGATTCCAGTGTCTATTATCAGCACCTTTATTTTATTTATTCCGTTAGGTTTTACTATCAATACGCTCACCCTGTTTGGCTTTGTGCTGGCTATTGGTATTGTGGTAGATGATGCCATCATTGTGGTGGAAGCAGTACAGCATTTTATTGACAAAGAGGGGATGTCGCCCAAAGAAGCTACTTACCGCGCTATGAAAGAAATATCGGCGCCGGTAATTGCTATTGCACTAATCCTGGCGGCAGTATTTGTGCCGGTAGGTTTTATCCCCGGGATTACCGGAAAGTTATACCAGCAGTTTGCCATTACCATTGCTATCTCCGTGGTGTTGTCGGCTTTTATTGCGTTGTCGCTCACACCAGCGTTGTGCACCCTGTTGCTGCGGCCATCTAAGGTGAGCAAAGACTCCAGAAGTATCAACAAATTTTTCTATCGTTTCAATGATTGGTTTGACCGGATTACCATCAGGTATTCCCGTGGCGTGAAATACTGTATCAAATATGCAGGGTTGGTAGTACTAACATTGGCGATTATTTGTGTGGCCGCTATCTTTCTCTTTAAAACCAAACCTTCCGGCTTTATCCCTTCAGAAGATGGCGGCCGCGTATTGATTGGCATTCAGTTACCGGAAGGTACTGCTACCACACAAACAGAAGAGTTACTGAGGAAGATCATGAAGATCGTAGACGAAACGCCGGGTGTTTTACACTATAACGCTATCTCCGGGATGAATGTGTTAAGTGGTGGTGCAACGTCCAACGGGGCCAGTATCTTTTGTATGTTGCAACCCTGGGATGAACGTACTACACCAGAAACACAGATTCCGGGTATCATGGCAGTGATTAAGAAAAGAATTGCGGCGGCAGGTATAAAAAATGCAGGTATAACAGTCAATGCATCTCCAGCTATCAGGGGATTGGGTACAGCGGCTGGCTTTAGTATGCAGGTAGAACAAGGTAGTACCAACGATGATATCCACGCATTTGAAGCGGTGATGAATAAGTTTGTGGCAGCGTTAAAAAAAGAACCGGCAACCGCTACGGCGTATTGTAACTATGCCGCACATACGCCGGCGTTTGAGTTGTCGTTGGACCGTGAGAAATGCCAGAAGCTGGGTGTCAGTGTAGCCGATGTATTCAGTACTATTCAGGGATATATGGGCAGCCGGCTGGTGGGGAATTTTACGTTGTATAACCGTACCTATCGCGCCATTGTGCAATCGGATACGGCTACCCGTGCCTTGATCAGTGACCTGGAAAGATATTATGTAAGAAATGCTGCCGGAGAGATGTTACCACTCAGTACCCTCGTTAACTACAAACCTATTTCCACTGCACCGTTAATTACGCACTTTAATATTTTCCGGTCGGCAGAAGTGGATGGCTCTACGCCTGCCGGTTATAGCACGGGACAAAGTATAGAAACGCTGAAAAGAGTGGCTGCCAGGGTATTACCCAGAGGCTATACGTATGAGTTTTCCGGGCTGAGCTACCAGGAAATTCAGGCGGGTTCTATGACGGTATACATCTTCCTGTTCTCCATCATCTTTGTATTCCTGTTTTTAGCTGCTTTATATGAAAGCTGGTCGGTACCTTTCTCGGTGATGCTGGCGGTGCCTATCAGTGCTTTCGGGGCAATTTTCGCGTTAACCACCATGCCGGATTTGTCGAATAATGTATATGCGCAGATTGGATTGATTACGTTGATTGGTCTTTCTGCCAAGAATGCCATTCTGATTGTGGAGTTTGCCAAAGTACGGGTAGATCGTGGAGAAGATCTGATTAAGTCTACCATCGAAGCGGTGAAGCTGCGTTTGCGCCCTATTATCATGACTTCCCTGGCATTCATCCTGGGTGTAATGCCGATGGTGTTAGCTTCCGGTGCGGGGGCACAGTCGCGGAAAACGATCGGTGTTACGGTGCAAGGTGGTATGGTGGCATCTTCCTGTATAGCTATTTTTATTGTGCCGGTATTATTTGTGTTATTTACCCGGTTAAGTTATGGGAAGAAGAAGTTAGCCTGGTTGAAAGCACACCACGAATTACTCATGGAAAAAGAGCGGAAAGTGGAAGCGCTGGTGATTGATCCGGAGTTAGAATATGATATTGCGCAGGCGCGTGAAGAGCATAAAGCATAAAGTAAGTGGATATTGTCTGAGAACAGGATTATATTGTTCTCAGACAATATCCACTTGCTTTACGCTTTCAGTGCCAGCACAAAGTTGCTCACTGCTTCACCAATTGCCGCTGGTGAGTCTTCCTGCACATAGTGAATACCTGCAACTGTTACTTCCTGCTGATTCTGCCAGGTACGGCAAAACTCCAACGCCCTGCCTACGAGCAATGCACCCGGTGTTGCGGAGATCAATAATTTAGGTAAATCATTTTTTGCCATCCATTGCCCATACGCTTCTACTATGGCTGCAATATCTGCTGGTGCGCCATCAATGGGGAGGGATCTTGGGAAGATGAGGGTAGGCAGGCGATCCGCTTCTTCACGGAAGGGCGCACGATAAGCTTCCATTTCGGCATCATCCAGTTTTCTGATAATACTCTTGGGCAATACTGTTTCTATGAAGAAGTTATTTTTCATAATCATTTCTTCTCCTTTATCCGACAGTAATGCACGGAAGATGGTATCTCTGCCGGGAGGGAAATCTTCCCAGCGTCTGGGTTGTACAATGGCTTCCATGTAGGCAATGCCCTGTATTTGTTCCGGGTGGCGAAAGGCGCGGTGGAAGCCTAATGCAGATCCCCAGTCGTGCAATACCAGCACGATGTTTTTTTTCAGCCCTACTGCCTCGAACCAGGCGTCGAGGTAGGCCACGTGGTCAGTGAACTGGTAGCGTTTGTCGGGTGATTTTCCGGATTGTCCCATCCCGGCCAGGTCGGGGGCTAAGCAGCGGCGATGTTTACTTAGCCACGGGATAATGTTACGCCATAAAAAAGAAGAGGTAGGATTGCCATGCAAAAAAACTACCGGATCTCCGGCGCCGGTGTCAATGTAGCTKATCTCTGTGTCCAGCGCCCTCACGCTTTTGCGTGGTAATGTATCGGTATTGCTGATAGTTGGCTCGGTTATGAAGTCGGACGTAGTTGTTTTCATCTTTGCTTGATTTGTGAAACAAAACTACATGCCGCAGTGATAGGTGATTAAGTCCATTTACGCGATTCCAATAAGACCACTTTCCCATTAGCGGGCAGCGAGCTGGAAACAACCATGTAACTTTTCGATACCTGTTTTTAACTTATAGGGAGAATAGGCCGTGAAGCCCAGCAAAATAGCCGGTGGCAGGGGATGGGTGGTGGTGAACCAATCGAGGAATACTGCGGATAACTGCGCGGTTTTGATGGCCTGTTTTAAAGCGTCGATATCAACGCCCGGTTTTATCCAGCATAGCAAGTGCATACCGGCCGGCACCTCATGCACGGTTACATACGCAGGCAAGCGACTTTTAAGGAGCGTCATCAGCGTTTGTTGGCGTTCGGCATATAGCAGTCTCATTTTACGGATATGGCGCTGAAAATGGCCTCCTTCAATGAATTGATATAAGAGGTATTGTTCCATGGCTGGCGATTGCCGGTCCATGTTATCCTTCATCACTTTGAACCTTTCCACTAATGCCGGGGAAGGAAGTACCAGATACGCCAGCCGTAGTCCCGGAAAAAGTACTTTACTGAAAGTGCCCGCATAAATCACCCGGCCATGGGTATCCTCACTTTGCAAACAGGGCAGGGGCATGCCTTCGTAGCGGTATTCACTATCGTAATCATCTTCCAGTATCCAGCTGTTGTTGGCAGCAGCCCACTCCAGCAGTTGTTTTCTTTTTTCGGCAGAAAGAACATAGCCCGTGGGGAACTGATGAGAAGGGGTTACATACGCCAGTTTCGCTTCCGGATAATGGGTTTGTGCATAATGAATATCCAGCCCATCCGGCTGTATAGGTATCGGACACTCTTTTATACCGGCATGTGAAAAAGCGCGGCGCGCACCATGATAGCCCGGATCTTCCATCCATACGGGATCTCCCGGTTGCAGCAGGCCTTGCGCTACCAGGTTGAGACTTTGTTGCGAGCCTGTTACTACCATCACCTGGGTGGCGTCGCAGGTAACGCCTCTGGCTAATCGCAGATAGGTGGCAATAGCTGTACGGAGCTCCCATAAGCCAAGCGTATCTTCATAGCCAAGATGATATCGCTTCAAATCCCGCAACACGTTGTTACCAATTTTCTGCCAGATATGATAAGGGAAGCGATCCAGCGATGGCATCCCCATTTGAAAAGGCTGGGCGGTGATACGATCGCCGGGTTTTTTTTCCGCAGCCGGTGGTAATACTTTTTTTGCCACCGCTACCTTTTTTTCGGAACCGCGATGCACCTGTAACAGTTGCTCCGGCTGTACGCTGGCCACAAAAGTGCCCGCGCCGGTTTTACCTTCGAGGTAACCTTCTAAAATGAGGTATTCGAAACACTGACTCACAATCACCCTGGATACGCCCAGTTCCGCAGCGAGCTCTCTGCTGGAAGGAATGCGGTTGCCTGGCTGGAGTTGTCCGGCGGTAATTAAAGCTTTGATTTGTTGGTATAACTGCATGTATAAGGGAACGTTGGAATCCCTCGAAAGCCGTATGCCTGCCGGCATAATCACAGACGATGCTTTGGCCATAAGCTGCCTTTATTTCATCACAAGATACCCCGATTTTTTGCTTTCGGGTTATGTTGTACATTCATCTTCAAATACAGACCAATGGAAGCACCGAAATTACCTGTGATCACCTTAGGTGCGCAGGAAGGCCAGACACTTTCTATAGCTGGTGGAAATTACCGCATACTGATTTCAGGAAAACAAACCGGCGGCGAATTCGCTACCATCGAAATGACGGTGCCTCCCGGCGGAGGACCAGGGCCACATGCACACCCCGACTTCCAGGAATCTTTTTATGTGATAGCAGGTGCGGTGGAAGTGCAGTCGGAGGACGGTGTTTATGAAGCCTCTCAAGGTGCCTATATCGTGATTCCCAAAGGAGGCATGGTGCATGGGTTCAAAAATAAATCCAGTGAGCAGGCCAAATTGCTTTGTACGGTAGTGCCTTCCGGCCTGGAAGAAATGTTTCTGGAACTAGGGGTGCCCGTAGCCGAAGGAACGTTTTTGCCACCACCGGTAATGGACGAGGCGGCCAGGCAAAAATTAAAAGAGCTGTTGGAGAAATACGGACAGAAAGCGTATCCGCCCGATTATTTCAGCACGTTGAAAAAATAATTAACGATCCCATTGTTCCAATACACCTTGTCGCAATATCCGGATACTGTTCTCCGCCTCGGGTAGACTAAAATGTCCGAAACCCAGCCGCATAGCGGTAAGCGACTTATGCTGATACAGCAATGTTTTAGGAATGAACAGGTTGTTTTTAGCGCACGCTTTGCTCAGTTGCATCAGGTTAACCGGTTGTTTCCAACGTGTCCACACGGCTAAGCCACCAGCCGGTTTTTTAAAGTCGATGAATTCAGGCAGTTGTTCTTCTAGTATCGTCACAATGTGATCACGTCGTTCCTGATATACTTTCAACGATTTTTTCAGATAGCGGTGTATGTCTCCCGCTTCAATCATCTCCCCTAACACCTGCTCCATCAGTACATCTCCCTGCCGGTCGATGATGCCGAGATGTTTCCGCATTTCTGTCATCAGGTTTTCCGGCGCTACAATGAAGCCCGTTCTAAACCCCGGTGCGAGCGACTTTCCAAAGGCGCCGATATATACTACCATCCCGTGACTGTCAGCGCTGGCCAGTGGGAGTACGGGACTATTGTCGTAATGAAAGTCATAATCGTAATCATCTTCCAAAATAATAAAACCAAATTCACTGGCTAAATGCAGGAGTTCAATGCGCCGGGAAGCGCTCAGGGTAACGGTGGTAGGGTAGTGGTGATGCGGTGTGATGTATAGCATTCTGATTTTATGCCGCCGGCAAATATCACGCACGGCGTCTACATCAATTCCTTCTTCATCAATTGGCACCGACATAATACTGGCGCCGGATTTCTGAAAAATCATGTTCACGGAAAAGTAGCTGAGCGAGCCTACCAGTACGATATCTCCGGGCGATAATAATATTTCTGATGTGATAAACACGCTCATTTCCGTGCTGCGGGTGATGAGGATATTGTCTTTGGAAATATGTAGTCCGCGGGATTGATTCAGGTAGTTCGACAAATGCTGTTTAAAAAACTCGCTGCCATCGTGATTGTAGTAGCCCAGTTTTTTGTGATTGCTTTTTCTTTTCAGGTTTGCGCTGTACAGGCTGGATAGCTGGCTGATTTGCGTAAGCCGGATGTCCGGGGTGCCGTCGTTAAACACGTACTCGCAGGAAGAGTGTTCAAACGGGTTGTCCAGCAGATTGGATTTGGTAAAAGAGAAGCCGGTCTTTTTCGGATAATGTGCCAATTGGTGCTCGGCGGTATTCCTGATTTTTTGTGGTCGCGGATCTATTTTACCGATGATGAAGGTGCCTTTGTTGGGGCGTGTTTCCACCCATCCCTGGGCATCCAGTTCTTCATATACGGCCACCATGGTGTTCCGGTTTACATTCAGTAGTTCGCAGAAGTAGCGGGTGCCAGGCAGGCGGGTGCCGGTGACGAGGAAGCCGCGCTGGATGGCGTTGATCAGCTGATGGGCAATCTGTAAATAGATGGCCGTACCGGATTGCCGGTCTATCTGCACAAAACTTTTATAAGGAACCTGACCCGGACCACTCATATTGTTATTAGAAAGATGGTGAAATAGTCCGGCAAGGTATTTTATTTACGGCATTCATTATCTACATAAATTATTTTATAATATATAAATMCGGTAATTTTTATGATATCGGGAGAAGGGAACCGCCAGCAGTGCCCTTGTTTTGCAGTTATTGGCCAGCGGAAAATTAACCGGACTAGCTAAAATGTGAAAACTGGCCTAGGTGGATCATCCGGTAAGTGGCTACTTTTGGCCGGAAATCGTTGAATATGCAAGACTTACTACAACAGATTGTTGGTCGCGATACCCTGCATGCACGCTGGTTAAATACCCTTTCCTTTATGGAGAATGCCGGCGCCCGGAAAATATCCGCCTGCGAAGATCCGGTGCGGGTAGATTTTATTCAGCTTAAACATGCAGCAGAAGAGCATCGCCACGCCTATTACCTGAAAAAACAGATCGCTAAAATAGATACGGAAAATTGCAAAACCTATCAGCTGCATGAATTGCTGGCGCCGCATCAAACCCGGCAATACCTGCATCAGCTGGATGTACAAGCCTGCCGCTATTTGAAAAATGCTTTCGGTTTATCAGGACAAGCGCTGAAATACGCCGCTTATCTCTTTGTTACCTACGCCATAGAAGTGCGTGCCGACCTGCTTTATCCGGTATACCAGGCCGCGCTGGATCAGGCGCAAAGCAAGGTGATGGTACGTTCTATCATTCTGGAAGAAGAAGGCCACCTGGAAGAAATGATCAACCAGCTCAATCAGTTTGATGCTAACTGGGAAGTACATGCCCGGCAGGTACAGGCGCTGGAAGAACAGCTGTTCAATGAATGGCTCGCCGCCATCGGCCAGGAAATGCACCAATATGCCTGATCACGGCATCCAATATTATCATCCACTCAATCACACATCATGACATCTGCCATCAGAAATACCTGGACCCTGGAAGAAATACAGGCCATTTACGACCAGCCCTTGATGGAACTGGTTTACCAGGCTGCTACCATTCACCGCCAATGGCACTCGGCAAAAGAAATTCAGGTATGCACGCTGTTATCTATTAAAACCGGCGGATGCCCGGAAGACTGCTCCTACTGCGGACAAGCAGCCAGGTATCATACTGATATCAAAGTACAGGCCTTGCTGCCTGTGGAAACCGTATTGGGACATGCACAAAAAGCAAAAGAAACCGGATCTACCCGTTTTTGCATGGCCGCCGCCTGGCGCGAAGTAAGGGATAACAAAGACTTCGACCGCGTGATCGACATGGTAAAAGGTGTGAATGATCTGGGCCTGGAAGTATGCTGCACACTGGGTATGCTCACCGAAGAACAAGCCGTACGCTTACAGGAAGCAGGATTATACGCGTATAATCACAACCTCGACACGTCAGAAGATTACTATAAAGAAATTATTTCCACGCGGAAATTTGATAACCGTATCAATACCATCAACAACGTGCGCAAAGCCGGTATCACGGTATGTTCCGGCGGTATCATCGGATTAGGGGAAACACATCGCGATCGTATGTCCATGCTCCTCACGCTGGCCACGATGCCGAAACACCCCGAATCAGTACCTATCAACGCGCTGGCCAGAGTAAAAGGTACGCCACTGGAAGATAATCCTAAAGTAGATGCCTGGGATATGGTGCGCATGATTGCCACCGCAAGAATTGTGATGCCTGCTTCTACAGTACGTCTCACTGCGGGTCGTATTGAAATGACAGAATCTGAACAAGCCTGGTGCTTTATGGCCGGTGCTAACTCTATCTTCACCGGTGAGCGCCAAACCTTGCTGGTAACGCCTAATCCGGGTGTATCAGAAGATATGCAGATGCTGCAAAACCTCGGATTGGAGCCGAAGTTGAGTAAGAAGGAAGTATCTGCCTGTTGAGGGAGCTTTTAGCAGTTAGCTTTTAGCTTTTAGCAAATGCAGCGAAGAATATGTGATATTGGTCTTCGCTGCATTTGCTAAAAGCTAAAAGCTAACTGCTAAAAGCTGTTTCGCAAGCTTACCCAGTTGTTTTAATTTTGCTTTCACATCTTCCGACCACGGCATACCAAAATTAAGCCGCATGCAATTAGTATACTGGTCCTGTAACGTAAACATCCGTCCCGGCGCAATACTCATGCGGTGTTTAATAGCGAGGTCATATAATTCCGCTGTATTAATACGTTCATCAAATTCCACCCAGATGGCCAGTCCGCCTTGCGGCCTGCTGGTCTTCGTTCCTTCCGGAAAATGTTGCGCGATGGTTTGTACATAGTGATGATAGTTCTCCTGCAACGTCCGGCGAAGTTGCCGTAAGTGCTGCTCGTATTTACCGGTTTTGAGAAAATTACCCACAGCTTCCTGCATCAGGGTAGTGGCTGTAATGGTATGCACCAGTTTTAGCTGCAACAGTTTTTCTTTGTACTTCCCCGGCGCTACCCAGCCTACACGATAGCCTGGCGCCAGCGTTTTAGATACAGAGCTGCACCACAACACATTCCCCGTTTTATCGTATGCCTTACAGCATTTGGGACGATGGTTATCAAAGTATAAATCCCCGTAGATATCGTCTTCAATGAGCGGAATATGGTGTTCTTCCAGTAATGCCACTACTGCCTGTTTTTGTTCATCAGGCATACAGCTTCCCAGCGGTGTGTTGAAGTTGGGCGCCAGCAGGCAAATATTCATGCGGGGAATAGCGGCTCGTAACGCCGATAGCTGGATGCCGGTGGTAGGGTGTGTAGGTAATTCCAGTACTTTGAGTCCCAGGCTTCTGATCAGTTGCAGGGTGCCGGGAAATCCCGGACTCTCTACCGCTACCGTGTCACCAGGTTTTCCCAATGCCATCAGGCAGAACGATAATGCGCTCATACCGCCGGCGGTGGTGATCAGGTCGTTTTCGTGTAAATGTCCGCCCCAGGCGAGTGCGCGCATGGCAATGGCACTGCGCAATTTTACATTGCCCTGCAGTGGTTCATACACCGTACCGCCGTTATGTATCAGCGTGGCCTGCATAATTTCTTTTTTCAGGCGGGCCAGCGGCAGCAGCGCGGCGGCAGGTGCTCCCTGTGAAAAGAGTGTGAGCTTGTCGTTGCCCATATTAGCGTACACCGCGCTGACCAGTTCATCCGGTTCATTCATGCTGGCCATGGCCGACGGACGACTCATAGCCGGCAGCGGCAGTTTTGAATAGGGGAGCTGGCTCACGAAATAGCCGGACTGCGGCTTCGCGTATATGAGCGACTTCGCCTCCAGTTCAAGAAATACCCGTTTCGCGGTGTTCATGCTGATGCGGTGCTTTTCGCATAACTCCCGCACGGACGAAAGTCGCTCGCCCGGTTTTAACAGGCCCCCTTTGATCTGCGTGGCAATGCCATTGGCAATCTCATCGTATATAAAGTCCCTGCCCATGCTGTAAATATAACTGTGTCCATGTTAATTGACAAAACTGGGACTGTGTTTATCGCTGTTTTTTCTGTCACTTTGTATAAATTAAAGTAATGGAAAGTCAGTTATTAGTTGAAAAACGGGCGGCGACCAGCAACAGCGGCTGGATCAACGGATTCATAGGCGTAGTGATATTCAGTGGTTCCTTACCGGCTACCAGAKCGGCGGTACTTGATTTTGACCCGGTGTTTGTTACGGTTACCCGTGCCACCATCGCAGGGTTAATTGCATTGGTGATGTTATGGATAGGCAAGGAAAAGCGACCTGCAAAATCGCAGCTTTTCTCATTGGCCATTGTCGCGATAGGCGTAGTAGTGGGTTTCCCTTTGCTCACGGCGTTAGCGTTGAAATATGTTACCTCTGCTCACTCTATTGTATTCGTAGGGCTGTTACCGTTAGCCACTGCCATCTTCGGTGTATGGCGGGGTGGAGAGCGTCCTAAACCGGCATTCTGGCTGTTTTCAGTTGCCGGAAGTTTACTGGTGGTAGGGTATGCGGTATCTCAGGGGCTTTCCGCTTCACCAGTAGGAGATGTACTGATGTTACTGGCCATTATTGTATGCGGATTGGGATATGCTGAAGGTGCGAAATTATCAAGAACAATGGGTGGTGCGCAGGTAATTTACTGGGCGTTGGTATTGTCGTTACCAGTGATGTTACCGGCCACGCTGTTGTTGTTACCGGCTACATTTAGTGGCATCGGCGCTGGTGCGTGGTTTGGACTGGGCTACGTATCGCTATTCAGTATGCTGATTGGCTTTGTATTCTGGTATCGGGGACTGGTACAGGGAGGTATTGCGGCAGTAGGGCAACTACAATTACTGCAGCCGTTTTTGGGATTGGCGCTGGCGGCAACCTTGCTGCACGAGCAGGTGAGCATAGGAATGCTGGGCATCACGGTGGGGGTGATTTTATGTGTGGTTGGTTCCCGGAAGTTTGGGAAGTAGTGATGATTTTTTTAGGAAGATGAATACCTTGGTCAGTTCGCTTGTCAACAAATTATTCAATGATGCCTTTGGCTTTTAGTGAGCTAACAAATGCTTCGCAAGTTGCTTTTGATTTGCCATAGATGTGAATATAAGCTGCTGGTCTGTCGAACCATGTTCCTTTGTGAATCCTGATATTGTTTTCGACGATACTCCAGTGATTAAAGTAGTCGTTTGCTTTTGGGTTGACGATGGCATTTGATACCAATTCCCAGAATGCGGCATTATCTTTTAAATTATAATAAGCGGGATGCTCATACATATTGCTTTCATACTGCGATATTTCTGCCACATAGTTTTCGATAAGATACTGAAAAGAAGAAAAGATGGGGTTTACTGATTCATCCTGGTTATTATACGTACATATTTCTCCTGTTTCGCTTAGCACAAACCAGCATGGTGCCGTTTCGTGATCTCCACAGAAAAAATAAGATCGTCCTTTTATTTTTACCTGCTCTATAGCTGTATTGGAGGCTAGATCAGTTTGAGAGAATAGCCGTGCACGAAAGGTGGAGCCGGGCTTACCGGGAATCGTCAGTTCGAGCCCCGAATAATTCAGCTGAAAATCAATCACACTATCAAAAGGCACAATGTTCTGACGTTTTAAATAAGCGACAATTTCCTGGCGGTCTTTTATTACGTATTGTGGGTCCCGCGTGGCTTTATTTAAATAGGAGATGGCTGGATTTGAATGTTTCATTGCGATAGGAAGACGTTTATTTTTCTAATGGTGCAGTAGCCGGAAGTGTGTGCCGATGTTTGTTACCCCACTCACTCAGTTGTTTAAAAATAGGTCCGAAGGCCATGGCCATTTCAGTCAGTTCATATTCTACACGGGGCGGCACTTCGGCGTATACGGTACGTTTTACAAGGCCGTCCTGCTCCAGTGCCCGCAACTGCAGGGTGAGCATACGTTCTGTAATAAGGGGGAATTCTTTCTTCAGTTCATTAAACCGGTATTTCTTTGTCTCCAATTTGCTGATGATCAATATTTTCCATCTCCCACCGATCTTATTCACGGCGTAAGTCAGATCACATTCCACCATAAATGCTTCGTTACGGGTATATGTCGAGTTTTGCTTTCTGGTAGCCATTAGTTACATATTTGTAAGTACCCCACAATTGGTTGTACAGCATATAAAATTAGTAGCTACCCCGTACTTTTACAAAAGAAATTTTTGCGCGCAAAGCATTTAATTAAAATATCGTTCACTCATTAAGATAAGAAAGTATGGACTTGTATTTAAAAGGAAAAACAGCAGTGGTTACCGGCGCCAGCCAGGGTATTGGTCGTGCCGTAGCGAAGGAATTGGCATTGGAAGGAGTAAAAGTATTTGTGACTGGTAGAAACGAAGACCTGCTACGGGAATTGAAAGCAGAGATAGTAGCAGCGGGTGGTCTGGAGCCTGTCACCTTTGCACAGGATTTCGTGGCGCCGGATGCGGCGCAGAAAATTGCGGCAGCGGCTTTCGCCGGATTGGGAGTGGTAGATATACTGGTTAATAATGCGGGCCGCAGTAATCCGCTGGATATCGTTGCATCAGATGAAGGATGGAGTGCGTCTATGATCCTGGACTTTGAGCGTCACCGGCAATTGACGCAACAATTTTTGCCACATTTTATAGAACGGAAGCAGGGAGCTATCCTGAATACCATCAGTACCTTCGAATTGCGGGTGATGAATGGATCGGCGGTGTATAAGGCGGCGCTGGTGGCGTGGTCTAAGCAGCTGGCCGGCGAAGTAGGCAAGTATGGTATACGGATCAACAATTTGCAACCAGGATTAATTGATACGGAAAATATCCGTCGTTTCTTCAACGAAGAAGAGCGCAAGGCATTTGCGGCGCAACAAATTCCACTGGGCGATTTCGGGGAAGCGCAGGACATGGCGAATATGGCTGCTTTCCTGGTATCACCGCGTGCTAAATATGTCACCGGCACCATCGTGGCGGTGGATGGCGGCATGCATCACAGTGCGTTTTAATAGAGATGACGGTATAAAAAAAGTCCTGTCACCCGAAGCGTGACAGGACTTTTTTTATATGCCGGATACCTTACCGCACCACGGTAATAAACCCTTTCATCACGCCGGCGCCATCGCCGAGGTCGATGATATAATAATAGGTACCTTCTGCCAGTGGCGTACCGTTTATGGTAGCACCCCAGTTGTTGGTATAACCTTTTTTAGTGTACAGCATTCTTCCGGCACGATCAAATATCTTCACCTCATTGTTGGGGTACATATCGATATTTTTAATGATCCAGTAATCATTAATACCATCACCATTGGGAGATAGCAGGTTGGTKGCAGACAGGGCATGTATATCTACCTTCACTTCCAGCGTAAACGTTTGGGTACTTGTTCTGCCATATTGGTTTTTGCCGGTAACGGTATAGGTAGTAGTGGTAGCCGGACGAACTGTTAAGGTAGCGGTATTTTGTCCGCTGACAATGCCATTCGCTGTGGTCCATTGATAAGTAGCAGCGCCGGAAGCTGTCAGCATAGCGGTTTCTCCTCTGCTGATGCTGTTGCCTTTATTGCTCACAATGTCAATAACAGGGGCCGGGTTATCGCGGATCACCAGGGTTCGGGTAACCGGCGTGGCTGCCAGGTAATTGTTGTTGCCATCCTGACTGGCGGTTATCTGAACGGTACCAGACTTGAGGATTTCCACTTCATTGCCATTGATCACCCTTGCGATGGTGGGGTCACTGCTAACGTAGCTAACAGGCAATCCTGAATTCGCGGTGGCGGTGAGTGTAAATGCCGGATCAGTCGATAACTTATCGGATAACGCTGCAAATTGAATGCTTTGACTGGCCTGGGTGATATGCAGCATACCGTTTGCAAACTGAATATCGTAATTCAGGGCAGTTGCTCCTATGGGTGTAATGGTATAGTCGCCCGGTACGGAATGTAGATCGGCAGTGGTGTTGAATTTCAACGGTGTAATAAATACAGCGGCGTTATCGCTGCCGGTAAATCCGTTGTAGCTGGCTGTCATCAAAGGATTCGCAACGCCGTACATGCGGCTTTGGTTATCAGCTGTAATGAGGAGCGTTTTTTTACCGATGGTTAAATTCGCACCAACGTAATTAACCTGATAGTTGTTATTGAGTGCCAGGGTGCTTTTGTTGATACCATACGTTCCGGTATTCTCACCGGTGGTTCTGTTGAGTGTACCCGTGAAAGCATCTCCGGCTACTAGTGTCGGTGTAACCGTGTACGTGAGTGCCGGATCAGCATCGCCGTAAGTTTTGCTTTTGGCATCAGCGGTAACTGTTACGGTTTTAGCGCCAATGGTGAGATTATTACTGGTATAGTTCAGGATATAATTGTTATTAAGAGACAGGGAGTTTTTATTGATACCATATGTTCCGGTATTCTCTCCGGTGGCTCTGCTGAGTACACCAGAGAACGCATCTCCAGCTACTAGCGCCGGCGTAACTGTATAGGTGAGTGCCGGATCGGCATCACCGTAAGTTTTGCTTTTAGCATCGGCGGTAACAGTTACGGTTTTCGCGCCAATGGTGAGATCATTACCGGTATAGTTCAGGATATAATTGTTATTAAGAGACAGGGAGTTTTTGTTGATRCCATATGTTCCGATATTCTCTCCGGTAATTCTGCTGAGTGCACCAGTGAAAGCATCTCCTGCTACTAATATCGGTGTAACCGTGTACGTGAGTGCCGGATCAGTATCGCCGTAAGTTTTGCTTTTAGCATCGGCGGTAAC
>NZ_JBFTLN010000022.1:0-142857 GCF_056396465.1 Chitinophaga sp. 05T412
AGTATCAAAAAAATGGACCATGCCCATTAGAAACTGGGGCATGATCCTAAATCAGTTTTTAACTATTTTTGATAAAAGAGTGAGAATCTAACTTTTAATTTGATCCCCCGATTTTTAAGTTTACACACTTAGTGAAATAGTCCCTAATTAAAGAATCCTTTTCTACCTACTGAGTCATTCCCGGTAAACAGTACAGTATGTATACCCTCTAAATCAGATTTCGGCCTTTTATTATCGAAAATAATAACCTGGCAATTTGATGTAGTATTAGCTAAATCCTCAAAGAAAGCATCTAGAATATCACCTTCAACCATACCATCTTCTTCCTTTCCTTTTTTATCTTCAAATGTAGTCAATGGAGAATCTATTACTATGAGATTAGAAAAAGGCATTTTCTTTTCGAGACAATAATCCAAAACACCTAAAATACATGCCGTATATGAGATAGCTCTTTTACCTTTGCCGAAACTACGTCGACTTTTCCCGGAAATAGCAATATCAAACACTCTTGTACTAGAGTCAAAAACAACATTGACATTTGGTAAATATTTCCAATTCACCAGGCGAGCATTTATAAATTTCGTCAATTCAAGAAGGTAATCATACTCAATAACAATAGTATTATCCTTAACTGCAGGTTTGGTCAATAAATTTTCAAAATAGGATTTGCTTGTAAATAAATCTTGAATTTGCTTATCAATGAATAATAGCTCATTATTTAACCTTTCAAAATCTATGTATTCCGACAACCTTATTTGTAAATCCTTTATCAGAGGGTTCAAATTATTGTTAAGGTCACTCACAATTTCTTCTATTTCTGAATCKACTCGGCTAACATTAGCCATCATCGCATCCCTTGATTTCATGAGATTGAGCACTCCAGTATTTAAATCTGTGGTTTTACGATCTATTCTTAGATACTCTTCAGTTATAGCAGCTTTGAATCCTTCTATCTCCCTTAAATGGCTGATGCTATTACTATCTAACGATGAAGCGCATACAGGACAGATGTCATCACCAAGCTGCGAGGTTAGATTTTCTGCTTCCATAACAAATTGCAGGCGTTGACGATCAGCATTATATTGCTTATTCAGTATTTTAAATCTTTCAATCAATTCGGTATCATACTGAATCTTTTCAAGATAGGTCTCTTTTGTAAGGGTTAATTCATTCTTTTTGTCTATAATTCTCCTTGAGGCACTAATGTTTTCATTCAATGTGGTTTCTAATCTCGAAATCTCATTTATATCGACGAAAATAGAATTATTCGCAACTATTTTCTTAGACAGTTCCTCTCTCTTTGTTGATAAATCAAGAATACTATTAGAGATATACTCTAATTTTCCTTTTAAACTTGTTTCCCGCTTTACCGGATCTTCTATAGGTTCGACAATAGAGAAGTCTTCCCCAGTTAACAATACTTTTAAAACAGACTGCTCAACTGTTACCTGGAAAAGTTGTCCGGACGGATAAAACGGAGATCCTTCAGTTATAATTTTTTGTTCGTGAATAGAAGTGAGGTCATTAATATTCTTAAAAGTCAAACTTATAGACTCGTTATTCGACCTATTCTTTAACAGCCTTTTCCCACTCAGGTTGCTAAGCTCCAAAAGAAATTCCGAAAGATTTCGTTCATTCTTTGCACTTCCTGACGTCCGAAAAACCCCTACTCTTTCCGATGTCGAAGTGAAATCAGCATAAGTAGATTGTTTAACGATTACACGATCTTTCCCAAGCTCGCGCTCTATGGTATAAATAACATCATCAAAAGTTGCAATTTCGAGATATAAGTCTTGATAGCCCATCGCTTCAGGTATTTCCTTCGGTTTCGTGGATCTACCCAGCAAGTAATTTATAAGAGAGAAAATATAAGACTTACCGGTATCAGAAGCTCCAGTAATCAAGTTAGCACCTTTTTTAAATTCGAGACTCGCCTCTTTGTTATTGCCTTTGGCTATAACTTTTCTTATATAAAATCCAGAAACCATTATTTTATCTCATTTATGTATATATATTCCCCACCCCACTTTTCTAAATTCTCACTGACAAATTTTTCTAAGTCCGAACTTCGATATTCTACAAATTTTTCAGTGACCCACTTGATTCGTTGATTTAGTGCTAAATAGTATTCGCTGCCAAAAAAGCCTAAGAAACTACGTCCAACCTGATTGATTTCATACAGAACACCAAAATTTGATATAGTAACATTAATCAGTTGCTTGGAAAGAAGTATTATTATTCCTTTTCTTATTATTTCTCGTCTGGCAAATGCCTGGATGCCTCTCCGGGGAATAGGCGCGTGCAAACTTTCAGGTCCACTGATGTCAGAAGTATTCAATGACAAATGATCGATGTACATCAAATAATCAAGATCAACTGAGGCCCGCAGATGATTCAAGATCATAAGGCTGCGAATTCCCAACTCCAATGGAGAATTATATATTTTCTGAAACCCATTATCCATAATCATATCCATTTAATCTCGTTTGCATTTACTAAATGATGGCAAATGCCATTTTTATCTAATGGTCTCAGTTCTAAATGCAGTGGGTTACTAACAAAGCTTTGTCGTTGAACTTCTTGTATTACGAATAATAATTTACGATAGGCCGTTTCCTCTTCATTTAATAAAAGGGTATTCCTTGCGACTAAAGCAGCATCCGACTTGATTTCCTCAAACGGTATTGGGTTTGCATCAGGAAAATTTTCTCTACTAAAAACTTCTAATGATTCTGCAGAATAAAAACTAYTTCTCTGTTCATCAAAATGAGAGGAATCACCTGGGCTCAATATTCTTAATTGCTCCTGGTCCTTAATTATGTTTGACAATTTCTGTTCATAGACTTTGAATAACTGGTCTACATAAACTAACTCTCTGGGATCAATATTTTCCGATGCTTTAGGAATAGATGATCGAAATTTTTGTATTCCTCCTCCAAACCTTGAAGCATAATATTGAGTTTCTTTATACTCTTCAATTAATTCCAATGGGGATTTATCTGTGATGATACTAAAATCAAAATTGTCTACATAGTCTGCAAATCCGGCAGTTAGTTCAATTACTTCCTTCTTAGTTATCTTAGTTCGGCAGGAGTTATTCCAATGATCTCTTAGTGCCTTATTAATTTGTGATGGATCTTCAATCATGGCAACAAGAGCTGGGCCAATTGGAATCGATGTTACAAGGTAGTATTTGTTAGGTATCGGATAAAGGTTATTAAAAGTATACCAGCATAACTTCCCCAACTCTACATATATTTGAGATGGAGATAAAGCGGAATTATAGTGTTTACACTGATAAACATCAATAGCTCCATTTTCATAATAACCAATAACATCACGTCCTTTATCGCCCGCCCCCCCCATTTGTCTAACTTTAACATACTTACCTTTCAGATAAGCAGTTGCCCACTCTAAACACATTACCTCAAATTCATCCTCCGACATTATCTGCAATTTATCTAAAGGAGGAATCGACGTTCCCATAAGGATCTCAGAACTACTTAGACGGCCTTTTCGGGGAATTGGGGACAATTCTTCGATCATAACTATAGGTTAAAACATATCAGAAATACTATTTAAAAGGAATCATTTCATAACATGCAGAGCGAATATAACAATTATTTAAATTCAAAATATAATACTTTGGCTGAAATTCATCATCTTAACAACAAAACTTATCCTGCCACCTCCTGCATATTTTTAAATTGGATATTTGGCAGTCCTATTGCGCAAGCTATTTCATCTAACTTAATTCCAGATTTCCTTTAAACTGAAACCATCACTGAATATTGAAACTTAGTGATGGCTCTTGAGCTATGAGATTTTAAAAACAGATTTATTAAAATTCAATTGTTCGCTATAAGAATTTTTAAATACGCTATCAGCATACCGGTACTCAGCATGAATAACTACTTCCACCCATTTCTGGCAACCCGCCAGTGTACGTATCCGCTGATATGAAATGTTATGGTCATGCTGGTAATTCTCTCTAATCCAATTACGCATGTGAAGGATACGCTGGTAGGTGATCTGATTGGGCTTCCAACGGGCGGCCAATTCTATGGCATCATCGATATACCAATCATAGCTGTATGCGGTGTAATCTTGTCCGCAAATTTTCATATGCCTGATACCGGCCACCTCTGTGCTGATGATGTCGATGAAAGATGGATACATGTTGTTGGGATTAAGAGTTATCGTCTTTTGTCAGTGGTGGCAGGGTCGAAAGAAATCAGGTTAAACATGGCCCTCATCCTGCTGCGCAACCGGTTGCCGTAATGCTCTTCCAACTCCTGGCTGTTGAGGTTAGTGGTTACATGGGTCAGCATTTTGTTGGTGATCATCAGATCGTATCTGGATAACAGTATTTCGCCCATGACGTTACAGTTGTTGCCCCAATAGTTCACCGTCTGTTCCAGTCCTAAATCATCAAAACAGTGTACCCGCGGCACGTTGGTGTAGGGAAAAAATGCGTTGGTACTGTACCGGTTGATCACATCGTAACCGATTTTACTGAACTCGAAACTGATCTCTCTGCAGGAAATCATATGCGCCCGGTAAGATTCTGCCGACAGTGGGCGCATAAGGTTTATCAGAGAGGTTTTGCCGCAACCAATCTTACCCATAAGTAAAATTCCTTTATGTAGGTCGATTCCCTCCGCAATGGCTATTGTCTGGTCTTGGAGGAAGTAAGCCAAGAGTTTAATAACTACCGGCCGGTCGATGTCTTCAATATGAAACGTAGGTCCGTATACATCCTTCCCGTGTTCTTCCAACTGCTGCATTAGCAGATAGTAATCATAAGGGCTCTGAATAGCTTTTGTTTTCATTGGTGTAGAGCCTTCCCGCTCCGGTTGCTGGTTTGGTATGTTTGTCATGATGTTCGGGTTTTGTTGGGTGAATGTTGAGTATCCATTTGTGCGCGGCGGCCTGCCAGTCGGTGATCAGCGTTTTGCCGCCCTGCCGCCAGCCGTTGGCCTGGTAGTGATGAAAAAATTTGCCCGCTTCTGCTTCCGGGTAGCTGCAGGTGATAAAGAATTCCTGCACCTGGGACAACGCGGGAAGAATCCGCGCGGCGCCAGGTGCATTTTCCGCGCCGGGTGCATCCTGATCGTGTGAGAGGTTTTCAGTTTCATTTTTATTTTTTTTTATTGGGGGCGGGTGCCTGTTTTCTCCCCCACGTTTACTATTGTTTATATGTTTATTAAAGTGGCCCACTTTGGGGCCTGTATGTGGCCCAGTTTTAGGCCACGTGTCAGGCCCAAAAGTGGGCCTCATGTGTGGCCCAGTTTTGAGCAGGTCTTGTGGCTCACTTTTGGGCCACATAGCAGCGCTTTCATCCTGAAACAGAAACAGCTGTTCCGGGTGAGCATCTGCCATAAAATCTGCTAGCGGAATGATGGACACATAACTGGCGGCGTAGGCTTTCCGGGCCTGTACGTAGATGATGTAACGACAATTGTCCAGGTGCTTCAGGCAACGTACATAAGTACTCCGGGAGCCGATGCAGGAAAGGCTCATGACTTCTTCGCGCAGGATGGGAAAAGGATTATGGAAACGGTGATAGTTCCATACCTGAAACAATGCCAGGTAAAGGCTTACATGATTGGCCTGTAAGCGGGTTTCTTTCCGCACCTGTGCGAAGAAAGCATTTAGATGCCTGATGTAGTTGGTATGAACTGCTGGTGCCGGCATCAGGAACGCTTAACAGGTTTCTTTGTGCCTTCCATCAGTTTGAGAATGTCGTCGTACTCGTAGAAGATCAAGCCGCCGATTTTGGTAAAGGAGAGCGTACCGTTGATACGCATGTTTTGAAGGGTGCCGGGAGAGATGCCGAGTAGGTCGCGGACTTCGTAGGACTTTAGCCATTTCCGGGGCTGAACAGCGGGAGCGTTTACAAGTTCCCGCAATTCCCGGAACAATTCTGTTTTGAAGATCGCCAGATCTTCACGGGTGAGGATTTCTGCTGCCATAAGGTTTGGGTTTGTTTGTTATGGCAGCAAAAGAAAAATTAATAGGCTTGCAGGAATAGTTGCAGGGGTGTTACCACCCCTGCTAACTGATTGACTATTAAAGAGAAGAATTTGGTATAATTATTTTTATAATATAATGTTTAGCGTGGAGTGATAAGATCAGAATTGTTGCAGGAAGCAATCGACGACTAAGGCAGCCGCCACGTTTAAACCCTTGTGCGACTGGTTGATCAATCGCATCAGAATGTCGCGTACGGATTTGGATACGGCTGCACTGTCGTTATAAAAGTTGTTGCGCAGGCTTCCTGGGGAAATGGCATCCTGCTTTACGGAGGTGAAGAAGTAAGAAAAGAAGTCCAGGACTTCCGCCCTGTTTTTATTCACGTAGATACCACCATCCAGCAACAACTTTAAAATATGTCCGATCTGCGGAACAGAAAAAATGGTTTGAATTTTAAAGTCTTTCCAGCGGGCTAATTCATCCGGGAGATGGACGCCGCCGGATGCGGCGCTGATTTCTTTGCAGTAAACAATTTCCTCCGTCAGCCAAGACTGCATTTTACTTTGAAGCGGTGGACGGAGGGCGTTAAATACAAAAGCGGGTTTCTGGGTGGCTTGACTGATTTTCTTCTGGAGGTACATTAATCTTTCTAGCTTTTCCCGGAAAGTAGAATAGTCGGCCAGTTCCGCCGCTGTCATGTTTACCCAGTATTCAAAGTAGTGTATGTTATTGAAGTTGATAAACAATAACAGTTCATGTAGTTTTTCCGGGAACTCCGCTTTATCTCCGCTCACGTCCAGCAATTGAAACAGTCGTTTATTCATTTCCGTGAGATAGTGTAACTGCTGGTAACTGATCGGGGAAACGGTGTGATTCTTTTTGGTGAGTTCCAGAAACGGCATAAATACAACGTTCTGTAACTGTTCATCGACACCTGAAGAAATGAATCCTTCTTTTAGCAATCGTACGTCAGCCCGGAATCTATCCTGGGCTTTTAACAGGTAGGATGGTGGAATTTTACAGTCAATGTCCAGGTATCGTTCAAACTTTTGTTCGAGGTAGGCCAATAGCTCTGCGAGATGGAGATAAATAATTTTGTACAGGTTTGACCAGGTGCTTTTTGCGGTGGATATGGAGTTATCCAAAAGGCTTTCCGTTGACAGCTGGGCTGCCACCTGGTCCATCAGTATGACCAGGTGTTGCTGGCTATGTTGAATAAACCAGCCTACCTCTTCTTTTGTCCGGAGGTCGTAAAGGTACTTTCCAAAGCCTTCAAGGGTCTTGTTTTTTTCGTTAATGACGTCATCAACAGCTTGTACAAAGAATAGCTTGTCGGGGTACTTCTGTTTGCGTGATGCCAGTTGTAGGTCAACATGGACTAATCTTTCAAAAAAAGATAATGGGTAATACTGTTGCATATTGTTGATTTTAGAATGTGCGCAGTATGAATTTTGGTTGCGTGTAATGGTCTTTCAGGTTTCACATGATCGGGGTTGTGATACACCGCGTATCAGCAGGGGTTGCAATAAAGCGTTTTGAGTAAGATTAAGATGTTAATGAATTGTTAATCAGCCACTTATCAAAGTAGACGGGCGTTACAACCCGTCTGCCTTGATAAGTTAAAATCACCTTACTCAGGACATATAACTTTATTAAAAAACGTCACCCACCGCAAAAATGAGTAAGTTGATATTAAATTTTGTTGTTGCCTCCTTATACAAATAAAGCTGGCTTACTATACAAAAATACTAAGCTCGATGCTGGTTATTTTCATGAAATTATAAGGTAGGTATAGCCTCAATTAACCTATCAGCATATGCAAAGGCAGCGGCTTTTACCCAGTCTTTTCGTATAACTACGATCCATAACAATAAAAGCACTACTTGGGCTCCTTGAATAAAATAAAAATTAGTGGACATACCTGAAAGCTGCCAGTTCTGATGTGAATATGCGGCATGCATATAATTCCCCAGAATAATCGCAATCAGCACCAAAATGCCAATTGGCCTAAGTCCCCACAGATTACGGCGGTAGCCATATCCAGCATTTTCTTTATAAATCAGAGGAAATTTTTTTATATCGCGGGTATTACCTAATAAAAAACGGTTCCAGGACTGATACACACTGTCTGCAACAACTGGATTCGCCATTTCAGAAACACGGTCCGGCAATACCGGCACAGGTGCGAGATGTTGCAAATGGTTATGATAGCGTTC
Organism: Chitinophaga sp. 05T412; assembly: GCF_056396465.1. NCBI lineage: Bacteria > Pseudomonadati > Bacteroidota > Chitinophagia > Chitinophagales > Chitinophagaceae > Chitinophaga > Chitinophaga sp. 05T412. The sequence goes on from NZ_JBFTLN010000022.1 coordinate 8,193, forward strand.
TTTGGTATGATCATCTATCTCATCATTTCTCCAACGCAGGAGTTGTATTGATGGTGCACCGCCCCATTCCGCCCATAATTCTTTCTCTTTCTTCTTACCAAAAGTTCGACCCAGATGGGCAAGAAAATACCAGAGTGCTCCCACAATTATCGAGGACGTGAAAAACGGTATTAGCGTTGCGAACTCTATAGAGTACTGTACTCCGAGTAATAATATTGGAAAGAGAAGAATTATAGTAGGGTACACCCGTGCTCTTAATGTGTACGTGTCAAACATGTTATAGGTTTAAGTGTAAACGAATGGTAATACTGATGTCGGTGTTATAATCAGCAAGAAAACTGGTAATGGTGGATTCAGCTCCCGGTACTGTTGTAAAAATGCCTTCGTCGTAGCGGCATCTGTTGTACTCATATCATTCGGCCCACGCGGATGTGAGTGCCACTCACCAATATACCCAAGTTGTCCCCCTGTACAAGCATTAATCTCTGCGATGGTTTCCGGTAATCCTTCTGTACCTCGGAAGAAACAGTTTGCGTCAGCCCGACTGTCAGGTGGGGCAGGAAGACTCCTTGTTACGTGAATTGTTTTTGTCTTATGGTTGGCACATCCCACTAACACGCCGCCGATTTCATGAGGTGAAGCATCGCCCATTTTTTGCCGTAACTCGTCCAGTATCCCTGCTGCAAAACGCACCTGCCAATCTGATTTATTTCTCGAAGAAAAGACTTCCACKGGGCGGAAAGTAAGTGATGATACTTCATTGTGGAAATAAGGATCAAAATCGAGTTTATTGAAATAAACCCTTCCTCCCTTAGCGGATTTCTCCTTCGCTTGACCTTTGAATAGACCGGAAATCACAGCACCATGCAACGCCACCACATCATCAGACATAATTACCGTTTCCGAGTTGCATCCAATACCAGTAACCACCGTTTCCGTTTTCTCAGTTGCTCTGGACTCTCGTTGCAACCACGAAGAAATTACTGAATTGGTCATTGCTGCATCATAAAGCAACGCTTGTAGATCATCGATTCGAGGATTACGTGATGGACCTTCAAAGTAAAGTAAGCCGAGGTTGCCTTTGTCAGATATTAACCCTCTACATACCCGCACACTATGTTTAAGGTTGGTGGTCGTTAATTCATTAAAAAATGTCAATGAAGCGGTAAAATCCATTATCCATTCCCAACCACCTTTTTTGTCTTTTCTGAACTGCAATAAACTAACGTCAACTTTACGTGACAGACCTAACACTGTCTGTCCTGGATACAAAGCAGTAGCCTCCCTCTCAAACGCCACTGCTTTATTTACATGCACATGTCGGGCGCTGAGAGGGTGCCGAACAAAATTGTGCGCTAAAAATCTATCATGATCGCATACTACCAAATTGATTGTTCCTGACTTCAATAGATGAAGTGCAACTCGGCTTCCCAGCGCGCCTAATCCAACGATTAACGCCAGGGAAGTAATATCAACACTATATCCTGAAATTTCCTTGGCTTTCGATGGCACAAGTATTTGGACGTGCCTGCTAAAGTAGACTGGTGTTGCATCACTTACTGATTCATCTTTTCCGATGGCAACAACGAAGTTGATAAACTCCAGGGCGCCAGGAAAACCAATAATTGGTTTCGGGCGGAGAATCGCGACCGTTATAGGAATTTTTTCAACGGTAATGTCCCGACTTAAAACCATCGCCTTATTAAGGCCGGATAGCTCAATCCTATGCTCTTTACAGAAATGCTGAAACTGTAACCAGTTAGTTGGCAAAGTGGTCTGGTAGATATCGACAGGTGTTTTATCATCCGACCACACCAGAAATCCAGGTAAACGGTTATCCTTTAAATTTCCGTCCGTATTTCCATTCTCTTCAGCTGAGCTGCCTGTAGAATTTTCGGCTGTCAGTAATCGACTGAACCACAAATCAACCTCAACATCAGCATCTTTCGCGTAGTTTCTCCAGCTTATTCGGGCAAAATTGCCACCCACTTCAAAAGATTCTCGTTTGTTAACGATACCGAATAACGTCTGGTAGTTGTAAGTAAAAGAGCCGATATAGCCTTCTAATCGAATAGGATCAAACTGGGCTGCGTCAGTCACCAACTCCCCGGTACCTGCATCACGTAGCCAATTTTGCGTACGTATTAGTACGTCCTCGATTCTTCGATTAGCATACCACTCATCAAGCCCCTCCACTCCGCCTCTCGTCAGACAAAAAGCGGGCGGTTTGCCGGGGCGCGCAACGTACAAATGTGGCAACTGGCTACTTGGGAAATCAATCCTATCAGGAAAAACCAACGGAGCTTTATGTGGATAAAGCTTAGGGTCGAATACCAAAAGAATTGGTTCCATTCTCTGGATATCCACCCCCCCGGCAGTGCCGAGGGGTGGAAGATCCACTCCAATATCTATACCTACAGCAATACGGTTATCATCCCAACGATATTTGCGGACTGTTGTATGAGTACCGATTCTCTTTAGTGCTTCTATTGTGTGAGTTAGTTCACGATTCTGGATTATACCCGTATATTGTTTCAGACTATCACTGTACTTTCCCAGAGCCATAAGAAGATGTTGTTGATACCGAAGATAAACCAGCCCCACCTACTGCGATTGCCGCCCCCTCATCAATCTTAGGTTTCATCGGGCCGTATGGAGTTACTTCAAAGACAATCGGCTGTGGAGTTTTACCAATCTTTTTGTAAGTAGCGGTATTCAGAAAGTTGGTACTACCGACGCTCTTCACGTACAGCTCTTTTGCCTTATAATGAGGTGGGTTATCATCATTATTAACAATCTCTTTGCTGGAAGCAATCACACGGGCATTCTGCCGCTTATTCTGGAGCACTTCAAGCGAAGTATTTTTCGGTGTTGGGTTTTCTTTTTGAGGACAGTCGTTAAAAAAGGTCCAGGAACAATGATGAGGCGCCATCAGCAAATCCCAATTCAGTGCTTGATGTCGAACATCATTCCCATAACGCTTTGTCTTGTCAAGGATTTCCGCCCAGGCGATGTGGTCGGCATCACCACCAAACATTGCAAGTGTGCAAAAATCCGTTGAATAGGAATATGCTTTGAACCTTGCCTGAAAGACTACACTTACACGATTTTTTTCCACCTCTTCTTCTGAAAGGTGTTGTTGATATGGAGAATGAACAAAAATCGAAAACGTATTTAAATCACGGTCATTAAAACGCGTAACAATATTACCAGGCACATAACGCACAAGATCGAGGCCGTTCAAATCTTCATTTCCGTCATAGCCAATAATCACAATTCTATTTCCCGGTAGATTCGCATCTGCACTCTTTTCACGATGCAGTTTTATCCTGCGCTTTGCTTCCTTATTAAAGACCTTTTCATCTTCATTAGTGGCCACTCCCATTACCATGGGTGAAAACCAAAGTACATCGATAAAAATTTCTCCAGCATCTTTGTGCTTTTGCTCATATTTCCTTGGATCACCCTGATAGAAGTGCTTTTCGAAGCCGTGTAGGTGATCATCATCTCCATGTGTAAGTATGAAAGCATCCACATAGGTAATTCCTCTAATAGTGTTAACCACTTTGGTGTTCAGACTCTTCAAAAGGTCTGCTTTTACATCAAATAATTCAGGGTCGGAAGTCCCTTCTGCTGCATCGCGCATACGACAATCCACCATCAAATTTGTAACGTATCCATTCTCATCGATGGAAATCAACGACTGATCGCCGTTGTCAACTGGGTAGTACTTAATTTTGCTTCCCATTCTCTTTTAAAATTTTGTTTAATAATAAAATTAATACGACGCCGTTCCGGCATGTTACCATCCCGGGAGCTAAACCACCGTATTCATGTGGTAGTTCTGATTTTAAAAGAAGCTGTAGAAAGCAGGTAAAATGTACCCCTCTGTTAAGGTAGATTTGGTTGTATCATTTTTACGCATACTTTTGCGCAACAAAAAACAAAACAACAAGGGCTGCATCAAATTGATGCAGGGTTCCTACGCCTTTCCTTGAAGTTTTTGCGAGCCCGGGCTGAAGCCTGGGCTCCTTTTATTAAAAGAACTTCTCCTCATAGTTCAAACCTTCTGCCAAGTGGGGAAAAAATGACACAATTTCAGCGCAAATGTCGCATCTAACCCTTCTGATACTTTTTTTGCCGACCATTATATTATTTTGGCACTTTAAAGCTCAAAGGACTGCCATATTTTCACATTTATTTAACTTATCATGACAAAGTACATTTGTACAAAACGCCCTATTAATTGATTATCAATATTTTAAATCCCCACAGTTGATTCTAATTTTTTCCTTTCCAACTGAGAAGGCACTTTTTTAGGCTACCGCCTTGCTCAGCATGGATTCTGGCAGTGCGAGGTTAAACCGTTGCTTTAATGCCTGCATGTCTTCACTCACTTTACTGGCTACTATCTTGGCATAGATCTGCGTGGTCCGGATAGATTTATGGCCTAACATGGCGCTCACCGTTTCGAGTGGTACACCGTTGGCTAACGTGACGGTAGTAGCAAAAGTATGACGTGCGGTGTGTGTGGTGAGGTTCTTATCTATACCTGAAAGATCCGCAACTTCTTTAAGATACCCGTTGAATCGCTGATTGCTATTGATAGGCAATAGTACGTTATTGGCGATGCAATAAGGATGATTCTCATACTTTTTCAATATTTCCTTGGCAATTGGGAGCAAAGGAACATTTTCACGGCACCAGGTCTTTTCTCTATTCTTCACAATCCAGTCTTCTCCATCAAAGTACTTGACCACATTGTCGCGGGTAAGGAGCAATGCGTCTTTATAAGCGTAGCCGGTTAATGCCATGAATAAATAAGCATCCTTTGTTTCCTGCAGGCGACGTATTGTAAATTCCTTGAGGTATAATAAACTCAGTTCCCCAGCGCTTAAAATGTCCCTTTCCGGGTTAATATATGAACAAACATAATCTCCAATAGGATTCATGCTTATCCATTTACGGTTGACGGCCAGATCAAGTAATTGTTTTGTGTTTTTAATATGCTTCATTGCTGAATTATCCTGAAGACCTCCCGTTAACGTTAAGTAATCAAAGAAATCCTCAGCGAAAGCATACTCAATTCTCCCCAGCGGAATATCATTCATTTTAAAGACAGAGGTAAGGAAGGAGGAGATTTTGTCTTTAGTAGTCTTCCATTTTTTCATAGTACTCTCCTTCCGCTTGTCCTTATCTACCTTCTCCTGAAATTTTTTATTGTGAAAGTCGCAGACTTCCAGGAGAGTACTTTTTTCCCGGTTGATACCCCTGTAGGAATTTTTTATCATTGTTGGAGTTACTACTGGGTCCACCGCTCTCAACAAATTATAGTGTTTTATCAATTCATTGCGGACATGCTGAATTTCTTTATTGATCTCTATTGCTTCGGCTGATTTGCCAATAAGGAAGCCGCTTTTTTTGTTGAACTTGGAAGGGTCAATTTGATAGCCTAATGAAAAACCATCTCTGGGGTATCCGGTTACGGTGATACGAACGCAAATCGTTGCCTTGCCCTCAGGGTTTTTGTTATCGTACCGGAGATGAATAAGAATTGATAAATCTTCACTTACTTTCATAGTCAATAAAGTTTTAGGTTACCGATTTTTGGTTTTGTTTGGTGTGTTTTGTTTCGGTTTAAAAGTCCTAAAACCCTTTACTGATAAGCAATTCTGGGAAAGGATACACTAAACTTATATTTTTTTTGTGTATCCTATTTTGTATCCTTTCAGATTCGTTTGATATGGTTTACCTTTCTATGGTAAAAACAGAAAAGCCGCATAAATCCTAAGATTCAAGCGGCTTTAATTCTCTTTGATATTCTTGTTGTGATCCCCTTGGGACTCGAACCCAAGACCCATACATTAAAAGTGTATTGCTCTACCAACTGAGCTAGGGAATCATTCCCGTGAAGGGAGCGCGAAAGTAAACATTATTTCCAAACTACAAAAAAAAATTTCAATCAATCATTTTTTTCAGCAACGATATCTGTCCCAGATGATAATGCGTATGCTCTGTTACACCCAGTAAATTCCGGTGGTAGCTGCCATACTTAGGATCTGCAAAATCCTGCGAAAGTTGCGCTTCTTCCAGCTGTTCTATGGCCTGTGCGAGTTGTTCCGCTTCATTGAGTGCTTTGTTCACCAGCGCCTGCCAGTCCGCTTCCGACGTGAGTGGTGGCAAATCGAAACTATATTTATCGCTGGCATCCAGGGGGCCACCTTGCAAAACTTTCAGGATAACGCTGACATAATAGTTGATATGAAAAACCAGTACGGCGATGGTGTTCAGGTCCTGCACCTTTGTGGTGGCCTGTTCCCAGGTGATACCGGCCAGTGTATCTTTCAGGTTTACGCTGGTCCAGTTACCACCGAAATGAACATCTCTGAAATGTTTGGATAATATTTTTGTGGAAGTCATGGCAAAGCAGGAATTGTCTTTCTTTCTAAAATTTCTCTCAGTTGTGGACCGAAGTCGAGGCCCCATTGGTCAAGGGCTGCGATGAGTGGCAACAATGATTCTCCGGCAGTGGTGAGGTGGTATTCCACCCGCAGGGGGACTTCCGCATACACCGTTTTTCCTACCAGGCCGTGCATTTCCAGTTCTCTCAACTCTTTTTGTAACACCCGTCTGGTGATGCCATTAACGGCAGGCACCAGGTCCCTGGGGCGTTTGGCGCCTTTGGCGATTTCATCGAGTAAACAAAATTTCCATTTTGATCCTACCACTTCCATGGCGATGTTAAGACCACAACTATAATCAATGGGGATTTTCCGCTGGTACATACGCCGCTATTTAGGTTACAAAAGTAATGATCTGCCAGTAGGCTGGCATAGTGATAAATTCTTCACTACCGGATAACTTCAGCCCATATTGGCCAATAAAGATAAGAATTTCACCTTTGCCTGCAGTACAGATAAGATAACAAGATATGAAGAAAACACTGGTAATTATCATCCATCCTGATATGACTTCTTCTGTTGTCAACAAGCGATGGGTGGAAGAATTAAAGAAATATCCGGAGAAATATGTGATACATGATTTACATGAGCAATATCCGGACGGGCGTATCGACGTGCAGCGGGAGCAACAGCTATTAGCGGCACACGACAAAATCATCTTTCAATTTCCTTTCTATTGGTTTAATTGTCCGCCATTTTTTAAGCAATGGCTGGATGAGGTGTTGACAGATGGCTGGGCATATGGCGCCGGCAGCGGCTTCCAGGTAGCGGGGAAAAAGATCGCATTGGCCATTAGTGCGGGTGTTAACAAAAGCGATTATCAGCCCTCCGGGAGATATAAATACACGATGGCGCAGCTCACCGCTCCTTTTGAAATCACATTCGATTATGTAAGAGCCGACTATCAGCCATTCTTTGTTTTTTATGGCGTAGAACACCGGCCAACGCAGGAACAAATCGATCAAAGCGCCCGGGATTATATTGCTTATACGGAAACATGGTAATCCCATAAAAAAAGCGTGATACACCAGGGAGAGTGTATCACGCTTTTTTATGTAGTGATGATTATACTTTAAGAAATATCTTCTTCTTATACATAAAATACAGAAAGGCCCATTTCACCAACAGGAAGGTGATACTCATGGCGACTGCGCCAAATGGGTCACCAATCAATTGCCCCAGCCATTTGAAAAATGCATTATTAGTATAGCTGAAGTCAATAAAATGTCCGGAAATATAGATGAGTATTGAATTCATACCAATGACCTGGAAGAAGAATGCCCATTTTTTATAGCCCGCGATGTCGATCACATAATAGAAAAGTGCCAGCAGCAACAGGCTGATACCCCCTACCTGCAATACGAAAGAGCTGGTCCACAGATTTTTATTAATGGGAAAATCAAGGTTCCAGAGCTGTGCCAGCACCAGGAATACAACGCCTGTAAGTGCCATCACGCCTACCTTTTTCACCGGTTGCATGTCACTGTTACGCAATAAATTACCGGTAAGAATTCCCAGCAAAGCTGTGCTGATAGCAGGGAAAGTAGATGCCAGTCCTTCGGGATCATGGATACCGAGATACAGTTTACCCGGCATCAGCAACCGATCAATATAAGAAGCAAAGTTACCTTCCATGGTCAGGTCGCCAGGTGCAAAGCCGGGCGCTGCAGTGAATTTCAGCACCAGCCAATAGGTGAGCAATATCCCTACAAACCAGATCATTTGTGCCCTTTCTTTGGTATACAAATAGATGATGTTGGCAAACATATAGGCTAACCCAATACGCCCTAATACGCTACCAAAACGTATTTCCGATAGCGGATGTAACTGCAGACCGTTGTTGTAGATGATACCCAATAATACCAGTATGAGGCCTCTTTTGATAACACGTCCCAATAATTGCGTGCGGTTCTTTCCTTTTTCCAGTTCCCGTCCTACCGAATAAGGAGTGGATACGCCTGCCATAAACAGGAATAACGGAAATATGAGGTCGTAGAAATGAAATCCGTTCCAGGCAGGATGTTCCAATTGTACGTCTATTGCTTCCCAGAAAGGTGATTTCGTGGCGGCGGCGATGGCGTGGAAGATACCGCCTCCACCCATGATCCAGAACATGTCAAATCCCCGGAGGGCATCTAATGAGTAAAGGCGCCCCTTCTTTTCACCTCCGGCGGCGACGGCTGCTGCTTCTCCAGTTGGCGCTGGAGATGTTGTTAATGTACTCATGAATGATTCATTATTGAAGAAGTAAATTGATTTGTTTTTATCAGCGATTTTGGTCAAATGCGACTTACAAGCTAAGAAAAATGAAATTAAAAATTTTTAAAAATAAAGAGATCTATTAATTTTTAAATGTAATTATTGATTATCAATACATTAAATCATAGTCAACATTGGTGTATCATTGGCATTCTTCCCATGTATAACCACCCCTAAACAAGGATCAGCTTACCCATTTTGTGTATCCTTTCACCCGAAAATCCCGGTCACTGCCATAAAAAAACAGCCTTGCATATATATAATACCAGCTATCTAACTGGTATGCTAATTGCATTTTCAAGTTGGAACTATATTGAAAAACCAAAACGTGTGATATGAAATGGATGCTTAGAATTATTAGCGTATTATTTATTTCGGCTGTACTGTTTTCTGCCTGTAGTAAAAGTACTGACCCTGCCGACAGCGACATCTTTGCCGGTACCTTCAGGGGAAAAGTTGGCTACACTGCCGATGGTAAAAATGTTAACCAGGACAACGGAAGCGTTTTCGTCACCAAAGTGGGTACCCGGTATGATTTCCGGTTTTCAGACGGTATCCCCGATCTCACCGGTATTGAGTTTCAAAAGAAAGACGATAATACCATGGTAAGTATCGGCTCTTCCGGTACCGGCCTTATCACGATCAACAAAGACAAGCTGATCATCGGATTTACCCGGGATAATAAAGCCTKGTCTGCAGACTGCAACAGATAAGCGCAACAAAAAATTACGAATTACGGATTTGTGAGATGATAGTAAACGCGAATACCATCTTCGCTTATATCATCTCACAAATCCGTAATTCGTAATTTCTCCCTAACCCTCCCGCCTACACGATAAAAACTCCGCATTTATTGATATTATTTTAACTTTTGCTACTGAAATTTTGCCCGAATCTTTGTAAATCAAAAGGGATGAATTTAATTTAAACACTAATAGAAAAACGATTTTGGAACATCTGTAAGTTGCGGCAAGAAGATATATACGATGATCGCCAGAACAGGAATACCAATAAAATACTTACCGCCAGATCGCTTCAAACCTTCATCCTGCTTGGTACTCCACGAATTTAGTAACCATAAGAAACATATCAAGGCTGTATTATTAAACTTTTGTCTTTTAAAGCAGTGACCAAAACGTTATGAAAGGAGGAACCGAAGCAAGACTTCTATTCCAGCAGTTACCATCCGCCGAAGGGCCCGCAGTGCTCGTAAAATTGCACAACCTTTACTTCAGCAGAATTTTCAAACTGATTCACTCCCTGGTGAAACAGCGCGAGTCAGCAGAAGAATTGGCCAGTGACATATTTGTGCAACTCTGGCAACGCCGGGAAAAACTATTGGAGGTCAGCAACCCGGAAGTATACCTGTACGTAATGGCACGTAATAAAGCCTTCTCCTTTCTGAAACAACCACTTCACCTGACAGAGCCACTGGACAACATCGAAGACTTCCGGCTGGAAGTAGCCCGCTCTCCGGAAGAATTACTCATTTCTTCGGAAATGCTGTACCGCGTAAATACCGCCATCAATCAGCTACCCCCCAAATGCAAGCTTATTTTTATGCTGGTCAAAGAAKAATCGTTTAAATACCGCGATGTAGCTGAAATCCTTAATATCTCCCCTAAAACCGTGGAAACCCAAATGGGTATTGCCCTGAAGAAACTCAGCAAGGCCTTCACTTTCTCCACCACCTGATTTTTTTTCAGACACTTAAGGGTAAACGGTTGTTTTAGCACTCCTTCTAATAAACGACCGCCATTTACATGGACAGAATCTGGGAATTACTCGCCAAAAAATTTAGTCATGAGATCTCTGATCACGAGATTAAAGAACTGGAGTTCCTGCTAAAAAAACACCAGCAGGAATTACAGCAAGGGGAAGTGCTGGATGCTGTTTTCAACCTGGAAATTATTACGGGAGATGATCCCGCCATGTTGGAGCGAAGCGAAAAACGATTGCTCCAGCTGATCGGAGAAGTACCGGCCAACGAGGCAGCAACACCGGCAGACAGCCATTTTAAAAAACATTTCAGGCGCTATTCCAAACTATATGTAGCCGCGGTACTAAACTTAGCGGTACTCACAGGACTGTACCTGTTTGCCAGTCACAACGCAGCTGGTAACTTCGTGAATAAAATCAATACGGAACGCGGCGCCAAAACCACGGTGCATTTGCCGGATGGCTCTATCGTCATGCTGAATTCAGGCAGCCGCCTCACCTACGATAAAGACTTCGGCATAAAAAACCGGCAGATTAACCTGGAAGGAGAAGCTTACTTTGATGTAAAGAAAGATCCGGCCATGCCAATGCTGGTAACTACTTCGTCCGTAACAGTCACCGTACTCGGTACCACCTTTAACGTAAAAGCTTATGCAGAAGATTCAATCGTAGAAGCTTCCCTGTTTACCGGCGCCATTCAGCTCACCACGGAGAAAGATCCGGAACGGGTAATTCTGCTGAGACCCAGAGAGAAAGTCACCATCAATCAAAAACAAAACAGCTATATCAGCACACCAAAAGAAACACACGACGAAACCGTATCACTACAACACCTTACACTTAACCGTATCGATAACAGTTTCGACGAAACGGCCTGGCTAAAAAATAAATTAGTATTCCGTTCTGCCAGGTTCCAGGACGTGGCAAATGAGCTGCAACGAAAATTCAATGTATACATCTACTTTAATGATACTGTATTCCAGGACATACGCATCACAGGAACTTTCTCTAATGAGTCTATTCAAGAAATCATTCCTGCACTGCAACAAACTATTCCATTTCATTTCACCAGTTCAGGCAATAAAATTTATATCAACCAATAGCAAGTATGCAGATAACATCTGCACAGTAACACCATTTTAAAATCAGGATTACTTTATGTACCAGAGGTATTGCGGACGTCATGAAGTCCGCGGGTATCTGCTTTGCCTATAGTCATCATTTTAAACCATCAGTCACATGAATGTAAAAAAAAGCTGTAAGCTACTGCTGTATCTTATTATCATGCTATGTCTCTCTCTCAGGGGGTGGTCGCAGCAAATCGGTATTCCCACAGAGAAGAAGCCCATCCGGGAAGTGCTGGAGTATATCGAAAAAACAACCGCCTATCGGTTTCTTTATACAGAAGATCCGATGTTCAATAAAATGGCGGGCGCATACGATGGCAAAGCCACGGATATCTCCGTTGCATTAACGGCTATCCTGAAAGATACTGACATCTCCTTCCGCATTAATGCCAATAAACTGATCACCCTGCATACGCCACGTTCTGCGTTGCTGGCCACCAAAGACTCTGCCGGCGCTGCTATAACGTTATCAGGTACTATTACCGATCTACAGAATCAACCACTCAATGCGGTGACAATTTACTTAAAAGCGAATCCGCTGGTAGGTACCGTATCTGATAAAAATGGCTATTTCGTATTGGGCAATATTTCCCGCTATGCTACACTGGTGATTTCCTCTGTAGGCTATAGAACCCAGGAGGTGGAAGTAAAAACCATTCCTTATGCCAGTCTCCGGAAATTCCCTGTCATCATGGAATCGGAAAGTCTTACCAAAGACGAAGTAGTCGTAACCGCCATGGGTACACAAAAAAAGGTAAGTGTGGTAGGTGCTATTACCACCATCAACCCTTCGGAGTTAAAAGCCCCTACCCGTTCGCTCACCTCACAGCTGGCCGGGCGCGTAGCGGGTGTTACGTTTGTACAATCTTCTGGCCAGCCCGGACAAGATGGTGCCTCTTTCATCATTAGGGGAATTAACTCCGTGTCTGGTAGTACTTCTCCCCTCATATTAATTGACGGATTAAGAAGGAATATCGATGACGTAGATCCCAACGATATCGCTACTTTTTCGGTATTGAAAGATGCATCTGCTACTGCTGTATATGGCCTCGAAGGCTCCAACGGTATTATTGTGATTACCACCAAAACCGGTAAAATTGCCTCCAAGCCTACAGTACGCATTTCGGCCTCCCATTCTGTCAACAACGCCACCTACAAACCTACCTGGGTAGATGCGCCTACCTTCGCCAAAATGAAAAATGAAGCACTGGTGGTAAGAGATAAACGTCCCATGTATACCGACCAGGAAATCGCAAAGTTTGCAGATAATGATATGGACTTCTACCCCAATGTGGACTGGTACAAAACCATGATAAGACAAAATAATCCTGCTACCAAAGCGAACTTCAATATCAGTGGTGGTGGTAATGCGGTAACCTATTATATGTCCGGCGGGTTGTACAACGAAAAAGGTATGTTCAATAGCAAAAGTGCCTCCAATGCCAACTATAACCAGTTCAACTTCCGCTCTAACTTAAAAGCGGATCTAACGCCCATCACTACACTGGGAATTGGATTCGATGGGCGGTACAATACCACTACCGAACCAGGACAAGGCGCCGGCGCCCTGCTCGATATCATGAACAACGTAAATCCCACATTATTCCCTGCAGAATTTTCTGACGGCTCCGCACCAGAAGAACCAACCGGCATTGTGAACCCTTATTCACTGCTAACCAAAACCGGGTTCGTTAAAAACTATGCCAACTACATGTCCACTAACCTGAACCTGATACAGAAACTGGACTTTCTCACAGAAGGATTGTTTCTGAGTGGTATAGCCTCTTTTACAAAAAGTAATTACTACGCACACCGATATTATAAAGATTACCAGCGCCACGCTATTGACTATATGAATAGCTATCTGGGTACCGGCCGGGATAAAGACGGTAACCTGGTAACGATCAACAAAACCCCTGACATTAACGACAAAATGGGGTTCTATTACACCGCCCCTACCGGGGATCGTGTAGTAGAACTGCAGGGTAGTCTGAACTACGCCCACACTTTTTTCAAAAAACTGGCAGTTACAGGATTGATGCTGTATAAACAACGGGAGTATCTTACCGACGCCCCCAGCGGTGATGGCGGTACCCTGCTCATCAATGCATTGCCGACCCGCGAACAATCAGTGGCCGGACGCATTACCTTCGGCTGGGCCAACCGGTATTTTACAGATATCAACTTCGGCGCATCCGGATCACAAATGTTCACACCGGATAAACGCTGGTCTTCCTTTCCATCAGTAGGTTTCGCCTGGGTACCATCCGCAGAAAAATTCTGGAATGGCGGTATCGCAGATGTAATAGACTTCCTCAAATTCAGGGTATCTTATGGCGTGGTAGGTGCGTCTGGAAGCGCTTCCCGCTTCGGTTATATGGCCACCACCAGCGGACGTACCGGTTATTCTTTCGGATTCGGACAAGCTGCAGGTAGTGGCATTTATGTTCCCGGCGTAGGAGAATCCCGCCTGGAACAGTTGAATCTCACCTGGGAACGCAACCAGAAATTAAACCTGGGTACCGAAATAGGTTTGTTCAGAGATATGAAATTGATTGTGGATGCTTACCAATACGTGAACAGCGACCAGCTGATCTCTCTGAGCCGGCTGCCAGCTACACTGGGACTGCCATCCATCCCACAAGCCAATCTTGGTAAAACCGAATCAAAAGGTATTGATTTTGATCTCACCTACACCAAATCATTTGGCAACTTCAAAATCAACTATATCAAAGCAATTGTTAGCTACAATAAAAACAAGATCATAGAAAACGGACAACTGGATCCTAAAGTAGCCTACCAGAGCGGCATTGGACTCGATTGGGGCCGCGACCTGAACTACATTGCACTGGGATTATTTAAAGATCAGAAAGATATTGATAACAGCCCGGTACAAACCTGGAATAAAGTAATGCCCGGAGATATCAAATACAAAGACATTGATGGCGATGGCGTTATTACTGCCAACGACAGAATCTGGACCGGTAACCGGTATCCTAAATGGAGCTATTCACTCGCTATTGACCTGCGATATAAAAAATGGACCTTCGCTACCCGCGCCATCGGCAAGCTAAACCAGTTCAGAACCATTTACGGAAACAGAATTCCCTTCAATCCATATAATGCAGGCGGTAACGAAAACGGTGCTATATATGCGGCTGCAGTAAAAGACCACTGGACACCCGCCTCCTACTCCGGTAACCCCGCTACCGAAAATCCAAATGCTACCTATCCCAGGCTGGCGTATGGTTCCGATAATCTGAACAATGCGCAGATCTCTACCTTCTGGTTAAGAGAAGCCTCCTATCTCAGAATCGCAGACGCAGAACTGGGATACACCTGGACACCGAGATCAAAAAAATCACCGTTCAAAAGTATTTACTACTACGGCAGATGCGACAATGTGTACACCTTCTCTAAATTTAAAGACTGGAATCCGGAACAAACTTCTTCCTACGCCTACCCTTTAAAAAGAACCATCTCCCTGGGTTTGGAAATTGGATTTGACCTTTAAAATGACGTTCATGAAAAATAATATCATAAAATTACTTGTAGTCCTGTTCTTCGTCGTTCCTTCCTTCAGCTGTCATTACCTGGAAGCCGATGAATACCTGCACGAGGTAAACAATCTCAATAACATCTGGACACAACGTATCGATATCCGAAAAGCCTGGGCCGCCTGCTACGGCGCTATGCCCAACTATTCAGATATGATTGGCAGCTGGCCTTTTAATACCAATTACGATGAAGGCCACGCAGGACAGGATAACTATCCCAACCTCCTCTTCGCCCAGGGTAAATTCAACCCGGATATGCCGATATATGGCTTCTGGGGAGACTATTACAAAGCCATCCGCACCTGCAATCTCTTCCTGGAAAATTATCATAAAGCAAATGATAAACTGCTGGTACCAGGCGAAATAGAAGGATATGCCGCCGATGCCAGATTCCTGCGCGCATTTTATTATTCGCAGATGCTGGAGTTATACGGTCCTTTTCCTATCGTCAGTAAAACCATCGATTATTCTAAAACAGAAGAATTACCTACTACAAGAAACACAGAAGAAGAATGTGTGAACTTCATCACCTCAGAACTGGACTCCTGTATTAATCTCCTTCCGCCCAAAGAAAAAATACAAAACGTAGATCTGGGGCGTCCTTCCCGGGAAGCCGCTATGGCTATTAAAGCACGGGTACTCCTCTGGGATGCCAGCCCGTTGGTAAATGGCAACTCCGATTACAACACCTTCAGAGATGCTAAAGGAAAGCCTTACTTCTCCACTGCCGTTGATCCGTTAAAATGGAAAAAAGCGGCTGATGCCGCCAAAGCAGTGATTGATCTGGGAAAATTTGAACTTTTTACCGTTCCTGCCAACAGCGACAAATTAACGGTGCCATTAGGCAACTTCCCGGGTAATAATGTTCCCTGGCCTAACGGACCCGCAGGCATCGATCCATACCGTTCTTATAAAGGCCTGTTTGCCGGTGGCAAATCATTCTGGAATAAAGAAGCCATCTGGATTGTGAACCAGGGCAGCCAAACCTGGAACCTCACCATCATGGGCATTCCAAGGAATTACAACAATAGTGAAGGCGCCGCAAATGCAGGAAGAGTATATGCCACCCAAAAGCTGGTAGACGCTTACTTCATGAATAATGGTAACACCATAGATGAAGAAAACAGAAAACTATACAACGATATTGGGTTAGCTGAAAATGGCGATGGCCTCTACATCAGAGGAAATGGACCGGAAGATGCGAGCCCCATCACCACCGGGTTTAAGCTGTCTAACATCAACGCCAAAGTGCCCAGCCGCTGCCTCTTCCGCGAAGCCCGCTTCTATGCTACCATCGGATTTATTGGTCGCGGCTACCTGCAAAACAACGGTACCATGTACTATGCCGACTATAAAGCCAATGCATTGGACGGCTATATCCAGACGGACCGCCCGTCCGTACGTTCCGGCTACCAGATCGTAAAATGGGTAGCAGATGATGAGCAGAAAGCAGGTGGCAGCTTTGATAAACCTTACCATGCCATACGTCTGGCGGAAATTTATCTTTCTTATGCAGAAGCTTTAAATGAATATGCGCCCGGCGATGCAGATATCCTCAAATATCTCAACCTGATCAGATTCCGTGCAGGCTTACCCGGCTATGAACCCGCCAGCAAAGAAATCACCAGGGAGCGGATCAAACGCGAACGCTATGTGGAACTGGCTTTTGAAGCTCGACGCTATTTCGATTCGCGCCGCTGGAAAGATGCGATTAAAACAACCCGCGATAACTGGGGTAATAGCCTCGGTATGGGCGGTCTGGTATATGGCTGCAACTACCTTTCCCCTGACGGAGGGTTCTACGACAGAGCCGTGATCGATGGCTATGTATTCCGGCCTAAAAATTACTTCTTGCCTATTCCTTATCAGGAAGTAGCCAACTACTGGGGAACACTGATACAAAATCCGGGATGGTAATACACTTTAAATCAGACAACATGAAACGCATCTATCATATACTTTCTATCGCATTGTTTGCCGCCATCCTGCATGGCTGCGGCAAACCTGATTACGAAAACAAAGAATTCTACAAACAGGAAGTGTATATTATTTCCGCCGCCTCCACTTCCGCCACAGAAAGGGAAATATCCGACGTAGCGGTGCATACCTTCGTGGATACCCTTAAATACCTCAATGCCCAGTATGATTCTGATACCATCATTGATACCAAAACTTTCATGGCGGACATAAAGTTTAAAGTAGGTATCGGCGGCTCGCTGCCAGCCTCCCGGGATTACCGCGTAATCGTAGCTTTCGATACGGAGGCACTGGAAGATTACAACATCCTGAAAAATGATACCAAGAAAATACCTAACGCTAACGCCTACACAGCGAATGCACCTTTTGATACAAAAGAAAACGGGTTTGTAGTAACCATCCCTAAAGGCTCCTCTTCCTCTTCTCTCATTTTCACGGTGCCGGTGGAAAGAGATAAAATGAAGCAATACCAGGACTACGCCTTTCCATTGAAAGTAGTTCGTGCAGATAGCCTGCCGCTGAGCCGCCAATACACCCAATTCATGATTGCCGGCCTGCTGGTCACAAAAGATAAAATCGTGAACTGGTCCGGCTTCCCTATACCTAAAATCCCTATTGGCCGCTACTACTCTGTGCAGTTGGCGGGCAATGGTGGCGAAAACGCGCCGGACGGAAGACTCAGAAAATACAAGTTCATTACCCCCCTGAGTATGGCCGATGACCCTCAGCTCAACAACAAATACATGATCTGGGGATCCAGCGCATGGTCCTTTGAAGTACATGGTTTACACTCCGCCGGCTGGATGTATAATATGCTGACACTGGTAGATCAGAATTTTGGTTTATACAGACAGGATCCTATCCTTCCGGGCAATACCGATTTCCCGATGGGCACCTTCGCATATAGCACAGTACAGCAATCCACCGATGACAACTTTTATGATCCCCGGCTTAAACAACTGACCATTCATTACAAAAACGTTATCGGCCAGGATTACACAGATGTGCTGACCTATGTAAATGACGATTTCACCCTGGATGTACCCAATTACTGGAGTGCGCCCAAAAGCTGGCTGGAAGTAAAAAGCAAAGGATATAAATACYGGCTACCCCAACAATAACATCCGGCAGTTTTCAGCTGATGTTTTAGCCGTAGGTAGATGGATACCTGCGGCTTTTTTTATTTTGCTCCGGTTTTGCGCAGACTACACTATTATTTTGCTATTACCTGATAAAGCGCAGCAGAATCATTTTTATGCAATTCTATAAGCCCGATATTTGACAAAACAAAGCTTCTCAAAGCAGTATTAGGCGATTCCTGGTGATTAGCCCGCTTATGCTTTATGTTGTCAATGATAGCCCCGATAGTTTTAAAGATTCCCATAAAACTCCACCAACCTAATACCGCCGTTTTACCCAACGCTGCGTTATTCAACTCATCCAAACAATCAGGGCACCCTACATGCACCTTTGTTTTAGTCTGAGTAATCAAGATAAAACTCATTACTTCTGTTGTAAAAGTGCCATTTAACCGGGAAGAACTCCCCTCACAAACAGGGCACTTCAGGTTATTTATCAGGCTACAATAAGCATCTATTTCCCCGACGGTATATGTTTTATTCTGCACCTCCAGGGCATTGGCATAACCACCTTTTAATCCACGCTTTGCGATTTCATTTTTCGCAATCGCCAGCGCCTCCGCCGTCAGCCCTGACCCGTTCTGTGTAACCAGGTATATCAATTCATCATTGGACATCTTCTCATATCGCTCCTGCACAAATTTCACATCTATTCCGCTACTCATAGGTATATAGGATTTGATGATAAAAATAATCAAAAATATTAATCTGTATTTTCTATTAATGAACATAGCCTATATTTGCCGGTAAATTGTTTTGCMTTTAACCCATTATTTACCGCTATGAGCGAGCATGCTGCATATGAGAAAATGCCCAAAAATTCCAAAGGACTTCAACTATCAGAAAAAGAATTAAATAGTCTTCATAAACTAAAGTGGGTAGTAACGGAAAAAATACACGGCGCCAATTTCAGCTTTGTATACGAAAACCAGCAGTTACAATACGCTAAACGCAAAGGCTATCTCCAATGGGAAGATGATTTCTTTGGATTCCAACKGGTGGTGGCAGACCTCGAAGACCGCGTCCTTTCCCTGTTTGAGCAGTTACATCAGGATATGTCCGCCGACCGTTATATCATTTACGGAGAACTATTTGGCGGAAAATATCCGCACCCCGAAGTAGCGCCCGACGAACAGGTACAGGCCATTCAAACGGGTGTATATTACAGCCCGTTCATTCAGTTTTGCGCATTTGATATTGCGCTGTTAACGGAAGATACGGATGCAAAAATCTATCTCGACTACGACACCGCCATCACTTATTTTGAACGGTTTAATATTTTTTATGCCCGGCCATTATTCATCGGTAAATGGAATGATGCGTTGAATTTTGACATTCAGCGTTCCTCTACCATCCCGGCATTGCTGCATTTGCCGGAGATAACACCTAACCTCATGGAAGGCGCTGTGATTAAGCCGCTCCACCATTCGACGGTGGCGCTAAGCAGCCGGCCAGTGATCAAGCATAAAAATCCGGCGTTCGATGAAGAAGAAAAATTCCATGAAGCAGAAAAATGGTCGTTTATTCCTGACGTGCACTCCCGGTCGGAAGAACTGTCTTTTTTAATAACCGAAATGGCCGCTTACATCACCGAAAACAGGCTGCATAATGCCCTGTCGAAAATAGGGCGACTGGATCTCCTGAATGAAAAACGAATGGAAGAAATAAAAGAAGAATTTACAGAAGATGTATATACTGATTTTAATATAGACAATGGGAATATGCTGGCAGAACTGGATACCGCTCAAACCCGGTGGATAAGGGATCGTATCAGTGCACGGATAGCGGCATTCATGCAGGGATTATCTCATAACTACGAATAAAAAACGCCACGCAATATGCGTGGCGCTTTTATCTCACCCCAAAGGGTATACGTAATTGCGTTCATTAGTTCATTAACTCCGCCAGCTTTTTCTCCAGCGCTTCTCCCCGCAGATCCTTCGCGATAATTTTACCGTTTTTATCCAGTAACAGGTTAGCAGGAATGCTTCTGATACCGTATTGTGCGGCTACTTCATTCTTCCATCCTTTCAAATCTGACACCTGTGTCCAGTTCAATTTATCGGCTTCAACAGCTTTTAACCAGGCCGCTTTATCCTGGTCCAGGGAAACGCCGAAGATGGTGAAACCTTTGTCTTTGTATTGCTGAAATGCTTTTACCACATTCGGATTCTCCGCACGGCAGGGACCACACCACGATGCCCAGAAATCAATCAATACATATTTCCCATTGAAATCAGACAGCTTCACGGGATTGCCGCTGGCATCATTCTGCGTAAAAACAGGCGCCATTGCACCTACCGTGGTGAGTTTAGCGATGTCAAGCCGTTTTGCAAAATCAATGCCTGCCCTGCTATGTTGCGTGGCGGTAGATAATGTTTTAAACAGCGGCTCAATGGTGTTGTAATCGATACTGCTGCCGGCAAATTCCTTCAGTGCTGTCAGCGCGAAGTAGCTTTCCGGATGTTGATCAATATAGGACCGCTGCAAACGTTTCTTCTCTTCGAACAGTGGTGTGGCTACTGCCATGAGGCTGTCGCGCAGCGCGGTACCTTTTTTCTCTTCTGCGGTAGAGCGCGCCCATCTGGCATCCAGGCTTTTCAGCACCGGTTCTATCGCTGCAAAATGCTGCTGATAGGCCTTGTACGCATCATTGATCGGAGAGTTTTTGATAGTGGCGTTTTTAACAGAATCTTTCGCCACCAGCTGAAAATTACCATGGTCAATATAACAGGAAAGGATATCCATTTCCTTTGGATTGCCAGTGCCGTTATGGTCTACGGATACGGTAGCCATTACTGGTCCGGCTACTGCGCCCTTGAATTCAAAACGCCCTTTCTTCAGCAGGGCAGAATCGACCACATTGCCTTCGGCGGTGCGGTAAGACAGATACGCCTTTGCGGGCGCATCGAGTTTTCCGATACTACCTTTAATGTTAAACGTGGTGTCCTGCGCCATCATCATGGCAGGCCACAAAAGTAAGGAGGAGAATAAGATTCTTTTCATTGGGTTGGTTTTTATACGAGCTATTAGTTATTGTATGCGTCATTTTGTATCAGTGCCGGATTCGCCTTTATTTCCAGGTCAGGAATAGGATACAGCACAGATCCTGCTTTCCAGGTGTTGGGCGGAGAAAATGGTTGCAACACGGCCGCAGCACGATTGGTTCTTTTCAGATCCAGCCAGCGATGGCCCCATTCTGCAAAGAATTCTGTTTGGCGTTCTTTCTCAATGGCCGTCAATAAGGAAGGCTGATCTGTTGCGGTGGTAGGCGCCAGGCCGGCACGGCTACGCACCACATCGATATCAGCCTGCGCCTGTGATACTTTACCACCCTGATGTGCCCTGGCTTCTGCTCTTATGAGGTATTGTTCTGCCAAACGGAATACGATGTAATACTCTGTGAGTGCACCAGCACCGGCTTTGTATTTGGCAGGAAATGCCCATCCCGGATTATTCACCGGATCACTGAATCCAATCCAGGTTGTTTTGCGGGTATCACCGGGTTCAAAAGCACTCAGCAGTTGTGGTGTCAGCTCATAATTAGGACGGGTAGTACCGGTTACAAGAAACTGTCCTCCTTCCACTGTATTGGCGTTAGCTATTACCGGCTGTAATTGCCAGATGGCTTCTGAGCTTTCTTTTTTAAAAGCCAATGCTGGTGCCGGTAATGTGGTGCTATAAATCCCTGAGTTAATAATGTTACTGGCTTCGTTTTCTGCTTCCTGCCAACGGTTGTTATACAGGAAGGCTCTCGCCAGCAATGCACCGGCGGTATAACGGTTAGGGCGCAGCCTTTCCGCGGTAGGGTACTTATCAGACAAGAGCGATTTTGCATCTTTCAGGTCGTTGATGATCTGTTCCCATACGGTAGCAGCCGGCGTTCTGGGAAGATGCATATTTTCTTTATACGCCGTGGTGAGTACCAGCGGCACATCTCCATAAAGATTCACCAGGTAGAAATAACAAAAAGCCCGCATAAACTTTGCCTCCCCTGCCAGTTGCGTTTTAACGCTATCTGTAACGGCGGTTGCTTTGCTGAGTCCTTCTATGATGGCATTGGTGCGGTAAATATATTCATACCCATCTGACCATAAGGAGCCAATGTAGCGGTTATCCGGCGTGAGTGCATGATCAGAGAACTGCTGATAATAGGGTGCGGTCGTGTTATTCTGTGTCCAGGTCATTTCGTTGGCCGACATGCCAGCCAATGACGACATGGTGAAACAAACAAATGAACCATTGCTGCCATACTGATCATTCATCATACTTATATAAACAGACAACATGGCGGCGGTAGCCGATTTATCGCTGGTAAATATTTTATCGCTGGTCAGGATGTCTGGCGGATTTTCTACGGTAACAAATTTCCGGCAGGAAGCAAAAATGGTGATCAGCACCAGGCTATTTATCACCCACCACCAACGGGCCCCTATTCCACTTTGTATATTTTTCATGACTACTGCTTTAGATTGAAATAATTAAAAAGATACCTGTGCACCTACGGTCACCATTCTCATTGGCGGCATAGAACTGAACGACATGGTTTCCGGATCACCAATTTTATAATGCGTGAAGGTGAGCAGGTTTTGCGCCTGCATGTACACGCGGATATTGTCGGCTTTGATGCGCTTGATGATGTTTTGTTCAAACTGGTACGACAACGACACATTCTTCAATCTGATGAAAGAAGCATCGGTGATGCGGGCATCTGAGTAGTTGGCGTAATAGCTATAGGTAGTTACCGCGGCACCGGTAGTGCTAAAGCGCTGTACATCGGTGATATCGTCGGGATGTTGCCAGCGGGCCAATACTTCCACAGGCTGATTGGTTCTGGCGCCGGGTGCCTGGAACTGGATGCTTGTTTTCCCCCGTTGTTTCACGAAGTGAAAAAAGAAATCCAATGTCCAGTTCCGGTAGGTAAAGGTGTTCTGCAATCCGCCATACTGACGTTGCGCCATATCGTATACGGCTGTTTGATCTTTAGGAACAGACATTCCTGCCAGTTGGTGAATACCTGTTTTCGGATCTACCCCCAGGTACGGGATATATTTGGAAATCGTGACCGGCTGGCCAATAGACCATATGCTGGCATAGTAAGTATCTTCCAGTCCCGGATAGGCAATGAGTTTATTACGCGGGATGGTGATATTAAATGCTGTTTTCCAGCTAAAATGTTTTTGTTGAATATTGGTAGTATTCAACATCAGCTCCCAGCCGGAGTTCTGGAGTATGGCATCGCGGTTGGCGTTTACATCACCGAAGCCTACCTGTGTAGGCAGTGTGAGTCCGGTGAGTTGATTGTCTGTTTTATTCAGGTAGTAGTCGGCGCTAAAGAAAATACGCTCTTTGAGGAAAGAGAGTTCCAAAGCGGCCTCCCATTTTCTGTTACGTTCCCATGCATAGTTGGGATTGTCGAGGTTGGCCGGATAAAGGCCACTGGCGCCCTGGTAGGGCAATGCGGAATTAGTAGATGACCAGCGGGAAAGGTATTGGTAGTCGCCGATGCGGTCGTTCCCGGTAACACCCATGCTGGCGCGGAGTTTACCGAAGCTGAGGAAAGATAAGTTCTTCATAAAACTTTCCTCCGTGAAAATCCAGCCGGCGCCTACTGCACCGAAAGTTCCGAACTGCTTGCCAGGTCCAAATCTGCTGGAGCCATCATGACGGGCCGATACATTCAGCAGGTATTTTCCATCCCAATTGAGGTTTACTCTTCCGAATAAGGCAGCGTAGTGATATTTGCTGTAGTTGCTGGTCACGCTTTTAACAGAAGCAGGACCGGGAGTCAACAGCAGGTCATCATTCGCATAACCGCTGGCGCTGATTTTAGTATTCTTATCCAATTGCTCCTGGAAGCTACCACCCACCAATACCTGCAGGGCTGCTTTGCCGAGGTGCCGGGAATATTCTGCCTGTGGTTCTATGATCCAGTTGCGGGAATTTTTAGTGAAGAAATCAGCGGTGGCGTTAAGCGTAGCGCTGTACGGGCTCTGCGACTTAATCGGATTGGTAACTGTTTCATCGACGCGGATAGAATTGTATCCCGCATCCAGTTTCAGTTGTAATCCCTCTATTACCTGGTAGCGCAGATTCATACTACCGAGCATATTTTCTGTATTGGCGATAAACTGTTTAAACGTATAGGCCAGCGGGTTAGAGAAGTTAATCCCTTTATCGCGCCATACCAGGTTACCATTGGAATCCAGCGGCGACGGTGCATTGGGTACGGTAGTGAGAAGCTGCATCAGGTCAGTGGTGGTGATCTTGTTGTTGTCGGAGCTGAAGCCACCGCTGAACGACATCGAGAATTTATTGTCTAAAGAACGATGTGTCATGTTAGCGCGTACGCTGGCCCGGTTATCCGGCATATTGCCATAATAGATGGGGGTTTCCCGGTGGAAGCCTGCCGCCAGCGATACCTGTGTTTGCTGGCTACCGCCGGATACGCGTACCTGTGCGTCGTTGCTGCGGGCTTGTTTGCCCAACAACAATTTACCCCAGTCGGTATAACGGGTAGTATCCCAAACCATCAGGTCGGTGGCGTTTGAAGCGGTAGGAATGATGCCATCGTTTTGAAAGGCTTCCTTCCGCATCATCACATATTGTTGCGTATTCAGCATTTGCGCCATGCGGGTGGGTCTGGCCCATCCGGTGTAGTAGTTGACATCTACGGAAGTTTTACCTGCTTTGGCTTTACGGGTGGTAATAAGTACTACGCCGTTGGCGCCGCGGGAACCGTAGATAGCGGTGGCATCTGCATCTTTCAATACTTCTATACTTTCTATATCTGCCGGATTAATGGTAACGAAGGGACTCACGCCAGAGTTGGCGCCGTAGAGACCTCCCATGTTTTGTGCAGAGATGCCGTTGGCAAAGGTGACGCTTCCGAGCGAGTGTGCAAAGGGCACCCCATCAATTACGTACAAGGGGTCAGATCCAGCGCCCAGCGTGTTTTTTCCACGTATGGTTACGCTCACGGGAGCGCCTGCCAAACCGCTGGTTTGGGAAATCTGCACACCAGGCAACCGGCCGCTAAGGGCCAGCAGCGGGCTTTCTACTGGCTGCTTCCGGATGTCTTCTCCTTTTAATTTAGCGATGCTGCCGGTGCTGACACGGCGGGTGGTGGAGCCATAGGCTATCACCTGTATATCGTCCAGCACGCTGGTAGCGCGGGATAAAGTAATGGTAGCGGTACCGGTGCTGATCATGGCAGCGGTTACCGTATATTCTTTCTTCTCATAGCCGATGAAGGTCACCACCAATATATCACCTGCATTTACCGGCAATGTAAAAACGCCTTCTGCATTGGTAACGCCGGTATGTTTACCCCCTTTTACCGCGATGGAGGCGCCGGGGAGTACTTGTCCGTCGGTGCCGGTAATGCGTATGATAACCGGTTGTGCTACCACGGGCGCCACCCATGCTGCGGGCGTCAATGGTAACATCTTCGCATATACGAAAATGCTCTTTCCCTTTATGCTGTATTGCAGTGGCTGCGACCGGAAAATATCTGTCAGAAATTTCTCCAGCGGTGCTCCTTTTTCATCCACGGTAACGGGTTGGGATGTACGAAGTAGTGATCCTGTATACATAAAAACATAGCCAGTCTGTTGCTTAACAGCGGCAAACACGGTTTCCAGCGGTACATTTTTCCCGGAGAAACGGATGTTTTGAGAAACCCCCTTGGCATACACATGCATCAACCCGGTGGTCAATAGTATCATGGTTAATTTCGTCATGAGCAGGATTTTGGCAATGTCAGGGCGCCACCTGGCCCTCCGCGTGCGATTCGCAGAATTTTGCATAATTTCGTTTTGTTTGGTTGGTAAATAAGAAGTCTTTACAAGGGACCTTCGTTGCTGATCAGCCAGACTTTCACCGGGAGTGCGCTAACACTTCCGGTTTTTTGTTGGATGATGTTTATCTGTGTTGTTCTTTTGTTTGTGGAAGGCATAAGCATCTCCGGGCACGCTGCTGCAGCAGCGCCGCCGGTTATCTACTGAAGCCGTCCGGATGAATTGTTTTAAATAATGGTTGATATTTATTACATACTGTTTCCTGCGTTAACCATTTACTATTAATACTTTGCCCTCCATATGACATTTCACGCCCATGGCGCTCAACATTTCCAACACATCTGATAGATTTACATTTTTATACATCTCTCCTTTAAAAACTATATCGGATACGGGCCCTTCATACCGGACCTGTATATCGTACCATCGTTCCAGTTGTCGCATGACGGTGTGAATGTCTGCGCCATTAAAATTAAACAAGCCATTTTTCCAGGCCAACACTTGTTCCAGATCAGTACTGGCATTGACATTCACCGTAGCGTGCTGGTTATCGGCAGCGGCCTGCTGTCCGGGTTTCAGTTGCCAGTCGTGGTTGCCCGCGCTGATTTTCACACTTCCGGTTACCAGGGTAATTTTCGTATATTCTTCATCGTTATAAGCATTCACATTGAAACTGGTGCCCAGTACTTTCACAGCAACGCCATTGGCGAGCACCGTGAAAGGCTTCGTGGCCGACTGTGCCACTTCGAGGTATACTTCTCCCTTAATAGTTACCTGCCTTTCCTTTCCGGTAAAAGCTGCCGGAAAAGTAATCGCCGAAGCCGCATTCAGCCAGGCTTTGGTGCCATCCGGCAATGTTACCTGGTATTCGCCTCCCCGTGGTGTGCTAACGGTATTCCAGAGCGTATTGGTATTGGCGCCACTACCCACCTTATAGGTCAGTTGCCCGTTGCCCTGTTTCAGAATCTGTGCATTCCCCTGTTGCGCGATGGCGCCTTTCTCCGCATTGTCAAGCGTAATGGTACTGCCATCTGCCAGTATCAGCATAGCTTTTTGTCCGCCGGGCGCTATATTCACCGCCATTTGCCTGGTGGTATTACCGGTATTTGTTTTAGGTAATTTTGTGAGATAGATAACGGCGCCGGCTACTCCTCCTACCAGGATTACAGCCGCGGCTATTCTGCTCCAATACATCCGGAAAATGCCACGGCGAGGTGTTGCTTTAGTCGCCTGCAATTGCGCTGCCAGTCGCTGGTGCAGCCGTTCCCGCACATCGGGTAATGCTGCGGCGTCTACATCATATCGGCCCTCTTTTAAGTCTTCCAGCAACAACCCGGCTGCCTGGTCTGCCCACTCCGGATCACGCAACGCTGTTAACAGCTGTTGTCTGTTTTCCGGTGAAATGGTGCCCATGGCATATTCATCCAATAGTTGTTGTAATATTTCGGCTGTCATCATAGCTGCTTATATATAAAGACCCCTTTTCTCAGCAGGTGGGTGGTTCCTCCAGAAAAAAAATTTCTACCGCCACCAGGTGCTGGCCGCAAAAGCCAGTAGCGACAGCATGGGGCGGCCATGAACGGCCATATAATTCCGGAGAAAATGGAGTGCTTTCACAATATGTTCTTTCACCGTATTACGCGATACACCCAATTCCTGGCAAATTTCTTCATACGACTTCCCTTCTATCCTACTCATAGTAAATACCTGCCGGCGGGCCGGGGGAAGTTCCGCGATACCTGTCAACAGCAGCGTGCGTATTTCCCGGAACTCTGCCTGCTGATCCGGCAACCAGATATCTTCCGCCAGATGTATATCTTCCAGGGCCTCTGTTTCTTCCAGTTTTTTCCGGATGACTTTAAAGATCCTGTTACGTGCCACAATAAAAAGGTAATTATCGAAATGTTCGATGGCAGGGAGCTTTTCACGGTGATGCCACAGGTCCATAAAAACGTCCTGGGTCACTTCTTCTGCTATGTGGGGAGATTTGGTGTAGGCCAACGCATGACCATACACCCGGGGCCAGTAATGATCTACCAGCATGCTGAATGCAACTTCCTCTCCTGCGGCTATTTGTAGGAGTAATTTTGGCTCATTATACGAATCGCTATTATTCAATAAAATATCTCAATGTAGCGTAAACATAAAATAAAATTATGAGATCCGGGCGCCTGCCAGGTTAAATATAGGAGGTTAACAGCAGGAGCGGTTTACCGGGAGCACAGCCTATACACCCAGAAAAACATTCATATGAGTGATCAATTCCTCTTTGGAAACATCATCTATCCCCGGGTGGGACATTATTGTTTCAAATGTGTCTTTATCAATGTCCTCAAACTCCAGATAGCATCTGAAATTCTCCCACGAATGCTTCTCATAGGAAATCGTAGAGATGTATATCAGCTTATCGTCTTTGATAAATCCGATTGCATATTTATCCGCTTCCCAGAAATCACGAAAATTAAAAAAGCCGGTGCCAAATGTATCTATAATATGCTGTATGATATAGATGATCTTTTTCTCCTTATACTTCAACACTTGCATTTTGCTGCTGATCATGGCAGTAGCCGGGAGCTGATCTGGTATGTACTTATACCGCAAAAATTCGCTCATTTCAGCGATCAACCCACTCCGGGTAACATTTTCCATGGCTGGTTTATATTCCACCATGTTAAGCGCCTCTATATCGATAAATTCCAGCTCCAGATGACATCTGAAGTCCTCCGGTGCATTTTCGGGATATTCTTCTGTAGAGATAGTTATCAGCTTATTATCTTTCACCAACCCAATGGCATAGTTATCCCAGTCGCAAAAATCTTCGGGGTCAAAAAAATCATCTCCGAAAACTTCTACAATATAAGTGGCTATGGATTGAATACTTTTCTCTTTACATGGTAATATTTCCATGTCTTGCTATTTTATGCTGTAGTAAACATAAAATAAAAACGGGAGATTCCGACGCCAGGGTTGTTAAATTACTAAGCACCAACAATGCATTGTCCTTATAAACGCGATAACTGTCCGTTGGCCAACACCTGCACCTGCATGGTTTCCCCTGCTTTCACTGCTATTGTAGGCCACTTCAGAAAAGCGGTATATGCCAGTGGTGTGGCTGCCTGCCGGCTGGATTCCGCCATTACGGAAACGGAAGCATCATAGGCAGTGGGATTGGTTATTTCCAACGTAGTGATACCGTTTTTTCGTGTCTTTATTTTAGCGGTTAGGTGATMAAAAACAAACAGGCGGCCATTGTCTGTTTGCAGATAAATGCCCGGAATTTCCATGGCCATGAGCATCCCGTTTGTTTCCGTCCAGGAGTTGCGGGTGTAAATAAAATTGCCGATGCTCCCGCGTCCTTCCGCATCGCTGGGTTGTATGCGTTCCATGCAGGAACCTGGTAAATAATTAGAAGTAATATGTCCGGGCATATTCACGGCTTCCGTATGGGCGTGTTGAATATCGCGCAGCAATGCGGCATAGGCTTCTTTTCCGGTGGCGCGGAATAATTTAAAAAGATAATCGCCGGAAGCCGTGCAGATGCCTGGTGCGGCGTGTTTATTCTGTATACTGGCCCATACTGCCCCGGTCATATTGCATTGCAGTTTACCAATGGTGCTGTTGGCAGGAAATGTTACCGGGTAAGAAATAGTCCATGTAGCGCAAAGGGCGGCCTGTACTTCTGCTTTCTGTAGCCATTTGGTATCATTGGTATGATAATACAATGCCATTAATGATTCCAGGAAGCCAAAGGCAGATTCTGAATTGGCGTCTTGCGAAATATCGCCACAATCGCCGCCGGTAAGACCTTGCTTTACCACATCCCTCTCGTAATAAAAATCAGCCGCTTCTTTGGCCGTTTGCAGCCATTCCGGGCGGTTAAAATAGCGGGCCGCCATGGCCAGTCCTGCCGGGGCAATGGCGCCTGCGGTGGAGTTATAAACGGCTATTTCACCGGTGGCCGGTGCAATATACTGACCAAATTCATGGTGCTGTTTCCAGGAGTTGGTAAAAGCAGCAGCGAGYTTTTGTGCCGCAGCTTCCCAGTCTTTGTTAATGCTGGCGCTATACCCCTGCGCTTTGAACAACAGCAGGTGCTTCATTAACCAAAGGAGGGCATCTGCATTTTTCCGTACCATGGCCTGCAGTTCGGGGAAGTGAGGATTCATTTTTTCGGGCCTTATCTCGCCGGAGGCGGTCATACCTCCATAAAAATACCCGCTTTTACCCTGCAGCTGATGCACTACAAAATCCAGTTCTGCCATCACGCGTTTACGTTCTGTTTCATTATTCATGGCCAGCATGGGATAGGTGTTCATCATACCACTCACCCAGCCTAGTTGAAAGTCGTTGTTGTTTTCGGGTTTATAATAACTTCCTGCGGGCACGGTCACGAAGTTGTTGCTACAGATGCCACGTCCCAGTTCCAATAGCTTGCTCATGGGCACCTGATTGCGGAGTGGACTTTCTTCATTCAGGTCTTTACGCACCTGCCGGAAACGGGTGAGCAATGCAGGAATGCTGCTGGCATCAAATGTATAAACGCGGAAGTGCAGGGTCACTTCATCACCGGCTTTCCAGTTGGGCGCGATGTCTCCGCTGGGGTGCCAGTCGCCKAAGCCGGCCGCCAGGTTACGCACCGCAGGCGCAGAGATGCGGAAAGCGCAACTATCTTTTTGTGCATTTTCTTCGATCGTCAGGCCGTTATTGCCATAGGGCGTTGCCTGTGTGGTTAGCACAATAAATCCTTTCTTCTCCTGCGGAGAAAAAAAACACATGGCAGGCGTAGCGGCACTGGTGGTTTGTAATTCAATCAGCGAAGCGGCGCCTTTCTCTATCTGCAAGCGTGGATTGTTGGAAATGGTCAATGGCACCTGCGGCTGATAATACATATCATCCGGATAGTCCGGACTGTATCCATTACCGATAACGCGGTAGCGGTTGCCGTTATATACAGCGGCTGGTACCATCACGTAGTTGTTTGGACTCCAGTGGCTAAAATCAAAACTAACGTTAACGGCTGTATGATTAGCAGTACCGCTGCTAAGGCGGAAACCAGCGCTAACATCTACCGCTTCCGGATGGCCGCTTACAGGTGTGGTGGTCACGGCCAGTTGCCAGCTGCCATCAGGAGTATTCAGTGTGGAAGCGGTAAAGCGCTGCTCTTTTATTAGCGTAGTGCCGTTATATTGTTTGGTGGAAAAATAACAGGTACCGTTCAGCTGTTGCAGCAGCTGATTTACCGGTGATTGCTGGGCAGTGGCAGCCATGCCGGCACCACTGCTGCATAAAAACACGACGAACCATCTCAAAGAAAATAGCGAAACCTTTCTGTTACTCATTGTTACCATTTAAAAAAGCATATACCAGGCCGCCTGATATATGCTGTCCTTATCATCAAAAAACGAATCATCAACAGCTCACTGTAAGTACGTGGAAGGAATATAATTGGACCTGGTGCCTGCTGATAACGCTATAAAGATCGATATATCATGCCCGCTGTACCACCCGTAATTTGACCATTACCTATGCTTTCTTTGCTGCAAAGAGGCGAAATATCTGTTTAGAGAGATATTCACTTTTTATAGTACTTTTGGAGGAAGGATAAATCGTTTTATCAACAATTTTATCAGGAGCAGCATGCAATACATTTATGAGAATTTCACGTTTCCACCAGACCAGTCGTTTACGGTACGTTCAGACATATTGGAGATAAAAAAATATACATCCCTCAAATCACATATCAACTTTGAAATAGCATTACTGGAAAATTGCAGCGGCAAACGATTCATCGGCGATCATATTGCAGATTTTGAAGGACCGGAACTGGTGTTACTGGGTGGTTATCTGCCGCATTGTTGGCAATACTACCGGACCATTGATCCGCTGGTGCAGCCACAGGCGATTGTGATCCACTTCTTTCCTGACTTCCTGGGGCAACAACTGCTGGAAAAACCGGAAGCACAGGGACTCAACGTACTTTTCAATAAAGCAGCGAAAGGCGTTTTATTTACAGGCCCTACGGTGGTAAATGCCAAAATGATTATGCAGCAAATGCTGTTTGAATCCGGCTTAACCCGGGCTGCACTGATGCTGCGCTTACTCGACACCCTGGCACAGTCCACCACGGCTCAGGTGCTGTCTTCCCCATATTACAACGTGATTGATAATTCCGGCGAGGCAAAAAAAATAAACAAAGTATTCGATTATATTTTCCAGCACTTTAAAGAAGAAATTGTTTTACAGGATGTAGCTGAGCTGATACCCATGTCATCCGCGGCTTTCTGTCGTTTTTTTAAACGCAAAACCAACCGTACCCTCATCGACTTTGTCAAAGAAATACGGATAGGACATGCCGCGAAGCTTTTACTGGAAGGAGATTATAATGTCACCGAAGCCTGCTACCAGAGCGGGTATAATAATATTTCGAATTTCAATAAACATTTCAGAGAAGTAAAAGGACTATCGCCACGTGAATTTCTCCGTCAATACCGGCAGGATACAGAAACGCTCCCTTAGCCACTATTGCCCGTTGAAATGATAGAAACGGCTGGCTTCTACCCAGGTTTGTCCGGGAGCCGTTCCCGGCACACCTGCCTGATAGCCGGCCATCACTTTATTCCATTCGGCGCAACGGGGATGATAAGACTCCGCTATTTTCCCCATGCTATCCAGGTTGGCATTTTCCGGAACGGTGATCGTCATGACCAGCAAATGCTGATAACGGTACAATGAAATATCCCGATAGCCGGCTTTATGAAAGCCCGCTTCTACTTCAGGCCAGATATGCTGATGATAGTCCAGGTACTCTTTTAATGGTTGTTCACCAGGCACCACTTCCACCACAAATACACGCTGTGTCAGCTTCTCCGGTGCAGTAACCCTTCCACAGGCTATGAACAGTAAAAAGACAGTAGCCAGGGAGAGCGCTCCCATAACAGAAAAGTGCTTATTCATCTTACTAAATTATTTAAAAACGATATAAATAATAATCATGACCAGCGCCAGCAGTCCCCACCCCATCCATACGCGGGAGCTATTCCGGAACAATGGCTGAGAGGAAGTCCATACCGTTGGCGAAACGGTATTTTTGTTGGGATCAGATAACAGCGTAATCAATACCATCCCAAAAGATAAGGCGATAAAAATATACACCGACAGCAACAGAAAATGAGGCCAGTACCCCTTATATGGGAAGTTTAACACATAGCAGGAGCCTATTACCACACATATCAGTCCGCCGCCATACAACACCACTTCTGCCGCCAGTTTATTAACGCGTTTCCAGAAAATGCCGCCCAGAAACACCACCGATAAAGGGGGCGCCAGGATAGAAACAAGTCCCTGGCTTAACTCAAAAAGCCCTTTACCAGAGCGGGCAAAAAGTGCGGCCACGCCTACACCCAGGAAGGCCGCCAATACCGTCACCCATTTACCGATGCTGCGCTTGGCCGGTTCTTCCAGCGTGGTAAATTGTCCCACTACATCGAGTGTAAAAACGGTGCTGAAAGAATTAAGTCCTGAGGAGACGGTATCTATCAGCGCGGCTATCAACGCCGCAATACAAAGCCCGCGCAAACCAGCAGGCATCAGCTTTTCCACCATGGTGATGTAGGCGTTGTCGGGCGTAGTAGTATCCCGGAACAGGATAAAACAAATGATGCCTGGCAACACAAAAATCAAAGGGGTAATAATTTTCATCGCAGCAATCAGCATAATACCATATTGCCCATGGCGGATATCCTTTGCCGCCAACACTTTCTGTACAATGGTCTGATCCGCACACCAGTAGTAAATGGCCACCACCGGATACCCCATCACAATGGCCAGCCAGGAATATTCGGGATCTGAGCGGGGATGAAAAAGTTTCCAGTAATCAACTGGTGTATCCTGCGCCCAGCCGGGTATAGCAGTCACTTTCTTCAGCGCCAGGATCGTTAATATCACAGAAGAAATGATAATAATAACAGATTGAAAGATGCCGGTACGTACCACTGCTTTCAACCCACCAATGGCGGTATAACTGGCCGCAATCAGCGCTATCACTGATATCGACTCCAGCAATGGCCGGTGAAATACCTGCGCTATTACCAGTCCCCCGGCATATAAGGCGCTCGCCAGCCAAACAATTAAAATGGATACCAGGCTATAAATGACCAGGAAGTTATAAGATCTTTTTCCGTAACGTATTAACAGGAATTGTGGAATAGTATGAATGCCCGCGGCGATATAACGCGGAAAAAAAAACATGGCCAGCAACAACAGGAAGATCCAGGCCAGCCACTCAAAATTACTGCCTACCACGCCATGTGAAAAACCAAGACTCGACAAGCCGATCAGCATTGTAGCGCCGGCGTTGGCACTGAACATGGAAAAGCCGATCTGCCACCATTTTAATGACCTACCTCCTAAAAAAATATCTGTACTTGCTGTACTACGCCTGTTCAGGTAAAAACCGAAAATAAACAACGCGACGATATATAGCAATAATACCAGGTAATCAATCTTCGTTAAAAGTATCGTCACATAATAAGCTTATAGCTCATAAAGATACAATCGCCTGATATTTCCTGATATTCTTTTTGGTCCAAAGGTTGTTTTTCGTGATAGCCTTGTGCTGATCACAATAATCCCAGTCGATGCGCACGGGCATGCCGGGAATTTCCGGTAAATAAAATCGTCCATTTTTCCAGTCGGGGCGCACGTTAAAATACACTTCCAGTCCCCGCATAATACAATACAGATACTCTACCTGGCATTGCGCACCGGCTGATGCCATCAACCCGGCGGTAAACAAAGAGTATCCACCGGAGGAAAACTCCAGCTGATGCCGGGTAGCGAGGTCCCGCACATTCATCCATTCCTGTATGGCCGCCAGATGCGTGGGCACTGGTTGCAGATGTCGCACCCCCAGCTCCACCAGCGTAGGAAATACTTTGCCACTACGCTCCGACTCCCCGTAAGAAATAGCCAGGGGCGTACGTTTACACAACTCACCAATCTGTTGCAGGTCTGCAGAATGAACGGGTTCTTCAAACCAGGCCAGGTTTTCGCCTGCCGTCAGATCAATGAACCGTAGCGCTTCTTCGCAGGTCCAGATCTGGTTGGCATCTACTGCCAGGCGTATGTTATTGCCTAATATGCGGCGTACAAATTTTACTCTTGCTACATCTTCCGCCATGCGGGTACCGAAATCCATTCCCACTTTCATCTTGTAACAATCTGCTCCGGCGGCGGCAAAGTAGCTGGCTTCCCGTTCCAGTTCTTCCAGGGAATAATTGGTACCGCCACCGCTGCCATATACTTTTACGCTATTGTTGGTCGTGTTCAGATAGCGATGCAAAGGTACACCGGCACGACGAGCGGCCAGGTCGTATAATGCCAGCTCTACTTGTCCCAACATGGCCGCAGCCGGGCCTCTGAAGCCTTCGTTGCGGATCGCCCAATACAATTGTGGATACAATACGCCATAAGGAACATCCTGGCTATGCAGCAAAATGGGCAGCAAACAATTCTCGAGGATATGGTTGTAAGAGCGAAATACCGGTGCCTCACCGATGTGTCCATCTTCATCGGTAATGGTAATAACAGCCAGGCCGAAGGTGGGAAATGGTCCCATAGTGGCGTCCTGTATAGGCGTTGTTGCCGCTACCGGCGCCAGTTCCCTGATCTGTACGCTGCTGATATTAAAAATTTCTGCATCAAAACTGTACATCAAATCGCCAATTTTCCTTTATTGCAATTCAGTATTTCTTTCATCAATGTGGCCGGCAACGGCCCTGCTGCTATATCCTGCAGGGTGGCCGTTAATTCCGTTTGATTGGCTGCTCCCAACACGATATTAAAATGATAGGGTATGGACAACAGGAAACGGTGTGCCAGTGAGGATAAGCTCATCTGATGATCCGCGGCCAGCTGCTGCAGCAAAACGGCTATGTGTAAGGTGTCTGCTGGTAGCCAGTCCGGCTTCATCTGCGCATAAGCCGTGATACATCTCCCTAATAATCCCATATTCAACGGGCTGGCAGCATAATACCGGATATTATTAGCCAGGCAGAAAGGCAGGCTATCCTGCAACGCCGATACATTAGCAGCGTTTAAATGATTAAACTCCATCACCACATCAAATATCCCGGATTGGATATAGGGCGCCAGCCACGCGGGCCAGTTCCCTCCTACGCCAATTTGCCGGATATATCCGCTTTCCCGAAACCCCTGCAGGGTGTTAATAATCCCGTCAATTTGTTCGGGCATCACCGCTTCCGGATCATGCAGGAATAATATATCCAGTGTGGGTATGCCTAATGTTTCCAGTGTGCGATGTAAACTATCCGACATGCCAACAGGAGAGTAATCGTAGTGTGCTACATCCGCCGCATAAGATTTCAGGCGGCCCACCTTGGAACTGATGACCGGCATTTTTCCGGACCATTGCTTCAATGCCATGCCCACATACGTTTCCGCATCTCCATAGGCAGGCGCCGTATCAATGGCGCCGATACCGGCCGTTAAAGCAGCTACTATTGTTTGCACTGAATGTGCTGGTGTTACCGGTCCCCATACACCGCCCAGCCCCGCTGTTCCCAGCACTATACGCTCCAAATTCATATGTAAACGATTGCATAACCGAAGTTAAAGGAAACGGGGAAAATACAGCACCTTTATATTGACGGGATACGATGTTATTTTGATCTGATTTTTCGTTTATACGTTTACGTTATATCTGCTTTATCAGGATCGCTTGTCCGCCGGAAGCAGCTAGTGATACCTCCAATACAGTAGCGTGATCTATGACCTGCTCCTTGCGGGAAACATGGGTACGCGTGGGCGTTGCCGGATCATCGTTGTACAATATGGCCTTATACTTTTTTCCCGGTGTTAAAAAAGAGCAGTCTATGGAAACCGTTCTGGCGTCGTTATTGGTAACCGTTCCCATGAACCAATCCTCTCCGCTGCGACGGGCCACCGTTATGAATTGTCCGATTTCTCCCGCTACTATTTTTGTATCGTCCCATACCGTAGGCACCTGGTCAAAAAATTCCAGCTCCGGCTCATTTTGTACATCTACCGGCTGATCGTACCAATACAGAAACTGCAACGGACTATACATCACCACAGCCAGCGCCAGCTGATGCCCGGAAGTGGTTTTCATGATGTGCGTGTCTTTCGTTTCAGCCAGCCGTTTCTTTAACTCCGGCCGATGATAATAGCAGATGGTGTGATCCGCTGCACCAGCCAGTAATCGCGTGAACGGCAGGATAGTACTGTTGGTGGCTTCCGGCATTTCTTCATTTCCCCGCACCCCTTCCTGGGTGAGCAAATTAGGATAAGTACGACTAAATCCCGTAGGCCGGTATTCATCATGAATATCTACCAGCAGCTGATACTTTGCACATTTTTGTACGGCCTCGTGCAGCCAGGTAGTCCAGCGATGCGACCCCACATGTACAAAGCCGAACTTAATACCCGCTACGCCCCATTGGTGATACAAAGGCAGCAGCGTATCCAGCTGCTTCGCCAATGCCCGCTGGTTTACATACAGGAAAACGCCGATGCCATGTTCCTTCGCATAGCGGATCACTTCCGGCAGATTCAAATCCTTATTGGGATTGCGGCGTGGGTCTACGTTGACTTCCGTGGCATCAGACGCGGTGGTATATTCAAATCCGTACCAGCCCGCATCAAAATGAATGTATTGCAGGTGATGCTTCACCGCAAAATCCACCAACGCTTTGGCTCCTTTTGTGGACAACGTAACTTCCCGTATAATTTTACCGGGTTTAATCCAGCTGGTATTTTTAAGCTGATTAGGCGCATTCAGGTTCAGCACCAGGTCGTTGTTTTGCAGTAGCTGCGTAGCTTTGCTGGCCACCATGATCATGCGCCAGGGCGTAGCAAAAGGGGTGGTTAACTCCACCTTGTCGTACATAGCGCAACTAATAGTATTGTCCTTTGATGCATCAAGGGTAAACTTTGTACGGCAATAATCCACCATGCCCGCTTCGCCCAATGCTACGTATATCCCGTTACTCAATTGCAGGGTGAGTGGCCGTTCTGCCTCACCGGGCCAGTTACGCAATGGCAGCAAACTATAGGCTCCCTGGGCATGCCCCGTAAACCAGGCCCTGGTACCTTCAGGTAAAGTGAAGGTTGTCAATTCCTTGCTGATGGTGACATCAGCGCCGCCTGCCGGATGCTCCGGGAAAACATACCGGAACGCGATCCCTTCATTATAAGCCCTTACTTCTAACTGCAACACCTGCCGGTCGTTGTTGTTGCGGAAGAATGTAAACGTTTTCCCCTGCCAGGCATCGTGTATGTGACTTCGTTCTCCATACACAGGTTGCCATACTGTATCTCTTGCAGTGGTGGCAACGTTCCGGAGTATTAAGTGACTGCTCCACCCATCCAGCCCTAACGTAGAAGGGAGTACGATTTCCTTTCCGTTATAGCTGACAGTATACCTGATCCCTCCTTCTTTGCTGGTTTGCAAATCAAACTGTAGTTGTCCGTTGGGAGATGTGAACCGCAACGAGTCCTGCGCGCTCAAACCTTGTCCCATGGCCACTAACATTCCCAGCAGCCAACATATTCTTTGCATCCTATTCATGATCTCTAAATAGTGACGGCGCCATTGCTGGCGCCGATTGTCAATGGAATTTTAAAACAGAAAACGTTTCCATGATTCATTTAATGTTGTGTGCTTACCAATCGCGCAAACAACTGCTGCTGCGTGCCGTCCCGGCCTGTCTTATACAGGTTCCATTCCTTGCTATTAACTTCCTCCAGGTGAAAAGAGTTAGCCGGATCAGCCAGGGCTGTTTTTACCCAACGCGGAAACGCATTGGCAGCTCTCGCATTTTCCCAGGTACGGATCACTTTAAAAATCGCTTCTTTTTGCGGGCAGCTTTCCACATCTTTCTGGTTCAGGTAAAGACTATACGTAGTCCCTATCCCCACAGAAATAGCCTGTATATGCTCATACTCCGCCGCGGTGGAATGCTCCTTAATCGGAAAATTCCCTCCCATGCCCACCGGGAAAAAGTTGGCGTAAGTAACATCGCGCAAATCTTTCCCCTGACTGGTAGCACTTCCCCATTCCCGCGTAGCGGCATCATACAAGTTCTTTCCACCACCCACATTCCAGATACTCTGATAATGCCAGGAGCCCTCCGACAAGGTAGCGCCGGTAAAACGAATCGACGGCAGTCCCAGCTGGGCAGCCTTTTCGAACATCTTACGGAAAAAGCGCTTCGCGGAGTAATAGCCATGGCCATTGTTAAACAGGAATTCCTGTCCGTCGAAATCGTAGTAGCCCAGGCCATTGACCTTACACACCTCCGCATAATACGCGGCAATTTCATCCTGCAACGCCATATTAGGAATGATGCCATCATAGCCATAATTCACCGTTACCTGCAATTTATACACCGCCTCTCCGGCCGCATGCACCGCAGGTTGCGTGCCCCAGTAACCACGTTTTACGTTCAGCAGCCGGTACGGCGCTTTATCAGAAACACCGAGGTAATGTATCAGCTCCTTGCCAATTTTGATCATATTTAAATTGGCGCAATGCCCTTCCCAGCTGGCAATTTCTTCCAGATGAGTGGGATCATCTACCAGGATAATAGTATCCGTGGGTTGAATAGCTGCTGCCAGCAAACGTTTCTGCTGATAACACAAACTATCACTGGGCACCGGACTTGCATCCAGCGTTCCAGGCGCCAAAGCGTTGGTAATGGTGGTTCTGCCAATGCTGATGCCATACTTTGCCGCCATCTCTGAAAACGCTTTGTGCGACACATTTCCCGCCGTCAGATGGATAGGCTTTTTCTCAAAATTTCTTCCATCAATGTATCCCCCATTGCCCCGGTCAGGTCTTAAAAATCCCTGGTCGTATAAGCTGATAGTTTTAAATCCCAGTCTGGCCGTATAAGCAATGATACTATCATTCAGGTTGCCACTGGTAATAGCATCCGGCACATAAGCAGCCGGATCTTTTACCCATCTCCCATTAATAGTTGGATAAGGTAATTTCTCTGATAACACAATATTTTGCACCACATCCAGCAACGCGGTGCTATCCGGGCTCCCCCATAAAGCAATGGAAGAACCGATATAATCTACGCCCGACAATGGTTCCACTTGTATGTGATTAGGCGTATTCGCCGCCATATGCGGGATTAAAGAATAATTCACTTCACGTTCGAAAGTCCGGTCCCTCGACTGATACGTAATAGATATCCGGCCTTTGTCATCTACCTCAGCAGCATTCCCATACATAATCCGGTAATACGGTTCTTTATGCGCATAAAACGCTACATCACTGATACCATCGCCTCCCAGCGAAAACACTTGTCCTTCGTGCAGCTCCTTGGGTAAGGGATAGCGGCGGGCATCCGGTGAATGAATGATATACTGAAACGGCGCCGCATCTGCTACCGTTTCAACGGTTCCACCCAAGGTATTATCATTCAGCGCCAGCATACCAATAGCGTAGTTCACCGCCGCACTGGTATCGCGGCTTACGCCAATAATTTCTCCTAACAGGTTGGTGATATTAGTATGGTAAGTCCCCCACTGAATAGCATCCACACCATTTCGTGGCGCCAACGATTGCAGGGTGAGTTTAAAGTATTTTTTATTTTGGGAGATGATGACCGTAGCCACTGACCCATTGGCATATCGCAACTGCAATGACTTGTTGCCTTTATTATACGTAGCCGCCACCGGCTGATAGTATGCTTTCTTCCGGCTATCATACAAACTCACCACAGGGGAAGGCTTATCGGCCGGGCTGAATTCCCGTGCCGGGCGCAGGGTGGTATTCTTCATACTGGTAATCCATCCTTTGTTGTTGATATGAATTTTAAAATAGGCGGTATTAAAATCATATTGTGCAAAGAGGGAAGAAGAAGAAGCTAGAGCTATCAATAATGCAAGGGCATTTTTAGTGGACATTGTGTATGTGGTTGTGTAAAGATCATTAACAATCAACGTCAAATATAAGCCACGGTTGGGCAAAGAGGCCAGCTTTATTTTGACGGATTCAGATGTTTTTTTGATCCTGGGCGGGTTGCCGTAAGTTCAATGGAACCGGGACCAGCAAAAAAATCATATTTTTTTATGGTACAATTTGTACCAAATTAAATTATTGGGTAACTTTAGATACTTAAATCCAGAAGCACAATTACAATGAGAAAACTAAAGCAAGCCAGTAAAAAAATTGATGCTACTATTGTCCCCAATGATGGCTACAATAGAAGCTCAAAGAAAAAAGCTTTCATTGACGCAGCAGCTAAAGCACACCACTTACAAAGAAGTCCTGCCCGATTACTTAAAAATGAAATGTTATCTGTTTTATACACGATGGAGGCTTATCTATTGGATGAAAGCGTCACGCTTAAAAACATGAAAACGATAAAGGATTTCGCCGGCGATTTTCTTGCAGTGCTGAATCTGAAAAAGGGAGAATTTGCGTCACATATTGAAATAGACCTGTCTAATCTGAATAAATATTACAAGGATGACCGAAAGTTTAATCCGCAACTGGCGATAAAATTCGGTCACTTCTTTCATACTCCGGCTGACCTGTGGCTAAAAGTGCAGTTTAAAAACGAAATGATTGTTTTTGAGCAGGAAATTAAGTTGGAGAAAAAATATAAAAAATATGACTACGAGAAGGTATTACAAAATGCATCATAGATATACTAGTCGTGCATAACGACCGTCAATATTGAAAGTATTAGATCTACCCACATCATTTAAGCGGCCTGAGATATTTCACGGCCTCTTCACCACCACCGACGAATCCGGTGAACATTTATTAAAATTAAATCCAGCCTCGTCAAATTTAATCCAACAGCTACCGGTTGTATCGTCATCTCTTTTCACCTCCATCTTTTTAACAAATATCGGAATCATACCGTACTTGCTCAATTGATACGTCATTAAAGGCCCACCAGCAAAACCCTGATCTTTCACATAGGTCACTCTATAACCTTTTAGCCGCCATTCCTTTTCCACTGTAATACTGCCTGCAACCCCTCCAATAAAAGAAAAGAAGCCACAAAAAAGGAAAAGCAGTACAGAAATAACTGCCGTTGGTCCAAACTTATACTCATCTGTTGTAAGAATATACGCATATCCGGAGGCCAATGAAATATAACTCAGATAACCGTAAGCGTTATTCAGTACATAGCTATACCCTGTCAGTGCAGGTAACAGCAGCCCTATAGCTGTAAAGAATATAATAGCAATTGCTTTTTTGGGGTACTGCTGGTGCAGGAACCAACCCAATAGCGGAAAAGTAAAAAGAAATAATATGAAACCTGGGTGTTCAACGATGTATGACATAAGCGGGTATAAATAGATGTTTTATGTTATCATCGCAACTTAATAAAAAAACTAATTAACTCCGTTCTCCCCTGCAATCGATATCCCTGCAAAATCCGTTCTGTAATAAACAAAATACTATCACTCATGCGCTGAACTATTCTTTATTTTTGGATAGAACAATGACATGTAATAAGAAGGGAAACCGCTACTGATCACCTTATTCCACTATCAACCAAAAAATCTGCTGCATTGAATAAGCTTTATTTCGCCGCCCGAAAGTTAGCCTGTTGCTTCGTGATGACCTGTTTGTGGGTTGTCCGGCCCAGTAGTACTGTTGCACAGCTAAAATTATCTTATTTAGGCATTGAAGAAGGATTATCCAACAATACCGTAGCTGCC
This sequence comes from Chitinophaga sp. 05T412, assembly GCF_056396465.1. NCBI lineage: Bacteria > Pseudomonadati > Bacteroidota > Chitinophagia > Chitinophagales > Chitinophagaceae > Chitinophaga > Chitinophaga sp. 05T412. The sequence goes on from NZ_JBFTLN010000022.1 coordinate 50,965, forward strand.
ATTTGCCGGGATACTTATGGCCTCATGTGGTTCGGCACTTACGACGGACTGAATTGCTACGATGGAAATAATTTCAAAAAATTCCGGAACTGTCCCGGAGATCCTTCCTCACTCGCCAACAATGCCATTACTGCTGTTACGGAAGATCGGCAATCTAATATCTGGGTAGGAACGCATAAAGGTGTTGGTATCTATAACAGGCGCACAGAACGTTTTACAGCAGCATATTATACCAGTCGCTTCCCGAAAAAAATTATCCCCGGCATCAGCCGGAAGCTGGGCAATCAGGTCACCGCTATTAATCGAACCGCAGCCGGTGAAATGCTGGTAGGTACCGCATCAAGTGGCCTGATTATATATACGACTGATCACACACCAGGCATCCAGATACCTCTTGATGTAAACGGCGCCTTCAGCACTCATTATAGCGTAAATGCGATTTTAGTCAATCATGACGGGCGTACCTGGGTGGCTGTTGAAAATGGCGGCCTTTATGAACTCGATTCAAAACGGGAAAGACTGGTATGGCAAAGCGATGTGCCAGCTATTACCGGCTGTATTATTGCAGATAAACCCGGCAGTTTATTACTCGGTACGGAAAGAGGTTTATACCGCTACGATATCCGCCAACACCAGGTGCAGGATTATCTGCTGGCAGGGCAACCTCCCATCAGGTATAACATTCAATCCATGTACATCGATAGCACAGGCCTGCTCTGGCTCGGCAGCGATGGCAACGGTATCACCGTTATTGATAGGCATACCAATCTGGTAAAACCGTTGTCAGATTATACCGGAAAAGAAAATGCCTTAAGCAGCAATGCTATATATACCATCACAGAAGATAACCTGGGTCGTAAATGGATTGGTACCAACAGAGGTGGCATCAATATCATAGACAACCAAACCCTCCCCTTTCGGACTATCAGAAAAAAACCCACCACAAACACCACGCAGGCCGACAACTTCATCTTCTCCTTTTGTGAAACCAGCCAGCATAAAATATGGATCGGCACCGATGGTGGCGGCATCTCCATATGGGATAAGGCAAAAGGCAGTTATGAAAAAAGTATCAGCGGCAGCGACGCCGGCACCGGTCTTACCAACAACAAAATCARTAGCATCGTGGAAGACAGGGAAGGCCATATATGGGTGGGCACTTACGGTTCCGGTGTTTTTATGACCGACCAGCAGGGTAAACATTTCCATCCTGTTGGTAGTCCCCTTTTAAGAAGTCGCGCTATCCTGACATGGCGCTTGTACAAGAGTCCGCAGGGCGAAATATATGCAGGCACCCTGAACAACGGCGCCGACGGCCTGCTACGGTATGATACAGCGAAAAAGGATTTCGTCCGGGTAAAAAACTCGCTTTCCTCCATTTTATCAGTTACCCACGACCACCAGTCAAATTTATGGATGGGTAGTTTTTTTGAAGTGCGTTGCCTCGATGCACATGGCGACATTCTCCTCCATCGCAATATTGGTGTAGAAGTACGCGATATCCACGTAGCCGCCGATGGCAGCATATGGATCGCTACGCAGGGGCAGGGATTACAGCATTACGAAGAAGGTAAAGGCTGGAAAGTCTACACCGACAAAGAAGGCCTATGCAATAACAATGTGTTGAATATTCTGGAAGATAAAGCGGGTAACCTCTGGGCCAGTACGTTATCAGGACTCAGCAAATTTTCTGTGGCCGATAAAACGTTCGAAAACTTCTCCATGGCAGATGGGCTGCAAAGTGATCAGTTTTACTATAATGCCGCATTGAAACTATCATCCGGCGAATTCATTTTTGGTGGTATCAAGGGTTTTAACTTATTCAACCCGGATAATATTACCGCACCACAGGCCGTTTTTCCGCCGCTGGTGATAACAGGCATTCGTGTACTCAACCAGGCTATTACCACGGAAGGAAACTACCTGAACGGCAGCAGCATTCATGATGTGAGCCGTATTACCCTGCCCAGTGAAAAAGCGTATCTCTCCTTAAATTATAGCGCACTGGAATATTCTCTTCCCTCAAAAATAAAATATGCTTACTTCCTGGAAGGATGGGATAAAACATGGAACTATGTAAATGATATCAAAACAGCCAGCTATTCACAGCTACAGGAAGGACACTACCTGTTGCGTATTAAATGTACCAACGCCTACGGCAAATGGAGTACGAAAGAAACCGCGATCGCCATTATCATACTCCCTCCCTGGTACAGAACCTGGTGGGCTTATACCCTATATACCATCGCTATGCTGGTAGCCCTGGTCACCGGATTTTATTATGTAAGAAAGCAATCGCAACTGAAATATGAAATCAGACTGGCCGATATTAAACTGGCGCATGAGCAAAAACTGCATGAAAGCAAGCTCGCTTTCTTCACTAACATTTCCCATGAATTCCGGTCTCCGCTGGCAATGATCATTAACCCGGTCAGGGAATTGTTATATAGCGATGGTAAAGCGATAGATACGTTCTCGCTCGGCGTCATCTATAAAAACGCCCGGCGCCTGCTGAACATGGTCGACCAGCTGCTATATTTCCGGAAAGTAGAAAACGAAACGGGCGCGTTGAATATCGGGCAGGTCGACGTAGCCACACTGTTGAAAGAAATATTCCATTGCTTCACCAACGAAGCAAAAATGAAAGAATTGGTCTATGAGCTGCATTGTCCGGATGAACCGCTCTATTTGTGCGCCGACAAAGAAAAGCTGGAAATCGCGTTATTTAATATCGTATCCAATGCCATCAAATTTGCGCACTCGGGTATCCAGCTTTCTATCAGCAGCCATGAAACGGAGTTACAGGTTACCATAGCAGATGATGGCGCAGGCATCCCACCGGAAGTAGGCGATAAAATATTTGATAAATTCTATAACAGCCAGGACTTTGCAGCTGCCGCCTCCAAAGGTAAACGAGGCTTCGGTATTGGCCTTTTCCTGTCAAAAACCTTTGTGGAAATGCACCAGGGCACCATCTCCTATCACTGTCCCGATCATGGGGGCACTGTATTCACGATTGTGCTCAACAAAGCGGCTATGCAGCAGCAGTCGCCCGATCAGATGGAAGTAATTGCAGCGGCGCTGCCAGGGAAATCCAACCCCGAAGCCATATACGAAACAACCATGTTGCCGGCGGAAGATACAGCCAACACCGGACTGGACGAACTGGTGATGGACAAACGGGTATTGCTGATCATTGACGATGATCCCGAAATCAGGGAATATATCCGCTACCTCTTTGAGCATAAATATACTATTTCAGAAGCCGATAGCGCGGCCACCGGTTATGAACAAGTCAGCGCAAAAGAACCGGATATTATTATCTGCGATGTGAATATGGAAACCACCAGTGGCATTGACTTCTGCAATACACTGAAAGCAAATCCGCTATATAGCCATATACCGGTGATTATGTTAACAGGCGCCAGTTCTCCTGAAATAAAACTGAAGGGGCTGGAATGCGGGGCCAATGATTATATTACCAAACCTTTTGAAAACGACTTACTGATAGCCAGGGTAAACAGCATATTACAGGGACAGGACCGTTTGAAGCAGTTCTTTTATGATAATATTACCCTTAAAACAAGTAATTCCAGGGTACCCGAGGAATACCGGACATTTCTGGCCAACTGCATCGCTATTATAGAAGAAAACTGTGATACAGATGATTTTGATATCGCCAAATTCTGTGCAGCCATTGGTATGAGCCGATCCAATTTATACCGGAAAGTCAAAATTGTTTCCGGGCTTACCGTCAATGAATTCACCCGTTTAATCCGGCTACGTATTGCTGCAGGGTTGCTCATCAACACCGATTGTCAGGTAAAAGAGGCGGCCTTTCGTGTAGGCTTCAGCGATATTAAATACTTCCGGGAACAGTTTGTCCGGGTATTTGACATGCCGCCTTCCAAGTATATCAAGAAATACCGTACTGCTTTCAGTTCCCGGAGTACCCTCAGTGATCAGTTTTCCCGGGTCAGAAAATAAATAATGGGGGGCAGGCGTTTCTATTTACAACCCGGATGGAACATCTGTCCCCCTTTATTGGCTATTTACCCCCTCCTATATATACGTATTTTAGCGGACCTTCCCGTCTTATTGATAACAGTTTGAAAACCTGGTAGCACTTAAGTGAACATACATCTGTCAAAACCGTAATTCTTCATTTTAAACCTTAAACAGCAAACAATGACCAAAATCTTCCATTTCGTGTTAGCCGTCGCCGCATTTATGGTGGCAATAACCGCGTGTCAGAAACCGTCGGAATCTGCCACACTCCAAAAAAATGACGCTAAAAAAAACCTGGGCGTGGCGAATAGCGTTAGCAACGGCACCTATATGCTGAACGTAGTGTACTTTGTTCCCTCCGACCTCGATACCGTGCCGGGATATCGGGCAAGGCTAAACGGCGTATTCATGTACATGCAAAACTTTACCTCCAAATGGATGAACCAATGGGGCTATGCCGGCAAAACAATGGGACTGCAAACAGATTCCAGCGGGCTGCTGAAAGTACCGGTGATACGCGGGCAGCTGGGTAAAAACAGTTACCCTTACGACGGTGGCTCCGGCGCCGTGATGACAGAAGTAAATGCCTGGTTTGCCGCTCACCCCACAGAAAAAAAGAGCGATCATATCATGGTGATCATGCCTACGTATACTTATGGYGCCAATGGAGATCCCAGTGGCGGCCCGTTCTATGGTATTGGCCGCTGGTGCTTTGCACTGGACTACACCGGGCTGGATACCATCAACCTCGGCAAACCCGATGATAAATTTTCCACTAAATGGATTGGCGGTATGGCCCACGAAATGGGACATGGCATCAACCTCCCCCACAATGGTGGCGCCCAATCAGAAAATATCCTGTATGGCACTACGCTGATGGGTTATGGTAACGGCACCTTCGGTAAGGCGCCTACCTATTTCTCTCCAGCAGATGCGGCTATATTGGCCAATGGCCAGGTATTCAGCACGGTTACGCGGAGCGACTGGTACACCGATCCGGGATGTCAGGTAAAGCAGGTATATGCCAACTATAACAGCGGCTCCCAGAGCATTATCGTGTCGGGTAAATTTTCTGCCACCAAAGCGGTGAAGGACATTGCTTACTATAACCGCAACACCGGCAACGACAATGGCGGATACAATTCTGTCACCTTCGCCAGCAAGCCCATTGGCACCGACAGTTTTCGTATCGTGATGCCCGTTAGTGACTTCAGGGATAAAGGCAATACCAATTACGAATTCACCATCCGCTTATGCCATGAAAACGGCAGCATCAGCAGCTATGTGGCATCCTTTAGCTTCGTAAACGATGTGCCGGTGGTTACTTTCGGAGATAAAGTAGTATATGATAAAACCGGATGGTCCGTAGTTGCATTCAGCTCACAGGAAACGGCCGCCGAAAGTGGCGCCGCAGTAAATATCATTGATGGCTCCGGTAGCACGTTCTGGCATTCCCGTTGGTCATCCAATGCCACCAGCTATCCACACTACATTACTGTAGATATGGGTCAGGCGCTGGATGTAAACCGCTTTACTTTCAAACAACGGGATAGTCGCATGGTAAAAGTGGTAGAAATACTGACCAGCAATAACAACTCCACCTGGACTTCCCTCGGTGATTTTACGCTGGCACAAACCACCAATCCACAAAACGTCGTGTTGTCGTCCACCAAAAACTTCCGCTACTTCAAACTGAATATGAAAAGCGCTTATGATGGTCAGCAATTTGCGGCCATGTGTGAAGTAGGAACTTATAAAGATTAACAATGATAGGGATATACAAATTATCTAACCCCTCCATGTTGCTTTTTTGATTCACTGTTGATAAAAACCATCCGGGTATTCTTACCCGGATTTTTTATGCCCCTTCTTAAAAACAAACAGGCCAGCATCCGTGTGAATGCTGGCCTGTTGATTATACTAATTGGCTGGTATTACCATCCCTGATTCTGCGACAACTGTTTATCAATGTCTATCTCCGATTGAGGAATGGGTAAGTACCATTGTTTGGGGTCAAAAATCCTGTTCTGAAATATGGTGATCTTATAGCTTGTTCCAGCGGTATTCCATTCTATGGCTTTCATGTCGCCACCAAACGTCAGCTTCCATCTTCTGTCGTCGAAAAAGCGATGCTCTTCGTAAGCCAGCTCAATATTCCGTTCATGCCGGATAGCCTGGCGCATGGCGTCTTTCGACAGCCCTGCCGGTAATCCGGGCAATCCTGCTCTTGCGCGTATGATGTTAACGTAGCTGTAAATGAGCGGATCAGCAGTAGGATCAGCTACTGCCTCGTTTTTGGCTTCTGCATAATTTAAATACATCTCTGCCAGTCTGAACCACACCCAGAAATTAGGTCTGCTGGAGCCATCATACAAAAAGTTGGCATTGTGTGTATCTACCCATTTAGCGGTGTAGTAGCCGGTGTTGGTGTTATTGTTACCTCCTCTGATGCCATCGGCGCCACCTACAAAGGTTTCCAGCTTATAACTTCCACCCACTATGGCGCCGTTGTATAAAACGGTACCATAGAAGCGCGGCTCTCTGTTTGCATATGGTTTTTGCGGATCATAACCGGAAGAAGGATCAGTGATCGCCTTGCCATTGGCCATCTGGTACAGGTCCACCATATTCTGCGTGGGCACTATACAGCCCCAGCCACCCAGTCCTGGCGGAAAATAGTTTTGTTCCAGTCCGTTATCATTTCCGCTATAATTCAGCATGATGATTTCCGGATTGGCATATACGGAGAAAATCTCCTTGTAATTTTCCGCCACATCGGCATTGGCCGTATACAGATGATACTGATTTAAATCGATGACCGCTTTGGCGGCATCCGCTGCGCGTTGCCATTTGGCTACATCGTTACCCGTATTATTCAATGGGCTGGCGGCATACAGCAAGGTGCGGGACTTTAATGCCATACACATTCCTTTGTTGGCGCGGCCATATACGTTGGCAGATTGTGCAGAAGGTAACGGCAACAACGCTACCGCATCATCCAGGTCTTTGATAATAAACGCCACGCATTCATCGTAGTTGTTACGTGGCAGATTTAAATCGGAGGCGGCAGTAAAGGCTTCTGTTATAATCGGAAAAGCGCCATATGTTTTCAGGATATCAAAATAATAAAACGCTCTTAAAAACAAGGCCTCTCCTTTGATCCTGGTTTTAGCCCCCTGTTCATCTGTAGGCAATACCGGCACCTTATCCAGGTTCTGTAAGAGGATATTTACTTTGCGGACATCCTTGTAAGAATTTGCCCAGGTGGAGACATAGCTTTTAATATTTCCTGGTCCATATCCGCCTACATTAAATGTGCGCAGGGCAGTGGCGAAAGTAGGATCTCCTTCATCCGACAACGCTGCGAAGCCGTCAAAGTCGCCGGCAATATGGTAAAAGCCATTGGGTAAGTCGCCATAAATATTATTTAAAAACTGCTGTGTTTGAAGTACGGTCCCGAAAACTTTATCTTCAGAAATATTTTCATTGGGCGCCAGGTTCAAAAAATCTTTATTACAGGCAGATAAACTCCCGAGTGCAATAAAGAGTGCTGATATGATTCTACGATTCATGTTTTTACATTTAGAAGTTCAGAGACAAGCCAAAATTGTACACTTTCTGCTGCGGATAGGTTCTTCCCAAAGAGCCGTTCGGATACTCCGGATCAACAATCTTAATTTTAGACCAGGTCAGCAGGTTCTGGCCATTGGCAAATACCCGGATGTTGGAGATACCAATTCGCTTCATCAACTGCTGTGAAAAAGTAAACCCGATCTCCGCATTTTTCAGACGCAGGTAATTACCGGATTGCAGCGAGAACGTGGATATCCTGGTATTATTAGGATTTGTGCTGATGTCTATCCTCGGTTGAGTAGCGGTACTGGCGGTTTCCGGGGTCCAGCTATCGAGAGCTGTAGTCAGCGCGTTCCCGGAATTATAGAAAGGAACGGCTCCCCACTCAGTAAAGTAAACGCTGGAACGTGCGGTCCCCTGCAGCATCATGCTGACGTCGATTCCTTTGTAACGAATAGCCAGCATACCTCCGTAAGTAAATTGCGGGATATAGGAATAACCGATAGCAGTGCGGTCAAAATCATCTACCACTCCATCTCCGTTAACATCCTTATACTTTAAATCACCCGGAATTACATAGCTGGTAAAGGTTTGACGGGGGCTCCCCAGGATCTCATCCTTGGAATTGAAGAATCCGAGGGAAGTCAATCCGAAGTTTTGTCCCACCGGATATCCTTTGGCGCTTTGATATGCATACTTCGGAATAGGTTGGTTGTCGTCGATAACATTGCTCTTATTATAGTTGAAGTTACCCTTCACGCTTATACGGAGATTTTTCCCAATATGGGTATTTACACCTGCTTCCAGTTCAAAGCCTTTATTGTTTACTCTTCCTTTGTTCAATGGCACACCATTGGGGAATCCGGCAAATGACGGTGATACAGAGTTCACCAGGATATTCTTTCTATCTTCATTAAATAAATCAAAATTCAGGAATACCGCGTCATTAAAAAACTTGGCATCTATACCTACGTTGCTTTTGTAGCCACGTTCCCAGGTAACAAACGGATTACCTAAAAATCCTTCCGCAAGACCGCCGCTCTGGCTGCCATTCGGTGGATTACCCACATTGGTTCCATCCGCATTGGTGTAGTACGACTGGAACAAAAACCGGGAACTATTCAACTGGTCGTTCCCCACCACGCCGTAAGAGGCCCGCAGCTTCAGGTACGAGAGCTGATGTACATTTTCCTTTAAGAACGTTTCGTCGGACGCAATCCAGCCCAGTGCGGCTGCGGGGAAGAAGCCAAACCGTTTACCCTGGATAAAATTCTCCGATCCGTTATATCCGAAATCAAATTCTGCCAGGTACTTTCCTTTGTACCCGTAGGTGGCCCTACCGGAAACACCCTGCAAGGCATTAGGAATGTCGACGTTATTATTATTTTTTTGCTGAGAATAGATGACGGTTCCTCCAACAGAATGGTTTTCGGCGAATATCCGCTGGTAAGATAAATTGACCTGGTAAATAGAAAACCGCGACAAGCCATAACTGCCGCTCACCGGTTTTAATTTACTGCCGGTAAGCGTACGTACATAGTTAGTATCTCCATTCACTACGCCAAACTGAAACGCATCATAGGTTTTAGACCTGGTTTGTGATTGGGAGTAATTGGCATCATAGCTGATAGAAGCGCCTACACTTAATCCGGGCGTCACAAACGGGAGCTTCTGTGTAAGACTTAAAGATCCCTGCGAACGACCGGTATAGTTGATGGAATATCCTACATCCGACAATTCCGCCACGGCGTTATTGCTCAATTTAGTGGAAGACCCCCAGGAGCCGTCCGGGTTTTTAATAGGGCTCAGGTTAGGTGCAAAACGTTGAATGGTAAAAAATGGTTGGTTTTGATAAGCTGGTCCATTGATAGATCCGAAGCTACCAGCCAGGTCCAGCTTCACCAGGGTAGTTTTGGTGACATCAATATCCACATTGGCCCGGAAGTTATATTGTTTCAGTACCTGGTCAGAAGGATAGGGTGTGGGGAATTTCTTGTAAATACCTTCCTGTCTTAAAAAGCCGGCGGAAACAAAGAAACGTGCAAAGTTAGATCCCCCCACAATATTCATGTTGGTTCTGGAAAGCAGGGAGTTCTTTCTCAACAGCAAACTGGCGTAATCGTTATCGGGATACAGGTAAGGGTCTGTATGGTTTTTATATGCATCCAGGGCAGCCTGGCTGTATTGTGGCGGCGCACCGTTATTCACCAATGCCTGATTGTACAAGGTGGCATACTGATAAGAGTTCAGCACTTTCGGCAGCACGGTAGGCGACTGCAGCCCGGTTTGATGCGTAAAAGAGATCTCTGGTTTTTTGTTGGCAGATCCTCTTCGGGTTGTCACCAGGATAACGCCGTTAGCGCCTCTCATACCATACACTGCGGTGGCTGTGGCATCTTTTAAGATGCTCACATTGGCCACATCGCCCGGGTCAATGTCGCTGATGGTTCTTCCCTGCACACCATCCACCACTACCAGCGGCGCCGTTCCATTCAAGGTAGCCACGCCTCTGATATAAAGACTCGGCGCATCACTCCCCAGGTTGCCATTGGTTTGCCTGGTGATCAGACCCGGCAATCTTCCCTGTAAAGCACTGGCCAGGTTACTCACCGGGCTTTGTTTCAATTCCACGGTACCTACGGACGTGATCGCGCCTACTACGGATGCTTTCTTTTGCTCACCATATCCCACCACTACAATCTCATCGAGCCCTTTTGTATCTGTTTCCATGATAACGGATAAGGGTACATTTTCCGCACCCACCGACACCCGCTGCATACGGTAACCGATGATGCTAAATACCAATACATCCTTTGGATTGGCTTTAATTTCAAATTTTCCGTTACCATTGGTGGAAGCACCGCGATTGACTCCATCCACCTTAATACTTACATCCCGGAGCGGGACACCCTTCATATCCGTTACCTGCCCGGTAACGGTCATCAATGTGGAAACACTTCCCGTGTTCCTCTCCACCGCACTATTGGTCTTTTGTTGCCCTGTCATTGTTTGGGTACAAAACGCACTCAATAGCATCAGAAGTAGCCTTCTTTTCATGTTGCGATTTAGTTTTTTGGTTATTGTGTAGCTGTTGTTCACTGCCCCACGGCATAGGAAGAATTACCGTGGTTGATAGCAGCGTAAAAGTAACCGGGATGGCAGGAAGCAGAAGGGGGTCAATCGTTCATATATAGGGGGCAACCGTCCCATCAAACAAAAAAATACCCTGCCATCACTGACAGGGTAAAAAAATCACGCTAATATTTGCCTTTACTATCTCCGGTCCGAGTAAAAAAACAACCGGGAAAATCCCAGTTCCCATCCCCGCGGAATAATAAAATAGGGCTGAACTAATCCTTTTTCTCCGGCTTTGGGCAGCGATAAACCGGCGGCGGATAACTTGCTCTGTGTTTCATCCTCCGCGAAAGCCCATTCATCCGTAGTACCTGCCTTCGTAAAACAAACGCTCGCATTATCTAAATCGTTGGTGTTGGCGAAATCCTTCGCGGGCAGATAGTCCACATAGGTCCAGTTACGGGGACGAACATTTTTGGCCAGATAGGAACGATACGTCACACCCGTGTTCGCATCCACCCTATAGAGGAAAATATCCACCGGCACTTCGCTGTCCGGATATTGCAGGTAAAATCCCAATTGATTGGTACCTGGATTAGTTTCGGGTAAACGCAGCTCCTGGACTTTCCCATCTATATAAAGAAAATTAACCAGGGCTTTTGTTTCACCAACAGGTAAAGAATGGCGATACAAAATGCTGTCATTTGCCGGATTCCGGACCGTTAGTACCGGCGCCACCGATCCCGATCTGTAAGTGTATACGGCGTTAAAGCCAACCAATGAAGCAGGTTGAAAAACATACTTCGCACTCATCACCGTTTTATCATATTTGGTGGTATCTATTTGTACATGCAACGGATCACCACTTCCGTTATAGCCATTAATAATCACCTGAACGGCTAATTCCGCCGTTAGATCTTCTTTATTGCAGGCGATGCATCCAAACAGCAGGCATAGCAGCAGTATCGGTAGTTGTTGATATTTTATACTTGACATCATGAGTAGTTGTGTTTACAATTCCAGATTTTTGGTGAAGCGGATACTGTTATCGTCATCGGATTCGCTGAAGATATACACCTTGGCGGAGGTGCTGGAAGGAGACGGTACCGGAGCGGTGGACAAAGTCGCATGCCAGGAATAGTCAGTACCAGCGGTATAAAACTCATTGGTACCAGCCTTGTAAATGTAGGCCCGGAATAAAACAGCCGTCTTCTGCCCGTTGTACAGTTGACCGGCGGTGGAGAAGGTAGCCAGTGAGACAGATTCACTCATCTCATTAGGCTTTACATTTTTCAACCGGGTTATTTCTTCAAATACCTTCGGTGTCATATAATATTTACCCAGCACAATATCTACCGGCTCTTTATATTGGGTCAGTATCGGGCGGAACATATATTTCACTTTAATCTTTCCCTGTTCCACTGCAGGGCGTTCCGGCATATCGCCGGCCTTTCCGTCCAGGTATAAAAAGCTGATTTTAACCGGACCGTTGTCTCTTTTAAACACTTTCTCCATCACCAGTTTTCCTGTGCCCTGTTCTGTGATCTGCAGGTTTACTTTGTCCTGCTGCCCCGTAAACGAATAGCCCATTGTTTGATCAAAAGGCGCATTGGCAGAATATTCAAATAGAAACGTATCCAGTTTTAGTTCCAGTGGTACATCGCCGCCGTTATACCCATTTATGCTGACAGGCAGCACTTCGTCCTTATAATAGAAATCATTTTTACTTTTACTGCAGGAAGACAGCACCAGCAAGCTGGTGGCCAGGCTACAGATCATATTGTATATCTTCATGGATGTAATTTTTTAAAAAGAATAAGCGGCAGACAGACTAAAAGAGGTACCTATTTTACGGATAAAGGTGTCTTTATCACCAATCCTGGTTTTGGTTTTTCCATCTGCTGAAGTTTCATAATACCCATTTTCATATTTTTGGGAGAAGCCATACTTCCACTCGTATATTTGGCTCCACTCTGTTTCCGGGATAGCCGACAGGGACTGCCCCTTCCACTTATCCAGCACTTTGTAGGTACTGCTGCTATTGATGTAAAAGCGGTACGGATTATCCATCAGGTTAGCGATATTCAGTTTCACATCCAGGTTTTTATGCTTCAAAAAGCGATAGCTCAGCTGCACATCCATCTGGTTACGCGGCCGTTCATATTCCACGATATCGGGTGTCATACCGGTAGAGAAAGTTTTATAACCCATATGATTATACGCAAAGTTGGCGCCCAGGCGATTGCCAATGTATTGCAGCCCTGCATTGTACACTACAGGCACCTGTCCATATAAAGGCCTTTTTTCCCGCTGCAGCAGCTTGGTACGATATTCATAGCTGTTGCCATATTTATCCGGATTCATGCCCACTCCGACAAAGGAACTACCCTGCACTTCTGAACTTTGCAGCGTCAGGTTACCACTGAAGAACATATTATCCAGGAATTGCCATTCCGGCCTGATAAAACTGAGGCTTTTACGGATATCAAATTCAAAACCATGCACCTTTGCCCACTCGGAGTTCTGGGTGGTTACATATACACGCATACTGGCATCGGGCTGAATACGATATAGCTCCACCGGTTTATCGAAATACTTATAGAAAACGCCTGCGGAAATAACTTCCCCGGGCTTAGGATACCATTCCATCCGGAAATCGTAGTGGTCAATGGTGGTAGACAGCACACCTTCATTGCGGCGGTAAGCGCCAATAGCCGGATCAAAGCGGATCATACGTGAATTCTCAATCAGTGCAGGCCTTACCACAGACTGGGAATAGGCCGCGCGGATATTAATATTCCGTGTAGGTGTTACCGTTAAACTGGCAGAAGGCAGATATCGCCATTTTTTCTCCTCTGTTTCTGCATTGGCAAACGGGGTCACTATTTTTCCTGTTGCCGGATCTACAAACCTGTTTTTATGTGCCTGATCAATCAGCGTGCTAATCACCAGGTCGTTTGCACCATTTTTCAGTCGTTCATATTTATAATATTCTGCACGAATTCCCCATACCAGGCGTAACCAGCTGGTGAAGCGATTATCCATCATGCCATATATGGCCTGGTTCACATTTTTTCCTTCATAACCATTCTGGGAGAAAGTAGCAGGAAAGTATAGCAGGTCTTTCATAGGATCTTTGAACTCCAGGAATTGCCCCCACTGCTGCACCGGCACATAACCATATACACTACCGATGGGTTGCAGGGTGCCAATGGGTAATATGGTCCAATCGTAGTAACCGTGGCGCTCCATGTACTGGTAGCCGGTTTTGATCAGTTGCTTTTGTCCGGCTACCTGGAAATGATAGCTCAACGCTCCTTCTGCAATACGATTCGTTTCTTCATACTTGTATTGTCCGCGGTTAAAGGTACCGGTGCCGGGATTGGTAATTCCATTCGGGCTTACATTATACACTTTGCCATTCAGGGTATTGGTGGGCGCCAGCCACGCTTCTACCGCATCTTTCTCCAGATTATTGAGTTGATTGCGGGAGACATTCCAGTCGAAACGAAACGCACCAAAAGTATGTTCGCCATTGATGCGGGTTTGCAATAAGTCGATGAACTTAGGACGATCATATTCCCGTATTGCCGGTAAATCTTTACCAAAGCCAATATCGTTTCCAAAACCTACAATACGCGAAAACTGGTTACTAAACATCCGGGAGTAAAAATTCCTCACCGTGATTTTATGGTTTTTCGATGCCCACCCGGCATTGAATAAAGCGCCCCAGCTGGTATTGAAATTATACTGATGCGCATAAGTGGGTTCTAACTCCTCACCAGTTTCCACATCATAACCGTTGTTGCCTAATTTCTCCCAGGTGCCACGTTCGAAATGGGGAATATCATCAATAGATTGTTCGTTACGATAGCTCAATGAGCCCACAAAACCAATCCGACTACCTTTCAGCTGATAGCTGCGGCCCAGGCTGAACTGGTAGTTTTGGCCCGGCATCGCTTTGTAAGTACGTAAACCCATGCGTTCCAGTCCGCCGATTTTTTTATTCTGCTCTGCAATCATGGCCGGTGTGATAGGCGTAATGCCTGCCGTCGGCGTCGCATTGGGATTGGTAGGATTATAATTTTGATTCGTAAATATCAGCAGGTCTTTCGGGAAATGATCCCTGCTGCCATCATCAAAGCCCCAATAGTCGTTTTTGCCACGGCCGTATCCGAGGAAGTCCTTACCAGTACTACCGGCAATATATTTACTACCAATACTCAGTGTGGTAAATTTATTATCCGGAATAGCCAGGGTGTTGATCTGCACCAATCCGCCACCGAAACCAAAGCTCATATCAGGGGTAGCTGTTTTGGATACCACTACATTGTCGATCAGGTTACTCGGTACGATATCAAACTCAAAATCGCGCACCTGCACATCTGTGCTGGGTAATATGGCGCCATCCATCATCGCCAGGTTATACCGCTCTGCAATACCACGTACCACCACGCGACGATTGTCGTTGGTAGAAATTCCTGAAATACGCTTCAGTGTTTCCCCAATGTTCTTATCCGGTAGCGCCGCAATTTGCTCGCGACTGATACCATTGGTGATGCCCGCTTCATTCTTCTGACGTACATACAACGCCGCTGTACTTTCTGTTTTATACTTAGAGGTGATCACTACCTGGTTCAGTGTGCTGGTAGCGGGCGTCATCACTACATCCAGTCTTGTTACACGATTCTCCCCCACTACCACCTCGGTAATACGCTTTGACCGGAAGGAAACATAGCTTACCTCCACCGTGTACGTACCGGGAGGAAGGGATAATTGATAAGTGCCATCTGTCGCGCCAGGTACTACCATCCCCGTTTGCAGTACCCGGATAGTGGCCCCTGGCAACGGTTCATTCTTTTCATCTGTGACCTTTCCGATGATTCGTCCGGGCTTCTGCTGACGACTCACAGATACCAGGTTGCCCACCTGTTTAAATACCAGGCGATGATCAGCTGCCAGTGAAGCAAGTGTAGCGGCAAGCGTTTCTTTATGCACCTGAATGCTCACCGGGCCTAGTTTTCCAATGTCAAGCGGATAAGCGAAAGTAAAGCCCGACTGGCGTTCCAGTGCATCCAGTACCTGATCCAATGGCACCTCTTTCAGGGTCACGGATACCCTGACATCATTCATGTCCTGGGATTTTACCGGCTCAGCAACACTTGTACCTGCCAGCGTTAAAATAATGACTAGTACATTAAAGGCAAACCTGGTCATTGCACATAGGTGTTTAATTACATTCTTTTTTTTCGTAGAATTGTACATAGCTTTTAAAAGATTTGTTACATGGATTGTCAATAGATCACAAAAGCTACCCGGAAGTGGAGGCCTCGAACCCTCCGCTTCTTTTTCTTTCGGATCTTCTCTTTCTTTGCTGATAGCGCTAATTAGCTGATCACATATAGGATTTTTTTAGATGGAAGACTTATTTAATGATGATTTGTGTGTTGTTGAATTCATATTTAAATCCATTGCCGGCCGTACTTAAAGCCAACATAATATTGTGAAGGTTTTCATTCTTTAGTTTCAACTTGAAACGTTTCTGCAACAGTGTGTGATCCCTACAAACAAAAGTGACGCCATACCACCGGGAAAGACGCCTGGTGATATTCTCCAGTGTTTCGTAATTAAATATAAAGGCGCCTTCTCCCCAGGCTTTACTGTCAAGGGCATTGACTGCAGCTACTTTAGTGAGATGCGTATGTTTTGTATAATTAAATTCCTGATCGGGTAACAAGATCGTAGCAGCTGCATTTGTTGGCTCCGGCACCTTTACACCTACTTTACCGGTGGTGACGGTAACGGCTATATCCGCATCATCCGCATATGACCGCACGTTAAAAGAAGTTCCTAATACCTGTACCTGTAATTTATCAGTGGTAACAAAAAAGGGATGTTTGTCGTCCTGTTTTACGTCAAAGAAAGCTTCTCCATGAAGCATCACTGCACGGGTATCTCCTGTAAATATTTCTGGGTATTCTAAACTGCTGGAAGCATTTAAATATACGATGGTACTATCCGGCAGCTGAATTTTCAATAGCTTTCCGGTAGTGGTGCTGCTGGTAAGCATAGCCACAGCTGTGGGTTTGGCATGATTACGCAACAGATATCCACCCAGACCAAGCAATGTAATCAGCGGCGCCCATATAGCCGCATATTTCAGATAAGGGAATCGTTTAATTTTCTTTGGAGGCGGTGTGAGTGTCGCTACTTTCTGCTGAAACTTACGTTCCCAATGCTGCAGCTGTATTTCATCCACCGGAGTATCAAGATGGCTACGCTCCCATTGTTCATTAAGGATATCTTCAAAAATCTGATCGGCACCCGGCTGTTCCAGGAATCTGCGTATCTCGGCTATCTCCGCCGGTGTGCAGTTATTGCTGATGAATTTTTCGATGAGTGCTTTGTCAACCCGCTTTTCCATTTTTGTGCTTATACTGTTTAAAACACAAAAAAATAGCGGTACCCCTAATGCCCGTTAAAAAATTTTATTGAGACAGCAGGAAGAGGATAATGAGGGTTGTATCAGAAAGGGGTTTCAGTTTCTTTCTCAGGAACATCAATGACGCGCTCATATGATGTTCTACCGTTTTGACAGACAGGTTTAGCTGGCTGGCAATTTCCGGATAAGTAAGGTCTTCATGGCGACTCAGCTCAAATACCTTCTTACGCTGGGGACTCAGTGCGTGCAGGTGCTGGCTATACAAATTATCTAGTTCTGAAGTTAAGATAGTGTGATCCGCCGAACGGGAATCGGCAAAATCAATTTCTTCGGAGATTTTCAGGGAAGTAACAGGAAGGATCTTTTTGCGCCAGTAGTTGATCAATGTATTTTTCATGGCGCGGAAAAGATAAGGATTCAGGCTATCTGTGACGGTAATATCTCCTTTTCTCAGCCATAGGTTGAGCATTACGTCCATCACCAGCTCTTCTGCTACCAGGGTATCTTTAGTGAAGCTAAGCGTGTATTGATACAGTTTATTAAAATAGCGGCGAAACAATTCGTTGAAGGCAGTATGATCGCCTTCATTGCATTGCTGTAGTAGGTCTTTGTCTGACAAATCTTTCATTTCCTGGATCATTACAGTACCGAATTCGACAGCAACAAAATTAAACGATGGAAATGATGCGCATATTAAATAATCATTAATTAGGATAGGCGCAAAAAAAGCGTGATACCTTCTTTCGAACGTATCACGCAACGGGTGAAGGAAGCCACCGGGTCCGCTGAATGCAGCCAGCCGGTAGTTTCCTATTTTTAACATGACAATAATTTAATTATCCTGTTGAGAAGGGAATATTCGTTTTTGAGAAAGAGAATAGCTAACATGACTCGTTTCCCGGGCACTATTCCCAACACTAAGTTTTCTCCGTTTTTAGTATGTTCTCCGCTTCGAAAATATCGTGAAGCTTTTTTTGAAGAAGATTCTTATCAGGAAGTATGGTTTGATACTCTGCAATAAGTGTTGGCGATAGACATCTACTTAGTGTATACTCCACCACTTCCTTATCCTTATCTCTACAAAGTAATATTCCAATACTGGGATTCTCATTATCATTTTTAACGTCTCTATCTAATGCTTCGAGGTACAAATTAATTTGCCCCATATGCTCTGGCTTAAATCTGTCTGCTTTTAACTCAAAAGCGACCAGACACTGCAACGCCCTGTGATAAAATAATAAATCAATATAAAAATCATAATTTCCAACCTGAATTTTATATTCCTCCGCTACAAATAAAAAGTCCTTGCCTAATTCCAGTATAAAATTCTTCATTTCCTTCACCAACCCCTTTTGCAAATCATTTTCGTTAAACGGCTCTTGCAGGTTTAAAAAATCAAATATATAACTATCCTTAAATGCATTAGTTACATTCGGATGAATTTCTCTCAGCAGTGCTGAGAGTTTTGAATTACCTATGATCGTCCGCTCAAAAATGCCACTGTTAATCTGTCGCTCCAGCTCCCTGGAGCTATATTTTTCCCGAATACAAAGCTTAAGATAAAAATCACGTTCATTGTGAGATTTAGTGCGACTAAAAATGATCAAGTTACACGTCCAGGAAATTTCACGTAGTAACAGAGCAAGATCAGGAGAAGCCTCGTAGGTTTCATAAAATTGCTTCATACGCCAAAGATTCTTATCGGAAAACCCCTTCAGCTCTGGCTCATTACGTTGTATATAAAGTGCTAAATCGTTCACCACAGATTGCCCCCACTCCGCCCACTTTACTTTTTTGCTAATGTACTCCCCTATATTCCAATACAGGTTTATTAATTCAGTATTAACTGATCTCATTGCGGCTATTCGCGAGCTCCTGATCAGTTGAATGATCTCTAAAAATTGGTTGTCTAACATAGATACAATAGTCCTCATTACGCAGCTGTGAATTCATCCATTAATGTTAACTATACCTGATTAACAAAAAAAACACTAACTCGTCAAACAAAAGACAGCCGGAAGATATCTCCGGCTGCCAAATATTGTATCCAAATTACTGAGTCAATTAAGACACTGTATCTACTTACTCCCTCCCCAATATTTCCCTTACCTCCACATTTCCCCCGATCTTAAAAACCGGGCTTGTTTTAGCAATAGCCACCGCTTCGGCGATATCTTCTGCTCTGATAATTACATACCCTACAATGAACTCCTTAATTTCTGTATAGGGGCCATCCGTCACCACGTTATCCGCCCTCACTGTTTTAGCGCTGCCGGATGTAGGCAACAACGAATTGCCTTTATCCACTAATTTATGTTGCACATCCATGGCAGCTAACCACTCCATGCGTTCTTTCATCTGTTCCGGTGATGGCGTAAAATCAGCGATATCCCCTATTCTAAAAATTAATGCGAAATCCTTCATAGTCATATATTTTACAAGTGCGCTAAAATCTTTTGATAGTCTGGCTGAAAACCAGGCATTACGGTACCTTCTACCCTGAAAGTATGAATTTCTGCTGTTCCAACGTACGCATGAATGATGGCTTCAATATGCGATGTAATGAATTCATGACCACTGGGCCAATCTGCCAGTCGCCCGCCGGAAGCAATCGCCAGGTATATCTTCTTCCCATTCAGAAGCCCCTTCCTCACACCGGTGTCGTAACCATAGGTAATCCCAAAACGGACCAGCTGGTCGATCCAGGCCTTTAATACCGCAGACATACCCAGGTTATACATGGGCGTACCAATCACTAAAATATCGGCCTTACTGACGTCATCGACCACTGTATCGGCATATTTTAATAACTGCTGTTGCTCAGTGGAACCCGGATTGGTATAAAACGCTCCTACCAGGTCTTCTTTAATAAACGGCGGCGTTTCCCTGGTCAGGTCTCTTTCCACAACGGTGTCAATCTCCTGCCTGCTGATTAATTTGTCGATAATAGCGGAACTTAAGGCCCTGCTGTATGATTCATTGCCCCGGGCGCTGGAAATAATGTGCAAAGCTGTCTTTTTAGTCATAAATCGTGTGTTTGCCTTATGACGACTGAATAGCCCAAAGGGGGACATTTACCTCAACCATTTCATAAAAAACACTGTAAGTAGCGTAATTACAACTAACAGTTGCCGTTTTTTGTTGCTTCCAGTAAGGAAGCACAATATCTTTGTGGGGTAAAAAAAATCATATGGATACCCAGACTATTGGTGGTAAAATTGCCCAGGCGCGGAAAGCACAGGGAATATCTCAGGCACGACTTGCCCAACAACTTTTTATTAGTCCGCAGGCGGTGGGGAAATGGGAACGTGGAGAATCAATGCCCGACATCACGACTTTTAACCGCCTGGCGGAAATTCTGGGTGTTGACCTTAACTACTTCTCTGCAAATTTACCTTCAGGTACCAAAGACATCTCACCTGCAGCAGCGCCTGTTGTAGCACCAGCGGCCGAACCCCACTCCCGTTCGCAGGACCGGCAAGTACAAATTGACCTCACTGCCATTGACCTGCAACAGGAAAATTTCGCCGGTGTTACGCTACATAATGGAAAGTTCAAAGTGAGCTCACTACGAGGCGCTAACTTTACCGGCGCCGACTTAACCGGTACCTCCTTTAACACCCTGGATGCCCGGGAAGCTAATTTTGCGGCAGCGAATCTGACGGACTGCCACTTCTCCATCGTTGACCTCACAGACGCCGTGTTCGATAAAACGATCCTCGTACGCACAACCCTGCACATATCCGGGCAGGGCGCCAAATTCACGGATACCACCTTAACCGACGTCAACTTCAGTACTACCGAACTTAATAAAACCGTTTTTGAGCGCTGTATTTTTGATGGTGTTGATTTCAATCAATGCAATCTGGAAGATGCCTGCTTTGATGAACAAACCTTCGTGGGGGTGCGGTTTAACAAATCTTCATTAAAAAATGCTTCTTTCAAAGGCGCCACTTTGAAGCAGGTAACTTTCAAACTGCCTTTCTCTTTTACCAACAAATCCTACCTCGCACTGCAAAGCGTATGCTTTGATGGCGCTACCATGGATAAGTTAACGTATACGGCGCTGAAGGGATTACATGTTAATTTGACGAAAGTGATTGTTGTATAAAAATGTGCTTGGTCTCAATGCCAATGATGAAAGCAAAAACGACATTGACGGGCTTTTGGAGTCCTCGCAATTTTATGACAGGCTGGACAATAGTTTAAAGGTAATTCAAGCTGATGCTCCTTCCATAATCGGTTAACGATTCTTTCTTTAAGCATCGACTCAGATTCCATTGACGGGAAATGATACAACACTGTCTTCTTCGCCACCACTTCATCTTCTGTCATAAGCCCCTCACAGTAACGATAGATATAATCTTTCAGCTCAGTATACAGGGTATCCATTGCGGTGTATTTCAATGTAAAATAGAGAAAACAAATGGTTTCATCGATATCCCTTATAGGGCATCAATATCAAAATAACTTATCTTCATCCCTTCTTTATCATTTATAAACAACAATTTTCCATTGCTCCTTATCGGGGCATTCAATGTTACAACAAACTATTTCAACCCTTCATATGTCAACACTCCATATCAGGAACGCCCAGGTTTCAGATGCCGAACAACTAAGTGAGATGATCTACGAGAATACGCACACCATGCTGAAACCTCACTACAACGATGAACAATGGGCCACATTTGTGCGATACTATTCTATCCCCGTGCTCCGCGATAAAATTGCCACTCAGGCTGTATTTTGCGCCGAGATCAATCATAAAATCGTTGGTACCATCGCGTTAGACGGCGATGCGGTAGTAGGCTTCTACACCCGGCTGGGACATATGCGTCAGGGAATCGGCAAACTATTAATGGACCACCTTGAAAATTATGCAGCAAACTTAGGACTAACTACGTTACAACTGGCGGCATCACCGGAAGGCCTGGCATTTTACTATAAAAATGGCTGGCAAAAAGTGAGGGATTTTATTATCTATCACTATAATGTTGGTTATGAAGAAACATTAATGAGCAAAACAATAGCGGCTAAACAGTAACATTGGTTTTCCCGGAGAGCTCTCCTTTTATTCTCTTTCTGTGTTCTATACCAAACGCCAGCAAGGCGTCATATACGGCCTGCGCTTCATAAGCGAATGGCGTCAGGGAATAGGACACCGTAATGGGCCTTGTATTGTTAACCGTTCTGGTGATAAGCAGGTTTTGCTCTAATTCCAGCAACTCCTGTGTCAGCACTTTGGGAGAGATGCCTACTATTAACTCCTGCAAGTCCTTAAAGCGTTTGGTGCCGAACTCCAGGTGCTGGAGAATACAAATCTTCCATTTTCCGCCTAATAACTCGATGGCATCTCTTAATGCCAGCCGCGCTTCTTTGCAAAGCGACGCGTTTCCAAATTCAATTGATAGCATTTTAAAAAAGGTTACTTACCTGAAGGTAACGAATAGTGAACATAAAATCCCCATCCGGTAGCTTTGTACCCAATCGATAAAAGCATATGCTATGACAATAACATTAGTGGCCAATATTTCGGCCAACGGAAAAGTTTTACTCTCTGAAAACAAGCACCATGAAGCACCTCCGGAAGCTGTTAGCAGCTTCATTCAGGTAGCCATGCAAGCAGGAAATATGGTACTCGGCAGCAGCACTTTTGCATTCATTGACCAATTGCCCGAGGCAACGAAGGGATTCCTCGCCGGTCTGGAAGTGGTATTGCTATCCAATACACTGCAGGATACCGCTACTTACAAAGTAGTGAACAGCCCGGAAGCAGCCATTGAATACCTGCAGGGAAAAGGATTCAATACGATTGCCGTAGGCGGTGGTACTAAAACGTACAATGCGTTTTTGAATAAAAACCTGGTAACAGATATTTACTTCAACATCATTCCTACCATTACCGGCAACGGCGGTGAACTGGGTACCAACTTTGATTTGGAGGCTGCGTTTAATCTGAAGGAATATAAACTGCTCACTAACAACATTATGCAGCTTCATTTAACTAAAGTATAACGGGCAAACTACTGGTTTTACTTCAAAACGTGGGAGGAATAAAAGCATGCGCTTTTATTCCTCCCACGTTTTGATATGTTCAGTTGAACACATAGGGCCACCAAAAAAATGTATAACTATTTGAATGTTCTCACCAAAAAACTATCTTCGCAGCTAATTTTCTGTAGCATTGCATACTGACCGTGCAATTTTGTCTTTAAAAAACAATCAAACACTTAAATCCCCTATGACCACGAACCTCTACCTTATTATTGGCGGAATCGCCGTAGCATTTATTGCCTATATTCTTGTCTTGAAAAGAACAATGAAAAAACGCAATGAACAACAACTCAATGACTTCAACAACAATCATTCTGACGCACCATTAACAGACGAACAAAAAAGATTACTGGCCTTTGGAGGAATTTTATTTTACTATAGAGGAGAAAAAATACTCGGAATTAAACCAGAAAACAGTTTGAATGAATACACCGGAGGATTAGCCCAACAATGGGAAATAACCAACAGCACCACCGCGAAGGAAACTTTGAACAACCTGTTATTACTACAAAGAAGTAGTGAATTTGATCCCATTTTCCTTCAGTCCTCACAAAAATTAAGCAGCATTCAAAGTGATATCTCCAATGGTTTAGGAATAGACCTAAATACCGTTACTCAGGTAAAATCTGCTTATGCCTGGGATATCTGCAGAGCTGTATCATTAGCCAAATGGTGCTATTGGGTAGGCTATTTAACAGAGCAAGAAAATTGGGAAATCATGAAAAGAGCAGCGGAAATAGCCACTTCAAAAGGTGGAAGCTGGACAGATTACACCATTTCATTCCTATTGGGCAGAACAATACAAGGATTTGATTTAGATGAAATAATAGTAGAAAGCAAACAAATATTCACCGGCAAAGGACCGGCTTTGAGAAAGATTGCGGATGTAGATATCTACACAAAATACCCATTTATAAAATAATTTAAAGTCCCACTGCTGACCAATAACCAGGTTCAGGTGGAAAGACTTTCCTTACCCGTCAAACATTGGAAGAAGAAAAAGCTATGCACTTTTTTATGCTTCCAATGTTTGACGTTCTCTCCCAAACACTTCCTGCCAGGCACTCATTAGCATCACTGCTGGCTAAAAAATTTATACCGTACCCAACTCCGCATCCCTACAAAAACAGGTATAAACAATATCCCCGCGAGTATCCCCAGAAATGCGAGGTTACTTAAATATTGGCCCAATAAAGGCACCACCAATAATGCCACACCTACCGCTATCAATAGTTTCGATACCGGCCGGATATACACCCGGTCTTCCTCATCTTCTTCCATAATTTTTGCAATCCCTACAATCATAAAAACCGTCACCGCCAATGCAATACAAAACATCCATTGTACCGGTGAAGACAACGGAGTATCAATATCTGTCAATACCGTTTTAATACAACCGCCTACCACACAAAAGGCGCCCAGCAGCGGATAATGCAGAAAAACCAGCCATTGCATATAGCTGTATCCCTTCTTGGTTTCCTGTTCACTTGTCATATCAAAATACAGGCACCAGAGTAAGAATGCGATCAGAATACCCAGTATAAAAGCAATCCACACCGTAGGATGCTTATCTTTTACTTCCGCTACCCCACTCACGGTTGCTAAAATGCTTTCCGCCAGTACGATGATGGCAAACAGTCCAAAACGCTCTACAATGGCGGCAGAAGCGCTGAACACCTGCCCTCTTTCTGATACCACCCGCACAATAGTACGAGCCCCAATCAGTCCGGGCGTCAGGTTGA
The DNA here is from genome assembly GCF_056396465.1 of Chitinophaga sp. 05T412. Taxonomy (NCBI): domain Bacteria; kingdom Pseudomonadati; phylum Bacteroidota; class Chitinophagia; order Chitinophagales; family Chitinophagaceae; genus Chitinophaga; species Chitinophaga sp. 05T412. Next base: position 75,859 of record NZ_JBFTLN010000022.1, read on the forward strand.
GTAATAAAGCCACTCCCCATAAAAGGATAGCCACCTCAAAGCTGGTAAAATAAGAAATGATAAGCGCTAATAGCGCCAGCAGATAATTGGTCGTGAAAAAACGGTTAAAGATCCTGTGCGACTCATCAAACAGTCCCACACTCCACCAGAGATAAGTAATCATTAACTGCACGATGGAGAAAGCAATCACAAATCCCTGCTGATGTCCTTCAAAGGCATCCTGGATAGTAATGGCTACTCCCGCAACCGCCAGCATTTGCAGAAAAGTAAACAACCGGGTACGTATGCTGTCGTTGCCATGCAGGTCATAATACTGACTGCCATTTACCCACGACCAAAAAACCAGTGAAAACAACAGGAAAGCATAACATACGCTCTGCCAGGTGGGGTGTGCAGCGATGTGGTGCGTGAGTTGGCCTACAGCCGCCACATACACCAGGTCATAAAATAACTCCAGCCAGCTGATTTTTCGCTCATTCTGCCGGTCTGCAAAATTTCTGGGGGGCCCCCACCAGAGATTGTAATTGTCTTCCATAGATAATATTTGCGCCCCAAGATAATTATTTCAGTTAGTTTATGGCAATAAAGAAGCCCCGCGATTGTTCGCGGGGCTTCATCTATTATAGATACAAACGGTGTTGCTTACTTCAATAACCACATCACCTGACCGGGATCATCATTGCCATCGAACTGACTTTTCAGTGCGGCACTCACATTCTCCGCATTGTAATCCAGCTCCTTCTGAGGATACATCCATCTTAACGGCATTACCGATATCAGCGAACCAGTTTAAAGCGGGCGGAAGTATCAAAGCTACCGTCACGGTAACCAATACCGGTAAATACGATGGCGTGGAAATAGTACAGCTCTATACCCGCGATATGGTGGGAAGCATTGCACGCCCGGTAAAGGAGCTGAAAGGCTTTCAGCGCATTGCACTCAAAGCGGGTGCATCTCAACAGGTAACATTTACTATTACGGAAAATGACCTGAAGTTCTTTAATAATGACTTGAAATATGCCGCTGAACCCGGCGTATTCAAACTGTTTATCGGTGGTAACAGCAGAGATGTGAAAGAAACGGAATTCACCTTATTATAATTTTCCTCTATAAAAACCTAAAGCTGCCATTTTCCGTGGCAGCTTTTTTTTATTTTTTTAGGGAGATGAATACCTACTGTTGTTTTGCTTTCATCCCCACTGCAAAAACTTCGAAATTTATTTTTTCATAGTACGATACCAGATGTGGTTCACAAAAAAGCTGCAGATGCAGATTTTGTTCCGTCCCATGGGCTATCAGCAACCGGGTAATTTCAGTGCCGATTCCCCGTTTTCTATAATCTGTATGCACACCCAGGCCGCATAAATAACCGTTCATCACTCCATCTGAAATAATTCTCCCGGTGCCAATCAGGCGTTGTCCTTCATACGCTGCAATGACGCACCAGCTCTGTTTCATAGCGGTCATTAGCTGGTGTTGATCCAGTTTCAAAAAATCATTCCAGTCGAGATGCCCGTACAATTCGTACATGCTTTGTGCGGTTGGCAGTTCCGTGGTATATGTAATTTCCATTTTATTAATTGTTTGCCTGTATTCCTATTTCACGCTATCACACAATTTCTATCAATTTAATAAAATATCATACGAATATTTTATACAGACACGTATACCCGGAACAATATTCGTGATTTAAGGATTTAACTTAGCCAGTATTTCCGGCAGTTGGGCCTTCATGTAGTAATCAAGCCAGGCGGCAATCTTACCATCTTTCCCTACTACAATCACGTGCGGAATGCTTTTGATGTTCAACAGGTTTTTAATCGGCGCCTCCTCACCAAATCCTCCGGCAACAAGTCCCTGCTTCCATTCCATTTTTGTTTCGGTTATCGCCTGCCGCCATTTATCCGGACTATCATCCAGAGAAACTGCTACAAACTCCACTCCTTTTGCGTGATATTGGTTATAATATTCCCGCATGGTAGGAATAAAGTTTCTGCAAGGGCCACACCAGGAAGCCCAGAAATCCAGCACAATTACTTTACCGGGCATGTCTTTAACAGAAAACTTTTTGCCATCAGGAGTCGTCATTTCAAAGAAGGGCAATTCTTTGCCGGCCTGGGTAGTTTGGAATTTCGCTATTTTTTCACTTGCCTTCCCTCCGAAATAAGATGCTTTATTTTCAGGGCTGAGCGTCGTATATGCTTCTTGTGCCTGCTGGTATTCCCGGGTATACGCGTAAGCCAGAAAAGCGGATATCTGTTTGGCAGGGAATTGCTTTATGAAATCAAGTGGGCTGGTTTTACTTCCCATATATTCACAATACTGATCATTAAGCAGACTACCTTTAAACTGATCACCGCTCAGCGTTTGCAGCGTGGAGTTAACGGTATATTCCGTATTCTCCAGCAAGATCATTACCCTCCGTGTGCTCACCTGCAGATGGATGATGCAGGGATGGGATACTTTTCCGCTGATGGTAAATTCGCCATTCACAATGCGTACGCGTTCAGGTACCTGTTCATTGATTGGCGTTGCACCATCTTCGGTGAATGCCGTGATGGCAGCGTAACCGCTGATGATGCCGGTAACTTTTCCTTTGATAACGAAGCCATCTCCGGCCAGGCAATAGAAAGGGAGCAACAGGATGATCGCAGCTTTGATAATACACTTCATATGTTGACTTTTTCAGGGGAAATAAAAAAGGACCTGCCAGGGAAGGCAGGCCCCTGTTTTGACATAACGGGAATGGCTATTTAATAATTTCCGACAGTTTTTTGTCGATGTCTTCACCGTAAAGCGCTTGTGCCAGCACCTTTCCATCAGGTCCAATGAGTACGTYGAACGGAATAGCAGAAGCGCCATACATGCCGGCTACCGGCTCAGCCCAGCCTTTCAGGTTGGAGGCATTCAGCCAATCGAGTCCGTGACTTTCAATAGCTTTCATCCACGCTTCTTTTTTACTATCCAGAGAAACGCCTAGTATCACCATGTTTTTGCTCTTGAATTTATCATTGGCAGCTTTCAGGAAAGGGATCTGTCCTTTGCAGGGACCACACCAGCTGGCCCAGAAATCCAACAGCACATATTTTCCTTTGAAATCAGCCAGGTTGATCATTTTTCCATCTACACCGGGGATGCTGAAATCAGGTGCAGGCTTTCCGTTTGCAACGCCATTGAATTGCGCACTGCTTTCTTCCCCGGTGTTAGCTTTCAATGTCATAGGCGCTTCGTCGATCTGGCCGGGGTGGAGTTTCCGCTGAATAATACGGGACGCCATTGCATGTGCGCCCAGGGTGCCAATCAGGGAATCCTGTTCCTTTAAGTTTGAAATAAAGCAGGTGATCAGGTAACCGTTCACACCCGAGTTAGGATTTTTGCGTATCCATTCCAATATCTTCTTCTTTTGAACTTTCTTAAGCGAATCACGTTCAAGCGTATATGCGTTACTGGCGTCTTCGTCACCCACTTCATAAGCTTTACCAATATTCAGATCCAGATCATACAGTTTTTTGCCCATCCCTTTCTGCGCGTCTACCAGGGAGAATGCTTCTTCCCATTCTTTTACCCACTTGCTGCCGGTTACCTTCGCTTTATTCAACGCCGGCTCCTTGCCGGTGATATTCATGATACCATCTTCCACATACACGATTTTCGTATTACTTGCAGTTGCATCTGCATCGCCCACCTTTATCACATAAACACTTCCTCCTTTTTTCATAGGCATCTGGAGTTTAAAGCCATGGCTTTTGACACGAGCGGTATCGAATTCACCCGTATAGGGTTCGTAAAGCATCACCAGTGTATCGTTCGGGAGGTTGTCGAGATGAGCGGTGATCACCGCTTTCTTTTCCTTGTTAGTGGAAAAGTTCTTCTTCCCATCCTGTTGCTGCGCAAATGCGCTCAGTGCAGGCAGGCAACAAAGGAGTAAAGCAATTTTTTTCATGATACGATGAAGTATTTTTATAAGTGAATAAGATGATAAACTAGTTAGTCTGTTTTGCACTGGCAGCAAGGTCTTCCAGGATAGATACGGATGCATCAATGTATACATCCTGTCCTACGAGTTTCAGCCAGTCTTTGTTGGCGGCGCTTTCAGGCGCTTCTTTCCGCAAATCAGGACGGATGCTCTGGTTAACGGGCCATTGGGCCTGTAAATCTTTTCCCGGTTGCAGTTTGCTACCTTCACGAATATCCTTTTCGATGCGTGCGGATACTTCGTAATGCTTCCGGAACGACTCGAAATCAAGCGGTATCGGCGTGGCAGCATACGCTTTCAGGCGCGCCATATTTTCTGAAACGGTGGTGAAAGCTATGCTGGCGGCTGCGCGACTACGGGCTTTCGTCACCACCTCGTTATAATTGAAGTGGGTACCTGCCAATTCAAACGGTGGAAACTGAATACTATCGCAGGGTAAACTGGTAGAGAAGTTACGTTCACGTTCTTCTGTAGGCTGCATGCTTTCCTGGAAAACAACATCCGGTGTCACACCTTTTAACTGCGTGGAAGTGCCGGTGATACGGTAAAATTTCTGGGTGGTAATACGCATACTGCCGTAGCTGATATCTGATGTACCTAAACCAGGATTACCTAGTTTTCCGATGTTAATAGTCATCTGTGCAGTGCCTTTCCCGTAGGTAGAAGAAGGCCCCGCAATGATACCACGTTTGCGGTCCTGGATCACTGCTGCAAAAATTTCCGAAGCAGAAGCGCTGTTTTCATTTACCATCACCACTAAAGGGCCATCGTAAGCAGGTGGAATGGCAGGGCCAGTGTAGCGGTTCACCGCTGTTTGGGTACGCAGCCAGGTAACCGGACCACTGGGGAGGAAGATGGAACTCATACGCACTACTTCATCCAGTGATCCACCACCGTTACCACGAAGGTCCACGATGATACCTTCCACTTCCTGCTCCTTCAGCATGGCCACTTCCTTTGCCATATCAGCAGAAGCCCCTGTGAGGTTATGACCGGAAGGATCAAGGTAGAACATGGGCAAATAGATATACCCGAATTTTTTACCGTCTTTTTCGAGCACTACACTCTTCGCCCTGTTTTCCAGATCGATCACTTCTCCTCTTTTTACCGTAACGGTACGCATTGTATCTCCGGGTTGACGTAACAGGAGTTTCACATCTGTATCTTTGTCGCCGCGGATCATGCCTGTTACCTCTCCTGCAGTGAGGCCTGATACAGGAACGAGTGTACCTTTATTGTCGGATATAGACAGGATATGGTCATTCTCTCTTAGTTTGCCACTTTTAGCAGCGGTGCCTCCTGGTAATAATCTTTTKATATAATATTCCGTTTCCTTTTCGCCTAACTCCATCCCCAGCCCGAAATAACGCTTGGAGATCTGTTGCTCCAGGCTCTTATCTTTAGGGCCACTATACGAAGTATGTGGATCGATGCCGAACATCGCAGCAGCGATATAGGCGCTGAATTTTTCATCTTCCGCACCCGCTTTCTCTGCCAGGCGGAACTGGTCGTTGTACCATTTATGCACCCTTTCGCGGGCTTTGGCCTCAGTGGCTGGTTCAGGCAATGCAGCAGCAGTATGCAGCGTATCACCCGCTGCATTTTTCAGCTCCATGTAATTACGCAGCACCTGGTATTTGAGTTGTTTGCGCCACGACGCTTCCTTCTCTTGTTGTCCTTTCGGATAGCTGCGTGTTGTACCTGCCAACACCAGGCTTTCACGTTTGGTATAATCAAATTTTTCAGCCAGGATCTTTTCGGTGAGCGCTTTATTTTCCAACATACGTATGTGGTAAACGGCGTACGCGGAATCAAAAAAATCGGTGTGCAAAGCCGTGAGCTGGTCATCCAGCTGTTTCCGCTGTGTCATCAGCCGGTCTATATCTTCCTGTAAAAAAATAAGGTGGCTGGGGTCCAGCTGGCGGATATAGTTGTCCCATACATCAGCCGACCAGTTATCATCCAATGCCCGCGGCTCGAAATGTTTAGTTTTAATTTTTTCCAGGACGTTACGGATCACTTCACTGCGGAATGATCCTGTTTGCGTCTGTGCACGTGCTGCAAAAGAGCATGACGTAGCCAGGGCCGCTATAACAAAGGGCCTGTATCTCTGGTTCATATCTTAATCCTTTAGTTACTGATGAAAAGGCGTTACGGCAAATTGCCGATAGCCTGCAGGTCTATACCGTATGTTGTTTTATAATAGTCGATGATGGCGTTGTATTTTTGGCGGATAAGCCCTTTACTATCAACAGATGGCTTAAAATAATTCGCTTCCAGATCTGCGGTGCTATTACTGGTGATCATATTGATATAGCTCAGGAAATCCTGTCCGAGATTCAGGATTCCATTCCCGAAGAAGTCGGCCACCACTCCCTGCTGATACTTGTTCTGCTCATTTACTTTTCCGTAATCCGGTAACGCCAATGCGGCGAATGCCGTCGGAACTTCCACGCTTTGTGTACGGTAAGCACGTTCCCAATAATAGCGATGGAGTTTACCGCGCAGCTTTTTTATTTCCGGTGGTGTCAGATGAATGATGGTACTATCGGCCCAGCCGATGGCCAACATACTGGAGCTACTGGAAAACCCTATCAACTCATTCGTAGAGGAGTTTCTAATAGTAACACGGGAAGCCAGAAATATTTTAACTGGCATAGTTTTGTGCAGGAAGTTGTCCGGATACAGTGCCATCAATTGATTCCTGAAAAAGTTCAGGGTGGTGTCAATATAAGCCGGGTTGGCATTAAAAGCGCTGTCTTTTCTGACCCTGGAATAATCATATGCATAATCTGCCTGTGAGAAACGGTACAGTATGTAAGTACCAAATTTCCTGTGAATAGATAAGATGGTATCATCGGCTACCGTATTACCCTGTGGCAGTTTATACAGGTTTTCATATCCGCTGGGTGTAAGTTTTTCTTCCTTCTGGCAGGCAAATAACGTCAGTGCCAGTATAAAAAAGAGGTATGATTTCATAAATTATTTTTTATTGAATGACAATCAATCTGGCTGACGTTGTCCKGCAATTGCGGGATTACGTGTCAACGCCGGATTCTGCGTGATTACTTCTTCCGGAATGGGAAGGGTATATTGTGGGTCCCTTCTTCGGAGCGTATACGTTTCACTATTCACCGCACTTGCCATAAAAATGTGTTTAATTTCGGGCATCCCATACCTGCGAAGATCAAACCACCGATGGGCTTCTTCCGTAAACAATTCTCTCCGGCGCTCGTTACGGCACATGTCGAGCAGTGTTGTTGCCGGCTGTATAGTCCATGGTTGAAAAGTAGCAGCGCTGAAACGTTGCGCCCGGAGGGTATTCAAACTTTTTAGTGCTTCCACGGCCGCAGCACCATCACCTTTCGTTCTATACAATTGAATGTAAGCTTCCGCACGGTTAAGGTAGGCTTCGGAACTGCGCCACGAATTGGTGATGGCTTCATTGCCACCAACAGGACCGTTCGCCAAATGCTTATTCTGCTTAAAATCTAAAGGAATGTATTCTTTTAGGAAGGCCGGAATCTCGGTAATAGCAACTGTTCTACGCAGGTCGTTTTCCTCAAAGCAATTCACCAGATCACGTGAAACTTCAAAACAACTGCCATACCCTCCCGATAGAAGCGGTAAGTGTTCATCGTTGTTGCCATAGTTCCATAAAGATTCAATATTAGTGGGGCCAACGAGCAAATTGCCCCAATCCGGAAGATTATCCCCCCAACTGTTATAATTCATTAATTGAGGATGGTATTTGATCACCATATCTGCATGTTCGATACTCTTCTGCCAATTCTCCATATAGAGGTACACCCTGCTGGCCAGCAGATGCACCGCAACATGGTTAAGGCGGAATGGATTATTTGTTGCCTTCGATAAACTCAGCAAAGCAATCGAACTATCAAGATCAGCAACAATCTGCTGGTACACTTCTTTCACCGTATTTCTTTGCGGGCGGGCGTCGGAAAGCCCTGCGGTGATGCGGATAGGAATGCCAGGTAATTTATCCGGCGTAGTGAGTGAATCGTTATAAGGCCGGGCATATAAGTTCACCAGCATAAAGTGGTAAAACGCCCTCAACCCATATGCTTCTCCTTTCAACTGATCCTTCTCGGCCTGGCTACCTATTGAATTATCTGCATACTCCAGCACTACATTCGTACCCAGAAGCAATTTGTAATAGGTACCCCATGCGTTGATCTCATTCGGTTTGATAGCATCGGTAGCTTCATATGACAGCGCCGATTGCCATTGATAAACATTCCTTGAGTATGCCATGTAATCAACGGCTGTTGCTTCATTCACGGTACTCACATAAGATTGTACATCATCGTCCAGGAAGGTGAGCCAGGGATGTAATACTTTCAGATTATCCGGATAACCATCCATTAAAAGGATCTCTCCAAAATCGGACGTAGACTTGGGCGTCACATCTGAAGGAGAATACTCTTCCAGAAATTTCTTACAGGAAATCGTGGAAATAGAAATGAGCAGTATGGTAAGTATCTTTTTCATGCACTTATTTTGAAGATATGGCTGCTAAAATGATGCGTTTATTGAACCTGTAAACTGACGTGTGATAGGTAACGCTGATGTACCTACGCCATTGATCTCCGGATCCTGACCTTTGAGTTTTGGATTGGCGATAGTAAACAGATTACTTACCGTAAAGCCAAGGGCCAGCGCACGCATGCCGGTACCCCTTAATCGTGCGGGAGGTACAGCATACCGCAGGTTCAGTGAGTTACAGCGTAGATAATCATTTTTAACCGTCATCAGATCAGACAGATTGTAAGCCGCAATAGGTGTTACCCGGATAAATGCCCCATCAGTGTTGGAGCTTGTAGCTCCTGTGGTGTATGGGATATGCAGAAATTGTTGGGTTTCCGTAATATCCTGTGCCACAGGGATACTGGTGTACTTTTCATCACCTGGCTTGCGCCAGCGATTCAGCATGTCGCGGCTCGTATTAGCCATCGGTCCGGGTACACCACTGCCCTCTCCTGAACTCTGATAGATAGGGTTCAACCGTTTTACGCTACCCAGGCTGAGATAAAATGAAGAGGTGAGTGAAAACGATTTGTAAGTAATCGTGGGTGCCAGGCTCATGGTCATCTTCGGATCTAATTGCCCGGAGTATACAAAGAGATCATTGGGGTTAGCGGTGAATTTAAGTTGGTCAATATGCTGAAACATAGGGAACCCGGTTTGGGGGTTCAAGCCATTAAAGACATACGAATAAATCCCGGTAACGGCCCTGCCGGGTAAATTGCCGGTGCCGTTGAACAAGCTTTGGTAACCAAAGTTGGCACTCTGATCGGCCAACTTGTTCAGATTTTTGCTGGTATTAAATGAAAGAGAAAAACTGGTATTCTTTCTTTTCACCAATTGTGTCATGATCGTGAACTCTATCCCTCTATTAAACACCTCACTGCCATTCCTATACATAAACACCATACCGTATTCATAAGGAATAGGCAGCTGATCTATCACATCTTTCGCTCTCTTATCATAATATTCTGCATTTATGGCTATCCGATCATTGAAGAAGCCCAAATTGGTACCCAGGTTTATCTGGTATGTTTTTTCCCAACGCAGATCCGGGTAAGGCATAGATTTAATGGATTGGTAAGGTATTTGGGTAATCGGATCGCGTTTAATGGCACTGTATTGGGAAATGAGATTAGGTCCCACAGATGGGACCGCGTTACCCTGTGTACCGAATGATGCTATCACCTGCCAATTGCTGAGTATTCCTCCGCGTGGAAACCAGTTTTCCATAGTTGCATTCCATCGGCCAGATATGCTGTAGTTAGGCCGGAAATTGCTATTCGCTTTTTTCCCAAAGCGGTTGGAACCGTCAGCACGCGTAGTAAAGCTGAAGATGTACCTGTTTTTTAAACTATACGCAGCTGTTGCATACAAGGAAACAATGTTTTCTTTCACCAGCGTCAGACTATTGTTTGCAATTTTCGCAAGGCCTCTTGGTGTGGGAGAAAAAATATTGCCGCGATCAGGGAAGAAACCAGGCAATGTATGCGTCTGTGTATTACCTGTTCTGCTGTTTACTTCATTACCTATGGAAACATTGATCTGATCCCTTTCACCGAAAATGCCAGTAGCATAATCAATACTGTTCCGGATGCTATAAACGGTACTATTGTAGCTGGTCAAATTAGCAATCCCTCCAACAGGTAACGAAGAGTTCGCAATTGCCGCTGCTGTTGGCGTCCACGACTTTTCCCACCCTCTGATAGCGGCAGCTGTATAGGAATAATAATCCGCATATGCCATCCCTTCCGAGGCATCAGTAATGAAACTGCTTAAATTCCGAAAGTAAAGCCCTTTTGCCAGTTTATAATCGAGATTCAGGTTCGCAGTGATTGATCGAACCTTAGAAGTATTCCCCGAATGCGCTACTTCATTACGAAAATTCTGCGTGAGTGGCGGTGCATTGTCGTTCAGGTCGTATACATTTATGTAGGAATCAGGATTCCGTATAGGTATAAAATCACTGGGACTGAAAATACGATTGGTTTGCAACGCATACGTCAGCGGGTTAATACCATAATACCCCTGCGATTTGCGGAAATTACCATTGAGGGTCAAATCAACAGTAAGCCGTTTCGTAATTCTGGAGTGCAGGTTCAGATTAGCAGAATATTTTTGAAGGGCATCTTCTTTAGCAGCACCTTTATTATCGGCATATTGCAGTGATGCGTAATAGGTTGTTTTCTCATTACCTCCTCCCAGACTAAGAGAATGATTCATGCTGAACTGATTCCGGAAAAGCTCCCTGAACCAGTCTGTATTCCGCGTTTCCAGTACGCCTACCTGCTGATTGAATTCCTGCTCATTTATTGTCCCCCCCCACCAACTACGGAGCAATCCTTCATAGGACAGTCTTTCATCGAAACCATTTTGTGACAACACCACATGATCTTCCTGGAACTGACGCGACAGCAACACTCTTTCTTTTGAGTTCATCAGGTTCATCTTCCGGTAAGAGGGCCGTTGCTGAAAGGATAAGTCGGTATTATAGGTAAGCTGTACAGGTCCCTCCTTTCCTCTTTTCGTAGTCACCACTATCACGCCATTTGCCGCACGGGTTCCGTAAATAGCCGTAGCTGCAGCATCGCGGAGAAAAGTAATACTTTCAATATCGTAGGGATTCACACCACTGATAGCATTTCCCATCAGCTCGAAGTTCGATTGCGAAGCGCTGTTGATAACATTATTGAGTACCGCAGAAGAAATATCCACGGGGTCAGGGCGAATCATCCCGTCAATCACCCACAGCGGCGAGGCGTTTCCCAACAATGTGGAAGTACCTCTCATCCGCAGTTTCGGCGCGGCGTTTACGCCCCCCGAATTGTTCATCACCATCAGACCAGGTACTTTGCCCTGGAGCATTTTGTCGATAGAAGAAGCTCCCGGCTCAATCACCTGCGCCGCCGTGAGCTTCGTCACAGAGCCGGTAGCTAAACGCGGATCTATTTTTTGATAACCATTCACCACCACTTCCTGGATCGCCTGCGCAATGGTATCCATCTTTAACCTGATCACCTGTTCATCTGTGCGCACTGCCTTATACACAAAGGCTCTCATACCCAGCAAGCTAAAACGTACGGATTCATTTTCACGGGGAAGGAGGGTAAAAAGCCCGTCAGCCTGGGTAACCGTCATTACGCCGGTTTCCATGGCCCGAATGCTTACCCCTGCAAGTGGAACACCTGCTGTACTAATCACCTGTCCCCGTAGCACCACATGCATTTCATCCGGCGTAGGTGTTTTAACAACAGATGCGGCGACCTTCTCTTTTTTGGAAATGATCACGCCATTAAAGATAACGCTATAGTTCAGGTCAGTACCTTTCAGTATCTCCTTCATGAGCATTTCAAAAGTAACACCCTGCATGCTCACTGTTACCAGCGGCTGGTCTTTAACATACTCTTCGTTGTAAGTAAACCGTATATCCAACTGCTTACGCAAATCCTTGAAAACACGCGACAGCGGATATTTCTGCGCCTTGTACGACACTTTCCTGGAAAGGATCTCCGCGCCATCGTTATCCTGTGCAAAAACACTTCCTCCAGCGAACAACAAGCCGAAAAATAATAGTATGGCCGCAGTCAGGATATAACATCTCCCTATATCCTTCCGTAGGAAGGACGGGCCAGATAGTTTCATCATGTTGGTTGATATTTTATTTACTGTAAATCCGCGTCTGGCGGTATTGGTTGGTTTATGGTTGTCTGGAAATGGTGACTATTTTACCTTCCACCCGGAACCGCAAATCACCGCGACTGGCTTTCAGAGAGGTCAATACCTCCTGCAGCGTAGCAGGGCGCTGCATATCCAGTGTAAAGTTCAGGCGGGCAATAGCCGGATCGTCAAACTTAAACATGTAATCATAATAGCGCGAAAGGCTTTCTGTAATACTGCTGAGCGGCGCCACGTCGAAGTACAGATCTCCTTTTACCCACGCCAGGTAATCGCCGGCTTCCACCGTTTTCTTCTGAAGGGAGCCGTCATCTGCCAGAAACGTGGATTGTTCACTGGGCTCCAGCATGAGCGTATGTACCCCTGCCACCACCTGTACCTTTCCACTGCGGAGTGTTGTTACTACCGCTGCATTGTAATGCCGGACGTTAAACGAAGTGCCTAATACCGTAGTAGTCGTGTTGCCTGTATGTACCATGAAAGGTTGATCTGCCTTATTCGCTACTTCAAAATACCCTTCTCCTTCCAGGAATACCTCCCGGCGCGGGCCGTTGAACGCCGCGGGGAATACAAGCCTGGAAGCCGCGTTCAGCCAAACCCTGGTACCATCGGCGAGCGACAGCTGAAAGGGTTTACCACAGGGTATTTCAAGCGTATCCATTTTTATCTGCGCGAGACGGGTGGTACCGGCTGTATATACCAGGGAATCTCCTCCCGCCTGCACCTGTGCCACATCGTTGTGCTGAATAGTACGTGTTTCCTTATTCAGCTCAATCATACGACCGTCGGCTGTTTTGAGGCGAACCTTTCCGGTGGGTAACACGTTGGCTATTTGTGGGGTTGATGTTCCCGGCTTCAGCAGCCAAAAGCCTGCGCCGATAGCCATTGCCACACTGGCTGCAATGGCCAGTCGGGTTAACCAGATGCGCCGCGTCCGTTGTTTATTACGCAGTTGCACAAAGTCCTGCCAACCATCTGACTCATCAAAGTCTTCTGCCGCCAGCAAGGCGCGTGCTTCCCGCGCAGCAGACATGGTAACGAATTCTTCTTTCGTCATATCCCCTGGGATTTTTGATTCATCTAATGATTCCAATATTTTTTCCCAGTCAATTCCGCTATCGTCTGGTGGTAATTGCATAATTTCTTAGTTAAAGGATTTGAAAAAAGAAGACAACCACTCAAGACCAATTACCCATGTAAGGGCTGGCATCACCCATTTACATTCCATCCTCAAAAACTGTAACGCAAGCCGGATATGCGTTTTCACGGTATTCACGGAAATCCCAAGCTGTAAAGCAATATCTTTGTATTTGACCTTGTCCTGATTACTCATGAGAAATACTTTCCGGCGCTGTTCCGGCATTTTATTCAATGCCTCCCATAAAACATTATACTGCTGCTCCCTGGATTCCACATCATCCACCGCAAACTGTGCTGCAAGACCATCCATGACTTCCAGCTCCTGCAGCTTCATCCTACCCGATTTTTTCAGGGAGGTGATCGCCGTATAGCGGACAGCCTTAGACGCATAACTCTTAAAGTCATGTGTAATCTTAATTTGATGTCGTTTATTCCAGTACCCCAGGAAAAAATCCTGGACAATATCCCGTGCCGCATCTTTGTCCTCTACCACATAGTAAGCAATGGTGCATAGTGAAACAAAATGTTGCCGGAAGAGTTCCTCGAACGCAGCGTTGTCGGCTGAAATTGGTTGTTGCATATACCCAATACTTCTGTCAGCGTTATTCTTACCGGCCATTTATGCCGAAAACCCCCTATTATAAATAAATCTCCCAAAAACAATAGTCGCTGTCTGCTCCCGGCAGACTTTCCCGGGCCGGGCAGTGTTGTTCTTCAGCTTTCTGCCTATAGGTCATTCAAATGCTCAAAAAGGGTGAAGGGAAATAAAAAAATAATTAAAAAATGTTTTTGCGGGCACATAGACATGAGCACCCACCAGGCAAAAAAAATTCCGAACCTGCAAAAAAAACGGTGATTTTAGTCAATATAAGTGCAATACAATCCAATTGTAATGCGCATCTTGGTATTTACTTCATCCATTCCCCCCGGACAGCTACCTGCTGCCAGCATTATATCAACTAAATTTCTTTTTATAAAACCGAGATGATACAAAAGCAACTACTCAAAAAAACACTGCTATTAGGGGCGCTGCTGGCAACTGCTGCTATACAGCCGGCAGATGCACAGGTGAATCTGAAAACCAAACAATGGAGCCTTCAGCTGGACCATGCAGGCAAACTGACGAGCATGAAAAGCCTCGCCCTGCAAAAGGAATATCTTGTCGCCGACAAGGCCAACGCGCTGATGAGTATTAAAAAAGATGGAAATATACTCGCTCCCACTACCTGTACCTGGAATGCAAAAAATTCAGAACTGATGTTGTCATATCCGCAGGCAGGTGTGGAAGCAAAAGTAAAAGTGCAGCGCAATGATCAATATATCAGCTTTGAACTCACCCAATTGACACCTGCTGCCAACGTAGACCTGGTGCTGTGGGGTCCGTACCCTGTTGCCATCGCTGATACGGTCGGAGAAGTAGTGGGGGTGGTGCGCAACAAAGAATTCGCCATCGGCATCCAGGCGCTGAATATAAAAACACTGGGCGGATACCCTACTGCTGAAAGCGACATTGAACCTTCCTACGATGTATTTGAAGGAGGTAATAAAATAGATGTAAAAGATGATGACCTGCATAAACAACTGTTCAGGGGAGATGTAGCACGCCCCACCGAATATGGCGCTTCATTACAGGCATATTGCCGCAACCGTAGTAAAGACCGTATCATTGAAAACTGGGGACATACCGCTTATGTAGCCCCTGCCTTCAACGACGGCGGCGTGGTTGGCAGCAAAGTGGCACTGTTTGGAGTAGCCAATGGCGACGTGTTGCCCACCATCTCACAAATAGAATTAAAAGAAGGACTCCCCCACCCGATGCTGGATGGCGTATGGGGCAAACAAGCCATACATGCCTCTGAATCTTACCTGATCATGGACTTTGGCGTAGAGAATCTTCCCGAAGCCATTGCTGTTACCAAACAAGCAGGCCTGCGCTACCTGTATCATGGCGGTCCTTTTGATAACTGGGGACATTTCAAACTAAATAGCAAGGAGTTCCCTCAGAACTGGGCCAGCATGAAGCAGTGCGTGGAAACCGCAAAGGCAGCCGGTGTACGGCTCGGGGTACATACCCTGTCCAACTTCATCACGACCAATGATCCGTATGTAACGCCCGTACCTGATCCACGATTGGCTAAAGTAGGGTACTCCCGCATCAGTGAATCCCTTGATGCCACTACAAAAGAGATCAGCATAGAAGATCCGCTTTTCTTTAATCAGTTTCAGAATAACACATTGAAGGCCGTAGTAGTAGGAAACGAAATTATCCGGTATAGCAATGTATCTACCTCTGCGCCCTGGAAACTGCTGGATTGTCAGCGCGGCGCCTTCGGCACCAGTGCTACTGCACATTCGAAAAATGATAGCATCGGAAAGTTAATGGACCATGCCTATAAAGTATTTTTAACCAACTATGCGCTGCAGGAAGAAATGTCGACCACCATTGCGCGCCTGTTTAATGAAACCGGTTTGATGCAGATTTCTTTCGATGGACTCGAAGGTTGTTTATCCTCCGGCATGGGACAATATGCCAAACAGTTATTTGCCAAAACCTGGTATGACCAACTGAAACCTGAATTAAAAGGCAAGGTAATCAACGACGCCAGCCAACCAGGACACTACTTCTGGCATATTTATACCCGGATGAACTGGGGAGAACCCTGGTACGCCGGCTTCCGGGAAAGTCAGCTGCAGCTGCGTCTGAAAAACCAGCAATTTTTCCGCAGGAATCTGATGCCTTCTATGCTGGGCTGGTTCAGCCTCCGCCCGGAAACTGCACTGGAAGATATAGAATGGATGCTGGCCATGGGAGCAGGATACAATGCTGGCTTCGGGCTATCTACCAGCCTGGAAACGCTGAAGAAACATGGTATGAAAGATCAGCTGCTTGGCACCATTAAAACCTGGGAACAGGCCCGTATGAAAAACATTTTCAGCGAAGCACAGAAAGAAGAAATGCGAAGCCTGAAGCATGAATTTCACCTCGAGCAGACCGCCAATGATACGTACCTGCTTACGCCGGTATATAACGCATACTTCACGCATACCGGCAAATTAAAACAACCCGGCGAGCCCGTGTCCTCTACTTTCCAGTTTAATAATCCGGTTGCCCGTCAACCGGTTGCTTTTATTATTTCGCTGGCTCCTGCCAAAGACGCCGATCCGGATGTTACGTTTGATCAGGTATCTATCACTATTAATCAACAGGATGCCCTGGTACTACCTATTCATCTTAAAAGAAATCAATTCCTGAAATGTGATGGTAAGGTGGTACGCTTATACAATAAGCAATGGCAACTACTGGAAACAGTAGCGCTGAATAAAGCGCTGCCGGTGCTGTCGAACGGCGCAAATGAAATCACGTTCGATGGAAAATACTCTGGTGAAAATGGCGCAGATGTGAAGCTGGAGATCCGTGCCACCGGCGAAGCTACCAGCATCAAAGCCGGGCGATAAGGGTAGTCTGACGAAATAAACTTTAGAAGGGGCGGCCTGGTGTCGCCCCTTTCCCGTTACTTTACGGCAACAGTTGATTATCCATTAGGATGAATATATCCCACCTTAACGACTAACTCATTCGCCAGCCGGATTTTTGATTTTGTATGAAGTGCCATGATGATGGCGGTGGCATGGGTATCCTTTAAGCCAATGAGAAAAGTCTTTATAAATATTATCGCTCACTACCCGTTATTTCCCTATGCCAATTCCAACTCCAGGGCCGTGAAATAATGCTGCTGTTTATTTTTCACTATTATTCCAAATGCATCAAAGGCGTTCTTTTGCAGCCACCCGATATCAGCCGATGAACCATTGATTAGTTTTATCTGCTTTTCACCAGGATACTCATCTTCAAAATCAATATTGAATGCCGCCCAGAGATAAATCTGAAAACTGACGTTTCCATCTTCATCCTCATATATCAACTCTTTCGACGGTACCTGGTTTTCAAAATTTTCTATCAGAAGTGCCTCATATCCGTGAACACGCCCGTCAAACAGCGTTACTTTCTCACCGGTATCCGAATTTGTTGCATAAACAATAATTGGATGCTCTGGCTTATTGATAATAAGGCCGTCCGCGTTCTCGCCACAATAGCTGAGCTGAAATTGAGTATTTCCATTTGCATCGGTCAGCTGCGCTTTCCAAGGAAGTGTTTTAAACCATGTTTGGTTTTCAAAACCGGGCAAACTGTCTACAGGCTTGGTGATCATTGCCAGATGATCTGGTGTTACATTTTCCATTTTCACTTTATATTCCACTTAACCAATTATCGACACGCGTTGTTCCAGGAGGTTTTATCCCGCTCTCTTTTTATTTTTCTAATAATATCGAAAACAACTTTTCTATGTTGCTAATGTTGTGATAATCTTTAAAAAGAATTTTTATATCATTCATGACATCTTGCTTTAGCTTATAAATTTCCTTGCAAAAATCATCATAATGAAATGTAACTTTCTTCTTTCTATCTAGCTTTAATGATACATTACCKGCTTCCATTTTCACTTCCAACTCATAAAGCTCATATGGATGATATAAGTGGCAGACCTGCTTCTCATCTGCTTTTAACTTCTTCAAAACATCGTACAAGTCATAAGAAAGCTTAACAACATCAGCCTTGAACGATAAATAAGCATTTTCATTTCCCAACATTAGCACATCTCCCCAAATTAAATGCTCGCCTAAAGTAGCAACGGAATAATTCGAAATATTCTTTTTGCAGGTTTCCTGATACTGCTGCAAGTCTATTTTATACAATAGTTCCATCCTTCTAATTTCAAGCATGTCATCCCTCTCCTTAAGATATCTCAATACTCAGTTCATTTGGGGGAGTTGATTCCCAAAAATTCTTCCACTTGTTTAACAACCTCATCATTTCATTAAACTGTTTTTCTTCTTTTCTCAGACTTCCCGTATTGTTAATTACTATTTTAATCTTTTTAAACCCAAGCCATTTGGAAAAAATATATCCACTGATTTCATTAATATTGTCAGAAGCCTCTTCTGGTGGAGAAAAGGCAGCCACTAATTCCTTCTTGAAGCACGAATATGTTCTGCACTTACTCCCATTCAGCACAGCGATATATTCCTGCTCCTCTTTATTAGCGTCAATATAACTAGTCATAACTTATCGAATTCTTGTCATATCCGATAGCCGGCTATCATCCCTGGTGTAGCGCTATTAAAATATCGGTTTACAATTTTCCTTTATTTCAATATCAGCGCATTGCAGCTCGATTCCGTTTACTTCATCGATTATTTTAAAGGTCTCATCATATTCAATTCTTATGCTGCAATTTTCCCATTTAAACAGCCCTTTGTAGTAAATGGGTTCAATTCCTATAATATGCAAATTGCCCTTTACTTCCGATGATTCTAATCTAATAACGATGATAGTATGGGAAACACGATATTCCCAAATTCTTGCTGATACATTTTGCCAACGATTTAAAAACGTTTCAAATGATTTCAATTTTTTCCTGTTGTATTCTTGTATATTATCCATGGCAACCTCTGGCTAATGATTTTTTAAGATTTTCTAATTCATCTCCTTCAATTGGAACTCCTTTTTTATAAAAAATGGTCTTTTTCAACACTTCCGGATTACTTGCAATGTAGTGAATCTCTGCATTTGTCATATTATGAGTAACAGGATCAAATCCCGCTTTTCCTAAACGAACGGCCTCACTCAAATCGCCCATTCCTTGTGTTTCAAAATGTATTTGATTTGCTTTTTTTACTGCCTGATGAAAAGCTCTTCCAAATCTATTAGTAACAGATCTTCTTGTAATACCATCACTTGCCCAATTTCTCCAGTAACTAGATTTTGTTTGAGTGGCAAGTGTTTTATAATAGGGGTCTAGTCCTAAGGCTATATCACCGGGTGCTAATCCAAAAACATCTACTAAGCTATTAATGTCCGCAACATAGCTATATAAATTAAACACACCTGAAGATAACCTAATG
The DNA here is from genome assembly GCF_056396465.1 of Chitinophaga sp. 05T412. Taxonomy (NCBI): domain Bacteria; kingdom Pseudomonadati; phylum Bacteroidota; class Chitinophagia; order Chitinophagales; family Chitinophagaceae; genus Chitinophaga; species Chitinophaga sp. 05T412. The sequence continues at coordinate 95,159 of NZ_JBFTLN010000022.1, forward strand.
GGATCCTGGCTTATATACCCTCCACTCTCACCATCATAATACCTGAACCGATTATACGCCAGGCCTGTTTCTACATCCATCACCTGCCCCTGATAAAGATAACTACAAAATCCCGCATCTCCGTGCAGCATTCTCACATTTCCATAGCTATCAATTTCCCGCTGCCAGATTAACTCTCCGGTTTCATCATATGCTTGTATGGGTGTACCTATATGATCAGTAACGATACTATATTTTTTGTCCCCTTTTATTTTAGCTGTTGGCGAAAAATTATTCTCGTCAAACACCCAGGTGATCAGATCATCTGCACTACTTTCCTTCGCATCGAATTCCTTCCATTCGTGCAGTGGCTGATTTCCATCCCAGATCCAGCGGGTGATCGTGTGTTTGTATCGCTTTTCAATACGTCTGCCTAACGCATCGTATTTAAAGCTAACCCGTTCTCCGTCTGGCCGCAGCACACTTGACAGCATGCCTGAAGGTGTCCATTCGTATTCCCAGACCTTGCCGCTTAGTTCTTTTTTGTGTACCAGGTTGCCCAGCTGATCGTATTTATAAGTGGCGGTTTTACTTCTCAGTAGCCTTCCACCTTTGTCGTAGGTCCGGTCTTTTTGCTCCGGGGTTTCAAATAAATTACCCACGGTATCGGGCGTACGATATTCCACGTTGCCATCGCCATAGATCACCTCAGACAGGTTACCATAGGTGTCATGCCTGAACTGTTTAGCGCCCGAAGTACTGTCGTGGATACCCGCCATCCGGTCGCCATCCCAGGAGTAGCGCCGTTGCAGCCGTTTGTTACCTTTGGTGGTCACCTGATCCACCAAGCGGCCTGACAGGTCGTATTGATTTTGCTGGGTCACGCGACCGGTCATGGATCGTTCCGTTACCTGGCCCAGGCTATTATATTTTAATTGTGTACGCCAACCATTCGCCTCCACTTCTTCCAACCAGCTCGTGGTGTTGTTATACTGCATGCTCAATGCGGCGCCCATGCTACTTTTCAGTGCAGTGCGCTGCCCCAGTTGATTGTATTCGCTGTTGACTACCTGTTCATTGCAGGTTTCCTGTGTAACTAACCCCAGCAGATTACGCTGTAGCTGTACAGATGCATGGCTGTTCTGCGCACTGATGAGTTGCCCCATTGCATTATAACCAAAGGTTTCAGCGCTGCCATCTTTCTCATAGTATACTGTCGCTATCTGTCCGGCTGCGGTGTATTCATAGGCCTGCTGACTGCCATCTGGCAGCGTGGTGCGCATTACCTGGCCACCGGCATTACGTATATACTGCCGCATTAGTCCGTCAAAACCTTTTTCGGTCAAAACATTGCCTTCTTCATCCAGTTCGAAGCCGTAAGTTTCCCGGTGTTCATTGATGATATGAAGTAATTGTCCTTCTTTATCATAACCTAGTTGAACGACTGTATTACCTTGCCGCCGCTCTACTATATCTCCGAAGAAATTATAACGAAGGGCGACCGACTGATGCCGGTMCTTGAAGGCAATGGTATTACCCATGCTATCATATTGCAAATTGACGGTATTACCGCTGTTGTCTTTTTCCAGCACCGGGTTACCGAGCAGATTGTACTCCCGCTGAAAAACAGCCCCTGCGGGGTCTGTAATCGTTGTCAACCGCCCCAGGAGATCATAGCTATATTTGATCCTGCTGCTATTCGGTAAAGTCACCTCGCTCAACAGTTGCTGCGCATTATACTGCAGCTCGGTAGCCGCTCCAAGCGGATTAATGATCCTGCTTTGCAGGCCTTCAGTATATTCAAACTTCGTGACTGCTCCCAGTGGATTGGTACGCTGTACCAGGTTGCCGGCTTCATCATATTCATACTGCCATATTCCCCCGTTAGGCTGCGTAACGGTAACAGGCCGTTGGTGCTGATTATAGGCAATACTTGCGGCTCCTTGTCCAGGTAACTGCAAACTGGTCAGGTTACCTCTTTCGTCATATTCGTAGGTAGTAGCAACACCTAATTCATTGGTTTCGGCTACCAGGTTGTCTGCTTCATCGTACGAGAATAGTTGAGTGGCGCCATAGCCATTCACTATTTTGTGGACAATACCACCGGCATGGTAGTACGTTTTTTTGTGCCCGAGGCTATTGGTCGCAACCGTATATCCGTCAAAGTAATCAAAGGTATAGCTATACAGCCCTTCCGGGCCCAAAGCCGCGGTGCAACGGCTATGCCGGTCGTATTGAAATGTAAATGTAGTGCCATCATTAAAACGGCGGGAGACCATTTGCCGTCCCTCCCATTGAAAAGCATTATAATACCCTTCGGCATTATACATTTCTTTGAGGTCGTTTTTATTCCCGTAGGTATAACGCATCATTTCCACCAGTATACCCTTGTCTCCTAATTCCGGATGAGGCACCTGTAAGGCAGTGATTAAACCATCTTCATTATACCGGATAAAGATATCGCGGTGGGCACTGTCTGTAATCTTCTCCAACAGACCTTCCGGGCTGTAATAAAACCGGATCGAAAATCCATTGCCATTGGTGATACTACGCAGTTTTCCGTGTCCCTGATCATTATAAACAGGGCGGTTAAAATGATATTGTAATTCGTTTTTATCGCTTACATAATATTCCCCTGTTTCCGTGCGGTGCAGTTCATACTTTTCTTTAGGATTATAAAAACTGCAGCCCCGCTCCAGCAATGGGAATACTACCGGCCTGCCAGCGGTATCATTCATCACCACTGCCCCATCTTCCTCACTTACCAGCAAGGAGATATCATAACTGTGATAGATATTTTTTCCCATCGGACCATCGTAGTGGCTATCGCTGTAGTAATTGGCGTCCCACGCAAAAGGAATAGGGCCGGGCAAACTAAAGCCTTCCAGGTAGCTGGCCATATGACCACTGGCGGCATCCACCGGTTCTCCCAGGTACTTACAGATAGATGGTTGCACCGCAGCCCTGAATTTGCTGAACTTAGGCGCACGGGACTCTATTTTTGCCAATACTTTGGTCAATATTTTCCCCAGCATTTTCAACGAAAACTTCAGTCCATGCACCAGTCCTAAAAAAAACAGGGCGTTCATCAGATCCGAGAGTTTCAGTTGCTGTTCTTCTTTAGGCCCCCCTATTAATACAGGTTTACCCAGCGGCAACACCACCATCACTGCCGTGAGGAAGTTGAGATAAAAGCCGCCAATGGGGTTATTCATCAGGATTTTCCCGATATCCTGGCAGGAGTAGGCCCGGCATAACCAGGTGCTCTGGTACATGCCCTGACTGAGTACTGTTTTACTGCCATGCGATAACTGCCCCTCGTGTGGATGAAAGAATTTTGGCAACAGGAACAAAGGATGTGGTATCACGGAATGCAGCAGATTGAGTTTGCTGACTACTTTACCCAGGCCTTTGAATTTTCCCAGGAAAGGCGGAACTGACGGCATTCCCCAAAGTGCGCCCTGTGCCACTCCTTTATGCATGCCGTTGAAATATACGGTTCCTCCCATGGGTACATTCCGCGCAATTTCAAATCCCTTATCAGGGGTATATACCGGTATGGCAGGCAGCGTGATATGGATATAATCCAGTGGATCGAAGATCAGTGCTGCAAAAGGGGTGATAGGACAGGGAGTGAAAGGCCATGGCACTTTCAGCATGTGAAAATCCAGTCCAAGTACAATATCAAAATGTTTCGCCACCGGCTTTGGGTCAATGGACGGTGGGGGTGTTAACGGTTTGTTCTTTATTCTTATGTATGCCATCAGAAAATTGCTTTATGGTAATCTGAGTACAACATCCTCTTCGGGGTTAGCAGGGTTGTAATAAACAGTAACGGTATCGCCGGGCGTTAAATTGGCGCCCAGTTCTATGTTGGAAGCAAAATGTTCTTTGCCGTCTTTCGTTTTGAATGAGATATGATAACGGGTAGGTTTAGCACCATAGCGACTGACTCTACCAGCCATTTTATCTGTAATGGTGGCTGTTACCGGCTGATAATCTTTATACTTCTTTTTGTCGGGTTGCTGATTGATAAAACTCCAGGCGGTATAAGCCACTGAAATAAGCACAGCTACTACAATGAGATAAACAATTGTTTTAGATTTTTCCATGGTTAAAATACTTTTTATAACTACCTGCCGGTTAATTGTCTGCGGCGCCGGCATATTCCTGATATACGTGGCTGTTTCGGATCTTATGCAACCAGTTTTCGCCCCATAGGCGGTTCATAAAAGGTTCATGCTTCTTCAACTCCGGGTCATTCAATTCGAGCATATCCCTTCCATAAAACATGGCCATGGCATTTTCTTTTAACTCTTCTTCGGGCATGGCGGATAACAGTTCCCAACCTGCCAGTAAGGTACTGGCGGTGGCTTTATGGTTTTCGGTACGACGTTGGCAGGAAGCCAGCATCTGATAAAGCCCTGCCAGCATCATGGGGTTGGCATCTTTACGATCCAGTGCCAAGGCAGACTTGTACACAGTGGCGGCCTCCGATAATTTTTTGTCGAAATAACAGAGATTGCCTTTGGCAATCCGGTAATGAAACTGTTCCTGATTTGTTGTTGCCAGGCCCTTATGTACTGCTTCATCCGCCAGTTGAATAGCCTTGTCGATACTTTCAATGGCCTTTGCTTTTTGTTGCTGCGCGTAAAAATTATGGAGGAAGAAATAAACGATGGCCTCCTGTTGCAGCCAGCGATGCCGGCTGGTGATGTTACAACACTGCTCTTTATAAAACAGCAAATCCTTCTCACTGCTATAAGTAGCCGCCTCATTTAGTTTAATCAAATATTGTTGAAACTGGATAATATCTATTTCCTCCTGTGATGTTTTTTGTGCCTTCGCTTCTTCCAGTATCTGGTTCATAGCTCCCGGAATATCGAGATCCGGCTTGATATACCGCGCAGTGGGATTATTTTTCACAAGCCCTTTGTACAATTCGGCTTCTGTATTATCATACAATAAAAACCGTATGGCAGGAGGAATGGTAGTGGCAGCCAGTAAAGACATCCAGCTCACCAGTTTATCAAAATCATCTACCTGCTCCGGGAACAGGACAATGACCAATACACTGTCTTTTCCATTTATCTGTAGCGCAACTGCCAGATTGGACAAGGCCTGTACAAACTCCGCCTGGGTAACGCCCGTTTTCTCCTGGTAAGGATTTTTCCATGCAATCTCACTGCCATAGGCAGCTACCAGTTTACTGTCCTGATTAAATTGCTGAAAATACTGATGGAGATGTTGTAGTAAACCACCGGCATAAGTGGTACCATTGTCTTCAAAGGGTTGTTGATGCAACAGAAAAGTATCTGGCAGATTTTTTTCTTCAGATACCTGGAACATCACAAATCCTTTGATGGTTTTATACTCTACCAGGTTGGCACCCATCATAATAAAGGTGCGTACCTCCGGATGATCTTTCACTTCCTGGCTCCATACATCACTTAACTGAAGCACCCGTTGCATGATAGCATTGTTCTGCATACTTCACTGATTAGTTAATACTCACCTTTTGGCCCGCCAGAATGGATTCGCCCTGAGCCAAAATAGTCAGTTTTCCTGCAGAGCCGACCTGAGTCTCCGTTTGTGCACCAATACTCAATTTATTTTTGGCGGCAATATTTACCTCGTTAGGGTCCACGGTAAATCCCGAGCCGCTGAACGCATCACCTTCTCCACTACCCGATCCCATGGATACCATTTCTGATCCTACACCTGAAACTTTTTTTGCTTTCAGCATGATATCTTTTTCGGCTTCGATGGTAATGTCGCCCTCACTGGTGAGTGTAATGGAACTCTTAGGTGCGCCATCTCCACAAAGAATCTCTATTTTCACTTTACTCTTCACGGTAATATTTCCAGCGCCGTCTATCTTCACGCTGTTGCCGTCTTTATCTTCCACAAATACGCTTCCGTCTTTATCGTTCAGGATAACCTTGTTGCCACTTCGGGTTTGCAGCGCTTTCACATCATTGGCGGCGTTACCGAAAGCGTTATTGGCTTTACCATGATATACTGCACCAATGATATATGGTCTGGTAGCATTATCTCCTTCAAAACCAGTGATCACCTCCTCCCCTGCTTCAGGAATGAAGAACATCCCTTTTCCGCCACCGGCATGCGGTGTAGTTACTCTCACCCAGGGCGTTTTTTCATCGCCGTTCATCCAGTGAAGTTTCACACGCACTCTTCCTAGTCCCTGTGGGTCATTATTATCCGTTACGATACCGCTCTGTGCTTCACACACCGGAAGCTCGGGGATGGTCACTGGCGGCAGCAAAACCGAGGAAGGAATGGCCGTAAACTCGTTACTGTATTCCCCTTTTGTGTCCACATAATGATCTACCGATGTCACCAGGTATTCTCCATACTCTTCCGAGCTTTTACTAAACATATTATGATTGGTCAGATCCGTTTTTGATCCTACTGCGATACCAGGGTGGCCACTTTTACCCGTTAAACGCACCATTTTACTGCTTTCTATCGCATTAAACAGGGTAGCCATATCATCCTGTTGCTTTTTGCTGCTGGAATAGCGGACGCTCCATTGCTTGGGTTGCGTGCCATAGAGTGATTGCGATTTCTCATGTACTTTTTCTCCCAGTGAATTCAGGCCGGCTTTTTTCCCGATGGCTTCATTCACGGGAGTGCTGGCGTATAACTGGCTACTCCGGTAGTCCCAGCCCAGATACTGCATTTGCGCAGGCCGTGCATTCAGGTTGATGTTAAAATGGCTCAGTGTGCTGCCATATCCGAGTGTGGTTTTATCCTCACCGTCCGGAGGCCCTACTACCAGCCTGCGGCCGTCCCAAAACAGCCACTCTCCGTATTCTGCCGTCAGGCGTTTTAGAAAATTCCAGGCGGTTTCCTTGTATTGAACAAAATACTCAATGCTTTCTTTAGATACCGGTTGAATTTTAGGTTCCAACAGGTTTTGCGGGAAAAATTTCAGGACGTCCTGTGCAATATCTTTTACAGATTTGTTCTCCCAGCTTTTACAGTGAGGACCACTATCTAATACGATTGTAGGGCTATATCCTGCGATGACAACATCTCCATATTCACCATTTACGCGGGAAGTTTCTATGCTGGTCACAATGCCGTTAAACTGCATTTCTCCTTTCATGCCTACGCCAGATATGCGGGCATTAAAAGTAGCACCTATCATCTCCCGGGATGAGGTAAAAATACCTGTTACACCATCGATAGTTTCTGCGGGACAAACGAGCTCAAACTGGTGGTGCTCGAATATACTTTGCTTGAGTGCAAATGATCTGAACTGCTGTATGGCATTGCCATTTATGCTAAATTGAGCATCAGTTAACTGGGTCATACAAATATGGGGGCAGACGGTTAAAAGATTGGTTAAAACTGTTTTCTTATAAAGATATTAATTTCAAGATACCAATTTTTCCCCTATTGCCAAGTTAAAAAATTTAAAGGGCTGCAGACCCGGAATAATAACATTCCGCCTGCAGCCCTGATGCAACGAATATAATTTGTTGCTAACGAAGCACCATGCGCTTATTCCATTTTCAAACTCCGTAAGGGATTTGCCACCGCTCCTTTAATCGCCTGGAAGCTTACTGTACAAAGCGCCACCAGCATGGCAATGGCACCAGCCACTGCAAACATCCACCAGTTGAGGCTGATCCGGTAAGCAAAAGCCTCCAGCCATTTACTCATGGCCCACCAGGCCACCGGTGCTGCTATGATAAATGCAATACCCACCAGCTTCAGAAAATCTTTTGATAATAAATAAACAAGGCCCATCAAATCTGCACCCAGCACCTTACGGATACCGATCTCTTTATTTCTTTGTTCTGTGCTGAATGTGGAGAGTCCGAACAAACCAAGTACGGATATAAATATGGCGATCCCGGTAAATGAGTTGATGATGCCCGATAAGGTGGCTTCCGTTTCATATTGTTTCTGCATTTCTGCATCCAGGAATGAATACTCGAACGGCGTGGAGGGAAAACTCTTCTGCCAGACAGCGTCTATCTTTTTCAGCAAGGCACTATAATTCTGACTCTCGGCACTCAGGACGATATGATTGGACGCAAATGCCGGATTAAACCGCAACATCAAAGGTTTGATGTCATCGTGCAGTGAATTGTAATTAAAATCTTTCATCACGCCTGCAATCTCCACAAAAGTAACTGGATCTTCTTCACTATCCTTCGCATACAACCTTTTCCCTACAGCTGTCTGAAGATTTAATCCCATCGCTTTGGCACCGGCCTCATTAATCAACACTCTCCCTGAATCGCTGGCATTGAAATCTCTGCCACTCACCAGTTGAATACCCATGGCTTTAACGAAGTACTGATCTGTAAATATGAATGGTAAATCTTTTCCGGTGCCTACGTTCCCGCCTTCCGGGTAATATAGCCAACTACGCGCTATCATCTGACTCGGATAATTCTCCGTACGACTTACCACCTTCACTTCCGGCAATACCCGCAAGTCGCTCATAAATGCAGTCATTTTCGCCTTGGTATCATCTGTATGAAAATTAAAAATGATGCGTTGACCTTTTTCAAAGCCCAGGTCCTTGTTCTTTATAAAATTTAACTGATTATAGATAACGATGATCCCCGAAATAAATATAATAGATAGCGCAAACTGAAATACCACCAGAAAACGGCGGATACCCGCAGCAGAAATATGACTATTGAAATTACCCTTGATCACACTGACCGGTTTAAAAGCCGAAAGGTAGAAAGCCGGATAACTGCCGGCAAACAATCCTGTGAAAACAATGATACCTGCCAATGCCAGCCAAAGCCGGTAATCTGTCAAAAAAGACAGGTTAATAGAGGCCTCTGTTAACTGATTCAGATACGGCAGGGCTATAGTTAACACCGGCAATGCTACTACCACTCCCAAAAGCGATAGCAGAAATGATTCTCCCAGGAATTGCATCACCAGATCGTTTACGCCTGCACCGATCACTTTTCTTACGCCTACTTCCTTTGCTCTTTTGGATGCGCGCGCGGTGGCCAGGTTCATGAAGTTGATGCAGGCAATAATCTGAATCAATGCCGCGATGAGTAACAGCATCTTCAGGAAGGCGCTATCCACCGTTTTGCTTAACTCGTTTTTATAAGTGGAGGTGGTATGGATGGTGCGGATATTTTGCAGGGATAGCTGCTTTTCCATACCCATTTCTTTCAGCTGCTGTGCACCATGCCTCTCCAGGAATGCCGGCAACTTACTACTCAAGGCGGCTACATTGGTATTAGGCTTCAGCTTTACATAAGACGCCGCGTAATTATAGGCAGCCCATGCGTCGTTACTATAAGTATAGCTGCCCATACCTCCACTGTTCATCGCCATAAACATACTGGCCTGGATATGCGATTTCCCCAGGCTTTCATCCACTACACCGGTTACGGTAAAATTTTGTTTGCCATAGGCATCGTCCATCTCGATTACTTTACCAACAGGATCTGTGTTTCCAAATAATTTTTCAGCGGTTGGTTTCAGCAGTACAATTGTGTAAGGAGCAGCCAGTACTTTTAACGCATTCCCATATACGAAATGATAGGTGAATACGTCAAAAAAGGTGGAATCTACATAAACGGCGTCTTTCTCATAAAGGCTTTTTTCCTGGTAGCGCAACAGGTGCTGCGTTACACCGAATTTATCAGTTGGTACCACCCGGGTAAACTGCGCCACTTCGGCAAAGTCGTTTTTCATGGTGGGTGCAATGGGCGGCGAAGACGTAGCAATATTGGACTTCGTGCCCTGAATGACAAATTCGGAGTTAACACGATAGATGCTGGCCGCCTGATCATGCTGCTTATCATAGCTGTATTGATCCATCACATACATCATGATATACAGGCAGCAGGTAGTACCAATCGCTAAACCGACGATATTAACAACACTGAAAATTCTGTTTTTTGCCAAATTGCGGAAAGCAATTTTGAAGTAACTCCTGATCATAGCAACCGGGTTTAATCCGGAGGGCGGCAACAAATAAGGTGCCGTGGGCTAACTATCTGTAAATGAACTCAATAAAAATAGGCGTTGGAGACAGGTGTCCGTTTTTGAAACGGGAGCTATCCGATATTGAACAGCTTTAAAATTAAACCCAATTACTGATAGCTTTAGCTGTGAATAGCACTTTCTTTTACAAAAATCAATTCATACGCAAATGACCTGATTAAAATATAGCCATGCATTTGCATAAAATCAAACACGCATTCCGCTGTGGTATCTTTAGCCCTTGAAATTACAAATACAGAAATATCAATGATGGAAAAATCAATACTCTGTAAAACACCTGATTCCGCTCCCATGACATTTATATAACAAAGGTCTATCGACTGAATGGATAGCGATTGTAAAATAGCGGTCAATGACTCGCAAGGTACCTCAGTTGCTTCATGCGCTAATGAACTACTTCTAACAAAACTGTCAAAAATCCTGCTGCGGTCATAGCTGGACATCAGTCCGGAAAATCTCCCGGATTCCGTCCAATAGCCACTTGCTTCATGGTGAATAACCGCCTGCCTGATAATACATTTTCTGTTCACGTTCAATTGTTCAATGGCCGCTGCGCTACCATCGATGCATACTCCAAACCAATTCCTATAGTGTTCAAAAAAATGGGAGTAGTTATTTGACAGCCCATCATATGCGCCTATATCTAAAAAAAATCCAGACTCACAATGACCAAACAATCTATCCATGAAAACAGATAAGCGATTTGCCCCTCTAAAATTCAGCCAATGTCCACTATCTACGCCCCAGGTCTGTTTCCCGGCCCTTACCATCCCCATAAACATACCGATATTAGAAGTGAAAGTGCCTATAAAAACGGCACTTTTTCTCATCAGTTCTATCTCCGCCAGAAAGGTGATAAGTTGACTATATTTAACCTCATTACTAAGTGCAGAAAACTCCTTTATCGAAAACCCACTCTGACCGGGAGAATGAAGATGATAAAATTCCCTATCGGGATAACTTACCCTGGCCTCCTCCACTACTGCATCATCATCAGATGCCAGAAATATAGGCCAACTCTCCGCCTCCTCTATCTTGTCCAACTTATCAATGTATGCCTTTAAGCTGGTATGAGGAACTTCCGTATGTTTATCTCCCCGCCTGATATGAATTGCAGCATACTGTTCAGGCATATTGAGTGAAGACATTATCTCGTCAATTTTCTCTCTGGTTCCGGCATTATATTTCCATACACAGTCAATGATATTAGCCGCAACATCTAACAGCGCTCCTTCTACATATGGTGATTCAACTTTATAGCCTACATTATAGATATTTTCATCATCCACGTATCCCCAGACATGCTGCGTTAAAAGATCTATCTTATCGCCATTTCCATCATTAAATTCCCTTATTATTGAATCGTCGGGCAACGACACGAGATACGGCCTGCTGTTGTAAATCTGATGGAAGTCGCCATGATGATGCGTTGTAAATGGCTCGAAAAAATCCAGCCATCCGTCCTTTGTGTAGTTGGCCTTTTCCGAGTACAGCTCAAATTGAATGGAATGCTCCAAACAATATATCATGGCAAGCAACATATTGTTTATTTCGGAAAAAAAACCGGAATCACATCCCAGCCGATACACCAATCTTCGTTTAAACTCTTTATTGATACTGATATACTCATCTTTATTTTTGATCATCACCTGCTTTTTTACTTAGTAAGTGTCTCTCCAATGCCTATATACCAATTCCTACGGTTCGAGGATAACATGAATAATGTCCGGATTTACAAATGTTACAAAAACAGACATAGACGACCTATGCGAACTCATAAGTGCATTACATTGGGCTAATAAATAACATTCTATAATAGCGTTCCTGGCATTTAGGTAAGGCGAGCTACCTGGTATGAAATGAAGCCCCGTTCCAGGTAAATGAGATTTTCCACCAGTATTTTCTTCAATACTGTACAAAACGGCTTTTTCTGMGTATCGATGTTTAACATAATCACGTAAGCTCAGCTCATCTGTCGCAAAAAAAATTTTATCAAAAAAATTGTTATTCAGTAAATAGTCTATCTTATTTAAATACTCCGTAAAATGCAATAGTGGTGTTTCTGTTATCTTATCTGTTCCTCTAAAATGAACCGCCAGCATTCGGCTATTTGAAAAGAACTGTTCACAAAAACGGGCAATAACCGTCCTCACCTCTTCGTTCAGCTTGAAATATTTTTCTATCAGCAAATTAGAAAGCACTTTTTCCCGCGTAGAAATGTTTACCCAATTCAAGTATCCTCCCATATTCAATACGGTCATTTTAGGAATACCATTTAACTCAATATCTTCTTGCTGATAAAAATAGTTGAAAACATTTTCGCCATAAGATTCCTCAAAATAAAGATGATTATCGCCCAAATAAATGATGGGGGTAAGTGCTTCTTCCTCACAAATAGACAACCCATACAAAACACAATGAAAGCATGCATATAAGCCGTGCACGCGGCTATCTATCAAAAGATACTTGCTATCTACCAGGTGATCTCCTGAAACGACAATATTTGGATACTTCTTCTCCAGCTGTTTTAAATTCATGGAATTAGATTTTTCGGTTACCTGCTCCATTGCATTTCCGGTGATGTTATCAGTTCATCAAACAGGCTCAAATAGGCTTCTTTCATACACGAAATATTAAACATCTCCCTGGCTTTCTCTAACGCATTTCGACTCAATGTTGCACCCATTTCAGGATGATCCAGTAACAACATAATATTCTCTGCTATCTCCGTTTCATCAAGGTATTTAATTCCCTCTTCATCATAACAGACTTTTACCTTTAATGCATCCATTCTATCGTCAAACATCTCATCAAGACCAATATCACTGCTTACCACCAATGGCAATTGATGAAAGCACATCTCAATAGCGGTAAAACTACATTGTTCAATAAGAGAGGGCTGTATGCCTACATCAGCCATGCTATACAATTCATACACCTGGTCTTTAGGCAGTTCTCCCGTATATACTACACGACTCCAGAAAGGAGCGGCAAGCGGGATATACTCCGCTATCTTTCCATTTCCGACAACTATCAGCCGAACATTTTCATTCATTTCTGCTATCAGATGAAAGGCTTTTAACACGAAAGGAAGCCCTTTCTCGGCGGTAACCCGACCTGAATAAAGGATAATTTTCTCGCCAATCCCAAATCCATACTTCTTTCTGATGGCAGCCTTGTCGTATGTTTTAATCGTTTCCGGATCGATGCCATTGTATACAGTTACAATTTTTTTAGGAGGTACATTCAGGTATTTTTCAAAAAAGTACCTGGCGTGCCTGGTGACGGTAATGGTTTTATCTGCAATAAGGGCCATTTTCTTTTGGTAACCTGTCCATTCAATGGCCCGCGGATTAAAGTCCCGCTCCTCGTTTAACAAAATTGCGCCGAATTCCTCATCAGCAATATTTTTGAAATGCTTCCAGCTCCAGGCATGATGAACATAAAATAACTTAACGCCTCCAAAGCGGGCCTTTATCTCCTCTGCTACATTTAAGAAATCAATACTATTCACCCAGAACACAATATTCTCTTTCTTCTCAATATAAGGTAGGCTGATATCGATGATTCTCCGCGCGTATGACCGCTGTATGATATTATCTTCTGTATTTAGGTTAAGCTTATTTTCCGGAGAGGGAATGATTATATACTCAATATCGTCTTCAACCCTGGTAGTTACTTCCTTTGCTTCCCTGGAATCTGTATTAATGATAGTTACCTTGATGTTTTCCTGGGGCTTTACAAAGGATAAAACTGTGTTGACAAATGTTCCCTGCCCAAAGTGACCGCTTCTGGCAGCACAAAAAAATAACACCAAATTTATTATATCGGGTTCAACAGACCGGACTTTATCTGACATAGCCATTTATTTGGGTTTTATTTCCTAATAATTAATTCCTACAATAGATAACCATTGAAAATTGTTCTTTGAAAGGCTCCAAAGTGGCAAAGTAATCCCACATACGCCCGTATTCAACCCAACATTAATTCCATTAGAATGTCTATCAAATGGGAAGAGATCCGGTAAGGAGTACTCTGCGTATACTTTATTCACTATTTTTAATACCTTATCACTTAAATGCAAAGCGGGTCCAATCCCATGATCCTTATAGATAAGATGCAGCAACATGGCTGTAAAGGCCGCATGATGAACATCCAGCTTGTCGAATTGCGCGGCTGTCCCCTGCAATACCTTTTTAAACGCGCTAATCAGAGACGTATAATAATGGGTATCATCGAGTCTTTTAGCGGAATACAACAGTACAAACCAGCTATCTATATGATTCCATGAAAACGTCGCATCTGTCAATTGAGCGCTTACATACCGGATAATATCTTCGATAATGAGATCAAGCCTTGGTGTAGGTATTCCCTGATTACGAAAAGCTATCAGGAATAAAAGCGCGCTATTGGGACCCGCCCAAAATGTTTGCGTTTCAGGATAGGCTACAGTACCCAAACGGTAAGCAACAAATGCCCGCTCAATGGCAAACACACATCTGGAAAGGCCATCTTTTAGGCGTTGATTAAAGAATAGCGTATTTCGGTGCGGGTACTTTGTACGAAGCCGATGTAAGAGAAAAAAGCCTGTTCCAGTGACACCGCTTTCTATCCCGACATCAGCTATGTTATTGCCATTAATGCTGTCGACGATCATCTTATCACAGTCCGCTAAAATTTCGTTCACATCCTCGTCAATAAATCCCTTCTGCACCAGATGTTCAAGTACTACTCCGAAGCCTGCTATGCCATCTCCAAAAGTAACAGCTGTTATGTCATTAATCTGCTCTATAATTTCTTCCAAAAAAGAATATCCGTTATTGGTATTCAAATAATAAAACAATAATGGCAGTGCAGATTTCCCATTACAGAGTCCAATGTTATCATCGAAGCTACCGTTTAGTAACAAATAGTTACAGTACCTGCGATAATTATCCTTTTTTACCGTTTCCATTTCAGTAATCATATAGGTGATTTAATTTGCTTTCTCTTCATCAGATTTCTTGGATAATATGCAACGGAAACCATGTAATATTGCTGCAACATATTTGTTGAAATCAAATTAACAGACAAATCATTAATGGAAGATCTGATACTTTTATTCTGCCGAAGCAGATCCATAGCAGAGAATTTCAGTTCCAGATTACGACCATCCAGCAGGCGGCATCCTGCTGCCGCATTCCAAATGGTGTAAGGACTCACCACATCGGTTACCCTTTGAACATTGTATCTCAAGTCTGTCCGCAAAACGATGTGACTAACCGGTGTTACTTCGAGATTAACAAAAGAGATCCAGGCCGCAGTATTAAAATCATTCTTCAGATAAGCATACTTTAGAAAGTGATAATTGAAAAACTGAGATCCGCTGAGCTTTAATAGCGTCTTATAGGTATAGTCTACAGAAATAGTATTGGAACTATAGTAGCCTTCTGCCATATTTTCATTATTGTTAAAATAGTTTACTGCCTGATACTTTGAATTCTTCGTAGTAATACTTACCTGGATCTGATTATTCGCATTTAACTTATAGGAATTTCTTACCCTTAATTCAATTTTTTCGGCACGATTGGTATTAAGCGCATTCATATAAGTCAAAAATCGCCGGTTAAATGCTGCATAGGTAGTATTTGTAGTCAATGCATCCATACTTTCATCTATTGATGCCGTGGCGGAAAACTCAAAGTCCTTCCACTTGTTGACATACCCTAGCCTGAACACCCGGGTTTTCCCTGCCTTCAACGTTGGATTACCCATATACACTATATCATAAGCACTATCCACCAATGGCGCCACCATATTCATTTCGGGGTATGCCATTGAATGGGAAATATCAAAATTTACATTTTGCTGATGCTTCCCAATCCGGTTGTTCCTATAATAGACTACAAGAGCCGGTAATAGATTGACATAGCTCAAAGAATAGTTCTGAAAATATTTCTCCGACCGGCTTTGATCGTATCTCATTGCCAGTGGCACTTTTAATTGGAAGTTCAAAATTTTGAAATATCTGTTAGCTGACTTTTTAATAAATCCTTTACTAAGTGTTAAAAAGGGGGTTTCTTCCAGTATGCTAAAATGCCGCATATTAGTCAGATATTCATTTATAACATACTGATACTTCAATGTATCAAATTGCTGCACATCAGCCATTATCCTGCCCACCGTGTAATTCACCTCGTTTCCAGCCGCCAGCTTTATGCCGGTATTAGAAAATCTCCTCCCAAAAATCAAAGGAGCGATATCATCACTCTCTATGATGACACCCAAACTATTTTTTATGGTCTTTCCCTTATTTTTCCTATTAAAATATAGTCCGGCACTTGTAGTCTCCAATGCGCTTACTTCACTCATCCTTGTACCATGATTGTCTTGCTCCACATAACCATACGATAGTCCTACGTTCAAGCCTTTATAGGCTTTCAAGCTGGCAGCATTTCTGGTGTCATAACCGGTTTTTACACTAACGGAATTGGTAATACTATACTCCTCAGAGCGGTCAGACCTTTTAAATACCTCCACGTCATCTCTTGATGTAACACTGTGCTGGTCCCTAAATTGAGTGTTTCGGACATTGGAAGCGTTCAGGCTTATATCAAAGCCTTTATTTTCCTTTTTGTCCTGGTATAATAGTGAGAATTGATGGTTTTCGGGCGTGCTTTTCAAGAACTCTGATTGCGCCGTTTGTTGTATGCTGTCAGGCCGGAAGTTGTAGGTTTGCTGCTCTGAACTCAGGATATCTGTCCTTGTTCTATTATAGAAATACTCCCCATTAATTTGATGTGTTCTACCTGATGAATTACTCCCCGACAGATCCTGTCTCATGGTGAAGCCTGCTGCCGTTGATTTATTTTCACCCAATATGCTAAAATCAGTTGCGTAGTCGCTACTGGTATTTCCCTTGTAAGTACTGTTTAAAAAAATCTGATTTAAATTATTGACATTTTTATTGACTGTATTATGGTTCCCGGCAATGCCTACCTGGCTTCGGGGAGAATACCGGTTTAATGCAAGATCAACATCATACAAATTACTACTAATGCTTTTCCCTATGCCTGCTTTTCCAAAATTGCCTGTTTTCCTATCCTGCTTTAGTACAATGTTCATGTTCTTCAGCGTATCCGCAAATGCATTTTTAACGGGTTCGTTATATACTTGTATTTTACTCACACTTGACTTATCCAGATTTTGCATGGCTATTTTAGGATCTCCACCAAAAAAAGGCTTCCCATCTACATATACATTCGATATTTTCTTCCCATTTACTGTGATAGTACCATCTCCCCAAATAGTGACAGCAGGTATTCTTCTCAATAAATCTTCTACCACCGCATTTTTTTCCAGTTTAAATGCATCTGCGTTAAACTCCAGCGTGTCCCCATTCATTTTTACCGGCACTATTGACTTCACGACTACGGTTTGCAATGTTAAGGTGTCCCGTGTCATATTAATCGACTTAAAATCATTCACCAAATGAAGACTATCAAGGGTAAATGTTTTGGTAGTGATTTTATAACCCGTAAAAGAGGCATACAAACGCAACGGCTGATGAAGAGGGATCGACTTCAATGTAAATGCACCCAAATTATTGGTGAGCGTAAATTGCACCAATACCGAATCCTGCGTGTATACCGATACTGTAGCAGCGGGCAGCTTGAGACTATAGGCAGCATCAACAATAACTCCCCTTATCTCACCACTATTGGTACTCACAGTGTGCTGTGCATAGCAGTTTATTCCGGTCAGGCAAACTATCAAACCAATAATTAAACGCTTTACATCCGTTTTCTTTAGCCTCATCAGATACCTGCTTTCATCTTTATTTTAACAATAATAGGATTGTTATTAGCTGTTCCTTTACTAAAAAAGGTCTTTAATGTAGTGGGGAGCCGCTTCACTTTTTCAGGTGGTCTACTTTCCTTCTCTGCCAGAAGACGTGCTGATGACAAAGAGGTATACAGGCAACCATTATCTGCAGCTTGCACAATACTATGATCAGCAAACAACGGTAAATAAGCGTTTAACGAATCTGGCGATACGTTTGTCAGGGAATACAAACTACCCGTTGTCAAAGAATACAGGAAATGTGCACCTACATTAGGTAGAGATACTTTAGATACTAAACTAAATGTGAGGGATTTCCCGCATTCGTAAAAATTTTCTATCGTGAATATATATTTACTATTATTGACCAGGTAAGCGTCCCTCTTTCCATCCAGTTGTTTGTCGCTAAAGAACTCCTCCGGCAATGTCAGCATATAAGGGAAAACAAAGTTGTACGCTCTCCTTACGCTGTCTGACGTTATCCTGTATACATTATACTGATAAGACTTTATATAGAAAGCGGCGGTATCATTTACGCCATAGAAATTTCCGCTCAGGTAATCATCACCTGTAATTTCCCGGTCAAAATTAAATGGCAATGCTCTCCCATATATCGCTCTGGGTAATTGCCCCAAAAGCAACTCGTACTTTCTATCTTCTTCCTGTTGCTGCAAATCTTTCGGAACACTAAAGAGCGCATTAGCAAAAGCATACGTTCTATTTCCCAATGCATAGAAACAATTAAACTGCGCAATGGGGTCATCTTTTCTTACATCCTCTAATTTGACATAGTTACCAGTAATATTAAAGAACGCCAACTTCCGCTGGTGATCAGTTGTCATTACCTGGATAATAATCAGGTGGTTAATTCGATCTATACTAAAGGATTTTAAAGTCCTTTTTCCTTTTATTACTTTAATCTGAGGTATGGTATTAATCTTATTGACAAATTTCCCTATTCTATTAAAAATCAAAATAGCATCCGTCTCTTCATCATAAATAATAAGGGTATCACGCACTACTTCAAGACGGTCGACTTGCCCAAAATAGCTTTCTGAGGTCGTTTCCAAAGGAATGCATTCAACCCCTGTTGCGAGATCTGAAATCTCCGCACCATAGGCCTCTTCCGGATCTATGCGGATTTCCCGGGAATGAAAAGTATCTACGACAAAGCTTTGCGAGGAAACCAGCCGGGGGAATATTACAAGAATGATTAAAATGCTTATCGTTTTAAGTCTCATTTCCGGATCACTATTTTTTTAAGAAATCAACTGCAAGATTCAAGTAGCTCAGTGTTTCGTCAGTTATTTCTTTATATGGAATAAAAAACTTGCTTGCTTTCAGGTCGGGCCCTAATACAAAAAAGAAAGGGATATTTTTATTTTCTATGGGCAACCCAAGTCCGCGCATATCTTCTGACTGAACCCAGTAAACAGGTATGTCGCAAGCTAATGCCTTCACCCTTATGGCGTAATCTCTGAACGACAGGGCATCAGTGATAATAATTGTATTTTGGGAAGAATAAAATTTATTTCTCTTCAATGCACTCAGCGCAGGGTCTACACACATGTCACAATCTCTGAATGAATATCTGAATATCAATGTTGGCCGTGTAATTAACTGACCAAGGGTATGTTTATTATTATTAATATCGCAAATCTTTGAGGAGGCATTTAACTGCATACCATCGCTGGGTAATACCAGTCGCTTATATACGTCCCAGAACCCAACTTTTATTGCCGTTGATATTTCCTTCGGTCTGGCATGCCCCGAACTTACAGGCAATGAAGCTTCACGGTTTTTACATCCAGCGGTAACGATAAGAATAAAGAAAATTATTTTCTTCATGAAAACGATTATATTAATCTAGTGAACGGATAAATCTTTCTTAAAATAAACTTTTGTTATTACTCCATTTGATAAGTTATTCAATCTCTCCAAAGTTTTATTTAATGCCGGATTCTTTTTAATTAAATCCCAGGCTTTCTCATCTCTGGCTAAATCAAGCAGGAATTCAGCAGAAATAAAACCATATATACCATCCCTTCCGGATGCATAAAAGCGGGATTCTGTTAGTGGCAAAAAACCCGAGGTAGAATCGTATGTAAGTCCAGCCGACAAAGACAAACTAGTATTGTACTGTAAATCGAACAGGTAATAATTAACCGGATAGATTTCATTCTTAATATTCACCAGCATCTTTGTACTATCAATTAAAAAAGGATCTGTAATACTCCAAAAAAGGGCTGCATTTCCTTTTTCACGAGTATTGGATATCCTGACATTCTTATATTGACGATTATCCAAATAACCTTGAGGGTACATGAGTGAAGGTGGAATCTGAATTTCAAAAATTCTCTTTATTCCTTTGTCTGATAGCTGAAATATTTTATTGGAATAAGAGTGGCTGAACAAACATTCTCTGGCATCAATTGTAAAAAAATCTCTTTCGTTGCTAAATGTGTTTAGGTTATCTACCGCATTTAAATTAAACAGGCTTTCTTTATTAAAAAGTGTTTTAAAAGCATCGTCCGCATACAACAACGTGGCACAACTATCGTTGGCTGTCTTTATTGGCACAGCACCTTTTCCATTAGAAAAGAAGGGAGAATAACCACTGAAGAAGACGTAGCTCCCTGAAAGCAGTGCAAAACCAGAAAAAGAGAAAGGAATATCCCTTATGCGAAGGAGTTTTCCATTAAAGTCATAATATAAAAACTTCGCCTGGTAAGAATCATAAACTACTATTTCCCCTTTATTTCTATCAATAACAAATTGCTTAAATTTCCCTTTGGCATTCTTATATGGTTGCTCTATTTTGGCGAGAAACTTTCCATCTGCTGAAAAAATTACTATACCAAGGCCTATGTCATCCAATACAACAATATAATCCTTATAAACTTCCATCATTGCAATTTCGCCAATAATGGAGTTCGCATTTGTCTCCAACGCTATAAACCCGACTGAATCAATCACTTCACTTACCCGCTTCTGAATGATGGTGGTATCAAAATGAATTTCAGTAACCGGATAGTGGTGGTTAAAATAAACTGACCGCTGTGAGCTTTTATCCGTATGACAACTCATACAACACATCAATGTATAGGCAATTACTATTCTATAGTACCTCATTAACGAAAATTATTAAATTGGGATAACTAATTCGGCGACGACACCCATCAATAACAGGAAGTGGTTTCCAAGTAGATGATAGCCAAAACTACGCTGCAGACGGAGTTTTGACCATCACTAATACGTCACGAAGGATGTTCCATCCCGTCACTACATTCCAGCGCCAGACCCACCGGTACCAGGTCCAGGAACATAAATCGAACAATCAAGAGAAGCTGAAGTCACGCTAATTTCATTACACTGCTGGTGTTCATCGTCGCTTGGTTTACAATCCCTTCTTGTTACCAATACTGTTTCTCTAACCCGATCATATAAAATTCCAATTTGAATTCCTGCAGAATCTTTCACGATCTTCGGGTTTATCTTATCCTTGGTACATCTCGAGCAGGGTACATTACTTGCTTTGTCCTGTGTTTTGTAACTCACATAAAGGAATGCAGTTGTGGTGCAACCATCGCCAGAACCAGTCCCCCCACCACCACTATCTGTAAATCCGGATAATGCGGTGGTCAGACCAATACCCATTCCTACAATAGCAGCTGCCATTGCTACTCTCTTTAGTTTTCGATGTTGTGCGATTTCTGTAATCATAAACTGTTTTTTGGTTTTAAAATGTGATTACAAATTAATCAGCATCCCTCCAGCCATTCCGGAGTCAAATGTTTTGTGTTGCTTTTTTTCGCTATGCTTATCTTGCGGGCTACCCTCTTCATTTTGCCTCACTACTTTGGTCACCATATAATGTGGGACTAAACTCCAGATTAAAACAACCTTCTATTTCATAATAGTAACTGCACCGATGTTTACAATAGGAAATAGGCGCTCCCTTCCCTTTCATGAATGCCAGATGTTCATATAAAGTAGATTCAGAAACATTTAGTCGCTTTGCCAATTGAGCAGGATAGCCCGTAGCTTTTATCTTTATTAAGTGATCAAGATGCTTAATCCGTTCAAAATACTTAGTAATCATAGTTGGAGTTTTCGGGATAAAAAAATAAGTCTGCTTTGAAACAAACGGTATTAACAAAACAGATAGGAACTACAGTTGATTTTCGTCAATATGGAATTTCTACATACGTGATATAGGATTTATCGAGTTTTTCTAAAAATAGTTTCTTTTATTGATGCAATTCTCAGGGCGTCAATTTTATATTATGAATAACTAAATTTCTATTACAATGAGTGGATCAGTGAAAACATCCTATTCTTTGATAGTACTGTGCAGGAATAATGAGAGGAATTTCTGGCAACCAGCATGACGATCCTTGTTTCAACAATAACTAAAAAAGGGATGCCCCAAAGAGTAAACTTGAAACTGGTACGGCTGCAAATCAGTGAAATTGCCGGCAACTCCGCCAGCTTAAAAATAAAAATATGATTTTAATAAAAAGAGAATTGATTTAATCCCCTACTTTAGGGGGCATTATCAGATGGCGCAAGTAAACCTTATTTATGCCATAAAAAAAGCGCGGTGTCATCACCGCGCTTTTTTTATGGCATACTGGAAATCTAACGATTAATCTTTAAGGCCCAGATAAGCCTTTACAACATTATAGTCACTCCAGTTAATATCAGCCTTTCTTGCCGTAGTACCACCCGGTGCAATCATATAGCGGTACTGAAGTCGTTTTACTCCCTGCTTATCAACAACCGTACTGGCATCTGCGTTGGAACTCATCTGCAGTTTGCCCTTATAGGCAATAAAACGAATCATCACCCCTGACTCTTCCATATAGGGTAAAAGCGCTATAGTAGGGTCAGTAGCGTTATTCAGGTTAATATACACTCTCACATCAGCGCTGGTCAGTACCTCCTGGGTGATTTTCGGCACATCTACAACAGCATAATAGCCGAGAGTGTCAATTCTTCCGCCTGGCATATGTACAGTGTCAGCGTCAAATTTCACATCCAGCCAGCTGGAATAAAATATGCCCGTAGTACCGTTAGTACCAGGATCACCTTTGTCGCCCTTGTCGCCTTTTGCACCGGTGGGACCAGCAGGACCGGCACTGCCATCCTTGCTACAGGCGTTCACTAAAAAGATGGTAGCTGTCAATACAATCAGCATTGAAAGTCGGGATAGTTGGGATAGTTTCATTGGAGTTTGTTTTTTAAAATGTTGGTTAAAATAGACAATTCTCCTTTCATATCCCAATAAATAAACATTCTTTTAATTGCTAAAACCGGGCTTATACAACCTGCGAAGGCACAACATTCTTACTATAGGAAATCTATACTTACTATATTTGTATTGTTCCGATCATCTCTTTAAGCATCCAATTATTTGTGAGTAATATATAGTATCATTTCTTGATTAAACAGGTGTTATATTTCTCCGGATAATTCCACTTCTCTGCTACCTTCACTAAATGACACCGGATACCGGAGTGATGACGCCGCATTTAACCACACTTTTGTTCCATCTGATAAGGTAACACTGTACTGGCCACTCTTAGGCGTAATAATGATGTTATAAGCAACCGCTGATAACTGCGCAGATTGCGGGCTGGGTACATATGCGACCTTGCCATCTTCGGATTTTATAATCTGTATGCCATTCCTGCTATCAATAGGTCCATCAGCCGCACTATCCAGTGCAATTTTTTTCCATTTGCAAGAATTAATGTCGCCTTGCTATTTCCAGTTGGCGTTTGAGGCGACTTACCGGCAAGCTGTTGTTTGTGAAAGAAGATGCCATTTCTTTGGACCAGGAAATACATGCCAATACCCAATAAAACAACGACTGCCGCAGCAAGTCTCAGCACCCTGGTACGTTGCTTTTTCCCGCTGTTTGATGGATAAATCAATACTCTTATCCAGACGATCATATATTCTCTTTCCTATTTGCTTTCTCAACGCTAACAGTTCTTCATCAGCTGCATTCTCTTCCGCATCGAATGAATAGAACCAGTTATTTACCTGCCTGGTTTCCTGTTCATTGGCTTCCCCACGCAGATACTTTTCTATGATGTGAATTGGTAAGTCCATAATAAGAGAAGTATACTGAACAGGAAGTAATACCTATCTGGAATAAAAAAAATATTCTCTATGCTGGTACCAACCGTCAATTACAGGTATAACAAATTTTAAATCAACCAATTATACAAACAACAAAGCCCGTGACTAGCACAGGCATTGAAACCAGAACAAAAAATCGTGTTAAGATAAAAATCTAATCAATACTCAAATACGCTTTGGCAACACTTTCGGCCTTTGCTCTCGCAACTACTCCGCCTACAAACTGTTCATCAGGATATTCATTGGAGCTGTCTATGGTGATTTCATTCATTTCCATATCATAAACAGCCCACCACCAATAATCTTCGTCCATCCATTCCGCCCGCAACATTAAGCCGGCCCATTCAGCAGTACAATCGTCTGAAAGATCTCCTCGCCAAACAATTGGCTCTTTGGCTAATATTCTTCGCTTGTCATCAATCATTGTTAAATAGATAACTTTAAAATGAGTCCGGAAAAATTGTGTACTTCACAAAATAACCCAATTCCAGAGCAATTAGAAGAACTCTGACAAAAATCTATGAAAGCCTATACATCCAGCCACTGACACGAAGATAGATAGCGGGCTTATTATTTTTTGTGCTTACACCATATCCCCCTTCATAACGTATCCGCCTATCCTATAATCAGCAAATAAGCTGATCCAAAGCCAATTCTGAAGGAATTCTATAGTTCAAATTTTTCCCGATTTGATAAACCTTCATATGCTATCTGTTATAGTTTTGCATCCTGCACAACCATACATACAATTTGATTCACATGAAAAAAACGAGAGCCGCCGGCATCATATCTCTGTCACTGCTAGCTACTGCTTTAAACACCAACGCACAAAATGAACCTAAAGGAGGGCGAAAAGATAATCGTGATAGCCTTTGGAGCATATCCTTGGAAGACGTAACAGTTACATCGAATGGGCTAAACAGTAAAATCAAAAACTTATCGAGTACTGTAAATATTGTCAATAGTAAACAAATAAAGGATCTTGGTATCCAGTCGGTAGGTGATGCCATAAGACTTATTCCTGGTGCTAACTATCAGGACGAAGACGGACGTGGACTTAAACCGGGTATAGGGTTAAGAGGCTTAGATCCTTCCAGAAACGGGTACGTTGCAGTACTGGTTGACGGTAAAATTCCATTAGGGCAGAGTTACGGTCAGCTGGGGGCGTATTACATGCTGCCTATCGCATCCATAGAAAGGATTGAGGTGATTAAAGGAGCGTCCCCGGTGTTATATGGCGCCGGCTCAATTGGTGGCGTAATTAACCTGATTACTAAAAAGGGGCATGGCAAGCCCAATGTAGAAGGTAGCCTCGAGGTAGGCAGTTTTCGTTATCTGAATGCGTCTGCCTCCGCTTATGGCGATAATGGCAAGTTTAACTACTATGTAAACTATAACCGCAGACAAGGAGATGGCTTTAGAACAACCAGGTCTGCCTTCGGAACCAACGACGTCACTTTCCGTATTGGTACGAAAATGGAAAATAAGGACGAATTTACTTTTTCCGGTAATGTTTATACGGAAGATGCTGAAACGCCAGGGGGATTATCAGAACAACAATACAAGGACAATTACAGGCAAAGCATAAATTCCTACGATCAGTTTTATGCGAATCGCTACTCCGCTTCTGCTGTATATAAAAAAAGTATTGACTCTCTCAACTCCATCTCGCTGTCAGTTTTCGCCAACTACTTCAAACGAAACTGGTGGTATGATACTAATAGAGATAAAAAGTCCATCCTGGGAGATTTAAGAAATATATTCACCGGAGGAACGGTACTGGAGTATAACCGCAATAATAAACTGCTTAATTTAAAGAATTCACTGATCGTTGGGTTTAAGTATCTGGGAGATCAGACAAACAGCATAAAAGTATTGGGCGCTGATCCGCTGCAACATGTTGGCAAAACAACCTATTCAGCCACTATTCCAACTAATGTTTTGGAAGGATATATCCAGGATGAGATTCATTTCTCCGACAAGTTCAGTTTTACTCCCGGACTTCGGTATACCGCTATCAACTATGGACAAAACGACTACCTGACTGCTCAGCAACTTTCCACCAAAACGGATGTACTGATCTACTCATTTGGTGTATTGTACAAACCCGTTGAGCGTTTCAGAATATATTCCACCGTTTCAAAAGGATACAACCCACCCGTGTTATATGCCGCCCTTGATCCGGGAACAGTCGCTAAAGGAAACAGTCTTGGTGCAGAAACGTCTACAAACTACGAAGTGGGAATACGTACCACTCCTGTTAATTGGCTGGACATCGCTATGAGTGGTTACCTGCTTGACTTCGATCATAAACTGGTGGAAGAAAGCGGAAAATTCACCAATGCCGGTAAAGCATTACATCGTGGGCTGGAATTAGAACTGAATGTATTTCCGGCAAAAGGACTAAGAGTATATGTAACAGGTGCATTACAGAAAGCAACTTTCAATGACGGACCCAATAAAGGCAATTTGCTTCCTTATGCCCCTAAACAGCTATTCACCGCAGGTATACAATATGACCGCGCTATTGGTGTCGGAACAATGGGCATAAACATTTACAACACGTTTACCGGCAAACAATATAACGATGCGCTCAATACGGAACAACCTACCCCTGATGGATACAATGGCGCCATTCCGTCATATAACCTATTGAACCTGGCGGTGAACTATAAGTGGAGCCACTGGGGGGTAAGCGCTACCATTAATAATATGCTGAACGAAAAATATTTTACACACCGATATGATTTCTGGGGCGGTAAATTTCCCGGTTCACCAACAACTGTTAACATTGGCCTGAATTACAGATTACATCAGTAGCCAATACCTGCAATCTGCCGCTGATACCTGTATTAAAAAAAGAACCCGCCATCGTGGCGGGTTCTTTTTTGTTGTTTTAGTTGTGTTACTATTTTGAAATCACTTGCGCTAGTCTATCTGCAATAAATATGAGTGAGGACCTTATAGATTGACCACTACCCCCAGGTTGGCGACCGTTCCTGTACCTTTTACATAATAACGGCCTTCAGTTGTGGCACCGCGCACTTCTGAATGTGTCGGATAATAATTTGCATTAAAGAGGTTATTAACAGCAAAGGTCAGTGTTACGTGTCTGAACCTGTAAGAGGTGTACATATCAAACAGCGTATATCCGGATATTGGGTATTTTCCGTAATTCCAAACTTCTTTTGGAAACACGTCCCGGCTTCCTATTTTAGTCATTTGAACAGAGAAATCCCACTGACGCGTAAATTTAATGTTCACGTTGCCCCCGATTTTTATAGGAGAAATAGTCGAATTATCTACTTTCCCATTGTAGTGGCCATCGTTCTTGGTATCTTCTTTTCCATCCATGTATCCCAGTATACCACCCAGGTTTAACCAATCGGTAGCTTTGTACCCCAGTACGGCTTCAATTCCGTATATACGTTGAGGTAGTTGAATCAGATCAAAGTTACCTGGAGTGATCTCTTTGAATGTTGCTCCTTTTTTACTGGTGCTATAATAGCCGGTTACTTCATAATGGAATCGTTGGATATCTCCATTTACTCCCAGTTCAAAATTATTCACTTTTATAGGTGCTACATTTATTGCATTCAACGAAACACCATTTCTTAACACCAAACCAATATCCCCAATGGAAAAACCCTGAGAAAAGCTGGCAAACGGCTGGGCATAGGAGCATTTATTGTATCGCAGGCCTGCATTGAACACGAGTGCATTATATGTATTGGTAGCACCTGGTACAAACTGAGTTCCTTTAGTGAAGTCACTAACCTTAAACAACAGGTTCTCATAACGCGCACCCGCTTTGAATATCCAGTCTTTTGCGAATATGAATTTGGATTGCAGGTAAGGCGCAATACTATTCATGTTCATGTCCGGAGTAACCAGTTTGTCGGCCATATCTTTCTGTACGGTATGATCTTTCAGAAAGTCCACGCCATAAATTAATTGCACATGGTTGTTGCCCGGCAATACAAAAGGCGTAGAGAAATTGAAACGTCCACCTGTGTGGTCGGAATATATTTGATTATAGGCCTCAAATACCGAATTGATATCATTGTAGTACACGGCAACATTGGCTTCCGTTTTGCCAAAAGTGCCGGTATATTTTATGTTTAGTGTTTTATTATAGGGAGTACCTCCCAGAATGTTGGTATCTCCCCTAACGCCAATGGCAGGAGCAATACCAAAGTTACCTTTTGTTCCAATGTATTTACTGTCCTGGATGCTATTGTAATAATTACCCATCACCTCAATACGATGATTGGCAGAAAAGTCATACCCAAGTTTCACCAGGGCATTGTAAGTTTTTGTTTCTCCCAAACCATAAAAGGGGCTAACAACAACACCATCGGAAGATCTTACTACACCGGAATGTGCCACCTTTCCCTGTACCACATAGTCAAATTTCCCTACCCCTCCTTTGAATACCTGCGAAAGATTGTATCCATAAGTTTCATCGGATTTTACGAGATTCAGGCTGTTATTGAAATAAGTGGAGGAGCTAAAGGGAACTGTTTTCTCTGGTTTTATGGTGATGTAGTTAATGATACCACCTGCTCCACCATTACCATACATGGAAGAGGCGCCGTTAATAACTTCAATATGATCGATGGCACTGACATCGATCGTCTTAAGGTCACGTCCCCCATTTCGTAATGGGGTGGATTGCGGGATACCATCTATAAGCACCAGGAAGTTTCTGCCTCTTAATTTGCCAATAAAGTTATTCTGCCCTTCTTCACTGGGTGAAATTCCAGGTATTTTCTGCATCAGGATATATGGCAGATTATTGTTGATCTGCGCCTGTTTTTCTACTTCTTTTCTGGAGATTAACATGACAGACGAAGGTACTTCGTTAATATGCTCGGCCACACGACTGGCCGTAACTATGACATCTTTAAGCTGGCTGGTTGTATCTGTGATTCTCTTTGGCCTGGTACTATCCTGGCCGAAGGCGTTTGTGGCGACAGCTAATGCTAGAAATACTGGTATATAGGCAAATTTCATACTATAACACGTGTTAACTTGAAACTGACGCAAGACTGCTTTGCCCGTTTCAAAAATTAAAATGGCTGCAAAGTTAATGGCTATTGAAGGCAAATAATGATCAAAAGCGGAAAATTTTATCGAATGATATACATTATTCATTATAAATAAGGTATCCCCCCTTGATATGACGTTAATACATGGCAGCAAAAAGGTGGCACAAATGTGCCACCTGAACATAAGCCTACCCCCACTGCGTAAACTGATTATCTGCCACGGGTCAGGCAGTTCTGAATAGTAATTTCCAAAGAGGTTTCCTTTTGAAAAGATGCCGGCTCTCCTGCAGGTATTCGTCCATGGTCCGTGGGTTTCTCACAATGATATCGCTGATCGTATCTGCGTTTGGTTCTGTCATTTTGATGGCAAGATCATCCAATTCCACGATATGATTAGCCAACCACTTTGGCAGTTTTGCTTTGCCGGTCAACTGCATGAACAATTCATCAGGCGTGATATCCACGTACTCGATCTTACTGCCCGTTACATGAGAAAGCTTCTCTGCCATTTCGATATTGGTAATGGCCTGCGGACCTGAGAGCACCACTGAACGCTGTTTTATGGTTTCAGTTGTCAGCAGATAATTTACAGCAACGGTTGCTACATCGCGGCAATCGATATAGTTCCGCGCGGCATCACCAAGGGCCCCATAGATCTTACCGAAATACTGAATGGTAAATGTGTTCCGTTCCCAGTTCTGCATAAAGGAATAAGGCCGGAGACAGCAATAGTCTTCGATATGCTGTGCGAGATAGTCATCGATCTTTCTATGCCACTCGCTGACTTCCACCTTTGCAGGGCTGCGGACAATCGGTGCCGACAACTTCACGATGCGTCTGATTCTACACTCCCTGGCAGCATCAATGATATTGATTTCCTGCTCAACTTGTCTGGGAGAAGTTGCCGTCAAAAGAAATACGGCATCAGCTCCAAAACAAGCGCCTCTCAGCTGGCTGGGAGAATTCAGTTCAGCGCTTACATATGTGATGTTCGGTGAACCGCTTCCGGGTTGGATCGGATAAGGGCGGGCGGGATTTCTGAGTACCCCTCTCACCATGCATTCCAGTTCACTCAACTGGATCATCAGTTCACGCCCAACAGTGCCAGTACATCCAAAAACGACGATCGTTGGTTTATTTTTTTTCATTTGCAGTTTTTTTCACATAGTGACGAACCGTTACAATTGCCGCACCCAGAAAGGCCGAGAATACGATATTAAATCGTTCAGATGGAAGCTGGAGAATTGCTGCGCACAGTATCCCCAATCCAACCATTATTAGAATTACCAGCAGTGATATTATCAATTTGCTTTTCATCAGGATACCCTTTGAATCGAACTGCCAGAGCATGATCAGGCTCAGGATCGTAGAGAACAGAGAAGACAAGCCAATAGTGCTGTAACTCGCCTGCATCAGCTCCGATCGTTGCAGAAAAAAACCAGACAGAAAAGACATTAATGCAGGGAATACATAAGAAGGAACAGCCGCAAGCATCAGAGAACGGAAACTGAATAGGGAAGTTTGATCGTTTATATTTTTCATGATCTCACTTTTATTTTTTCTGGTTAATGCGATACGTGAGTGCCACTTTCCCGTATGCCATGTTGGATATAGAAAAATCATTCACCTTTTTCTGGTCAGTATCGTAGAGTTCATAACGATTGAACAGCGCTGCTCCCCCCTGCAACTGGAACCAGAAATTGCCGAGCAAACGCTGCTGCAGTTGCAGGCCTCCATGAATAGAGGAGAATTGTGCGTAATCAATTTCCTCCCCGGTATACCCTTTGAAGTTCTTGTGCTTAAAGCGTGTCCAGTCGATGGAGCCTGCCAGGCCGATCTGAGTATTCTTGCTCACACAGTACAACGCATTCAATCTGGGCCAATAGAACTGCGCTAACCACTTGTTGTTCCTGCTTCGGTAATCGATAGAAATCCCCGGCGTGATCAGTGTTTCTCCGAAAGAGTGCAGGACATGGACGCCAAATCCGATCTCCAGATTCGATTCCGCTCCAAACTTCTTCGACACGCCGAAGATTCCGTCAAAGATCAATCCGTCAGAAGAGAGAGACTTCCGCGATTCCACCGCCAGCGTTGGCATAGCGATCGCCAGGATCGACCATCTGCTGGAGAGCGGATGCCGGACAATTATGGTTGATTTCAACTCATGTATCCGATCAATCCTATTGGGATCATCGATCGTTTGGTCATCATACCTGAAGTCCATCAGGCGGTAGTTCAGGTTGCTGAAAATGGTGGTCTTGCCAATTTTAATGGGAGGAATGGGTAACCATGCATCATACGTATTCAGCTGAAATTTACTCCCAGACAATGGACTGCCCGACGGCAGGTCCTCAAATGAAGCTTTGCCATGTACAGTAACGGCAATACCGCCTACATCCTGGATTTGCTGGCTTTGAATGTTGTTTGAAAAGAGAAGAGAAAATAATGCGACCAGGCTAAGAACTGGCCATTTTTCCTTCAAGTTATGCTTGCGTTGCGAGGCAATTCCGATACCACCGTTTTTAACAGCTATCAATGTTTTCATTTTTAAGAGATCTAATACCACAAAGGTGGATTGAAAACATCGACTGCTTTAAAACGAAACCACTCTTTACCCGGACAAATCCTGCATAAATGCCGCCCGGTACTCAGAGGGTGTTACGCCGGTGATCTTCTTGAATAACCGTCCAAAATAGCTTGGATCGCCATAATTGAGTTCAAAAGCAATTTCTGATATGCCTTTTGTCAGATCCTGCAACAACAGCTGACTTTGCAGGATGCATACTTTATTGATCCACTCTTTCGGGCTCTCTCCAATGGTCTCTTTAATGCATCGGTGGAGGTAATTTTCAGACACGAATAGCTCATCGGCGTAGAATAGGATCGACTCATGCTTCAGATAATTCTTATACACCAGCTCCTTGAATTTGAAAGTAAGTTCAGCGCTTCTGCTCATCCCTTTATTCAGTTCCTTAGCGGAAGAGAAGATCTTCTGCAACCCTGCCTGCAAAAGCGAATAACAAACATCGAGGTTGGGACCTGGTTGGTAAACTTCCACGCTCAGCAGTTCGAATAAGGCAGTTAACCACACACTGTTGTCTCCTGATAAATGGATCACATTGTTGACAGAAAAGAGTTTGATCAGTTCCTGTTTGGATAATAACTGATTGAGCGTTTTGTCTTCAAACAAAATGATATGTCCCGCCGCATCTGCACTTACTTCTTTCAATGAAGTAACGTTCCCTTGTCTGACAAACAGGATCTCATTCGCTTTGATGGATACCAGATCTGCATCCACCTGCTGCTTTGCAGCTCCACTGGTGATATGAACAATGAAATTATATTCAGGTCTGTGCAAGGGAGTGGGCACTTTGATGAATCCGGATGTTTTCCGGATATCATGAACCTGAACGGGAGTTTTCAAAACAGTGAATTCAGCTGACATTTCAGCCATGAACCTTCCTCTGAAGTCTGTTGCGGTGATCCTTTTTATTGTAGACATAACAAGGCTGATCTTTAGGATCTTTCACGAAAGTATTACAAGATTTCCATAAGAAATATAAAAAGAGGCGATTACGCATTCAGCCTCTTACTTCTCATTCCGGTCTACCGGTGGCGGCTCGTTTTGGTTAGCGAGTGACCAGGCATCGTAAAACACTAACTTCAACCGGGATAACATCAGGTCGTAATTAATCTTATCAGGCGTATCAGTAGGCTTATGATAGTCTACATTGATACCATCGAAGAAGAAAATAATAGGGATCTTGTTTTTAGCGAAATTGTAATGATCGGATCGATAATAGATCCGTTCAGGATCATCGGGATTGTTATACTTATAATCAAGATGAAGCCGGGTATATGCGTTGTTATTCGCTTCATTGATGGGTCGTAGTGCGGAACTCAGTTTATTATCGCCGATGATGTACAGGTAATTGCTGTCACGTTGATGACCAGGATCGATTCTGCCGATCATATCGGTGTTCAGGTCTGCAATCGTGTGGCTGAGCGGATAAACGGGATTCGTTGTGTAATAAGCCGAACCCCATAACCCTTCTTCTTCACCGGATACATTCAAAAACAAAATGCTGCGGCGCGGACCAACACCGGCAGCTTTAGCGGCGACAAAAGCTTTAGCCATGGCTAATACCGCGGTGGTACCCGACCCGTTATCATCGGCGCCATAATAGATACTTCCTTTACGCACGCCTAAATGATCATAGTGGGCCGATATCACCAACAGCTCCTCCTTTTTATCAGTACCCGGCAAAAAGGCCATTACATTACTGGCGGATATGCGCTCGTGGGTAATCGTCTGCGAAGCATGTAACGGGATATGCGTCTGAAAATCTGCCGGACGCTCCCTATTTACCCCTGCGATCAGGGAATCGTACCGGTCTCCCACAATTGACCTGGCCAACGCGCCAGAGATAATGTATGTATTTATGCCGATGCTGTCCCTGGCATCAGGCTCCAATCTGATAGGACTGAAAAACTTTGTCTTCCAGGTAGCGCCTGTATCAACAATAAACAATGCCGTAGCGCCCATCTTTGCCGCTGCCTGGGCCCTCCTTTTACCGCCAATGCTAAAGCTGCTCCAGGCTGATATATGATCTGAGTGCGTAAACAGGTAGCCGGAATCATTTTTGGGTTCACCGTTCAATACCAGCAGCGCTTTCCCTTTCACATGGATGTTTGCGAGGTTATTGTAGGAAGCATCAACAATGCCGTATCCTCCCCATACCAACTCCATTGGCCGTTCGGGCCCGGCATCCAACGTTTCATCGTGATCGATAGCGGGTAGTAAGGTATAATCAGTTCCATAAGCAAACTCCCGGCCATTCACCTGTAAAGAACTACGTATCACGCTGTCTTTTATTAAAGGGTAACATTGAAAATAGCTCCCATTATTACCCGGGGATAAACCAATCTGTTTATAAACGTTTGCAATAAAATCTGCCGCCCTGGCTTGCCCGGCGGTACCGGTTTCTCTTCCTTCCATAGCTGCACCCGCAATAATGGACAAATTATTTTTTAAATCGGCGACCTTTATAGTAGCTGCAAATTTTTCGGCCTTCCCGCCTGCGTGTTGTGCTATAGACGCAAACGATCCGCCTAATAAGCAAATAATAATGCCTGTTGTTATTCTTACCTGATTTATCATAGATGCTTGTTGAAATTATGTACACTTAATTCTCCTGGTGCTCCGTACTATGTTCTATTTTCTTCGATTTAAAAATGTCTTTGCCAAAGTTGTAGGAAAAGCTGATCCCCGCCCTTGCCCCAACGGTTCTTCTTTCAAAATCCAGCAGCACCCCATTCCCATCCCGTACGAAACTCCATTTGCGGGTAGCTAATATATCTCTGCCGGTTAAAGAGAGCGTGGCTTTTCCATGAAGCAAATTTATTTTGGCGCCCGCATCTACGCCAAAGTTAGCATTGCTTCTGTCCTGGGCCACCACATTCGGCGCGAGATAATCCGCCCGCACTTGCAGCGCAACACCTTTAACAATAGTAAAGTTATTAGTGAGATTGGCGTTCCAGCTGAAGCCGTTACTTTTTGTAATGCCGTATGCAGGAAGGCCAGCGGTTTGGTTTTCAAAAAGATTGGTATTGAGTGTAAAATTCCAGGCTTTCACGAAATGAAAATTGCAGATAGCTTCCAGTCCTCCTGTATAAGCATATGGGATGTTTTCTGAAATGGTGGTAATGATGCCGTTTACCGGTGCTGTTTCCAGGTGCTGAATAAAATCGTGGGTAATACGATAGTACAGGCTTAATGTCAGGTTTACTTTGGTCCCGCTTTTACGATAGCCCAACTCAAAAGCGTGAATATCTTCGGGCAAAATGTTAGGGTTACCCTTGTCGTAGTTTACCGGGTCAGACACATCGGGGATCGGGCTATAGCTACGGGGCGTTGGACGTGTAACCCTTCGGACATAGCTAAATTGCAATTGTTGATGATCATCCAGTTTTTGTACAAGCGTAAGGCTGGGATACAACCTCCGGCTGGTTACTTTTACCGGCAATATCGTTGATGTACCCGTGGTGTCGTAACCGTTCACATCACCGTGTAGTACGGCGTCTTCTCCGCGCAGGCCAACCTGGTAACTAAAATCGTGCACATTGTTTTGATAGTTGATATACAGGGCATGTATTTGGTTTTTACTATGGAAGAAGTTAGTCAATGGAAAATTCTCTTCGTAGCTTCCGGTAGCATCATCCACATTGAATACCCGCTGGTTTCTGTTATCGATCCGGATTTCGGTGCGATAGCCTGTTTCAAGTTTTCCCGTGCCGATCGGTAACGAATAATCTGCCTGTATATTATAATAGCTATTACGATTATTACCAACAGGATGAAGAACAGAGGTATCCGGTAAATTATCAATACTTCCTGCATCCTGCGCATAGGAATTAAAATATTGATGACTTTCCCCCCGGCCGCGCGCATAACCAATACTGATGGTCAGTTCTTCTCCCGGCTTACTGAATGTATTTATAAAGTCAGCATTGGCGTTATAGGTAAAGCCGTTACTATTCGTGACATTTTTATTCCGGATCGTTTGCAGGGCAGCCTTGTCCACCGCTAATTGATCAATCACTAAAGTCTCATTCCTGTTTAAGGTATTGGCATTAAGTCCGCCCGAGAAGCTCAATAAACTTTTTGGGGAAATATAATAATCAACCCCGGCCTTGATACTATGCACATTGTTTATGGTGACGGACGGGAATATTTCCTTAGAATAAACCACTGCGTTTCCCGGATCGAGGTATTGAATATTCTGGTGCCCGTTACTATAGATATCACTATGCTGGAATTCGTAATTACCGTAGATGTTCAGTTTGCTGTTTTCAAAGCTAAGGTTGGCGCGTCCACTGTAATTGCCTCTGGTTGCCATTGTACCACCTGCTGATCCGTTAAATCCCAGTTTTTTATTTTTCTTCAAAATGATATTGATAATTCCGGCACCACCTTCGGACTGGTATTTTGCCGAAGGATTTGTCACTACTTCAATGCTTTCAATGGCGCCGGCGGGAATGGATTGAAGCGCCTGGGTAATATCGCCACCACCAATCAACGAAGGTTTGCCATCTACTAAAATAGTTACCTTGTCCGAACCGCGGAGGTTTACGCCGCCGCCTGCATTAATAGTAACGGTGGGGATATTTTGCAGCAGGTCACTTGCAGTCCCCCCTTTGCTGACCAGGCTTTGTTCTACAGAAAACTTCTTTGTACTGATACCTATTTTATCATCATTTTTTGTCGATGTGATGACGACCTCTTTGAGTTGCTTTTCTTTGGAGATCTCCATCTCGATCTCTCCTAAATTTATCGTCCTGGCGTTGGGGGTAATGGGGATGCTATCCTTTGTAAAAGTCTGGTAGCCAAAAAGAATCACCTTTAAAAGAAACAGGCCTTCCGGCAGGTTACCAAGGATAAATCTTCCGGTAGTATCAGTAATCGCTCCTTTTACGATAGCAGTTGTTTTCCTGTCCAATAATAACACTGTTGCTGTTACTATTGGTGTTGATGTTTGGGCCTCTTTTAGCTTTCCACGGATGGAGCCGGCATCTTGCGATAGTACGTTGGTAGTAGCGGTACACAGCAACAAGATGCCAATAATTAACCTGAAGCTCATTTATTGCATGTTTAGAATGCAATATTATACTGATATCGGGTCCTCCACCTTGTACATATTTACACTTATTCTGTATATTTAAACTATCGTAAACCTGACATGCAGACCCCTCCACCTGGATTTAAGCCCGCAACTAGCGCAGGCTCGGTATTTTAAACTTTTATTGCTTTAATGGGCCACTGACCTCATCTGCTCTACGCTTATATGCCTCAAGTAAGTATATGATTTCCTCTGCATTCCTGTCCAGATGAGATATCGGAATTTTCGCAGAGGCCCCATCCTTAAATGACAACGTGATGTAATTTTTGTGGATACGTCCTGCATTATCACTTCCAACTTCCTCTCTGCTGAATGTAAAAGCATCCATGTTTTCCCAGGCGTAAAAACTACTATCTTTAATGACTAATCCTTCTTGCGTAAAAGTAATCTGAGGCGCCTTTTTAATGAGCTCACGAAGCGCATAAATAAAAAGCGATACGGGGATTATACTCAAAACAGCAAAAATTAGTATCGTTACAAGTGTAACATGCTCATGAAAGATATAGACAAAAAACAGCAGCAACAATACTGCCAGTGCTAATAAAACGTATAGATTCGCAGCTGCTTTTCTGATGATCAAGGGTTCCATTGAGATGTTTTAGATGCTTTACCAGTAAAAATCGTTCCACACCGAATATAGTAACTTAAGGTATCATTTAATATTGAAATCTCATTATCATATCTACAATATGATAGAACCTGAACTTCTCCAAAAGACTTAAGAAGTATATTAAAATCGTTGGGGCATTTGGATGAAGATAAAAAACTACTTGCCTGCCAAAACATCTAAACCCAATTAGCGCTATTACATCCTCTGTACTAAATAACAAAGTTTGAATCGCACTGCCAGATTCAAAATTGCTAATCTAGTCTATTTATACTCACTTCTGTAAAATAACCAAGCGTTTCCGGACCAATCCAGAGGCCGACGCTTCCACGCAGATCTTTGCCCTGCTTCAGGTCATTGACAATCAAAGTAGGTTGTTCAGCACCGTTGATATAGAGTTTGGCCGTTTCATCTTTTACTTCAATTTTTACCTTAATCCATTCACCCGGCATCATATCAGCATAGGCCTCGTATTTTTCTGGTGTTTCTGCCCGCGATCTATCCCAGGGGTAGCCTGGCAAAGAAACATACTKAGTCGAATGGTTCCTCCGTACTTGGTCATTTGCCCGGCCGTTGGTTGGACGAATGTAAAACAACTCCATTTTGGAGGTATCCTTACTAACCCGAAAGGCAATGCCAATAAACCCACGTGCGCCTTCTCCGGCATTCAGCTGCGGCTGTCCTGAAATTGTTGCCTCAATGATGCCATTATGAAAATCGGTATTTTTGAGCAATGCAACTGTCTTTTCGTTAATGGCAGTATTCAGCATTTGTAAAGCCAGTGCGGTTTTACCTTTATAATCTACCCCCGTAACAGTTACCTGATAAGGAATAACACCATTAGGAACCAGCGCAATACGCTGCGCTTGAGAGGATGCAAAAAATACACTCATTCCCAAAGTAATCAATAAAATTTTTCTCATTGGAAGTGGTTTTAGTGGATATTTCAATCTTCTTATTTTCATTTAAACAGTAAAGTTCAGCAAGCTATTCAAAGTCAAAACCAATCTTTCTTCATTCGCTTTCAGGCTGTCTTTGGCTGATAATTTCTTTAAAAAGATAACTCCTTTCTTAAGGGACTTACTTTTTTAGGTAGTGATAATATGGCGGATGTCGCGTGGCCGGCCAGACATTGAATTTCCGACGCCAATACATCCTAAACTGTAATATTCAATAAGAAGATGATACCCTGCACGATTTCCATAAATTTCAAATGAAAAATATAAATATTAAAGAAATATCATTAGATAAATGGGGATATTTTTCCGGATAGACTCAATGCTGCCCAACCAGGCAACGGACACTGCAAGCGGCTTTGATGAACCCGCTATTTTTATTTTAGTATATAAAAATGAGAACTGGTGGCTGGCTGCCGCCCGGCATGTGCCAGACAAACGGGATGTTTATCAATCTTAAGGTATACTGTTTAATGCAAGAAACGGTGGTCCTAAAATCATCTCATTGGCGTAAGAATCTAATAAAACTAATCTATGACATCGCCTTTAATATTTAACTCGAAGGACATGAATATCGCAAATTCGTGCTCTAAATCGCTGTAGAGCTTTAAATTTAGACCTGTAATGTGAAACCCCTGGCTTTCGTAAAATGCTATCGCAGCTGTATTCGTATTTTGCGTTTCCAATTCCATTATTCTGGCTTTGCGTTTGGCTAGTTCAGTTTTTGCGCTGTCCATTAGCTTTTTTCCGAGTCCTTTACTTC
The DNA here is from genome assembly GCF_056396465.1 of Chitinophaga sp. 05T412. Taxonomy (NCBI): domain Bacteria; kingdom Pseudomonadati; phylum Bacteroidota; class Chitinophagia; order Chitinophagales; family Chitinophagaceae; genus Chitinophaga; species Chitinophaga sp. 05T412. Next base: position 134,188 of record NZ_JBFTLN010000022.1, read on the forward strand.
TATAAGCTTCAGCTACCAATATATTTTCGATATATAATGACTTGTTCCAATCCCGATATTCGATTATTATCCACGCGACCAGCCTATTGTTGTCATATGCACCATATGAATAGCCCTGATCGATGATGTTATTGTAAAGTTCAATATCCTCCTCCGTTGTAATCCAGTTCTTGGTAAAGGGCATTTTGATTTTTTCTAATTCAAAACTAAACCCGCTAAGAGTATGATAAGACTTTGCATGAAAAATATGATCAGAGAAGTATCCATTGTGGCCCCACGACATTGTTGGGTTGGCATCGATTTTTTTTAATTTCTCAATTTTCATTACTATTTTTTTGTCTGACATTTTTCATGGCGAGATAGTCGTCCATTTTTGCAACTAGTCAATAAAAATAACCAGCCAGTATAATCGCCGAAACCATTCATCCAAATTTACAAAAAAACTTAAAAAGCCCTTTGCAAATCAATTGCAAAGGGCTTTAAATTACCGTCGGCGGCCGTTGTCTGGTCTATACCTAATACCATTGCCGAAATACAACCAATAGCACCGTTATTGTTTCTCTTTTGTAGTAGTGATATAAGCGACGCATTTCTTTCGCCAGTCAACCCGAATAAAACTAAGTAACCACGAAAAGCAATTTCGCACTTTGATAGACTAACAAATAGACTTAAACAACAAAGCCCGCGACATAGTCACGGGCTTTGAAACTTTCCAGTGATCCCGTTAGGACAATTCTCGAACCAGTTTTATGAGGATTTGACGAAGATTCGGGATCTTAAAACTATGATAATGAACTGAATGAGAATTTACCTCTCTCCAGAAATTCAGATTTTGCTATTCAGATAACCAAGTGTTCAAACCTTCTTTTGACGAAGCGTTACTTATTATAAAGATCTCCTGCTCCAAAACTTTGCCATGCTTTAGCAAAAGTTCCATGAGTAACTTCACTGCCGGTTCGGCAGCTGATGTATCCGGCCTTTCAGCATATTGGCGGTTATAAAGTGTACGGTTTCCATATTTCATCAATAGATCTTCCAGTCCGGATGGTAGAAATAAACGGGCACGTGCTGTCAGGTGCTTTTTATATTCATTGTTATAGATCTTGATACCTTCAAAATCGAGATCACCGAAATGCAGATAGGGGTTTGGAATTGACTGAAGCCATTTTATAAGATCATTACTTTGTGGATAGCGGCTAACGAAGAGCGGTTTAATATTAGTGAACAGGTATTCCTGCTCGAATAGCCGTCTGAAATTTTCCGGATTTTCGACACCCACAATAACTATATCGGAATCTGGCTGAAAGTTTTCATAATCGTACATATAGATGAATGATCCCTCTGGAGGATTAATATAAAACTGCTTACCATGGAACATTGCTGCAACGGGTGAGGTACTGGATACGAGAAATCCTTTAAATGTACGGATTCTTCTCAGTTTGGAGTTGCCTGCGATAGTCACTGCAGCGGCACGATTTGGAAGTTGGTTGTACTTGCTTATATATTCATCCAGATCGCTTATTCCAAAATGGTTATGCAGGTAGTTAGTCAAAGATGTTTTGACCGGTATAAAAATGACATGCCGACTTTTACTGGTTTGTTTTTTCTGTAAAATTCCGTCGTCCAGCATTTTATTAACAACGTTATGTTTCATCTCGGAACCAGGAACAGATGTTTCCGGAAGTAAAAGCTGTTGCAGTTTTTGGGCTATATGAAGTGGGAGTACCATATTATACTTTTAAAAGTTGCGTTATGATCCGCTTGATTTTAGTATTCCTGTTGTCATCCTTCTCCAGTTTATAGATATGTCTGTAATTTAATGCATTGGTTTCTGTAGGAGAGCCGTTGATCAGCAGGATATTCCGGTCGTTTGCAAATTGAAGAATTCCTTTAATGTTGTTAGGATGCAGTTTCCCGATCTCGTCCATCATGCAATGCAACCTAAATTCTTTGAACCGTTTGCTGGCGCCTTCTTTAAACACATTCAGCAGCATAATATTTATCATAGCCTTTACAAGTACATCCGTACCTTCTGAACCAACATTCGAAAGTTTCTCTACCCAACCGGTATCATTCTGATTTTCTTCTACCCTGAACTTTAGTTCAAATGAATCTGATAATGCAATCGTGTCTCTCCTGTATTCGCTGATTGCTTTACCAAGTTGCTTCAGCAGATCCACGGCTTTTTTATTCTTACTTTCCTGGTCTGTTGATGAGAAAAGGTTCAGACCACCTATATCAAAACTATGATCATCATTGAATTTTTTGATCTGCGTAAGTAGTTGCACTACTTTATTTGCGCTTTCATCTATGCGCAATTCTATTTTCCGGATAGCGCCGACAAAGTTCTTATTATCGAAGTCCTTATTGATATTGCTGATTACTTTCTGAATATCACCGGCCTTCGACATCAGATCTCCTGTCTCTTTACCCACCAGCTTTATTACATTAGCAAAGCGTTCGTTCACCCGTCGCTCAAATTCTTCTATCTTGCTGTTATTTATAAACTCGTTTAGATCTTCTGCAAATTGTTGATAAGCATGTTTGTCGTTTAAGCCGGATGGGAAACTGAATATATTCTGAACAGAGAAGTTGCCCAGGAACTTATTAGCCGCTTCCTTTAGATCGTCCAACCTCTTAATGGAAGTATAATAGCAACGATTAACTTCCTCTATCAGCACTTTACAGGACTTGTCATTTTTATAGGTATCCTTCTCCTCTGTATATGCCGGCGTAATACTTAAGTAGGGATCTGTCTGTTGAAAACGTATAAATGCCTTGCTATCCTCTTCCAGCAGGTTTAGTTGCTGATTTAACTGATGCAGTAATGCATCTGTCTCGGTGAGTTGAATGCTGAGAGCCTCTTTCTGCTGCCGGTATTTTTCATCTTCTATGGTGAGCTGTTTTTCAAGAATGGATTTCTGTGATTTAAAGGTGTCGGCCTTATCGATCCATTCTTTTTTATCTTTTCTATATTCAATTACAAGAACACGGTTATCCTCAATAAACTTCAGCTCTGCCTCCAATTCTTCCAGTTGCTGATCCAAAATTTCCAGTCGCCCTGTATCGGCACCATTTCCGGAAAGTTCATGCTGACATCTTATTTTGAGTTGTTGTTTCTCCTGCTCCCAGGTTATCTTGTGATGTTTAATCGTTTCATTGATGAGTCCTGTTTTTTGCATCAGATTCTGTTCAATAGCGGCCATCTTTTTTGCATGTTCACGCTCTTTGGTCTTTAATTCCTTTAACAGTTCATCTTCAGTTTGTAAAAACAATTGCTGACCATGAGCTACCATTTCACTCGCTGCTGCTATGGCGGCATCCAAGTCGGACATGGCCTGCTTACGGGCATTATTGGACTTTACTTCCCAGTCCTTTTGCTGCAGAATAGCCTGCTTTAGCTGAAGTGTGTCCTGTTCCTGTTTATAATTTAGTTCGAGCAAACTGTCCTTTGCCGCTTTTATCAGCGGCTGATATTTCTGTTTAAGCTTATCCAGCTGTTGGCGCTGTTGACCCTGCAGTGTTTGCAGCTCCTTTTGTCTGCCAGCAATGGCATCTTCGAGTTGCTGGAGATCCATTCGATATTCTGCCAGCGTTTTTACCTGCACCGACAGATCATCGATATTTATAGTTACGCCAAAAAAGTTGGGATTATTATTTAAATCAGCTATAACCCTGGGTTCAAGATCCGAATTGAATAACAACTGTTCGTTCACCACTTTACCGATGGTATCTTCCCATCCTGGTTTATTTTTATTGAGCCAGCCATAAAAGGCCTGTTCGTTTGTTTGCAATTTATATTCTACCGATTGCACTTGTTTTTGGAGCGAAGTAATTTCGTCCTGTAGCTTCTCGTGTCGGTGTTCAGTTTGTTGTTTCGCGGCAGTTTCATCAAGTTCCCATTGTTTCTGCAGAGTGGCGGACTGGTTCTTAAAATGATCCAGGTCATTCGCGTTCTTCCGGATAGCCAGTTCATATATGGTTACCTCCTCAGCAGCATCCATCAACTCCTTTTCAAAGAAGCGTTGATGTGTAAGGGTGGCCTTTTTGAGCTTTTCCTGGTGGAGGTGTTGCTGATGCTGTTCCAATGCCTGCCGTGCCTGTTCAATTGCCTGCGCATTCAGCTGCTTTACGGTAGATTGCGCACTGAGGAGCCAGGTTGCAGCATCTTCCCGTTCACTGGCCGCCAGTTCGCGCATGGCCATCTGTTCATCTTTTTTATCATGCTCAAAACTGCGGTAAGCCTGATCCAGTGCCTGTTGCAGATTTTCATACTTCAGCGATACTTCTGAAAAGTGGAAAGTTAAAAGTTGCTTTTCTTTTTCCAGCTTCTGTTGACTGGCATCCAGCTCCTTCTTTTTACCTGATCGTTCAATAATCCGGTCTATCTGGTGCTGTGCATACATGTCTGCTTTTCCCTTTGCCTTCTTAAGGTCGCTATTCAGTATGGTGATTTCACCGGTAATCTTCACATATTTATTTTGATAGCGCTGCAAAGTATTTTCTGCTTTTTCCTGCAATTCTTCTCTTTCAGCTGCAGTTTTTTCCTTTTTATCAAGTAGCTTCGGAGCTGTCCTTTGCAGCTGCGCTGCGCTCCAGGCAAGCTGAAGTGCAAACCGGTTCTTTTCAGATTCCAGATGCTTGATGGCCAGGTGATTCTTTACTACATTCTCCGCCTGCGTCATAATATGCGGCTGCTTATACAAATGAATATCATTCAATTGCTGCTMAAAATTCTTCAGATGGTGCGTGTAGCTCTGAAGATCTATGGAAAGATCGTCTTCATTGAGCGACATAATAATGGTTTGCTTAATGAATTCCGCTTCCAGCTTACTGTTTAAAAATACATTCTGTATAGTACGTGGTATATTCTGGTACTGTTTGCTTTGCAGCAGCGCGTATTTGGCAAACTCCTTTTTGCCCGCTTCATTATTACCATACAGAATATCCCGGTATTCTTCATAGCGGTCTATTTTGCGGGTATGGTCGATCCGTTGTGCATCAAGCACCTGTCGATTATCTTCCCATTTTTCAAAAGCGCGTCCATCAGCATCTACAAAATAATCGCGATGGTAGGCTGCATCCAGGAAACGGAAACAAACCTTGCCCTGACTTTTAAACGCAATAATACAGAATGGACCCGATTCGCGCATTACCTCATAAACAAGAAAGGAGTTGCGATAAGGAAAATAATACTCAGCAAAGCTTTTCTTCTCTTTAGAAATACCAAGTTTAAGCGTATCCGCATTGTAAAAGAAAAGAATGGTACGCAGAAGTGTACTTTTACCCACACCCTGGGTACCTATCAGGTGCACATTTCCGTCTACCATAACTTCTGCATACCGGATAGTAGCGCTATTAATAAAAACGACTTTATTCAGGAATCTCATGTATGGTTTCTTCGTGAATTTGAATACTTACAATCAATTGTTTAATGTAATTGAACGAGGCAAGCACCTTATATTGCTGGCTTATCTCGTTTTCCAGTTCGGCGTAGCCCTGGGCTACCAGTTGTTTTTCTATCAATGAATTTACCCGATCCGGCATGCTGCCTTCACCCGTGAGGCGTCTCATGATTTCCAGCTTGTCCTTCAGGCTCGCATCTATTTTTACCTGCACCAGCACATCCGAAGGTGTAAACCGAAATCCGGGAGCAAAACCATTATTGAAAGCCATAAAGAAGTCCACCACATCTATCCATCGGTAGGCCTGCTCTATTTTGCTTTCAATTGACGCCCTGTTCTCCGTTCTGGAAAAGTGAAAGTATTCATCTCCTTTTTCCAGCACAAATCCGATAGCAATAAAATAATTATACAATTCATCAAAATGCTCATCCATGGTATTGTATAATTTCCTGTAGCTGTCTTCCACACTGTTGCTACAAATGAATTTACCTTTACTGAGGATGTCAAAAATATCGGCGGTATGCTTAAACACTGTACTCATAGTTATTCCTTTTATGGCCTTTTTCCATTAGATCGGGTGTACCATTGCGTATTCAATATGTCCGTCCTGCTGAAACAATTCTTTCACATTCAGTTCCTGCTCATACATGGATACCATTTGGCAAAAAATAGTGATGCGCTCTTCGTAGCTTACTTCACGCGGGTATTTGTACTGCATAATAAAATTATGTAAATGATTCCCCGATGCCATAAATCCGCGTTTGATCTCTTCCAGGTCAATAAAGATCTCCGCTTCCGTTTCAGGCAGGAGGTCACGACTGGAAATGTTTTCTGCAACAGGTATTGTTGGTTTACGGCCCTGGCGGGACCTTAAAGCCCCCCTCTCTATATGAGCGCGACCTTCGTCTGTGTGCAGGAAGTCCAGTGATAATTTAAGCGGGTACAATGGTCTGCTCTCAAAAACCACATCATTGTTTTGCATGAGAAGAGCAACCATATTAGTTTTTGCCTTTAGTTCAAACTGATCCTTCAGGTATTTGATCTGCCGGATCTTTTCCTGAATCCTGCTTTGATGTTTAACCTGGTTCAGGTACTCAATGATTTGTTTCTGGGTTTCAATCAGGTTATGCCGGCTCTCGGTAAGTTGACCCCGAAGCTGGGTTACCACCTGCTTTAATTCTTCGTCAAGCGCGGTAGTAAAAAAGGTAAGATCTTCTTCCGTAACCAATCGCTCGGTATGTTCGATAAGGCCGTAAATAGCCCTTCGCTTCTCATCAAAGCCTTCCAGACGAGCTATTTTAATGATATAATTAGGCTCTGTTTTGAAGGCGTTCTCGATGTTCCGGTTCAAATCGATAATATTTCTCAGCGTGATACGTCCAATTTTACGGAGAGCAGATTTTACCTGTTTCAGATAAATATGCTTTCGGTTCTCATTATTTTCCTGCAGGTAGAAATTAATATGCTGCCTAACCTGCTGAATATTTTCATTCACATACGAGGTGTTGATTTCCTCATTTACTTCCAGTACCTGCTCAAAAAATACCTGAAACTGCTCATCTATTTCCAGAAAAGGCCCGTTCCGACGGAGTATTCCTTTCAGACATAATGTTTCAATGCGCTCGTCTTCCAGTAATTCAAGCGCATGATCGTACCGGTATACAAACGATTTTCTTTTCTCAAACATCTCTGTTAACAACTCCTTCGCCCAGGAAAGCGTGTTGATGAGTTCTTTTATAGAGAGGAAATGATTCATGGGGATGTTTTTAAACCGTAAAAACCAATTATATCTTCTCAAATATAGTCAGTGATAAGCAAATAGGACAGGGATGCGTTCTTGAGATAAATCCCTGATTGAATTTAAGCAACAGACTATATACGTACAAGTTTACAATTTCAGAATTGAATTCCGAAATTGTAAACTTGTACGTATGATAACCAGGACGATGAAAATTCTGAAAAAGGACGAATTATATTAACCGGCTCAAATAATTTTCTACTTCTGAAAAATATATCTCAAAGTCATGCAGGAAGGATCGCATATTTATATTTGCAGCCTTTTTCTATTGAAAAAACCTTAGCCGCAATTGGAAAGCAGTGGAACTGCTACCTTTGATTGGACATATAGTTAAGCTCTTTCCTTAACTTTGATTACAATGAGTAAAAAAGTAAGAAGGGGTTATGATAAATCCTTCAAATTAATGGCAGTAGAATTGCACCGGAGTGGCAAGCCAGCCGTAACTATTACACCAGAGCAGAAGGAAATCCAAGCGCTGAAAAAAGCGCTTCAGGAATCAGAAATGGAAAATCGGATATTAAAAAAGGCGGTGAGCATCTTCTCCAGGGAAGACAACAAATATTCAGGTTCGTAAAGGACCATCAGGCGGAATTTGATGTCGAGAAGATGTGCAAGTTGTTTAAAGTAAGCCGAAGTGGATTTTATGCCTGGTCAAACAGCAGCCCGTCTGAGAGAAGTATTGAAAACAGGCATCTTACCGATCAAATCGTAAAAGCCCATCTTAATAGCAAAAAAATATATGGCAGTCCCCGGATTACAATTGAATTAAATAACCAGGGAATAAAAGTATCCAGACCAAGAGTTGCCAGACTAATGAAAAAAGCGAGAATCCGAAGTATTGTGAAGAAGAAATTCAAGGTCACCACTGATTCCAGACACGAATATCCCATTGTGGAAAATAAACTTGACAGGCAATTTAAGCCAGAAACAATGGGTACTGCCTGGGTATCAGATATCACTTACATTAAAACAAAGCAAGGATGGCTATACCTGACTATAGTTCTGGATCTGGGAGACAGGAAAGTTATCGGTTGGTCGCTGAGTACCACCATGAAAGCAGCTGAAACGGTAGTTCCTGCATGGAGAATGGCAGAAAATAACAGACCAGTGAGACAGGCATTGATGTTTCATTCTGACAGGGGAGTACAGTATGCCTGCAACGAATTTAAAAGCCTATTAGCACCGAATCCATTAATCACAAGGAGTATGAGCCGTAAGGGGAATTGCTGGGATAATGCGGTCGCGGAAAGCTTCTTTAAATCACTTAAAACAGAGTTGGTGTACCAGAATAAATTCTTAAATAAAGAGGAGGCAGCATTGGCCGTATTCGAATATATAGAAATCTGGTACAACCGCAAAAGATTACATTCAGCCCTGGGATACATGTCTCCACAGGATTTTGGGGAATTTTTAAACAAACAAAATATTGCAGCTTAACCAACTGTCCATTTTATTGTTGCAATTCCA